>UQNW01000004.1 GCA_900542495.1 uncultured Roseburia sp.
TTGCATGTGTTAAGCACGCCGCCAGCGTTCATCCTGAGCCAGGATCAAACTCTCATGTTAAAAGTTTTAATCCAGCCAGAATATCTGGCTTTCTAAATCAGAAACAAGTTCCTACCGGAATCTTGATTCAGGTTTTACTGTTTTTAAGGTTTGCTTTATTAAAAGCTGTTCGTTCATCTTTCGATGACTTGAATTATACTCGCGAACTAAATCTTTTTCGTAACCCGGAAGAAATCGAAGATTTCTTCTGAGCGAACTTTGTTCGCTTTAGAATCTTTCAAGGTTATTCACTGTTCAGTTATCAATGTTCATTGTTGTTTCCGCTTTGTTCAAGCGACTTATTTGTTATACCACAGTTATTTTTATCTGTCAATAACTTTTTCAAATTTATTTTTTTCAGATTTTTTCACAAATTGTTCTGATTTTCAAAACATTTATGTTCCGTGGACAGGACAGAATGTTACCATAGCATTTTCCTTTCGTCAAGTACTTTTTTTATATTTTTATTTTCTTTTATAAAAAGAGTCAAAGAAAAAGTTCCATCCGAAGATAGAACTTTTTGAAACACCCGAATATATGCTATTTTCTGCGATCGATTCCGGTTCTTTTATAATACGCTGCTTTATCTGCATACATTCTCTTTTCAGATTCCTGCAGTAATGTATCTAATCCTGTCTGGTATTTTTCACGCCATATTTCTCCCACTGCCATATTTACATTATTTTGTTTCATGCATTCTTTTAAAAGCCCAATGCGTTCCATCAATGCCGCATGTTCAATTCCTGCACATAGCGCAAGCAGTTCATCTCCACCGATACGGAACAAACCATACTCTCCAAATGCTTTTTTCAGACTGTCGCAGGCACGAAGAATCAACTGATCCCCAGCCTCATGCCCCATTGAATCGTTCACACGTTTCAATCCTGTGATATCACAATAAACAACGCCTATGCTCTTTTCTGCGTCAATCTCATTGATATATTTTTCCATTGCGAAACGGTTTCCGAGTTTTGTAAGCTGATCTTTATAGCTCATATTCTCCAACTGGCTCATCAGATTCCTTCTTTTGATACATGACACCAGAAAATGTCCCATAATCTGAAGCATATTAGATGCATACTCCAATGATGGAGGCGGCGGATTATCCACACCGTAAAAAGCAATTACTTTCCCATCATCATACAAAGGAACAACCACAAGTGAATGAATGTTCTGACGCTTCAAATTCTCATATTGTAAAGGATCGCTTTCCCTGATTTCCTCAAGATCCTTAAAGACAATAAACTTTCCCTCCTGAAACATCCGATACCAATGCGCACAGATTTCCGGAGGAATATCCTGCAAATTTTCTTTTTCCCTCGAAATGCCTTCCGCAACCCACTCGTAGGTATTATCATCCCTGCCCCGCTCGTTGCGCTCAAAAATATAGGTTCTTTCCCCATTCAACGAGTTGCCCAGATATTCCAGAATAACTTCGATCGATTGCTCCGGCGTTGCCGTCTGAAGTGCAATGCGCAGACCTTCGTTGATCATAAATTCCATGTTCTGATATTTTTGGATTACGCCGTCCTGTGTGCGTTCTTCGCTGATATCCACACCAATTTCAACACGATATTTTTTCCCATTGGCAGAGTCCTCGATCAGCGTATCCTTTAACATCAGATAACGGTCAATGATCGGATTATAGTAATGCCATTCTTCAAATTCGCCCACACTCAGCCTGTCATTGTTACACATACCACAAGGAATTAATGTTTTCTGTAATAATTCATAGCATTTTTTTCCTTTTGCTTCTTCAAGTGATCGTAAACCATATACCTGCAATATTTTCCGGTTCATGTATACAATCTCATGCGTTTCTATATCTGTGGCATACACATATTCATTCATATTTTCAAAAAACTGCCATATATCTTTTACTTCTTTCATCGCTTTCTCTTTCCTGTATTTGAAATGTCTAACCTCTTATTGTTTCATTTTCATATATTTTATAAAATGTATTGATTCCATTCCAAATGTATTCGGATAACTGCTTTTCCTTATCTTTTTCCATCAAGAACCTTACAAAATTCATTTTATCTTCCTGTGTTCTTATGATCGTATCATCTTGTAATTTTAAAATTTTAGATAAATTCTGATCAAACGATTTCGTCATATCATAGTTATTTTATTAAGATATACATGAAAAAAATGCCAACTAATACTCCTGACCATGATTATGTAATTTTCTATATCTTAATTTCCAGCTTTCTCATCATATAATACATATCATGAGTCTTAACCCCAAATACCCTTGCCACATCTGGTATTTTAGCATTTTTATTCTGGGTTTTAGGACTTAATCCACTTGAAGGCTTCTCCACTGTTATGATTGTATAATCATTCACCGCTGCGGCTGCGATCAGCCATGGATCTGCAATATAAACTGGTGCCCAGTTCTGTAATGCCTGCGGTTTATATAGACCACAATTCTGTACATACTGCAGAACTTCCTGATACTTGCTTATAATAGCAGGCTCAATATGGTTACAGATTACAAAACCTGTCTGTTTGTCTATCCAGGCAGATAATTCATCCTGACCTTTATCAATTTCATCTTTTACCATATCAAGCAAAATCATTCTTCCGGTATCCAGACGTTTCTCTAATTCCTTCCAATAGGTCGGCACTAAATCAAATGCATAATATTGTCTGTATGGTGTCATAAATGAATTGGAATCAATTAAAAATTTTTCTTCTACCATTCCATACCTCCAAAATGCTGCGCAACCTCTGAAAATGTCTTGCGGCTAGTGTTGGTCAGACGATACGCCTCCGTATAAGAAGTTCTTCCCATACTAATACTCTCGCATAATGCTTTTACAAAGTTCCCATCTAAACGAGAACCCATTGTGTTGTAATAGTTTCCTCCAGATTTTTCCCGATTCTCTTTCATCTGATTATAATTGTCGATTGCCGTCTGCACTATTTTATTGTATATATCCTTTGTTATCTTTTTGCAGTCTAATGCCTTCCTTGCAATCACACTTTCACCACATCGAAAATATCCTGCCAGTTCTGTAATAACCGCATAAATATCTTCTTCATCATCGTCCCATTTACCCAGAAAAACAGATTTTGGCACAAGCAGCTCGCCTGCCACTGCATTGCACATGATTTCTACGGCACTCACACCATTTATGCGATTATGTCTGTCATTATACAAATCGTCTACTCCAAGCCAAATGTGAGCAGCCTCATGTAATAGCGAAAACAAACGTGCTCCATTAGAATCTGCCGCATTGATAAAAACAAGAGGTGCCCATTCATCTACCATCGTAAATGCCCTGAACTCATTTATATCCAATGCCCTATGTGTATTCTTGCCTACGACACCATTCATCATCACAATAACGCCGCATGTCTCCAACTGTCCTCTGATAAAACCAAATGCTTCTCTGGAATTTCTGCATTTCTCATACCATGTTGTGTCTAATTCCAAGTCTTTGCGGATTCTGTCCACAATTGACTGAGCATCCCTGACATCCTTCATGCATCCCACTATCGGAAGTACCTCAAACCCTAGTTCCTGCCTGTAATCTTTCATCCAGTCCTGAATATTTTCCATTTCGCGAACTGTATCTATTAGGTTACGGCTTGGATTTACAAGCTGAATACTGTCAACTGTCCGGTATTCCAACAGTTCCATCTGCTCTACAGGAGGTGTCTGTAGGAAGAAATACCCCAAAGGAATATTCGCTTTTTTACTAAAATCCTCTATCTGTTTAAAGGTAGGAGTCTTTGTGCCATTAAGCCACTGAATAATATTGTTCATTAACGTATCGCCAAGTTTTTCTTTCTGTGTCTGACTTAACGCCCAACGTATTATTTCCGGCTGAATATTAACATTTACTGCTGGCATAAAATCGCCTCCTTCCCATCAATGCCATGGTATTATTATAACAGAAACTTTCTATCATTACACCTAAAAAATGCTGTTCTTCAAACAAATTTTCTAATTATCCTTTTTCTCCCACTGCATTCTTTCTTGCTTTTCAATTTCGGGTCTGATTCAAGCACAGCTGAATCTATTCTTAATTTACCCGAGCCACACTTTTCCTTCATTTGCGCGGTTGGACAACCGTTCGTTTCCACCACTTTTAGTGGACAACGTGAGGTGAAAGACGAACCATTCACAGTAATGATAACCGCTTCGTTTTCTTCCTTGCACTGTCTTGAAATCTCGCTATTATGATTTCTTAAATCTGCTGATGGCCTGATTATCTTCTGCAGAAAAAAAATTGCCACTCTGCAAACCTTTATGTTGCCATTACATCAATCTGTGGCATTAAAAAGAGCCAATCAATCAAGTCCTAATTTAAGACTTGACTAATCGGCTCTATCGTTATTAAACTTTCTCGTTTGCAGTGCTTGCATTTGCACGGCAAATTTTTAACCTCGGTATCTTTATTGATTGCCAAAAGGTGGCTTCCACACTTCGGACAAGGATACCAGATAAATCTACTAGGATTCAATATATCACCCCTAGTGGTATTATATGATATTTTTTGCATATTAGCAACATAAAATAAACATATGTTTGGCTTATAATTTATTATCTCTATTGCCTTTTACACTCAATACCAAGAAACCATCTCTTCTTTTGGAAAATCACCTTTTTCACAAAAACTGATAATTTTAGATACTGCATGATGCATGTACCGCTTATGCAAGTCATTATCTGCTGTCTGAACATCAATAATCTCTCCTGTTATCTTATTAATTTTTACAGTTCCAAAGTATTTTTTCTTTTCAGGGAAGTAGCTGTACACTACTTCTGAATCTGATTCTTCCAACAACTTTAAAAGCAGCATTTAACCACCTATCCTTTCCAGAAATTCATCTAATTCTTTTTTATAGTTATATTTTTGTTCAGCCAGAGAATGCGCATCCTCATGCACCATATTGTACTTCTTCATGAGATTTAATTCAAGATTTTCATGTCTCAACATTGTGATATCATGTGGTTTTATATTTTTTCCTTCTAAAATTCTTCGAAATGACTCAGACATATCATAATCCGGATCAAATTGTCTTTCTGTACCATCTGCAAATATATGTTTTTCCACAAATACATGTTCATATATATTCTTTGCAGCTTTTTCAGAAACCCCACCATTTTTAGATATCCGTTTTATTACATAATTACTTCTTCGATTTCTTATTTCTTCATAATAACTTATTGCATGTTTTTCCCTTTTTCTACCAAACGGATCTGTTTTATTTGAAAGTGCCCCGGCATTTTTCATATTAACAGCATTCTGATATGCCTTTGTAGATTTCAGAGTACTGCTTCCACTCTCTACTCTAAGTCGATTATCCCGTTCTTTCAACCCGGCAGCCTTTGAAAAGCTTTTGTAATCTGCCATCTGTCCACGCAATTTATTCTGCAAATCCTGTGCATCGCCGCCGATACTTTTTGTTGTTTCGATTTCTCTCTTGGTGGCTCTGATCTGCCGCTCCATTTGACGCTGTTTCTGCGTGGATTCATAATAAGTATAGGTCTTTCCACCGATTGTCCTTTGATCCGGTCACTATTCCATATCCTGTTTCTTTGACAAAATCTGGATATGAACTATTCAACAATATTTCTTAAATTTGTCATGACAAAATCCATGACAAAAAAGTGCATTTATTTGACAAATACAATATAATTTCAACAAATATCCGAATCATAAAAAATGCCTGAACCCCCAGAAAAATCAACTATTTTCTAAGATTTCAGGCATTTTTTGATAGTGGACCTGACGGGAATCGAACCCGTGTCCAAAAACCAATCCCCTGTCCTTCTACGAGCTTAGTTTATCCTTAGACATTCCCTCCAGCATCCAGGAACAAACAACCGAATGCTTTCAGTAGCTTCATGATACGCCCAACAGCTCAAAGCTTTGCTGATGTCGTTTCCTACATAGTCGAAGCCTGGGTCCCAAAGTGTAGGTGCTCTGGGTCAGACTGCTGCCAAATTAGGCAGCGTATGCTAAATTATCTTCAGCGTTTAATTTTAATTGTGGAATTTGACGCATCCCGTGCGACTCGCTTCTCCAGCTTCATGATCCCTGTCGAAACCATTACAAGCCCATATTTTCTAATTGTCGGATGCCTCCATACCGGGTGCTCCGTGAAACCGCGGACGGTTTCTCTCTAACCAAGGTTGCGGATTTTAAAATCACGCTCCGCCTCGCGGCGCATATCCTTCTTGGCGATATCCTGTCTCTTGTCGTAGAGTTTTTTACCTTTTGCAAGAGCGATCTGTACTTTCACAAGGCTTCCCTTGAAATAAACTTCCACCGGAACAAGCGTATAGCCCTGCTCTGCAATCTTGCCGACAAGTTTGCGGATCTCTGACTTATGCATCAGAAGTTTCTTCGGTCTCAGTGGATCTTTATTGAAGATATTGCCCTTCTCATAGGGACTGATATGCATTCCGTATATGATCACTTCGCCCTTTTCAATGCGGACAAATGCTTCTTTAATACTGCATTTTCCCATGCGCAGAGACTTTACCTCTGTGCCGTGAAGTTCCACTCCTGCCTCGTACTTTTCCTCCAGGAAATAATCATGGTGAGCCTTCTTATTATTCGCTATTAACTTAATTTCCTGCTTTGCCATGACTCTTACCTCCTGTTGCTGTTACAGTATAACCCAGAAGTTTATCTTTCGCAATAAACTTCTGGTTAAAAATACAATTTTTATAAAAATTTAATCTGTCTTCTTCGACAAAGCAGCTGCTTCGTCCACGATTGTCTCATCCGGTTCCACATCATCCCGCACAACACGGAAATCAATGGTGCGCATGATTTTGTCTGTATCCGCCACGATCACCTTGACCTTCTGACCGAGCTTATAGTGCTTGTTCGTGCGCTCCCCGATCATCTCATAGGATGCCTCCTCGTAATGATAAAAATCATCGGTCAGAGATGTCACATGCACCAGTCCTTCCACCGTGTTTGGAAGTTCTACATAGAATCCCCACTCCTGCACGCCGGAGATAACCCCCTCAAACACCTGACCAATACGTTCTTCCATGTATTCTACTTTTTTGAGTTTATCTGTCTCGCGCTCCGCCTCATCTGCTCTCCGCTCCATCTCGCTGGAGTGTTTTGCAACCTCCGGCAGAATACTGTCATAATGTTCGATCCGTTTCTGGTTCATCCTGCCGCGCAGGTTGTCCTTGATGATCCTGTGGATCTGCAGGTCAGGGTAACGGCGGATCGGTGAAGTGAAATGGCAGTAATAATTTGTGGCAAGTCCAAAATGCCCGGTGCTGACTGTCGTGTATTTTGCCTGTTTCATGGAACGAAGTGTCAGGCGGCTGATCAGAGCCTCCTCCGGTGTACCGTCAATTTTCATCAATAATTTCTGTAATTCCTTCGGATGGATCTCATCCTGTCCGATATGGATCGTGTAGCCGAAATTGTTGATAAAGGTTCCTAATTTTTTGATTTTTTCGGTGTCCGGATTATCGTGCGTCCGGTATACAAATGGCAGTTCCTGCCAGAAATAGTCCTGTGCCACCGTCTCGTTTGCGATGAGCATAAAATCCTCAATGATCTTCGTCGCAACATTCCGGTCATACGGTTTGATATCGACCGGTTTTCCCTGCTCATCCAGAATGATTTTTGTTTCCGGGAAATCAAAATCAATCGAGCCGCGCTTCATTCGTTTCTTCCGTAATATTGCGGCAAGCTCTTTCATCCGCTCAAACATCGGCACAAGTTCTTTGTACTCTTCGATCTCTGCCACGTCATGTTCTTCTAAGATTTTTTTTACGCTGGTATAGCTCATGCGCCTGTCCACTTTTATGACGGTCTCTGCAATGGTGTGGTCGATCACATTTCCTTTTTCATCGATCTTCATGATACAGCTTAACGCCAGACGGTTCTCTCCTGCATTCAGCGAACAGATTCCATTTGACAGTTTGTGTGGAAGCATCGGTATCACGCGGTCGACAAGGTATACGGATGTTCCTCTTTTGAGCGCCTCCACGTCGAGTGCGCTGCTCTCCTGCACATAGTTGGATACATCGGCAATGTGGACTCCAAGTTCATAAAGATCTCCCTCTTTGGTGAGCGTGATCGCATCATCAAGGTCTTTTGCGTCCTCCCCATCGATCGTGACCGTCTGCCAGTCTCGCAGATCCATGCGCCCAGCCATGTCTGCGGCACTGACTTCATTCGATACATTTTCCACCTGTTTCATGATCTTTTGGGAAAACTCCACCGGCAGATCATATCCCTTCACAATGGACATGATATCTGTCCCCGGATCATTGATATGTCCGATGATCTCGACGACTTTTCCCTCCGGCTTTTTGCCGTTTTTTCCATAATCTGTGATCTCCACCACAACTTTGTGCCCGGAAACCGCTCCCTTTGACCGCTCCAGCGGAATAAAAATATCCTGCGCAAATCTCGGATTGTCCGGCACTGCAAAACCAAAGGTTTTACTTTTTTCATAAGTGCAGACAAGCTGCTCTGTTCCTCTGGATAAAATCTTTGTCACCGTTCCCTCTTTGCGCTTTCCACTGCTGTTTTTTGACAGCGTGATCTGGACGGTATCCTTATGAAGCGCTCCGTTCGTCTGTGCAGCCGGGATGAAAATATCTTCTTCCTCTCCCTCCACAGTCACAAAACCAAACCCTCTCGGATGTGCAGTAAAAACGCCTGTCAGATATTTTCCCTCTGATTTTACATATTTTCCCCTGCCGGATATCTCTACTTTTCCATCTGCAGTGAGTGCGTCTAACACTTCCAATAATTCCCCGCGCTGTGATTTCGGCACATTTAA
This sequence comes from uncultured Roseburia sp., assembly GCA_900542495.1. GTDB lineage: Bacteria > Bacillota > Clostridia > Lachnospirales > Lachnospiraceae > Roseburia. The sequence continues at coordinate 8,827 of UQNW01000004.1, forward strand.
TACAATTGCCATCTCTTTTGCCTTCATCGGCACATAGAGTTCATCACAGATGAAATCGTAGATCATTTTCTTTCGTTCCTGTAATAATTCTTTGTTCATAACTTCTCCATTTTCCTAAAGTATGCTGTCATTTCTAATATTCTGATAATAGAATGACAAAAAAAAGACCATCGTATTCACGACAGTCTTTTGCGTTTCTTAAAAAATTCCCAGATTCAATACAGCAGCAATCACAATAAATAAGACAACCAGAATCTTGGTTCCTGTTACCAGTCTTCCCTCCATGGAACGTCCTTTGTTCTTGCCCCAGTAAGTATCAGCTGCTCCGGCGATCGCTCCAAGTCCTGCTGACTTACCTTCCTGCATTAAAATGATAACTGTCAATGCAATACTGATTATAATAAAAATAACTGTTAAGATTATTTTTAAAACTGCCACTTTATCTTCCTCCTACGATTATAAACTCACAACTTAAAGCAGTATAACACATACCTGCCGTATTTTCAACTGTTTTTTGTCCCCTCTGATGTGATCGCACCATCCATCAGCTTGATCAGCTCCAGTGTACTGCGAAAATTTTTCGTGATATTCTTATCTGCCCATGTCACCTGTCCCTGCCAGCTTGCATTATCTGTATGATTAATTTTTACAATAAATGTTCCCTTTTGATTTTCAGCCATAATTGCCACCTTTTTCTCTTTTGTATAGATTATCATAGACTGCGTTAAATAAAGCGTTACATTCCGCTTTTTTTTACTGCTTCATCCACGAATACCATCAGATCCATGTCGCTGCAAAAATGCTTCCGGATCTTCTGCTCCATCCAGACCACATCTCCCTGCCAGCTTGCATTTTGTCTGGAAGTTACACCGACAAGAAATGTTGCGAGGTTTCCGCGGAGCTGTATCAAAGCCTGACCGTCAGAAATGACATCCATGTGCTCTTTTGCAGGGATCCTCCCGCCTTTGCGTTCCATAAATTTTCTCGTTTTTGTAGCCGCCTGCGGATAACCGATGGCGTCGTAAAATCGTTCCATTTCTATAACCAGCGTGGCAGAATCCGGAAAAAAAGTTTCTTCTTTTTTATACCGGTGAAAGTATCGTCCATAGATGTCTCCATTTTCCACACCATCCACACATACCATAACCATATTCGGCAATGATTTTTCAATTGTCATAAATGAATCTGCTCCTTACTCTCCCCACATGGAATCCATATTGTGAAAATGCGCACAGTCATCTGCCTCCCTGATCTCCGAGATTGGCGCTGTGCTATATTTTAAATAATTCTTTCTGGATGCTTTCTCAAAATATCCATTAATTCTTTCCACAACAATGGCACAATCCTCCTGCCTGATTCCTAAAAGCAGCATCAGGAACTGATTATCACTGTATCTGGTAAACATATCCCCTCGCCGGAGAGTATTACGGATTGCCTGTTCTAATTCCTCTGCAACTTTGCCAAGGCGTTCTCCCTTCTCCAACGGAACTCCTTTTCCATCCGTCATGGTGCACAAAAGAAGATAGGCAGACTGCCCTGACCGCTCAATCACTCTCCGCACATACCGGTACCCTTCCATAAAAGTCTGTAATATCATACCATATTCTTCCATTTCATGAAAAGAAATCCTATTATTTTTTTCCGACATTTTTCCCAGTTTTCGTATTTTTATCATTTTCTTTTTATCCTTCATACACTATAATATACATAAATGATAAACGACAGCCGTTTTATTCCAAAAGAAGCGCTGCCGCGAAAGAATATTTAAGGAGAAACAATATGACCCCCAGAACAAAGGGACGTTTCATATTACTTCCAATGCTCCTGTGTGTCTGTCTTATCTTCTGTTCCTGTGGCAGTAACGAGAGTACCGAAAAACCTTCTGCAGTATCCTCTGACACTGCAGCAAATGATTCATCTCCGGCTACCACAGATGCTGCCGGATCCCGGGACAATACTCCTGTTGTACTGACAGGCAGTGCAGACGGCACCGTTACCTATGGAAACGATTCTGTTACAGTGGATGCCTCCCATACGGAAGAAGGCTATCTTATGGTTTCCTACTTGGGTTCCAATTCCAAAGTCAAATTGCAGATCACAGGTTCTGATGAGATTACTTACACATATAATTTACATGATGGTTATGAAACCTTTCCCCTCACTTCCGGAAGCGGTTCCTACACCGTCGGCGTATTTGAAAATATTGAGGGAACCAGTTATTCCACCCTTTTTACACAGGCAATTGATGTAACGATCCAGGATGAATTTGGTCCATATCTGTACGCAAACCAGTATGTAAACTTTTCAGCAGACTCCAAAGTCATCTCCAAAGCCATGGAACTCTCTGCATCTGCCAATGATGATCTGGAAGTAATTGAAAATGTCTATAATTATATTATCACGAATTTTACTTATGATTATGACAAGGCTGCATCTGTGCAGAGCGGCTATCTGCCTAATGTAGATGAAGTTCTTGCAAGCCAGACTGGGATCTGTTTTGATTACGCCGCTGTCATGGCATCCATGCTCCGCTGTGAGAGGATTCCCACCCGCCTCGAAGTAGGTTATATGGGTGATGTCTACCATGCATGGATCAGTACTTATATCAAAGATAAGGGCTGGGTAAATGGAATTATTGAATTCGATGGAAATGATTGGAAACTAATGGATCCGACTTTTGCTTCCACAAGTTCCGATCCAAAAGATTTTCTTACCCAGACAGATGAATACATTACAAAGTATGTCTATTAACAGGAGGTTTTTCTCTTATGAAGAAAAAGAAACAGCAGATGCTGGGCAACCTTGAGATCGCCGCATTCTGTGACCAGCTTTCCATGATCGTTTCTGCAGGAATTCCAATCTATGAAGGAATTTCCATTCTGCAGGAGGACGCACCGGAAGAAGATACTGCCGAAATTTTATCTGTTATCAGCAATTCCCTCGATCACGGCAATTCTTTCTGTGATGCCCTAAAAGAAACAAATGTGTTTCCAAAATATGTTCTGGATATGATCAAGATTGGTGAACTCTCCGGCAAACTCGAAGAGGTATTAAATGCACTGACCGAATATTATAAAAGGGAAGAAAGCATTCAAAACAGTATTAAAAATGCCGTCACGTATCCGCTGCTCATGATTGCCATGATGCTTGCCGTCATTTTGGTGTTAATTGCCAAAGTACTTCCTGTTTTTCATCAGATCTATATCGAATTGGGAAGTGACCTGACCGGTTTTGCCGGAGCGATGATGAGATTTTCAGATACATTAAACCAGTATCTGTTTGTGATCGTGATCGTTCTCATTGCAGTTGCCGCAGGCATTTTTCTTATTTTCAGATCTGATGCAGGGCAAAAATTCTTGAAGAAAAGACCTCTTGCATTAAGCACCGCTGCCAGCCGCTTTGCAAACTGCATGGCGCTTGCATTAAGCAGCGGACTCGATACGGATCAGGGACTTATGCTCGCAGAACAGCTTGTAGACAATCCTTACATGGCTTCCCGCATCAAGAAGTGCCGCGACCTGACTGCTTCCGGCAGGGGATTTGCCGAGGCGGTTTTAACGTCCGGTATTTTCAGTAAGATCTATACTTCCATGATCACGATCGGTTTCCGCACCGGTTCCATGGACGAAGTCATGCACAAGATTTCTGAGGAATATGAGGAGGAAACTGACCGGCAGATTGCAGGGTTCATCTCTGTATTAGAGCCAACCTTAGTCATTATCCTGTCCATTTTCATAGGACTCATTTTGATTTCTTTCCTTCTGCCTCTCATTGGCATTATGTCAAGTATCGGCTGAAAGTAATCGAAACAGCGAGGTTCTTTTATGATACGATTAAAACAAAAAAAGAAAAAACAATATAAGCAGCTATTGTATTCTATCGTTCTTCTTGCTTTGCTGCTGTTTGTATTCGGTTTTGCGGCTGACCGCATCCGCCTTTCCAATGAATCCGAACAGACAGCCATTTTAGAGAAAGCGGTCACCCGGACGATCACAGAATGTTATGCTTTAGAGGGCAGTTATCCACCTGATATTGCTTATCTCACCGCGCACTATGGTCTGACCTATGATTCAGACCAATATCTGATCGACTATCAGTACATTGGCTCAAATTTAAGACCAGATGTCACTATTATTAAAAGGAACTGATTTCTATGCTTGAATTAAAGAAAACACCGGAGCATACGATCGACCGTGTCTTCCTGCTTGCACTGCTGGCGCTTTTTGCCGCCACTGCATTTTTAGTTGTCTCCATCGGAGCAAAACAGTATCATTCGATTACAGACAGCATGACCGCAAATTATGAGACCCGTACCGTATCCTCTTATCTGGAAGAAAAAATGAATCAAAATGATATGGCAGGTTCTGTCGCAGTCACATCCATCGGTGCCTTTCCTGCCATCGCCTTATCCGAGACTGTGAATGACACGATCTACACAACCTATATCTACTGTTACGATGGATATCTCCGTGAGATCACAGTTTCCGATGGAACAACTGTTTTACCGGGAGATGGGCAGAAAATCATTGAAACCAATGCACTTGCCATTGATATGGTCAGCTCAAATCTTTACTGCTTTACCATTACGGATACGACCGGATACACCTATCCGCTTTATATCTCACTGAATGCAAAACAATCGTAACTTGCAAAAGGAGTTTTCATGAATCAATACCGCCACTCAAAATCCAGTCTCTTTTTGATGGAGATTATTTTAAATATTCTGTTTTTTTCGATTCTTGCAACATTTTGTGTACAGATATTTTTCAAAGGATACCAGCTCTCGAAAAGCACAGAAAAACTGCATCAGGCAGTGACCGCATGCACGTCGATCGCAGAAATCTGCCAGAGTACGGATTCCCCGGAGGAAACCCTAAGTTCCATCTATCCGGAATCCATGAGTCTGAATGAAACAATTTTAATCTACTACAATAAAGATTTTCTTGCCTGTGGAAAACAAAACGCTGTTTATCGGGCAACGGTAGATTTTTTACCGGATCAGCTTGCCACCATCCACATCACCTTTTTGGATACCAGCACTGCTGAAACACTTTATGAACTGTCAGCTTCCTGCTATCAGCCAATTTCCCTAAGCACAACAGGAGGTATGCAGTATGAATAAGAAAAAAAAAGGATTTATCCATATCGGTTTTTCATCCATCCTGATGGTTTTTACCATGTTATGTCTGGTGACTTTTGCGACGCTCTCTCTGATCACTGCAAATTCGGATTACAGATTAAGCCTTAAGGTCGCAGAAAAAACAACCGCCTATTACGAAGCAGATACTGCTGCAAGGAACTATCTGCAGCAATTAGATATGGCACTCGCAGACCTCTACGCAAACTGTGATGACAGTCAGACTTTTTTTGAAAAGGCTGCTGACCTGATACCGGAACTGAAAACAGAAGATACGCTGACCGCGGAATCACCTACGATTGTAGGTAATTGTCCAACCTGCACATTTCAGGTTACGATCAACGATGTGCAGAATCTTTATGTTACATTAGAACTCCTTTATCCGGAACATCCCGGAGATGAATTTTATAAAGTCACACAGTGGCAGACTGTCACGAACAATGAACCTGTGATTGAAGATGATTCACTTCATCTGTATCAGGGAAATTAATTATAAGAAAGGTTTGGTTATGAATATGAACGTCAGAGAAATTTTAGAAAATATCACAAAAGAGCATGCATCCGATATCTTTGTTGTCGCAGGCCGTCCGCTGACCTACAAAGTAAGCGGAAAGATGCATACTTATCAGGAAGAACGCATGAAACCGGATATGTGCCGCGACTTTGTCACAGCGATTTATGAACTTGCTGACCACCGCGATATTTCCCAATTTGAGACAACCGGTGACGACGACTTTTCTTTTGCCATTGTGGGAGTGTCAAGATTCCGTGTCAGCACTTATAAACAGCGTGGCTCTTACTCCGCCGTCATCCGAATCATCACATTCACTTTGCCACAGCCAAGTGAACTGATGATCCCGGATGCTGTGATGGAACTTGCCAACACCAACAAGGGAATGGTGCTCGTCACCGGTCCTGCTGGTGGTGGAAAATCAACGACATTAGCCTGCCTGATCGACAAGATCAACACCGAGCAGGAAGCCCATATCATCACATTGGAAGATCCATTAGAATACTTGCACACCCATAAAAAAAGTATCGTAAGCCAGCGTGAGATATGCACCGACACTGAAAATTATCTCACGGCTCTGCGCGCTTCCCTTCGTCAGAGCCCGGACGTGATCCTGCTCGGTGAGATGCGTGATTATGAGACGATCAATACAGCCATGACTGCTGCCGAAACCGGACATTTGATTTTTTCAACGCTTCACACCATCGGGGCTGCCAATACCATCGATCGAATCATCGATGCATTTCCAGCTGCTCAGCAGCATCAGGTAGCAGTACAGCTCTCTATGGTATTACACGCAGTCGTATCCCAGCGTCTGCTCCCGACCACGGATGGAAAAATGGTTCCGGCTTTTGAGATCATGGTGTTAACGCCCGCCATCCGTAACATCATCCGTGAAGGTAAAACACATCAGATTGACGGCATGATCTACACCTCCACGAACGAGAATATGTTAGCGATGGATACCAGTATTTTCCGCCTTTATCAAAAAGGCATCATCGATAAAAAAACTGCTCTTGCAAATGCTTCCAACCCGGAAATGATGAGCAAGAAAATAGGAGCCATTTAGGCTCCTATTTCTTTCGGATTATCTCGGCTTTCCCATATCTTGCAGATTCTTTTAACTCTTCCTCAATACGGAGTAACTGATTGTATTTGGCGGTTCGTTCTCCTCTGCACGGTGCACCGGTCTTGATCTGTCCGGCATTCACTGCCACCGCAAGATCTGCGATAAAGGCATCCTCGGTCTCCCCGGAACGATGGGAGATCACTGCCTGATAACCAGCACATTTTGCCATCTCGATCGCCTCCATCGCTTCTGTGACGGTTCCGATCTGATTTACTTTAATGAGAACTGCATTTGCGACGTTTAAATCAATTCCGCATTTAATCCGCTTTGGATTTGTCACAAAAAGGTCATCCCCTACAAGCTGGACTCTGCCGCCAATGCGTTTTGTCATTTTCTGCCAGCCTTCCCAGTCATCCTCAAATAAACCATCCTCGATCGACACGATTGGAAATTCTTCGATCAGTTCCTCATACAGGGCGATCATCTCATCTGCACTCCGCTTGACACTGTCCTTACAATAGTCCTTTGCAGAACCTTCTCCGGCTCCCTCTTCCGGCTCTTTTCCTGCCGCTCTGGATTCTCCCGGAAAAATGTATAATCCCGTCTCCTCGTCATACAGTTCACTTGCCGCTGCGTCCATGGCAAATACCACGTCATCCCCTACATGATAGCCTGCCTTTTCCACCGCCTTCTGTAAATAGCGGAATACTTCCCTCGTGTCCTTGACATCCGGCGCAAATCCGCCCTCGTCCCCGACTGCAGTGCTTAATCCCTCCTCGTTTAAGATCTGACGTAGGAAATGATAGATTTCTGCTCCCATACGGAGTCCGTCATGAAAATCGAGTGCTCCCACCGGCATAATCATAAACTCCTGAAAATCAATGGAATTTTTTGCATGCACTCCACCGTTGATGACATTCATCATCGGAACCGGAAGAATGTGTGCTGCCGTTCCTCCGAGATAACGGTACAACGGCTGTTCTAATGCTTTTGCCGCGGTTTTGGCACACGCCATGGAAACGCCAAGAATTGCATTTGCACCAAGATTCCCCTTATTATCCGTGCCATCCTCTTCCACCATGATGCGGTCGATTCCTGCTTGATCGAGCACATTAAAGCCAATGAGTTTTTCCCTGATCTTCTGGTTGACGTGATCCACTACTTTCCGGACACCCAACCCAAAATACCGTTCCTCTCCATCCCGAAGTTCGATTGCCTCAAAACGCCCGGTGCTTGCGCCCGACGGAACGGACTCGCGCGCCGTGATCTTTTTTCCGGTTGTCTCTGTCTCGGCGGTCACTTCCACTTCGACCGTCGGATTTCCCCTGGAATCTAAAATTTCCCTTGCATGAACATCAATGATTTTAATAAATAAAGACATACTTTCCTCCTTGCATAATCTGCTTTTTGGAATAGTATGTCTTTTACTGTTTCATATTATGTAATTATCTGACGCTTCTGTTTTGGCTATGTAAGCGTTTACATTATGTATTCTTAGACTTGTTTCATTTCGTCAATAAGTATTTTCGATTATTTTGTGTATTTCGCATATTTTTGTTGATATTGCGCATATTATTTTAACATTTTTATTGTTTTTATCATTTCTTTTGTTGCTTTATTTTTTGCTTGATGTATAATATTCGTGGTTGCGGTGTAACTGCTTTCATTTTTATAATACACAAGCAGCTTTATTATAGTGTAAGAAAATCCATTTCTTACATGGAGTATATTTTTCAGGGGATTTACTATGGCAATGACAATTTACGACATTTCAAAAAAAGCCGGTGTTTCCATCGCCACTGTATCACGTGTTTTAAATGACAGTGAAAACGTCCGCCCATCCACCCGGAAAAAAGTCATGGATGTCATCGACAAATACGATTACACTCCAAATGCTTTTGCCCGCGGCATGGGACTTCATTCCTTAAAAACGATCGGTATTCTCTGTGCAGACTCGTCTGACCTTTTTCTCGCAAAGGCAGTCTACTTTCTGGAGCAGGAATTACAGGCGAACGGATACGAATCACTTTTATGCTGTACCGGTTATAATCTGGACATCAAGAAGAATTACCTTAATTTAATTCTTTCCAAAAAGGTGGACAGCATTATATTGGTAGGTTCGCACTTCATCGGTTCCACCGAGAATGAGAACCAGTATATTAAGGATGTTTCCACGCAGGTTCCGATCATGCTGTTAAACGCTTCCTTTGATCATCCGAATGTTTACAGTACACTCTGTGATGATTATGGAACCATGTTTGAGGCAGCCACCGAAATGATCCAGTCAGGCATCACGGATATCCTGTATCTATATGATTCCAAATCCTACAGCGGTTTAAAGAAGCTTCACGGATTCTGCGACGCAATGAAAGAGTACAATATTCCGGGGTTTGAAAAGCTGATCCACTTTTATGACGGTAATATCGAACATCTGAATGAGGTTGCCGATTTTGTGGCCCGCATTGCAACAAAAGGTACGTCCTTTCATGGCATCATGACTTCAGATGATTCCCTTGCGATCGGCAGTATCAAATATGCACAGAAAAAAGGGATACGTATCCCGGAAGAATTATCGGTTATGGGATATAACAATTCCATGCTGACAAACTGCTGTACGCCGGAATTAACCTCTGTCGACAACCGTTTAGAAACCCTGACACACCAGTTAGTCCAGACATTGCTCGGTGTTTTAGCCGGAGAGGAAATGCCAAAAAAATCGATTTTCTCTGGAAAAATCATAAAACGAGGAACAACATTATTTTAACTTTTAGGAGGACATTATTATGAAACCATTTATGGACAAGAATTTTCTTCTTTCCAACGAAACAGCTCAGAAATTATATTTTGATTATGCAGCGACAACACCTGTATTAGATTATCACTGCCATATCAATCCACAGGAGATTTACGAGGACCGCCAGTTCGAAACCATCACTCAGGTATGGCTCGGCGGCGACCATTACAAATGGCGTTTTATGCGTTCCTGTGGTGTGGATGAATACTACATCACCGGGGAAGCTCCAGACAAAGAAAAATTTTTCAAATGGGCTGAGTGCTTAGGAAAAGCAATCGGAAACCCACTTTTCCACTGGAGTCATCTCGAACTGCAGAAATATTTCGGATATCACGGTGTTTTGAACAAAAAAACAGCGGAGGAAGTCTGGAATCTCTGTAATGAAAAGCTTGCAGACCCATCCATGTCTGTCCGCAACATCATCAAACAGTCCAACGTAACTTTGATCTGCACAACAGACGATCCTGTCGACAGCTTAGAGTGGCACAAAAAAATCGCTGAGGACAACAGCTTTGATGTTCAGGTTCTTCCGGCATGGCGTCCTGACAAAGCAATGAATATCGAAAAACCTGCTTATCCTGATTACCTTGCAGCGTTATCTGAAGCTTCCGGCATCAAAGTAGATTCCTTTGCTTCTTTATGTGAGGCATTAAAAAACCGTATGGATTTCTTTGCTTCCATGGGATGCTCCGTGTCCGACCATGGTTTAGAGTACGTTATGTACGCTCCTGCTTCTGCTGAGACTGTAGAATCTATTTTTGCAAAACGTCTTGGCGGCGCTTCTGTCACAAGAGAAGAGGAACTCATTTTCAAAACAGCATTTATGGTTTTTGTTGGAAAAGAATATGCCAGAAGAAGCTGGGTAATGCAGCTTCATTATGGATGCAAACGCGACAACAACACTCCAATGTTCAACAAACTTGGTCCTGATACCGGTTACGACTGCATCAATAACTATGCTCCTTCTTCCGAAATGGCAGATTTCTTAAACGCATTAAACAGTACAGACGAGCTTCCAAAAACCATTTTATACAGCTTAAATCCAAACGATAACCAGTCCATCGGTACGATTCTTGGATGTTTTCAGGATTCTACTGCTGTTGCCAAGATCCAGCAGGGTTCTGCATGGTGGTTCAACGATCATAAGACCGGCATGACTGACCAGATGATCTCCCTTGCAAACCTTGGAAATCTTTCTGGTTTTGTTGGAATGTTAACAGATTCCAGAAGCTTTTTATCTTATACCCGCCACGATTATTTCAGAAGAATTCTCTGCAATCTGATCGGTACCTGGGTAGAAAACGGAGAATATCCTGCTGATTATGAGACTTTAGAGGAAATCGTCCGCGGAATTTCCTACAACAACGCAGTGAACTATTTCAATTTTAATTTAGAGTTAGTGAAATAATTTTTAATTGATGACCTGTTTCAACCGGATCAGGTCATGATCTTGTCAAAGACGCATTGAGCGGAGAACATTTTGCGGAGTACTTCTTCGCTTCCTGCAAAGATGATGCGATCGCAGATTGTGTTCGCGAAATTCTGAAGTAAAACGGAGTTTAATAAAAAGAAAAATCGTACAAACAAATATGATTTCCTTTGTGAGCTTTGCGAACAGGAACATCATATTTCGTTTGTACGATTTTTCTTTTTTCATAGCCATTTTCTTTTTTTCATGCTCATCCATACTGACTTGTGATGCTTCTTATGCTTCAAGGCGCTTACAGATGTAGTCTTCCATTTCACTTTTGGATACTCCAAGCGTCAATGACAATTCCCCATAAAGTTCATTCTCTGCCGCTTTTAAATACCGTTCATCTAACGATGTTATCTTTTTGCCCTGAGCGATCCGCTCCTTTTTTCGGAAATATAATGTCTTGATAATACTGATCCACGCTCTGTAATCGCAGGTCTTTAACGCTTCCTTATATTGAAGCTCACGCTGTTTCTCATTCGCCACCCACAATTCCTCGATCTGTGGCATCTCCTCGATCAACTGCTCTGCCTCCTGCTTTGTGATCACTTTGCGCATCGCTACTTTCGCATTATCCGTCGGTGCATATATTTTCCCGTTTCTGTCTTCTAACGGAGCTAAAACATAATACAGCCTGTCCTTGTTGCTGCCGGGAATATCAATATGTGTGATCTCCTCTACCTGGCAGACACCTTTGCATCCATAAACAATATATTCTCCTACTTCAAACATTTTTCCATGATTCTCCTTTCTATTCGATTTTAACACGAAAAGTTCACAAATGTCAGTATATTTCTTTTTCATTTTCTCAATTTTGTGAAAACTGTCAAAAAGCTTTGCGGAGCATTTTTGTCTATATTGTATAAAACAAAAAAGCCGTACATATCTATGCACGACTTTCTCGTATCAGTGAACTGGGTGATTCACTAATGACATATATTAAATTAGGGAAAGGAATTATAAATGTCTCTTTGCTAAAAATCAGCAAAGACCTTTATAGCAAAATAAATTATCTCTGAACACGTCCGGAAGCATCTCCACCAGCTAATTTCTGAACTTCAGAAACGCTAACCTGGTTGAAGTCACCCTCGATAGAGTGTTTCAGACAGCTTGCAGCTACTGCAAACTCGATTGTATCCTGTGGAGCATAATCATTTAAGCAAGCGTAAATTAATCCGCCACCGAAGGAATCTCCACCACCTACACGGTCAACAATGTGCATTAAATATTCTTTGGAGAAGTAGCTCTCGCCGTTCTCATATAACATTGCTGCCCATTTATTATCATTTGCGGAAATAGAAGTTCTCAATGTGATAGCAACTTTCTTAAATCCGAAACGGTCTGTTAATTTCTGTGCAACTTCTTTGTATCCGGCTTTGTTTAACTCACCTGCAGTTACTTCTGTACCTTCAGATTTGATTCCGAATACGTCGTTTGCATCTTCCTCGTTGGAGATACATACATCAACATATTTGCAAAGCTCGCCCATAACCTGTCCGGCTTTTTCTTTGGACCATAATTTGTTACGGTAATTTAAGTCACAGCTTACTGTGATTCCTTTTGCTTTTGCAGCTTTACAAGCCTCTAAGCAGATTGCAGCTACGTTATCGCCAAGTGCTGGTGTGATACCTGTGAAATGGAACCAGTCAGCTCCCTCAAAAATCTCATCCCAGTTAAAATCTGCTGTTGTTGCTGTTGCAATTGCAGATCCGGCACGGTCATAAATAACTTTGGAAGGTCTCTGGCTTGCGCCCTTCTCCAAGAAGTAGATACCTACTCTGTCACCACCGCGAACGATCTTGGAAGTATCAACTCCGAACTGTCTTAAAGAGTTCACACCTGCCTGTCCGATCTCATGAGCTGGTAACTTTGTAACGAAACTTGCATCTACACCGTAGTTAGCTAAAGAGATTGCCACGTTAGCCTCTCCACCGCCATAAGTAGCGCCATAAGATGCAGCCTGAACGAAACGATAGTATCCTTCTGGTGCAAGACGAAGCATGATCTCACCAAATGTAACGACTTTCTTTGCCATGTTTTTATTTCCTCCATGTTTTAAATTCATAAGTTCCGTATAATGGAACTGTGTTTCATAATTTGTAACTTTATTATAACATCAATCCTGCAAATGTCAAACATGTTTTTTCAATAACTACTTTTCAATTTTGTTTCTTTGCGTTATAATGCATTTGAAAGTGGTTCGTATTATAGAACTTAGTTTCATATTATAAAACTTTTTGCATAAAATATTGCAACAAATATGTTTCTATCATATGAAATAATGATTCTGTTCCACAAAACAGCAGCCACATTTTTTCAAACAACAGGAGGTACTTGTTATGGATCGTAAATATGATGTGATCACATTAGGGGAAATTTTATTAAGACTTTCAACGCCGATAAACGGCAGACTCGCGCAGGGCGACACACTGATGAAACATCTTGGAGGTGCAGAGTTAAATATTGCATCTGAGATTGGGCAGCTCGGTTTAAATACCGCTATTATCTCCAAAATACCAAATAATCTGCTGGCTGCATTTATCAAAAACCAGTTAAATGCTTCCAGAGTCAGTGAAAATTATCTGATTGAAGACCATTCTGACGACAGCCGTATCGGCATTTATTATTATGAATATGGTTCTTATCCGAGAAAACCGCGTGTTGTCTATGACAGAAAGCACTCTTCTATCAACAATATTGAGATTTCAGACGTGCCACAGACACTTTTTTACAATACACGCCTGTTCCATACAAGTGGAATCACACTCGGACTTGGCGGAAAGGCACAGGATTTTGCCATTCACTGTATTAAAGAATTCAAAAAACAGGGAACACTGATCTCCTTTGATGTCAACTATCGTTCCAATCTCTGGACCGGTGAGGAAGCAAGAAAATGCATTGAAACCATTCTTCCGTATGTAGATATTTTCTTCTGCTCCGAAGATACAGCAAGACTTACCTTCGGAAAAACCGGCACGATCAACGAAATCCAGAAATCCTTCTGCGAGGAATATCCGATTTCTGTTGTTGCTTCCACAGAGCGTACCGTGATCACTCCGAAGAAACATAATTTTACTTCTATTATTTATTCCGCAAAAGAAGATACTTACTATCGGGAAAATCCTTATAACAACATTGATGTTGTTGACCGTATCGGAAGCGGAGACGCCTATGTATCCGGCGCGCTTTACGGATATTTGAAACATGGCGACTGCCAGAGAGCGTTAGAATACGGTAATGCCATGGCTGCGATCAAACACAGCGTCATTGGCGACATGGTATTTACAGATTTAGAGGAGATTGACAGCATTATCGACCAGCACAAAAATACGTCCGGCTATCAGGCTGAGATGAACCGCTGACATTTTTAACAGAGTTCCACACGCTCTGCCTGAAAAAACTCTGCTTCTTTTTCCTCGTGTGTGACAAAAAGAACCGTTTTTCCGTTTGTCTGCTCTTTTATCATAAGCGCAACCTTCTCTTTTGTGCAGGCGTCCAGCCCCTGCAGCGGTTCATCCATGAAAAGGATATCATACTCTGCCAAAAGTGCCCTTGCAATTGCCACACGGCGCTTCATGCCGCCACTGTACTCACTTACCGGCTTTCCAATGATATCCTTTAGTTCCATTTTCTGTAAAAAACGTTCAATCTCTGCGTCTGATTTTCCAGTCGTAATGCGGATGTTTGTCACGGCATCCAGGTTTTCAAATAAACGGTTTTCCTGAAAAATCGCACTGATTTTTTTATGCTCCATTCCGGTAACGGCTCCTTCGTCAGCCTTTACAAGCCCCATTAAAACCGCCAGCAATGTTGTCTTTCCAATACCCGATTTTCCCATAATGCAGGTCATTTTTCCTTCCTGAAACCGACAGGAAAAATGATCTAACACTTTTTGATTTTCATATGATTTACATAAATCTTTCACTATAATATCCATTTTTTCCACGTCCTTACCGTACATTCAGTTTCCGCGCCAGCAGTGACAATATCCACTGAAATACTTTTTCAAAAAGCACACTCACCACAATGATCACAAACGTCCATGCAAATAAGTCCGGTGTCTCCAGATATATTTTTGCATTGTAGAGTTTTTCACCGATCGAGCCTTTCGGAATCCCAATGATCTCTGCCGCGATTCCTGCTTTAAAACACATACCGATCGCAATGGCACAGGCAGACCGGAAATAAGAAAACAATCCGCCAAAATAAAGGTAATACAGCCTGTTTCTGAATGTCATCCGGAATACTTTTGCCATTTCAAAAAGTTCTCTGTCAAGATGTCCGAATCCTTCCAGAAGATTCGTGTAAATGATTGGAAATGCCATGATAAAGGAAATGAGCACGGACAGATTCCGCGAGGGCATCCAGATTAAAACGAGCACGATAAAGGACGCTACCGGTGTTGCCTTTAACACTGCTGCCGGAAGTGCCAGTATATCGCGCACAAACGGAATATGATGCGCTAACGCAGAACAAATGACGCCGGTTACTACCGCACAGAAAAAACCTGCTGCGATCCGTTCCATGGAAAACCAGACAGAATGCCAGAATGAATATGTCTGCACCAACGAAATCAGGCACCGCCCCACGGAAAGGGGCGATGCCAGTAATATCTGTTTGTCTAATGCCATACTTGCAAACTGCCAGAGTATCAGCCAGAATGCAATGGTCCAAAGTTTTATTTTATTTTTCTTCCTAGTCTGCATTGTAGTAGAAATCATCATTTGGTACGGCTCCACCGACTGCTGCCGGATTCTGTTCGAATAAGATTCCAAGATAACTGCTTAATTTTTCCTTCATGTCATTTCCTGCAATAAAGGTAATGTTACATTCCGGGATTGCCTTCTCTGCAACTGGTGTAGCAACAATATCATAATTTCCAACAAGAACTGCTGCATCTGCCACATTGTCGTTCACATAGTTCACAGAAGCCTCGTACTGCTGTAAAAATGTATCCACTGCATCCGGATGTGCCTCGATAAATTCATTTCTTGCGATGACAACACCGGTAATTAAAGTTGCTTTTGTATCTCCCTCACCAGAAGCATTTTCCCATTCCTCTGTCAGATCCAATGCCACACGGATGTTTTCATTCTGTGTCATTGCCACGGTCACGAATGGCTGTGGAAGCATTGCAACTGCATCCGCATTTGCTACAAGAGCAGCCACACATTCGGAATGTTCAGATTTGTACTCGATCGTCACATCTTTTTCAGGATCAATGCCATTTGCGGTCAGCATGTAGTTTAATGCATATTCCGGTGTTGCACCTTTTCCGCTGGCATAAATTGTTTTTCCTTTTAAATCAGCAACACTCTGCACGCTGTCGCCGTTTTCCACGATATATAAAACACCTAAGGTATTCACTGCCAAAACGCTGACATCCACGCCGTCTTTGTTATATAAAACAGATGCGAGGTTTGCCGGAACTGCTGCAATGTCAATATTTCCCTGTACGATCTGTGGAGTGATTTCATCCGGGGAAGCTGAGATTGTAAAATTATAATGGTTTGCTCCGGTATCTCCGTTGTCGGAATCATCCATTAATTTGACCATTCCCATAGCTGTCGGTCCTTTTAAGGCAGCTACATTCACATCAGTCAGTTCGCCTGCTGTCTCTGTGTTTTCCGTTGTTTCTGTACTTACTGCTTCCTCTGCTGATTCTGTGACTGCTTCGCTGGTTTCGGTCTGTGGAACTGTCACGTTCTCATCCACTTTGTTACCGCCGCATGCTGCGAGCATCACACAGGACATCATAAGAGCCAGTGCTGATACAAGTTTCTTCTTCATAATATTAAATTCTCCTTCTGGTCTAAAAATAAATATTCAGGTCAGTTTCTCTTTCCTGTCAGACCGAGAATAAGTATAAAGGAATTCTGCCATAATCTCAAGTATCTTTTTTCGTACATGTTAATTTTTTAACGATTTTACTGTTTTTGGGCATGAACTGATAAAAATTTTTGTCACAAAAAATTTTTATTGTGTAATCGTTTCCGTCACACCAAGGAAAATCGGCATCTGCGTTTCGTTGTCAATAATCGCATAGACAAATGGACGGTCTAAATGCACGGTCTTGACAACAGGTGTCTCCAACGAGGCGTACTCTGCAATTCCAACTACTGTTGCCGCTCCTGCTTTTGTTCCCTGCTCATCTACCTCAATGTACGTTTTATGGAGTACCATATCGATGTAAAGATTTCCACGGTCACTCGTTCCGATTCCGCTAAAGTCTGCTTTTTCAGGATTGAACGCATCTGTCATTCCCATATTTTTCAAAGTGTCATTCAGTTCTACCGAATATTCCGACTTGAACTTTGGAATCGCGGCATCCACCTCGTAATCCGTGCCTGCATTTGCAATGACAGTTACCAGCTTTTCTGCACTCATCTGGCTGATATAATCGCTCATGCTGATTCCTTCCTTTGGAAGCAGTGCGACAAAGCTGTAACCTTCTTCGTAAGGTCTGATAAAGCCTGTCGTACTGTCATCCTCCAGATAATAGCCCTCTGTGGAGTACATCATATCGACACTCTGGCTGCCTCCGTTTTCCGGTGTAAAAGTGCCGTCCTGCACATCCTCTTTTTCATACGGAGACTGCCATTTTGCATCAAAGGCAACTGCGTTGATCAGATACATCACAGAATCATTTTCAATCTGATCCAATATCTCCGGAATCATCTTTTCGGTCTTATTGGAAACCCACGTATTGATATCCTTTAACGTGCTGTCATCAAACGGTGCCTTAAAAATTTCCGCATCAAATAATTCCGTGTTCTTTCTCAGGAAATCATCCTCCACATGGAAAGTGTCTGCATCTTTCAGCCAGATAGAGTT
This sequence comes from uncultured Roseburia sp., assembly GCA_900542495.1. Taxonomy (GTDB): domain Bacteria; phylum Bacillota; class Clostridia; order Lachnospirales; family Lachnospiraceae; genus Roseburia. The sequence goes on from UQNW01000004.1 coordinate 26,646, forward strand.
TGCAACATTCAAATGCGCATTTTCGGTATCCGGTAAATTCTTCATACAGGAAGAAAGTTCTTTGCCCTGCTGTTCGGCTGGCATGCCGCCCGATAAAACCTGTTCCATTTGCGTCAGGGTATCGCCCTTCGCACCGTTCTCTGTCATGGTAAGCGCTGCAAGCACAGAAAGCGGTGCGATCATCTCGTTTTTCCCTTCCTGATAGGTCTGCTGCAACAGCTTAACCGCAAACTGCCGATTTCTAAGCCCGATTGTTGTCTGATCTTCGCTGCCTCCTGCCACTTCGGTATTTTTCTGGTCAGAATTAACCTGCTCGGAATCTTCCTGCTCTGTTGCATCGGCTTCATCCTGTCCGCCGTCTTTCGTCTGTTCGGCTGTCAGCTTCTTTGTGGAATCGGACAGTGTTTTGTCACTGCCGCAGCCAAGTAAACCAATCGTCATGCAGCCGATTAAAATTGTAACTAATTTTCGTTTCATGGTGTTCTCCCTCCTTCTTTGTTGCAGGTAATTGCAAAACGCCAATTCAAGTTGAGAAGATTGTGAGGAATTAACAATTTAATCCGCCTTATTTTAGAGTTTTGCAATTATCAATTAAATAATCAACACAATTCCCGCAATATCATAAGCATTTCCGCTTCGGTCAGATTTTTTGTCTGGACTGTAAACGTTACCCCCTCTTTCGTAAAAATCGCAAGATAACATTCATCATCGCCTGCAAGACGCGCAATTGTCACTTCGTTATCATTGACAACCGAAGTTTTTAAATTATCATCTGCAAATTCGGTAATCTCACCTGATTCTGTCGTTCTGACACTGATTTCAAGACTTTTGCTTCCATCCACGCTCTCATAGAAAAATGTATTGTTATCAGCTACCACTTCATTGGCATCATTATAGCCAATAATTCCTGTAAAACCTGCTTCTTCCACCTTCTGGCTGCCCTGCAACGTCTGCACCAGATTATCCACATAAGAAGTAGCGGTTTCTTCCTGCCCTGCATCTGCCGTCAGTTCTTTTGGCAGATTTTCCGGGAAAATAGTTACTCCATAATGTTCCTCCAATTCCTGTGCATCCAAAACTGTCTCCCTCGCATAGCCTATGTCGATTGCGACAGTATTTAACTGGTCTACCTGATTCATTGTGATTTTCTCGTTTGTATCTGCCTGTGCAGTCACTGCCTCTGTGTCAGTCACGCCTTCCTCGTATGCCGCTTCTGCTGTTTCGACACTGGTATCTGCGGATTCTGCAATCTGGCTTTCCTGCTGTTCCGGTTCTGCCATTCCTGCTGCCGTTTCTGTACCTTTATCGCCTCTGTTTAAAAACAGGGTAAACGTGGAAACTGCCCCGATCAGCAGAACACACACACATGCCGCCATCGCTGTGAAATGTCTGATTGTTCTCTTTTTCTGTGCTGCTTTGTTCCACTGCTCCGCTTCTTTTACATAAACCGGATCAATTTTTCCAATGGCATCCATCCAATCTGTTTTTTTCATGGTGCGTATCCCTCCTTTTTCAAAAAATCCACCATTTTCCCTCTGATGCGGAATAATGTCGTTTTTACTCTGCTCTCACTGCACATACAGCGCTCTGCGATTGCTGAGATATTGTCACAATACCAGTATCTTCGCACGAACATCACACGCTGTTCTTTTGGCAGCATTTTTAAGAAATGATTGATACACGTCACAAGTTCCTGTTCTTCTATGTAATGGGCGGGTTCTTTTTTATCCACATGATCCGTAAGTTCATCAAAAATGAAATCCACCTCCCCGTTTCCTCTTTTCGCCGTATGCTGTTTCCGGTATCGATCCAGACTTAGATTTCTTGCGATCGAACCTAAAAACGCTGACAAAATACCCGGTCTTTCGTCCGGCATCGCATTCCACGCCCGAAGCCATGTATCATTGACACATTCTTCACAATCTTCTTTATTAATCAGAATATTTTTTGCAATTCTGCCACAATACGCTCCGTATTTTTCCGCGGTTTGTGTGATTGCACTCTGATCTCTCTCCCAATACAGATCTATAATCTTTTCATCTTCCATCGCATGTACCCTCTTTTTCTCCCCGTTTTGTTTGCACGGATAGATTTTGTTGCTTTCATTCTCTCATATTTCCTTTCATCAGGAAAGACGCAAATAAATCTGATTGGTTACACAATGTTTCAAACTTTTTACCCCAGTCTCAAACTATCCCCATGATTCAAAATAGGTACGCTATACAAAAACAACACATCCTGATACTTAGTATCCCCTAAAAGTTCCAATGCATACGAAGCGGAAACATACCGCAAGTCAACCAGTGTCACCTCCTCATAATTTTCAGCCAGAAGCGGTGCAATACTGCTGCCAAAAGAATCCCGGAACAGCAACAGTTTCTTTCCATTCTGACACTGCGGATTCTGAATGGTAATCAGCGCCCTTGCGCCCCACAGATAAAAATCATAATCATCCATTCCACCAATTTTCTCCGGCGCATAGACACTCACCGTCTGCTGTTTTTCATAATCGTAAACCTGCATCTGATCTGTAAGCTCATTCTCCCTATAATAAATGGCGTCCGGTTTTGTTAAAAAAGCTGACGCAGCACTATAAGCTCCCTGAAACTGATCGGTGGCAGTCTGCCATTCACCGGATAATGCCATATTCTCCTGCCCCATACTCTGCATAAGCGTGTTTACTACATCTGTAAGTTTTTCCTGTTTCCAGTGAAGATCTGTGCGGTAATAATCACTCAGCTCTAGTTGGTCATAGAGGCTGATAAACTCCGCTGAATTGATCTGTTCCTGCATGATTTCATCCAGCCTGTCATAATCAAGTACCGGATACCCACTTTTTCCTTCCTTCTTTTTCTGGCTAGTCTCTGTTTGTTTACCAACATCCTGCACTGAATCATCCTTATATTCTGACAGATAATAATTCTTGTCCGGAATCACTGCCACATAGCAGTCAGATTCCGCGAACTGTTCCTCGCACAGTTTTTCTATTGCTTTTGCCACTCTGTTCACATTCTTCTCGTTTAGTTCTGCCTCTAAATGGTAAACGCCATCTTCCACTTTAAAATACCCGTCCGCGTCTGCCTTGCCGAGAACGTTTGTCTCTGTTTCCGATTTTATCGTGCGAAAAACATCTCTCGCTGGAAACTGTTCCAAAAAATACGTTTCCAATTGCTCCATATATGTTCCGTCTGAAAATGATTTCACGCTAAATTCAGGTTTCTGTGCCAGCTGTCTCCGCTCTGTTTTTGATGTTTTCTGATCCGGCAGCAAAAAAGCAGTTACCGGAACCAAAATAAGAAAACAGAGAAAAACACAAGCAGCTACTTTTTTCTTCCACTCCATTTTCCGCCCTCCTAAAACCTGAAATATAAAAACGGATGCACGCTGCTTCCAAGCAAAAATGCAGTTGCCAGAATCAGACCGATTAAAATACAACTGCTCTGCAGCAGCCAGCCAGCTTTTTTCCAGACGACTGTATTCTGAAATTTCTGAACTCCGTTCTTAACAACAGGCGTTGCTCCGACACATGCGATCAAAAGTAAAAACAGGTAACTTTTCATCTCATAAGCAGCTAACGGTGTCATTGCACTTCCATAATAACCAAATAATCCCAAAAACTGCTCTTTTATCCCACTTATGCTCTCCACGCGGAAAATCACAAAGCTAAAAAGCACCACAAGCAGGACATACAAATGTGATCCTGCGATTTTTTTCCCGGTTCTTTTTCCAATCTGTTTGCCAAGCAATTTCTCTGCGCTTAAAAACACGCCAAAATACAAGCCCCACAATGCAAAATTCCAGCCTGCGCCATGCCATAACCCACTGAAAAGCCACACGATAAACATATTCAGACACCACCTCGGAACGCCCACCCGGTTTCCGCCGAGTGGAATATAAAGATAATCGCGAAACCACCCTCCAAGCGTCATATGCCACCTGCGCCAAAATTCAGAAATACTTTTTGAAATAAATGGATACTGGAAATTCTCAGGAAACGTAAATCCAAGCATCCTGCCAAGCCCGATCGCCATATCGCTGTAACCGGAAAAATCATAATAAAGCTGTAACATAAATGCGATCGCAAGCACCCAGTATCCCACCGTTCCGATTCCTGCAATCTTCTCCAACTCTGCCACCAGCATTCCAAGTGAATCAGCGATCAAAACTTTTTTACAAAGACCGCACACAAAGCATGCCGCACCATTACCGATATTTTCCCATGTGATCTTCCGGTGTTTCAACTCCGCCTGCACCGTCTGAAACCGCACGATCGGTCCGGCGATCAACTGTGGGAACATCGTCACATAAGCCGCAAAGTCAATGAAATTACGCTCTGCCTGCACCTCTCCACGGTAAATATCCACGTAATAGCTGATGATCTGGAACGTGTAAAAACTGATTCCGATTGGAAGTGCGATCTGCATCATAGGCGCATGTGTACCAAAAATCATATTCACACTTTCCATCAGAAAATCCATATATTTAAAAAACACCAGCAGTCCCAATGTAATTGCAATAAAAAAAGCTACCTCTTTCCTCTGCCTCTGATATGCAATGCACCTTCCGCCGATATACCCGGCTGCAACAGAAAAAAGGAGCAGCACGCTGTACCTCGGCTCTCCCCACAAATAAAAAACGAAGCTTGCCAGAAACAGTATCAGATTTTTCCCTTTTTCCGGTGTCAGATAATATAGTAATAATACCGCCGGTAAAAAATAGTATAAAAACGTAATACTTGAAAATAGCAAGCTTCGCACCACCTTCTCTATTTATTTTTCCAATGCAAAAAAGGCTTCTTTTGCAGCATCTGCCACATCCTGATCTGCCATGATGAATAAGATCACATCACCAACGTTTTCCACAACAACGCTCTCTGCTTCCACACATACCCACTTTCTCGGATCTGCATTCTCCTTTAACAGTTCCTTGGCAGTGTCGATATCCTGATCTTCGCTCACGCGAAGCAGCACACACTGGTACGCAATGGAGGACATCATCGGTGCAGAGTACACGGAATCTGTAAAATCAATATCGGTCGTTCCAAGAATGTACTCCTCATTGTCCTCTGTGATCTCGGTATTCTCATAATCTTTTGTATAGCTGAAAAAGTCATCCTCTGTTTTCGCTGTCTTGTAAATCTTTTTCAAAATGTCCGCGCAGCTTCCCTCCAGATTTTTGGAAGTCTCCAATACACCTTCTGTGCTCTCTCCGGTGATATTTCCATCATCCGCAACCGAATCTCCGGTTTTGTTTCCGCATGCAGCAAAGGAAAGTGTCATCGCTGCAAGTAATATCCAGGCTATTTTTCTCTTCATATTCCCTCTCTCAAAAATTCATCTGATTTTATTATGAGCTTACTGCTCTGTTGAATGGATTTCATTATACTATAGATTCTTCCCTTTTCCAAATGAATTTTTTCTTAATATCCAAGGAAATTTCTGGAATCTCTGATCCATCCAGTCGCCGATCATTATGGCTGTGATCAATCATGTTCTATGAATCCCTTTCCATAACTTCATGGCGTGCTTTCATTAATCATACATGAGGGACAAAATATCTTTTGACCCTCATATCATATTTTCTCTATAGAAAAACAGTAAAACGCATGGACGCTTCCAAAGGTTCAAAAGTATAGCGAAATCCCTCTTTTTTGAGAAGTTCACTCACAACATATAACCCCAGTCCATTTCCATTCGATGCATTCCTCGTGTCATCCGCACGGTAAAATGGCTCATAAATATAAGCCAATTGTTCTTCCTTCAACGGTGTACAGCTATTTTCAATCCAGAGTCTGTCCGCTTCTGCCGCAATTGTGATCTTCCCGCCGTTTTCTGTATACTGCACTGCATTGCCGATCAGATTCGACCATACCTTTTCAAATGCAGCCCGGCTCATAAACACTTCAAAATCTTCCGGGATAAGACTTGTGACTTCTAACTCTTTTTCTGCGGTCTGCAACGCATATTCCCGCAAAATTGATCTGATTTCTTCCGATGCCTGCAATTTCTTTTTTTCTTCCAGTTTGGGATTCTGCACTTTCGAAGTATCCAGAATGTCCTTTACCATTGCACTCAGTTCGTCTACTTTTGCAACCGCTTCCGCCAGATATTTGTCCCGGTCTTTGTATTTTCCAACCTGATACTGCATATTTTCCAGCAAAATCCGAAGTCCTGAAAGCGGCGTCTTCAATTCGTGGGAGGCAGAACGCAAAAATACGGTTTTCGATTTTTCCACCGCGATCATGCATTCCTTTTCTCTGTCGAGATTCCGGATCGTCTCTAACAGACACGCATACACCTGATTAATCTGCTCTGCCAAAAGTCCCATTTCGTCTTCATCCTGCACAGCAAATGCCGCCTCCGGGTTCAGATTCTTCATTTCTTTTGTCACGGCAAGCATGTGAAAAATCGGTCTGGTAATGCGTCTCGAATAAAAATAGGAAAAAATCAGTGAAAAGAGCACCGTTGCCACAAAAGTAAACGGAAGTAAAAAAGTGATCATATCCACCGCCTCTTTTACCGGCATCGCACTTGCGAGTACTTTGACATTAAGCTTTGTTCCCTCTTTTGTTTCCATTGTTTTATTTTTCACAATAATGGACTCCGCATTTTGCAGATTATCCACATCAAAGACCGTGTCTGTATCGGAATACAGCGAAATCTGAAAATTCATCCCCATATAAGTGACTTCGCTTTCACCGTCCGTCACTGTGATATTGACATTGTTTTCTTTGGCAAAATCCGAAAAGATCTGCCCCGCCTCTCCTGCGACATCACCCTTAATATCCTGTCTCAAATATTCCAGTTTGCTTTCCAGATTATCCTGCATCCGGCTCAGATAAACCTTTGGATAGAAAAAATAAATCATCAGATGCATGGAAGTCGTAATAAAAAGCAGCATAATAAATATGTATAAAAAAGTTTTTGGAAATAATTTCATTTTTCTCATTTTATGATAACTCCAATTTGTACCCGACACCTTTTACCGTGACAATGCACTCTAAGTGCAGTTTTTTTCTCAGATTTTTCACATAGACATCCACCACACGGTCATAGGGGCTTTCTTCTTCGCCCCAGATTCTGTCTAAGATCTGATCTCTGCTCACTACCTGTCCGGCATTTTCAAGCAGCACTGCGAGAAGTTTGATCTCTTTTGGCGTAACCGCTGCATCTTTTCCCTGATAAATTGCCTGATACCCCGAAAAATCAACCAACGCCTCTTTGTACTTCCATATATTTTCTGTTTTGTACCGCGCCCGCAAAAGTGCCTCGATCCGTTTCAAAAGCAAAATCAGTGAGAATGGTTTACAGATATAATCATCTGCAAGGTAGTCAAAAGTCTGCACCTGTGTTTCCTCATCTGTAATTGCAGTTAACATAATAACGGGCAATTCACTGAATGTTCTTAACTCTTTCAACACTTCAATTCCACTTTTCTTCGGCAGCATGATATCCAAAAGTGCCAGGTGGATTTCCATACTTTTTAAAATGGAAAGTCCTTCTTCGCCGTCACCTGCACAATAAACCTGATATCCGTTTTCCTTTAAAAATTCTGCTACGCCCTCCCGGATGTCTGCATCATCTTCTACGATTAAAATGTTCATCTTTTTCCCTTCCACTCAAACGACTAAATGGCTTTATATCCTTTTGCAGTCAAGTATAACATCTTGCGGATGAGATATCCAATAAATTCTTTTGCAAAAAAATATTTCTATTTCATATTAGTTTCACATTGACCTTGTATGATACAGCTATCAACAAAAAACAAAGGAGATTTTCTTATTATGAAAAACAAAACATTATCTATCGCAACACTTTTACTTACAGGCGCACTTCTTTTTGCAGGATGCGGACAGACCGGAAACACCACCGGCAATACTTCTTCCACGGCATCCGGACAGGAAACTGCCACAACTGAACAGACAGACAGCACAGCACAGACTGCTTCCGACAGTACTGCTTCCACAAATGATATTTTCACGAACATGGATACTACGGATATAGATGGTAATAAAATGGATTCCTCTATTTTTGCAAAAAACAAAGTAACACTTGTAAATGTATGGAATGTCGGATGTACCCCATGTGTCAATGAAATTCCTGATCTTGATAAGATCAATAGTGAATACAAGGACAAAGGTGCTGCTGTTTACGGACTTTACGGTGATCTTGGCATGGGTATCTCAGATGACGAAATGGCTCAGATCAAAGATATTATGAGTAACGCAAATGCATCTTACACACAGCTTCGTATGGATGGAACGCTTGCCACAAATGAATCCCTTTTAAATATTATGGCATACCCTACCACTTATGTAGTTGGATCAGATGGAACCATCCTTGACACGATCGAAGGTTCTAAGGACTATGAAGGCTGGAAAGCTCTCATTGACTCTTACTTAGCAGAATAGTCACATATAGATCAGGTTTCCGGCAGTTTCCCGGACTGCCGGAACTCACGAAACGAGGCGAAACTTATATGAATATCAAAAAACGCTCTGTCACAGGCATCTTACTTTTAGCTATCGGGGTTTTATTTATTTTAAATGGAATCCATCGAAATGAGCATACCACTGTACAGAATAAGTCAAATATCATCTGTCTGGAATGCATTGGCATCGGATAATAGAAAATACATTACACGAATTTACAAGGAAAGGTTTTTCATCATGAACTGGATAAAAAAACAGCGAAAACATTTACGCTTATGGGTACAGGTTCTTTTCACCGCCCTGACAAATGGATATGTCATCGGTTTTACCGAGGGAAAAATTTACCGTGGCACAAGCAAAAAGCTCTGTGTTCCCGGCTTAAACTGCTACTCCTGCCCGGGTGCTATCGGTTCCTGTCCGATTGGATCCCTTCAGGCTGTGCTCGGCAGTAAAAATTATAAATTTTCCTTTTATGTCATTGGATTTTTAATGATCTTCGGCTCTCTCATGGGACGTTTTGTCTGCGGCTGGCTCTGCCCTTTTGGTCTTGTGCAGGATCTGCTACATAAGATCCCTTTCGTCAAAAAGATCAAAAAAGTCCCATTTGACCGCTATCTGCGCTATTTAAAATATGTCATCCTTGTTGTGTTCGTCATTGCCATGCCTTTGCTTCTTGTCGGGGAAAGCGGCTATGGAAGTCCATGGTTCTGCAAGCTGATCTGTCCGTCCGGCACACTGCTCGGCGGTATTCCGCTTGTTGCAAAAAATCCGGGACTTCAGCGTGCCATCGGCTTTTTATTTGGGTGGAAGGTCAGCATCCTTGTCATTCTTCTTATTTTATCTACAATGATATACCGCCCATTCTGCAAGTATTTATGTCCACTTGGTGCGATTTATGGTATTTTCAACCGGTTTTCACTCTACCATTACGAGATTGATGCCACCAAATGTACGAAATGCGGACTCTGTGCCAAGAAATGCGGTATGGGTGTAAAAGTCTATGAAAATCCGAACAGTGCGGAATGTATCCGCTGCGGCAAATGCAAGGATGTGTGCCCGCAAAACGCCATTTCCTCTGGCATCATTGGATGCAGGAAAAACGGAAATTAACGAAAGTAATACAGGCAGATTATAAAAAAATCTGCCTGCATTGCGTTAGTGAATCTTCTCTCATCCTCGCAAAAGTGCAACATTGCGTTTCAATGAATCAATTGCCGCATCAATATCCGTGCGTGTTGTATCTCCACATAATGTAAGTCTTATCGTACCCGGTGCGTAATCTTTCGGAACCCCCAACGCTTTGATCACATAGGAAATCCTCTCTTCTCCCGTATTACACGCCGAACCGCCGGAGGCACAGATTCCGTCTTCATCTAATAAAATCAAAAGCGACGCCCCTTCTATGCCCTTAAAGCTGACATTCACATTGCCCGGAAGCCGGATGCTGTGATGTCCGTTCAGCTTCACATCCGGAATTTCGTGCAGTATGCGCTCGATCAGATAATTCCGCAGCATAATCTCTTTCTGTACCCTCTTTCGCATATTTCCGTATGCGATTTCCGCCGCTTTTGCCATGCCCGTAATACCGGCTACATTTTCTGTGCCGGCACGTTTTCCCCTCTCCTGACTTCCGCCATGAATGAAAGAAGGAATATCCACGCCGTCACGGATATATAAAAAGCCAACCCCTTTTGGTCCATGAAATTTATGTGCACTTGCACTCAATAAATCCACCGGATAATAACTGACCGAGAGCGGAATCTGTGCGTATGCCTGCACTGCATCCGTGTGAAACAAGATCTGTTTTTCCCGCGCTATTTTCCCGATTTTATAGATTGGTTCGATCGTTCCCACTTCATTATTTGCAAACATCACAGAAATCAGTGTCGTGTCCGGTCTTATGGCTTCTTTTACCTGCTCTGCCAAAACAAGTCCGTCGCTGTCCGCTTTCAGATATGTGACATCATAGCCTAATTTTTGCAGATATTCACAGGAATTTAGGATCGCATGATGTTCGATATTTGTTGTTATGATATGCCGCCCTTTTTTCTTGCAAGCGGCTGCTATATTCTTCACTGCCCAATTGTCAGACTCCGATCCTCCCGATGTAAAATAAATTTCAGAAGGTTTTGCATGTAACGTTGCTGCAATGATCTCCCTGGATTTTTCCAGTTCTTTTCTTGCATCTCCTCCAATGCCATAGGCGGTAGAAGCATTTCCGTAGTTTTCCTGCAAATAAGGTTCCATTGCCCGCTTTACTTCATCAGACATCTGAGTGGTTGCCGCATTATCCAGATAAATCTGTTTACTCATTTTCTCCTCACTTCTCTCATATACTAAATTGATGAACCTGGCAGCACTGAGTTTTCCGTTCAGTGCCCAGCATTTAAAATCCCGGGAGGTCAAATGTCAAAAAATCTATCTGTGAAAAGAACTATATTTACCGGTACGCTGCTGCTCACATCCGCCGGCATACTCTCCCGTTTTATTGGTTTCTTCTATAAGATATTCCTCTCACGTGTGATTGGTGCAGAAGGTCTTGGAATTTATCAGTTGATTTTTCCTGTTATGGCACTTTGTTTTTCCCTGACTTCCGCCGGAATCCAGACTGCTATCTCAAAATTTGTATCCAAAGAAATCGGAAACGAAAATCCTGCCGGAGCCAGACTCTATCTGCTCGTGGGACTGATTCTTTCTGTGTCTCTCTCTATTCTTACCGGGATTTATATGTGGAATTACTCAGAATTCATTGCAGGTTCTTTTCTGCGGGAAATGCGCTGTGCCCCGCTGATTCGGATATTGTCGTTCTGCTATGTTCCATGCAGTATCCACTCCTGCATTAACGGCTATTATTATGGACTGAAAAAAACTCTTGTGCCGTCCCTCTCCCAGTTGGCGGAACAGTCTGCAAGAGTTGGCGGTGTCTATCTGATTTATATGATCGCACAGAGCAACGGTCATTCCATTACGATCTCTGACGCCGTGTGGGGGCTTGTACTCGGTGAAATTGCCGGCATGCTTGTATCATTAAGCTGCATCGGATTTGGCGCCTGTAAGGGCAATATAAGAAAAACGACATGGTCATTACTTACCCTGTCGTTTCCTCTGACGGTTAACCGCCTCACTTTTAATTTATTTACTGCCATAGAAAATCTGCTCATTCCGTACCAGCTGAAACTGTTTGGCTACAGTTCCTCTGATGCTTTAAGTATCTATGGTATTCTCACTGGCATGGCATTTGCGATCATCATGTTTCCAACGGTTCTCACAAATTCCATTTCCGTACTTTTACTTCCGATCGTCTCTGAAGCCCAGGCAAAACACAACGATACGCTGATCCGGAAAGCAATTATAAGAACAACTGAATCCTGCCTTTTATTAGGTCTGCTCTGTACGATCGGGCTTTTACTTCTGGGCGATTTTATTGGCAACTTTATTTTTAAAAATGCACTCTCTGCCACTTTCATTGTGACACTAAGCTGGATCTGCCCTTTTCTCTACCTTGGCAGCACCTTAAACAGCATTTTCCACGGACTCGGAAAACCCGGAATCACCCTGTTTTTAAATCTCATTTCCTGCATCATCCGGATTCTTTTTATCGTATTTCTGATTCCAGTCATCGGTATCAGAGGTTATCTGACCGGTCTTTTGGTCAGTCAGATCCTGCACTGTGTCCTTGCGCTGCTCTGGCTTTACCGGCTTATGAAACAGACTGACCGTGCTTTACAATCTGTCTGATGTTAAAATCTTCGTCCACGATCACACAATCCGCGTATTTACCGTTTTCAATGCTGCCGTATTTGTCCCATAAACCAACTGCTTTTGCCGGATTCTCTGTCGCGCAGCCTACGACCTCCTCAAATGGAAGTCCGACTTCTTTTACTGTAAACTTCATACAGTTAAATAAATTCGTGGCAGATCCTGCGATCGCACCGTCCACTGTGAGAGTTGCCTTATTGCCGTGTACCTGAACTTCCTGTCCGCCCAGAGAATAGATTCCATCCGGCATTCCGGTTGCCATCATGCTGTCGCTGATTAAGATAATTCTTTCTTTGTCAAACATTTTAAAGCTTGTGCGAATCGTTGCCGGGTGCAGATGCACACCGTCACAGATCATCTCTACCATGACATTTTCATTATCACAGGCTGCTCCGATCACTCCCGGTGCCCTGTGGGTAAAAGGCGGCATTGCATTATACAGATGTGTCACCTGTCTTGCGCCATGTAAAAATGCCTCTTTTGCAGTATCATAATCTGCAGTTGTATGTGCCACGGATACTCGCACTTCATCCTTTACGTCATCAATAAATTCCATTGCACCAGGTTCTTCCGGTGCCACAACGCAGACACGGTATAACCCATCTGCCTCCTTCTGCAGTCTGCGGAACATGTCTGCATCCGGTTTATGCACGTACAATGGGTTCTGTGCCCCTTTTTTCTCCATGGAAATAAAAGGTCCTTCCATATAGATTCCGACTAACTCAGCTTCTTTTGCAAGCAAAGTCTCATCTGCCTTCTGTTCCTCATGAAATACTTTTGCAGCTTTACTGATGTTTGTCAGTTCTTCCTCCGACAATGTCATCGTTGCAGGATGAATGGAAGTAACCCCATTCTTCAATTCATATTCTGCCATATGCCGCATTGCCTCTACCGTTCCGTCGCAGAAATCAACTCCTGCGCATCCATGAAAATGAATGTCAATAAGTCCCGGTATCACATAGCATCCAGCAGCATCAATCTCTTTCCCATCCCCGGATGTTTCTGCAAACAAACTTCCGTCTGTTGCCACTTCCTTCTCAACAAATCTGCCGTTTTCAAATACTTTTCCATTTACGATCTTCATCTTAAATTTCCCCCTTGCTCTCTGCCTCTGCATCAACCGAAAGGTTGTCTTGCATCTTCTAAGCTAATCTAATTTACATTTTAGAAGCCTGCACCGGGAAAGTCAAGCTGTACACAAAAAAAAACAAAATAAGCAAAGAAAAACCCCGGAAAACCAAGCTTCCGGGGTTGTCTGTCATTCATCGTAATTTAAAATTACCTATTCTCATTAAACACGTGATAAGTATTCGCCTGTACGTGTATCAATCTTGATCACGTCATCCTGCTCAACGAATAATGGAACATATACTGTTGCGCCGGTCTCAACAACTGCCGGTTTTGTAGCACCTGTAGCTGTATCGCCTTTGAATCCAGGCTCTGTATCTGTGATCTTTAACTCTACGAAAAGAGGTGGCTCTACAGAGAATACGCTTCCGTTGTGGGAGCATAACTTAACCATTTCGTTCTCTTTTACGAATTTTAATGCATCACCGATATCGTCTTTGGATAATGCGATCTGATCGTAAGTCTCAACATCCATGAAGTAATATAAATCTCCATCAGCATATAAATACTGATAATCTTTTCTCTCGATACGTGCCTGAGGACATTTCTCTGTTGGACGGAATGTCTTCTCAACCACACCACCACTCTTAATATTCTTTAACTTAGTTCTTACAAATGCTGCACCTTTACCTGGTTTAACATGCTGGAATTCGATAATCTGATAAATGTTACCTTCTAATTCAATAGTGATACCATTTCTGAAATCGCCTGCTGAAATCATTCAAACTTCCTCCTTAAAAAATTGCGTACGAGCACAAGGCTCTCTGATTTCTCTATTCTATAATAAATAGATGCACTTTTCAAGCTTTTTTTATGGAAACACATAGTTTCCCCGCTGAAAAAGTAATGTTTTTTCCAAATTACTAGTTTCTTGTCTCAATTTCGTGGATCATATCAATTCTTGTCTGATGTCTTCCACCCTGAAATTCTGCATCTAAATATGCTTTTACAATGTCTTTTGCAAGCTCACTGCCGACAATACGTGCGCCAAATGCTATAATATTGGCATTGTTATGTTCTTTTACCAGTCTTGCGGTTGCGCAGTCGGAACATACTGCTGCGCGGACACCATGTACTTTATTTGCTGCGATTGAGATACCTACTCCGGTACCGCAAATCAAAATTCCGCAGTCAGCCTCGCCATTTACAACTGCACGTCCTACTTTTTCTCCAAACTCAGGATAATTACAGCTCTCATTGCCGTCTGTTCCAAAGTTTACAACTTCGTGTCCTAAACTTTTGACATAATCCATAATAATAAATTTTAACTCTGTTGCTGCATGATCGTTTCCAATTGCGATTTTCATTTTTAATGACTCCTTTTTCTTTTCTATCTGTACGGCATTTTGCCGCTATTGATTTTCTTTATTATATTTACAACTGTTTTTTCTTTTTCTGCCGTTTTTGATAAAAAAACAACACGATCTTTTCTAAATACCGTTTTAACACGATCTGGATTTCTTCCTTCGGATGAATCGGCTTTACCAGAATCGTTCTGATTCCGGCAAGATTCGCACCATAAACATCTGTGAAAATCTGGTCTCCCACAAAAATCGTGTTAGTGGTATCTGTTCCCATTTTCTGCATTGCCTTGCGGTAATTTGCCGGATTCGGTTTTCCGGCTTTATAAATATAAGACACCTGCACCGCATCATTGAACATTTTTACACGCGGTTCTTTGTTGTTCGATAAAAGCATACATTGAAAACCAAGTTCCTTCAAATGCGAAAACAACGCACAGGCACGCTCATCTGCCGGCGCACCATGTGGCACAAGTGTGTTGTCAATATCAAAAATGATTCCACGATATCCGTCTTTGTAAAGCTGATCAAAATCGATCACATATGTGGAATCTAAATATTCTCCGGGATAAAATTTTTCCAGCATGAATGTTTGTCCCTTTCTTTTTAATAAAGAAGTTGCGAAGCAATTTCTTATAAAGCAGAAAAATACCGTATGAATGTCATACGGTATCATAAATCTTTATAACCAGAAGTTTTCTTCTTCTCTTACCTGTTTCAGCTTCTCCGTAGATGCGAATGGCTCATCACCAACGAAAAACTGATACTGCTGTAATACCTGATCCTTCTTCAGATCTGACAATGCTTTCTCAACATCAAGCTTGGAAAGATCACTGTCAATTCCCTTCAGTTCATAGGATGCATCCGGCTGATACCGCGCATTAAAATCCACGATTCCCTGATCTTCCTGCTGAACTTTTGGTATCTGTCTCGCATCCCCGTTATCCTCAGGCTCTGCAGTGTTCGTTACCGGTATCTGACTGCTCTCTTTCGCCTCCTGAATCTGCTGACTCCGGACCTCATTTATCTTTATGGAATTGTAATCATAAAATCCCGCATTGGTGCGGATTCCCGATATATTCATACAATCTTCTCCATTAAAAACTGATACATAGCAGAATGTACACTTTGTAAACATTCTGTCATCACAAATCAAACTCTGCTAAACAGAGATTATTAAAACCTCTCTCGCAGTATATTATCGACATTCGTGTATCAAAACTGAACCCCCTATTTGTCGAGCATCTTCTTCAATTCGCTCATAAAAGTATTCACATCCTTAAATTCACGATATACAGATGCAAAACGCACATAGGCAACGGAATCCAGATTCTTGATCTTATCCATTACGATCTCACCGATCAATGTGCTTGGGATTTCTTTTTCTTCTCTGTTAAAGATCTCTGTCTCAACTTCATCGACAAGCTGATTGATCTGATTCACAGAAATTGGTCTCTTATGGCAGGCTCTTAATACACCAGCTTCAATTTTGGAACGATCGTACTGTTCTCTTGCGTTATCCTTCTTAATTACGATCAGTGGAATGGTCTCCACTTTCTCATAGGTCGTAAATCTCTTCCCACAATCATCACAAAGTCTTCTCCGGCGGATGGAATTATTATCATCTGCCGGTCTTGAGTCAATGACTCTTGTGTTTTCGCTGCTGCAAAAAGGACACTTCATAATCACTACCTCCAACCCATTAACCCCTATTATTTTTAAGTATATCCGTACTATTTACCATTGTCAAGAGCCAAAGAGATTCTTTCCAGCTCTTTGGCTCTGATAAACGCAAGTTTGATTCACTTATATGCTTTAAGCAAGGATTTCCTTGGCAAGTTCCTCCATTTTGGAAATGTCTGTGTCTTTCATGGTAGACTTGATACTTACGACATTCTCACATACGTTTACCTCTTTCATGCCTTCTAAAATGCCTTTCATGCCCCTTGCTGCACAAGGCGCCCAGGAGCCGTTTTCGATCAGGCCAAAGGTACGTTTCTGCAGATTTTTATGTGCCAGACGGTGTAAGAAATCTTCCATTGGCGGGAAAATACCGCTGTCATAGGAAGCTGCCGCAAGAATAATTTTTCCATAACGGAACGCATCCGCAACTGCCTCAGCCATATCGTCTCTGGTCAGATCCATAAATACTACTTTGGATGCGCCATTTGCACGCAGTACCTCGACCATTTTTTCTGCGGCTGTCTTTGTATTGCCGTGGATTGATGCGCATGCAACCAAAACGCCGTCTTCTTCCGGCTCGTAGCTGCTCCATGTCAGATATTTTCCAATATAATACTCTAAGTTTTCTTTTAAAATCGGTCCATGGAGCGGACAGATTGTTTTGATGTCGAGTGCTGCTGCTTTTTTCAGCAATCCCTGCACCTGCACGCCATATTTTCCAACAATATTGATAAAGTATCTTCTTGCCTCATCTGCCCATTCTTCCTCTGCGGAAAGTGCGCCGAATTTTCCGAATCCGTCTGCGGAAAAAAGAATTTTCTCTGTCTCCTCGTATTCCACCATAACTTCCGGCCAGTGAACCATTGGTGCCATTACAAAATGAAGCTTATGTGTTCCAAGTTCTAAGGTATCACCCTCTTTTACCGTTATGCAGCGCTCCTCAAGATGTGCGATATCAAAAAACTGTGGCAGCATTGCTTTGGCTTTCACACTTAACACCAGCTTTGCATCCGGGAATCTGTCTGCCGCGCGTTTGATATTTGCCGCATGATCCGGCTCTAAATGGGAAATGACAAGATAATCTACGTTTCTTCCATTCAACACATTCTCAAGGTTGGCAAACCACTCGTCCGTTTTTCTCTCATCAATGGTATCCATGACTGCCACTTTTTCATCTAAAATCACATAGGAATTATAAGAAACTCCGTTCGGAATCTGGTACTGGCTCTCAAATAAATCTAATGTGGTATCGTCTGCTCCAATATACTTTACTGCTTCTGAAATATAGGTATCTTTCATAATGGCCTCCATTTGCTTTTGTTATCTGATAATAGGAATTATTACTGATATCAAGATAATACTTTGTGATGAAAATGTCAATGTTTTTCCTTTTCTTTATGCTTATTTTTATAAAAAAACAACAGTCACCTTCTCCGGGCAACTGCTGTCTTTTATCTCATGCACTATTTCAATTATGCCATTTTTCTTTTCATTGCAACTGCTGCTCCTGCAAGCAGGATACCCATGCAGAGAATCAGATTGATACCTGCACTGGCATCTTCTGTTTTCGGAGAAGTAACTGCTGTAACGTCTTCTTCTGCTACGATGTAGGTTGAAAAATGGTTGGTTTTGAATGTGATCACACCATTTTCTACTGTTGTATCACAGCGTGTTAATGTTCCATCATCCTCAAGACGGTAAACGACGATCGCTTTTCCCTCTTTTACCGTAATGTTAGCAGGCATTGGAACTGAAACCTGTACATATTCATTTAACTGATGTACCTGTGTGTTAGCGGCATCTGTCAGGTTAATCTTCCCCTTTTTTCTGTTGTGATTTACAACTATTTGTAAACATTTTACTACTATCTGTAGTCTTATGCACCATATGTTTCTTCTTTTTCAATACACTTAACCAAAAAGATTTATTCCAAATAGAATGTCCGGCTTTCTTTTTCTACTACAAAATCTTTGTTGTCCACTTCGAGCAGTCCCAGACCTCGTTCACAATGTCCTGATAGAATTCCGGTTCATGGCAGATCAGAAGGATACTGCCGCGGTATTCCTGAAGCGCACGTTTTAATTCGTCCTTCGCATCTACGTCAAGATGATTCGTCGGCTCGTCTAAGAGCAGAACGTTTGTCGATTTATTGATCAATTTACAGAGTCTTACTTTTGCCTGCTCTCCACCGCTTAACACGCGGACAAGGCTTTCGATATGTTTGGTCGTAAGTCCGCATTTTGCAAGGGCAGAACGCACTTCGTACTGGCTGAAAGACGGGAATTCTTCCCAGATCTCATCAATACAGGTGTTCTTGTTCTCGCCTTTGATCTCCTGCTCAAAATATCCGATCTCTAAATTCTCTCCGAGTTCCACAGAACCGCCAAGCGCTGGGATCAATCCTAAAATACTTTTTAACAGAGTCGTCTTACCGATTCCATTTGCGCCGACAAGTGCAATTTTATGTCCACGCTCCATGGAGATATTTAACGGTTTTGACAGCGGTTCGTCATATCCGATCACAAGGTCTTTCGTCTCGAAAATATAGCGTCCCGGTGTTCTTCCAAGTTTAAAATTAAATTCCGGCTTCGGACGCTCCGCAGCAAGCTCGATGACATCCATTTTGTCTAACTTCTTCTGGCGTGACATTGCCATATTTCTTGTGGCAACGCGCGCTTTGTTCCGGGCGACAAAATCCTTTAATTCACTGATCTCCTGCTGCTGTTTGCGGTAAGCTGCCTCTAACTGGGACTTTTTCACCTCATAAACTTCCTGAAACTTATCGTAATCCCCGACATACCGGTCAAGGCGCTGGTTTTCCATATGGTAAATAATATTCACAACGTCATTTAAAAACGGGATATCGTGGGAGATTAAGATAAATGCATTCTCATACTCCTGCAGATAGCGTTTCAGCCATGCGATATGCTCTGCATCGAGATAGTTCGTCGGCTCATCCAGAAGGAGAATATCCGGTTTTTCCAGTAAAAGCTTTGCCAGAAGAACTTTCATACGCTGTCCGCCGCTTAAATCCGTGACATCATGAGACAGTCCGAGATCAAGCAGACCGAGCGCTCTCGCCACTTCCTCGACCTTTGCATCAATGATGTAAAAATCATGCATGGTGAGTGTATCCTGAATGACTCCGAGCTCCTCCATCATCGCATCCATCTCGTCCGGTTTCGCCTCACCAAGTTCATCACAGATCCGGTTCATGTTTTCTTCAAGTTCAAACAGCCATGCAAACGCCGATTTTAACACACTCTCGATCGTCATGCCTTTTGTCAGTGTGGAGTGCTGGTCGAGATAACCGACACGGACGTTTTTCGCCCATTCCACTTTTCCCTCGTCCGGCATAAGCTTTCCGGTCACGATATTCATAAATGTGGATTTTCCCTCGCCGTTGGCGCCGACTAATCCGATGTGTTCTCCCTTCAAAAGCCGGAAAGACACGTCATTAAAAATTGCCCTGTCACCAAATCCATGTGTCAGGTGCTCCACGTTTAAAATACTCATACTGAATCCTTTCGTTTTTAATTACATTGTTCAATTTTTCACAATTTGCTCTACTCTGGTGGGAAGTTTCGCAGTTATTTTTTACTTGTACAACATCTTCTTCGTCTTTTTCAGGACATGGAAATATGCCGGGAATAAAAATGCATCCGCAAAGATCCATGCCACCGGACTTGCAAAGCACGCTGCCACGTAGCCGAAAACAGGCACAAACGCAAATCCTACCAGTGTTCTTGCAACCATCTCAAACACACCCGCCAAAATAGCAAATTTGCTGTATCCCATTCCCTGAATCAGGAAACGCACGATGTTGACAAATGCCAGCGGAATATAGAATGCACTGTTGATCAGCAAAAACAGTCCTGCATTGGAAACGACTTCCGGCTCTGCCTCTCCGACAAAGAAGCCTGCCAGAACCCCACGGAAAAAGAACATAATGACCAATGCCAGCACCGCATACGCACATCCGAGAATGGACGCCGCCTTTAAACCTCCGGAGACACGATCCAGTTTTTTTGCCCCGACATTCTGACCGCCATAGGTTGCCATCGTAGATCCTAACGCATCAAACGGACAGCAGAAAAACATTCCGATCTTGCTTCCGGCTGTCATTGCGGCAACCGCATGAGAGCCAAGGGAGTTGACCGCACTCTGTAAGATAACGCTTCCGATCGCCGTGATGGAATACTGCAATCCCATCGGGACACCCATGCCGCACAGTGTCATCATATACGTTTTATTTATCTGCATTTCCTCTCTGCTCGGCCGCAGTATCTCAAAATGTTTGATACTGTAAATAAGACATCCCACACCGGAGATCAGCTGTGAGATCACCGTCGCCCACGCAGCACCTTCCACACCGGTTCCGAGCACTACGATAAAAAACAGATCCAGTCCGATATTAATGACCGCTGCGATCACCAGAAACACGACCGGTGTCCTGCTGTCCCCCATGGAACGGATAATTCCCGAAACCAGATTGTACAGATATGTGACCGGGATTCCCCAGAAAATGATCACAATATAATGGTAGGCACCGTCAATAATATTTTCCGGCGTGCGCATCAGCTCCAGGATTGGCATACAGAAAATAACTGTCACAATGGTCATGACAATTGCAAAAATCACAGAGAGATATATCGCGTTCATCATAAAACCGCGCATCCCCCTGTAATCTCCTGCACCGAATTTATGTGCCAGCGGAATCGCAAATCCATTGCAGACTCCCATGCAGAATCCAATGATCAGAAAGTTGACGGAACCCGTAGAACCTACTGCAGCAAGATCATCTACTCCAAGAAAACGTCCTACGATCAAAGTATCCATTAAATTGTAAAACTGCTGAAATAAAAATCCAAACAAAAGTGGTACGGAAAATCCAAGGATCAGCTTCATTGGCGAACCGTTTGTCATATCCTTCGTCATATCTTTTTCCCTCGAAAAAATTGTGGTGATATTACATATCACCACAATAAGTATTAAAAACCTGAAAAAATGTGTCTGTGTTCATTCCGGAACCTGTCTCAAGTTCCAGATTTTCCCAGAGATTCTCATTCACGTTGGAACTCAAAGAAGAAACGAATCCATTGTACTCGTCATCAAAAGCTTCTTTTTCTCTTTTTTCCACAATGTTGGCTTTGTTTGCCTCTGTCAGCTCCTGATTGTATTTGTTCAGGCATTTGATGAAGTAGTAGCCGCCGTCTACTGTGATTTTGCCGGAAACCTCATCATTTTCCATCTGAAATGCAATCTGTTCCACTGCGTCCGGGAGATCATCTCTGGAAACATTGATCTGGATGCTGCCAAGTTCATTGTAATTATTGGCAAGCGTCGCAAAATCTTCTCCCTGTGCCAGCCTTGTTGCGATCTCATTGGCACGGCTCTCATCCGAGACAAAAATCTGCATGATTTCCATGACCCGCGCCTCGTCATCACTTACTTCTTCATTTACAGCATTCGTCAGGGAATGGTACACTTTCTGCGCCAGTGCATAATGCTCGTAGTACTCTTTGATGTCGCTCTCAGAAACACCCATATAGGCGATTTCATCATCCGTAAGTGACGCAAAATATTCCTCTGCCGCCTGAGCGATCTTCGTTGTTTCCTCCTCAGAAAGCTCCATCTCTTTTTCTTTTGCAAGCTGGTCTAAGCAGACGATCTGTGTCAGTTCCCGCATTGTGATATTTTTCACATAATTTTCCAGAGAACTGTCCCCGAAATCATGCTGCCACAGATCAAGACCGTAAGCTGTTCCATAAATGTTCTGGTAATTCACAAGATATACCTTTGCTTCCTTCAAGCCACAGGACACGCTGCCGATTTTAAATACCTGACGGTTGTTCAGTGTGTTCGATACGATCACCTCTTTATTTCCGATCGTACAACCTGTGAGCAGAAAAGAAAAGCAGAGCAGATAGATCATTGCGATTGTTTTTCTTATTTTTTTCATGCTTTTCTTTTAAGCTTCCATTGCTTTTAAAATGCTTCTTGCAACAGAGATACCATTTGCGGATGCCTGCTGCAGTCCACGGGTTACAGATGCGCCGTCACCGATCGCACGCAGACCTTTTACGCTTGTCTCGAAATCTCTGTTTACAACAACTTTGTTGGAATAGAATTTTACCTCGACACCATATAATAAGGTCTCATCGCTGGCAATACCCGGTGTTACTTTATCAAGTGCAAGGATCATTTCCTCGATATCCACCATGATACGGTGTGGGAAAACAAGGGAAAGATCGCCTGGTACTGCATCTTTTAATGTAGGAATCAGGTTATTTCTGCAGAGACGCTCCTCTGTTGTTCTTCTTCCGCGTCTGAAATCTCCAAAGGTCTGTACTAAAATTTTTCCATCGCAGAGCATGTTGGAAAGCTGTGCGATCTGTTTACCGTATTCGATTGGTGTTTTAAATGGCTTTGTAAAGTTCTTGGATACAAGGATTGCAAAGTTTGTGTTGTTCGTCTTTAAATCTTTGGATTTGTAAGCGTGTCCGTTTACAACCGCAAGTCCGTTGTCGTAGTACTCGGTTGCCACTTCTCCGGAAGGATTGGTACAGAATGTACGAACCTTATCGTCAAATGTCGGGGTGTGGTAAACTAATTTTGCTTCGTAGAGGTTGTCATTTAAAAATTCCATAACCTCGTCACGCACTTCCACGCGGACACCGATATCTACAGTACCAACCTGTGTCTCGATTCCATGGCCGTTGCAGATGTGTGAGAACCAGTCTGCGCCCTCACGTCCGACTGCGGAAACAACCTCTTTTGCCATGTAAGTCTCGTCTTTATCTGTCACAAGTCCTTTGACCTGATTATCCTCAATGATAATGTCTTTGACCATGGTGTTGAATTCCATCTCAACGCCCTGCTCTAACAAATGCTCCTGTAATCTGGAATAGATCTTGTAGCCTTCCTCTGTTCCTAAGTGACGGATCGGGCACTCGATCAGTTTTAAGTTTGCTGTGATCGCTTTTCTACGGATCTCGCGGATTTCCTTCTCTTTATCCACACCGTAAACTTTTGTATCTGCTCCGAATTTTAAATAGATATCATCGGATTCTTTTAATAATGTAACAGTCTCATCATATCCTAAAATCTCCGGAAGATTTCCACCTACGTCTGGAGATAAGGATAATTTACCATCGGAAAATGCTCCTGCTCCCGCAAATCCGGTTGTAATGGAACATGGCTGACAGCCGACACATACTTTTGTCTTTCTCTTCGGACACTGTCTGTTCTCGATGCGGCGTCCTTTTTCAATCATTAAAATTTTCAGGTCTTTGTTGGCATGGATCAGCTCGTATGCACAGAAGATACCGGAAGGACCTGCCCCAATAATAATCACATCATAATTTTTCATGTAGTTTCTCCTTATTATAAAATGCTTTTTTACAGTTTTTTGCGCTGTAAAATGGCTTACTCGTTCTGTTTGCTTTGCAAACTTTTTGAGTATAATAAACTATTTTTCGTTTGTCAATCCCATTTTTGAAAATTTCTTTGGCGAAGTAACCTATGAGCAAAAGTAAAGCTCTGAAAGAGCGATTTTGCGAATAGGCTCTGAATCGTTACAAACCTAAGCTTCCACGATCAGATATCTTCCGTCCGGGAGAGAAAATACCTCGCTTGCCTCCTCAAAATCATGAAGTGACATTCCATCAATGTCGGCTCCCTGATCTTCAAAGTAGGCTTTTACCTCTTTTAGATTTTTACAGACAACTGCCATGCAGTCCTCTAAAAATTCTTCCGCCTCCTCCGGTGTCTCTGCGACCGGTTCCGGGAATAACTGCTCCTGATGTGCCAGGAAATATTCTAAACATGTCTCATCATATTGCATTTTATTTGCTCCTCTCCTCATATGTGTTGTTGATAATTTCTAAATTTTAATTTAGGATATAAAAGAATTTAGAAATCATCCAATCTACTATTTCATGTAGTTTACCATAGATATGGATCAATTCCAAGGTTTTGTAATTCCTGATAGATACGTGCAACCGGGAGTCCCACTACATTGTTGTAGTCGCCCTCGATTCCTTCGATGTAAATGGCACATTTGCCCTGAATCCCATAGGCGCCGGCTTTATCCATCGGCTCTCCGGTAGCGATATAGCGGTCAATCTCATGCTCGAACAACTGTTTCATTGTTACAAATGTTCTCTCATAGAAGGTATGTGCTCCCACACGACCGTTTTTATCCAGAAACACAAACGTCACGCCTGTATACACCGCATGTTTTCTTCCAGACAAAAGGGTTAACATGCGCTTTGCATCGGCTTCATCTTTCGGTTTTCCGAGGATGATATCATCACAGGCTACAATGGTATCTGCGCCGATCACTAAGATATCCTGCGGTGTCATGAGTTCCTCGTGCCCGGTCTCATAAGCTTTTACCATAGATGCCACTTCTTTTGCTTTCTGCTCGGAAAGCTCCATCACAACCTCCTCAGGCGCACTTTTGGAAATGACTTCCTCTCCTTTCGCCGGACAGATTTCAAATTCCAGTCCGATCTGCTCTAATAATTCTTTTCTTCTCGGCGATGCCGAGGCAAGTATGATCTGTCCCATTTTATCCTCCTAATGTTTGTATATTAGCATATTTATAACACTATCAGCTTTTCTAACCGGAACGAATAGATCAGGATCTCCTTCACTTTTAATTTCCGGGTGGCAAAAACCCGCTCCAGCGCATCCGCATAAAGCTTTAACTGTGTCGCATAACGGTCGATCAGCTCCTGCGCAGTATCCACACGATCTGTCTTGTAATCCAAGACTGTGATTCCGTCATCCTCAATCCAGAAAACATCAATGATTCCCTGAATTAAAGTTAAATCTTCCTCATGCATATGATTTTCCTGCGACACATTTTCTGACACGATTTCCTGTTGTGCATTTTCAGTCTGCGCCTCATCTTCTATCATCTGCGCACCTGCCCCAAAGCCATATCTTTCCAGCTCTGCTTCTGTAAATCCCATAACAAATGGTTTTTCCCGATAAAGTGTGCCTTTTTCCTGTGCAAATGCCATTCGTTTTCCTGTTTCCGAGGAAACAAAATCTGCTACAATCTGTTCGTTCACGAGTGAACGCATATCAGCAGTTATTTTTTCTTCCTTTTCCATAAGCAAGATCTGTTCATGCACACTCTGTTCTGAAGTAAAATCGTAGCACTCCATGACACGGTGCACCGCGGTACCTCTTAATGCGCCGCGGTTTGCTGTATTTGATACTATTTTCTGTTCTGCTTTACTTTCTGCTTCCTGCCCTGCATCCTGTGCCTTATTTTGTGCCTCCTGTTCCACGCTTCCCTGTCTCTGGATAAAGAGAGGGATCGTCGGTGTCACAGGCTCCTCTAAGAAAGCCGGAACGGTCTCCTCCTGCTCAGCTTCAAATTTTTCACGCATGGCACGGTGTTTCAGTTCAGACACCGAATATTTATTTTTTCGCAAAATATCTGTCTGATATGGGTATTTCTGTGCAAAGCGCTGTTCTAACTTTTCAACCAGATGCAGATCTGCCTGACGTATTTCTTCCATGCGTCCGATCAGTCCCTCATTTTGCTCTGTCTGATTTTCCACTTCCTGTAAAACAAGCTCTGCTGCTTCCACAACCCGCACCGGATATTTTTCTCCATAGGAAAGCACTGCCGGAAGCACCCAGTCAAGATACCCTGTGGCACTTTCCCTTGTCAGATACGGAATCACTGTGGCGTCGCTGGAATGTGCATACAAGGCAGCCTGCTGCCTGAAAAATTCCAGTTTTTCCGGGGCATCCTTTAATGTTCCGGTCAGAATTAATTTTTCTTTTGCACGCGTTAAGGCAACATAGAGTACTCGCAGCTCCTCACCGAGATTTTCCAGATCGATCTGCTTTGCAATCGCTTTTTTTGCAATGGTCGGTGATTTGATTCTCCTTTTACCGTCCATGTAATCCAAACCAATGCCAAGTTCCGGGTGAAGCACCATTTTACTTCGGGTGTCCTGCTTATTAAAATTTTTACCCATGCCACAGACAAATACGACCGGAAATTCCAAACCTTTACTCTTATGAATACTCATAATACGGACAACGTTCTCATTTTCTCCAACGGTATCTGCCTCTCCGAAATCCACATCATATTTTTGCAGTTCATCAATGTAACGCACAAAATGAAACAGACCTTTGTAACTCGTTTTCTCATAGGCTGCGGCTTTTTCCAACAGCATATTCAGGTTTGCCATTCTTCTTTTTCCTGCCGGCATGGCAGACACATAGTGACCATAGCCTGTTTCCTGAAGAATCCTCTCGATCAGTTCATGGATCGGCGTATCCGGCACGAGTTGTCTTAATTGCTGATACTTTATATAAAAATCGAGCAATTTATTGTGGGCTGCTGTTTGTAAGCCGCCATTTTCTTCTAAACTGTCCTCCGCATTGCTTTTTTCTTTCGCCGATCTGTCTGCTTTCTCGTGGCTGTCATCTGCATCTGTTGAATGATTCTTTTGACGAGTGTCTACGCTTTCTTCATACAGCGCTTCCGCCAGCTCCAGCACCGCCTCATGAAATGGCACCTCTCCATTTTCTAGCCGCAGTACTGCAAGTTCCTCATCGCTTAGCCCTGCCATTGGCGAGCGCAGCACTGCTGCAAGCGGAATATCCTGCCTTGGATTGTCTAAAATCCGAAGCATGGATAACACAGTCTGCACTTCCACCGCAGAAAAATAACCGGTGGATGAAACGGTGTGCGCCGGGATTCCGTTTTCGTTCAGCACCTCTACCAGCGAATCCGCCCAGCCAGACAGACTGCGCAGTAAAATCACAATATCAGAATATCGCACCGGGCGAAGCGCACCTGTCGCCTTGTCTGTAACAAGCTGCGTTTTCATCAATTGTCTGATCTTCTCTGCAACCATTTTTGCTTCCAGTGTCTTCTTATCGGAAAATTCTGTGTCCTCCAATAATTCGTCATTGCTGTCCGCAAGTAAGATCTCCGGTGTAAATCCATTTATCGGTTTCCCGGAAACTTTTTCATCTTCTGCTGCTTTTTCTCCAGCAGAATTTTCCGTAAGATTTTCCTGCACTGGCGTTGCCGGATAGCTTGCTCCCGGATAAAGTGCCGCCTCTGCATCATATTCAACATTTCCAAGGCTTCGCGCCATGATCTTATAAAAAATATCATTGGTGCAGCTTAAAACTTCCTCCCTGCTTCGGAAATTTTTGTGCAGGTCAATGCGCTGCGTGCTGCTCTCCTCTAACGAGTAGGAATCGTACTTTTTCATGAAAAGCTCCGGTCTTGCGAGACGGAACCGGTAGATGCTCTGCTTTACATCCCCAACCATGAAAATATTATTTTCCCCGCGCTCCTCTCTGGAAATGGAGCGGAGCAGCGTCTCCTGCACTTCGTTGCTGTCCTGATACTCGTCGATCATGATCTCTTCAAAAGTATCCCGGAATTCTTCCGCAGTCTTTTTCGCTTTTTCTGTCTCCTCATCCACTAGAATCTGCAATGCAAAATGCTCTACATCATGAAAATCCACAAGATTTTTCCGGCGTTTTGCCTCTGCAAATTCCTCTGCAAATTGTTTTGTAAGTCGCACAACTTCCTCTAACATCGGCTCTGTGCGCTCCAACTGTTCTATCATCATCTCCGGCGAGCAGAAAAAATATTGTTTACATAACTTCTTTACTACATCCTTCGCCTGTTCCCTGAGATTTTTTACAAGTTCTAATTTATCCGGATCTCCCTCAAATCCTCTGCTGCTTGCCAATCTGTCATATTTGATATTCGAAAGTGCCTCCGAAAGCTCACAAAACGAAGTAAGTTCCGACAAACTCTCATATTTTTCCAGATCGCTGCGCACCGCCTTCTCGTACATATCCGGTCCGTCATCCTGCATGGTCAGTTCGAGTGCCTGCTCTGACAAATGTTTGCAGTCTTTTAAGACAAAGCAGATGTTTTCGGTCAGCGGTTTGATCCATTTTGCATGGTCTAACTGTTCCCGGTTTTCGACTTTATAGGTTCCAACAAAAGAATCGAGCCACTTTCCCGGCCACGGATAACTTCTTGAAAACTCATACAACTGAAGGATCATATCATTTAACGCTGCATCAGTTCTCCCGGAAGCGTACCCTTCCACAAAATCGGAAAATGCTTCCGAAGGTTCCTCATAATTTTGTTCCAAAACTTTGCCGAGCACATCCTCACGCAGTAATTTCAGCTCTCCTTCATCCCCGATACGGAAATTCGGTTCCAGATCGATCTCATGAAAATGATTGCGCACCACGTACAGACAGAAGCTGTCGATGGTAGTGATCTGCGCATTATGAATCAGCGTTAACTGCCTTAGTAAGTGTTCATCTCCCGGTGCTTCCTCTAAGGCTTTCTCAATCGCATTTCCAATTCGCTCACGCATCTCTGCCGCCGCCGCGTTGGTGAATGTCACGATCAGCAGATGATCGATATCCACCGGGTGGTTTTTGTCTGTGATCATTTTTACGATTCGTTCTACCAGAACAGCCGTTTTTCCGGAACCTGCTGCCGCAGACACTAAAATATTACGATTTCTAAGATCTATGACTTTTTGCTGCTCCGCAGTCCATGAAACTCCCATAGCTATTGCTCCTCTTTCATTTTCTCTAACACTTCATCCGCGCTGTCGAATTTTTCCAGCTTATGATATGAATACCCCGGCATCCGGGCGTCAAAACCGCAGACAGTGTGGTATGGACAGTAATCGCAACCGCTTTTTCCGTCCAGCGAGTATGGATGGATTGAAATATCCCCGGCAAAGATTTTTTTCCCGGTCTCTTTGATTTTCTCCCGCACATACTCAGACATCACGGAAAAATCATAGGTGCTTGCAACCTTCGACGTTGCTTTCAGGCTTCCGTCTGTCTTTTTTCCGATTGGAATGACAGAAGAATTTCCGGCAAAATCGGTATCCATTGCCTCGTAAATTTCCGGGTCATCATTCACTAATCCATTTAACTTCAACTGCTCTAACACGCTGTTTCGTATCTCTGCCTCCGTCTCATTTCCAAGGCCGTCCACCATTGGATTCTGAATGTGATAGTAAAAAATGCCTGCCGGTTCTGCCTTTTTCCCCGGATGTCTTTTTTCTTCGAGTTCCAACGCCGCATTCATATAAACAACAAGCTGCAGCTGCAGTCCGTGATAGAGATTGACCAGTGAAAAACTTGTATTTCCCGATTTGTAATCAATGATCTTCACATAAACCTTATCCGCTGTCTCGTAGGTATCCACACGGTCGATCCTGCCGAGCAGGTTCATCTTTTCTTCCTCGCTGAGTTTGAATCGAATGGCATCTAACTTATCCGCCCTTGAAAAAGACACCTCAAAATCACTTGGCACAAATTTTCCCTTCTGGATCTGTGTTGTGAGCGCCCATACGGTACGCTTGATCGTTTTCCTCATTCTTCCGGTCAGATAACGGTTCCGCACATTTTCAAAGGCTCCGGCATTGCTGCAGCCAGCAATCGCGTCATCCATGCTCGCCTCAATAAACGCATCCTGCACATCTTCCGGGATATTAAACCAGGTATATTCCGACTTTTCCACTCTTTTTGAAAAATGCTCCAGCGCATCATGATAAATATTTCCCATATCCACACTTGCAAATTCCAAAAGCTGGCGTTCCCTTAAGCGCAGCCCATAATCTAAATAATGCGCATAGGCGCACGCTGCAAAACGCTCCAGCCTTGTAACACTGTTCTCTAACACCGTTCCGTAGAGAGCCTTTGTCACCGCATGACTGATTGGCTCATCACTGTGTACCACATACGACGCTTTTAACAGGCGGTCTGCTTCCTCTTTCCAGTTTTCATCTGAAAGATAAAACTTCGCAAGCGCATTCCACACTTCTTTTTTCGCCGGATTTGATAGCTTTTCCTCTGTCTGATCTTCCTCTGACGCAGTTTTTTCATTCTCCCCTGCCCATGCTTCTTCCTGCAGTCCCTCTAAGAAAAATGCCATACTGCTCTTTGGTGTCATGATACAGTCTGCCGAAGTTGTTTCCTCGATTTCCTCCACTGTTTTCTCCGGGAACATTTTAAGCAGCGTTCCGACAAAATAGGAGCGTCTTAATGCCTTTCCCTCCGCATTTACTTTGGAAAATGTCACATATAAAAAATCGGACGGCTTCGTCACGTTCAGATAGAGATAAAACCTCTGAATAAAAACTTTTTCCCTCGCGCCCGGTGCAAGTTCTAAGTTGCACGCCGCCATTTTTTCCCGCTCAAACTGTGAAATGATTCCTCCGGTATTGCCCGCTTTTGGCACAACTCCGTCATTTACACCGATGAAAAACAGGATTTTGATGTGATTTAATCTCGTTCGCTCGATATCTCCGATCGTCACCTTGTCATTTCCCGGCGGGATCACACCCACTTTTGCCGCCTCGAATCCGGCATCCAAAATATCTGCATACTCTTTGACCGGAAACACTTCCTCCCCCAAAAAGTCAACCACTTTGTCAAACAGATCCATGACGATTTTATAAATCTGAGCATACTCCTTTGCCTTGACCTGATTTCCCTGCTGCTCAAATTCCAGCTCTTTTTGTTTTAATTTTTGCTCTATTTGTAATTTTTCAAGTAATTCATACAATACAGTTGTAAGCTCCCGGACATTTTTTCCGTCCGCAAAGCTCTCTGCAAGCGGTGCAAAGAAATCATAAATCTGCGCTCTCACCGCGTTCATTTCCACAAGATTTTCTTTTTCTGCATCGTTTAATACAAACGTCCACTGCTCCTGCCATTTTTTCTTTCCACGGATTCCGCGGGCAAGCACATAATTTTCCAGAAGATCGATCTGTCTTTCTGTGATATCAGTCAGACCGCACCGCAGAAAACGGAATACACTCTCATAGGAAAAATTGAACTCCACCACCTCAAGTACCGCGCGGATAAACTCGATCAGCGGATGAAAAAGAATCGTTCTCGTCTGATCGAGGAAGTACGGAATGTCATATGCGCCAAAGATCTCGTCCACATAGTTGTCATAAAGGCTGACATCCCCGGTCACCACCGCAATATCCTTATAGCAGTACTTTTTTTCCCGCACGCACTTCGTGATCTCACGTGCGACAAACTGCAGCTCCTCTCTTGGATTTTTCAGGCCGGCAAGCCTCAGTTCATCCTCTTTCTTCTTCCATTTATGATAATAGGGGCGAAACAGATTCTGCTCCATAAAATAAAGCGACGGTGCATTTTTGTATCTGTGATTTTTTCCGTCCGATAACACAACCGGTTCCTCCACATCAATGTGAAGCTCATCAGCCATTTTCATCAGAACCGATACCGTCTTTTTACTCATGGAAAAAAGTTCCTGCTCGCCTCTGCAATGATAAAAATCCTCTCCTGTATCCATTGTCACCGAAACGATCATGCGTTCTGAAAGCACTAAAAGCTTTCGCAGCAACTGATTCTGTATCGGCGTAAACCCGGTAAACTCGTCAAATGCTATGACACTGTTTTTTATAATATTAGAATCCTCTGCCACCTCACAAAGCAGTGTCAGCACCTCCTCCGAAGTAATGTACTGACCCTTAAGATACTCTGAAAAACTGTGATACATGACAGAAATATCCTGCATTTTAAGACGCAGCGTCTCGCCGATATCTTCTGACGCAAGAAATGTATCCAGTTTTTCCGGAGAAATGTTGTACTGCGTCAGCTCGGAAAGCATGGATTTCACCTCACTGATGTATCCCATGCGGTTTAAGTTGCCGCCTAACACTTTCAGGTTCTTCTTCTGCTCTCCGGCAAGTTTGCGCAGCACCAGATTCTTTCCGGTCTCCTCCAGCACACGAAGATTCTGTTTTCCAAGTTCATCAAATACACGGTAGGCGAGACGCGCAAAACTGAGCACATCCACATTCATAATGGCATGTGACTTCTGCAAGCGCACCAGTTCGCGCTGTGTCTGCATGGTAAACTGTTCCGGCACGAGCACCAAATAGTTTTGCTCCGGATGTTCTGCCGCCTCTTTTAAAATTTTTTCATACAGAAACGTTGATTTTCCGCTTCCTGAATTGCCGAAAATAAATTGCAGTGACATGGATTCCCCTTATATTCTCTCGAATTTTAATATCGTTTTTCATTCCTTCTCATAGTACATCATTCCGGTCGTTTTTACCAGTCCAAGAGTTTCCTGTAACGAAAAAAGCTGCCAGACTGATAAGTTCCTCTTCACCGGACAATGAACATCCGGTAAGTAGATCGTATCAATCTGACAGCTTTTTCTGTTTTATCTTTATCTTATTTCTGTGCTTTTGCTTTTTTCTTGCGATATCCGTTGATATCGTATGTTCTTTCATACTCGTCAAAGTATGCCATATAAGTGTCGTTTTTAAGTTCACGCACACTCTTTAAATACTCATGGGTATCAAAGTCTGCTGCCTCAAGCTCGATCATGGCAACTGCGATGTTCGAGCAGTGTGCTGCGATTCGTTCCAGGTTCGTCAGCAGATCATTAAACGCAAAGCCCTGCTTCATCTCACATTTTCCGGTGCGGAGTCTTGCGATATGGCGCAGTTTTAATTCATCACAGAGGATTCCGATGAGCTCTCGCAGAGGCTCTACTTTTGCTGCTATTTCAAGGTCATCCGTGCAGAAAGCATCCACTGCAAGGCTTACACACTCTTTGACCGCACTCTCTAACACATCCAGTTCATACTGTGCTTCATCGGAGAACGCGATCTTCTTCTCATTCAATTCAGAAGCAACTTCCGAGATGTTTACTGCATGGTCGCCCAGACGTTCGAAATCACTCACTGTATGCAAAAACTTGGATACCTGTTTCGCCTGGCTTCCATTCATCTCATGCGTGGACATCTGCATCAGATAGGTTCCCAGCTTATCCTCATATTTATCGATCAGCGTTTCCTTTTCCTGTACCTTATTAAATTTGTCTGTCGAATACACAAGGAACAGGCTTAACGCACGTAAAATATTCTTTCTTGCCTTCTTTGCCATGCCGTTCATTGCAAGATGGCTCTGCGTGATCGCAAGATCCGGGTAAGCAAGGAAACGTTCCTCAAGAAGGTCGAAGTCTGCCTGATCCTCCTCGTCCTCCGGCGAATCTTTTACAACAAGATAAACAATTTTTTCAATCCATTTGATAAATGGAAGAAGTACTAATATCGTTGCCGCACGGAAAACGGTGTTCAGCAGCGCGATCAATACCGGGCTCATGGTCGCATTCATAAATGGGAAATGCACCACAGCATTGACGGAATAGAATACAATTGACCAGAACAGCATACCGAATAAATCGTTAAACAGATAGATCAGTGCTGTTCTCTTACCATTTTTGTTCGTTCCGATCGAGGAGAGCAGAACCGGACAGGCTGCGCCGACACCAATACCCATGGTAATAGGAAGTGCCGCTGCAAATGTAATCGTGCCACTCATGGATAACGCCTGCAGGATACCGACAGATGCAGATGCACTCTGCAATACCGCCGTAAATAAAATACCTGCCAGTATACCTGCCGCCGGATTCTTAAACATTGTCAATACATTCACAAAATGCTCATTGTCTTTTAATGGCGCTACCGCCCCACTCATGGTCTGCATTCCCACCATTAAGATAGAGAAGCCTAACATAATGTCACCGACATTTTTAAAGCCGGATTTTTTTACAAACATTTTAAAAATAATACCAATGATTGCCACGATCGCTGAGATGGTCGCCGTGGACAGCAGCTGTGCAATTCCGTTCGAGCCGTCAATGTACGACAAACACAAAATCCAGCCTGTCACACTCGTTCCGATGTTGGCTCCCATGATGATACCAATCGCCTGCGCAACCTTCATCATTCCGGAGTTTACGAAGCCGACAACCATAACAGTCGTTGCGGAGGAGGACTGGATGATCGCTGTTACAACAGTTCCAAGCAGCACTCCTTTCAACGGTGTGTTCGTCAGCTTATAAAGAACCAGCTCCAGCTTATTTCCCGCTACTTTCTTCAGTCCGTCTCCCATCAGGGACATACCAAAAAGGAACAGTGCCACTCCGCTGAGCAGCGATAAAATAATAGTAAATGTTGTCATTTGTACTCCTAACCACGTTATACATCCTAACGTATCCCTGTCTGCAATTTTATTTACAAACTTTTTACATGATTTTTACATTTAACCGACATTTCTTATTATACTGTACCTCATGGCAAAATCACAATCATTTTATTTCTATTTTAAAATTTTTTACATTTCGCCTAGGAAAATACCGTTTTCAGACAAAATTATTATCACTTTTTTATCTATTCTCATTTAGCGAGAGCAGATTCAGCCTTTTTTGTCTGCACCTCTCCGCTCAATCCCTGTTTTCTTATAGTATTCTGCCTTATCCTCATACATGCGCTTCTCAGCTTCCTGCAGAAGTTCATCCAGATGTGTGTCCGCCCTGTCCTGCCAGATCACTCCCACTGCGATATTTACGTCATTCTCAGCTGTCAGACACTCTAACTGCCTCATGCGTTCCGCCAACGTGTCCGGATCGATCTGCGCACACAATACAAGCAGCTCATCTCCTCCGATACGGAATATGCCGTAATCGCCAAACACTCGTTCCAGACATGCACCGGCTCTAAGGATCAGGTCATCCCCTGCCTTATGTCCCAGTGTGTCATTCACACCCTTTAAACCAGTAACGTCACAATAAACTACGCCGATGCTCTGCTCCGGATTGATCTGTCTCACATACTTTTCCATCGCAAAGCGGTTTCCAAGCTGAGTCAGCGCATCCTTATAGCTTAGATCTTCCAGACGCCTCATCAGATTCCTGCGTCTGATACAGGACTTGAGAAAAGAACCCATGATCTGAAGCATATCCGACGTATATTCCAATGAAACTGCCGGCGGATTGTCAACTCCGTAAAAAGCAATGATTTTTTCCGCATCATAAATTGGCATGGCAACAATGGAATGGATATTCTGCCGCTTCAGATTTTCATATTGAAACGGATCGCTCAGGCGCATCTCCTCAATATCCGGTATCTGGACATATTTTCCCTCCTCAAAAATGTGATACCAGTTCTCACAGATCTCCGGCGGAAGATTCTGGAGATTGTCGATCTCCGGTGGCACTCCCGGCGCTGTCCATTCATATGTATTATCATCCCTGCCATCTCTGTTCCTCTCAAAAATATACGTTTTCTCTCCGTTCAGCGCTTTTCCGAGATATTCCAGAATAATACGGATCGTCTCGTCCGGCGACTCGGCAGAAAGTGCTTCCTTCAATGCCTCGTTGACAAAGGACTCCATATCCCTGTACTTCTGGATCATCTTGTCCTGTGAACGCTCCTCGCTGATATCTATACTAATCTCGATCCGGTACTTTTTATTTGTGACAGGATCTTCCACCAGGGTATCTTTCAACATCATGTATTTATCGATCACCGGATTAAAATAACGCCACTCGACAAACTTTCCGGCACAAAGCCTGTCATTATTGCACATGCCACAGGGAACAGACGATTTCTGCAGCACCTCGTAACATTTCATCCCTTTCACATCATCCATGGACTGTAATCCATACACCTCTAACAGTTTGCGGTTCATATAAACAAGCTCATCTGTCTCTATGTCTGTAGCGTACACGTACTCACCCAGATTATCAAAAAACTTCCAGATAACTTCTATTTCGTTCATTCTTTATACTCCGTTTCATGCAGATATGAAATTTTTATAAAAGTCTGTATAAGAACAAAGAGTTGCTTCGCAACTCTTTGTGCGCTGATGCGCGCAAGCTTTAGCTTGCATAATTCTTCTGCGCATCAGTCGCATCCTTGCGGAGCGTTTTTATTACATAGGAAGTAATTTCCTATGTAATAAAATAGCACCTCCTGCGAGGTACTATCCCACTATACGCCTTTATTGCGCAGATTGCAAACAAACTCTTCCATAAACTTCTTTTTTTCACAGGGTTTTCCAAAGAAATATCCCTGAAGATAATCTGCCTGCAGTTCTTTCATCTTAAGATGCCAGTCTTCTTCTTCGATCCCTTCCACACAGATGCGGATGCCGATGCTGTGGACCATCTCAATGATCTTTTTAAACAGCTCATAATCCCGTTCGCAGCTCATTGCCTTTGCTGTGAAATCCTTGTCCATTTTCACATAGCCAGGATTCATGTCACTGATGCAGTGGAGATTGGAATACCCGGTTCCAAAATCATCGATCACGAACTGAATCCCATTTTCCTCAAGCACTTTCCTGAATTTACAAAAGGCCGGTGTCATATCCATGAAGCCGCTTTCAGTCATTTCTATGCAGATGCGATCCGGCGTCAGTCCATTGTCCCTGACCGCAGTGAGTATCTTGTCTGCGATCTTTCCATGCTCGATCTGATAACAGGAAATATTCACGTTCACCCTGAATTTCGGTATATATTGCTGTATCTCACGGCACATTTTTGCTGCCTCATTTAACACAAACCTTCCCGCCGGAATGATCAGTCCTGTCTTTTCCAGAAGCGGTATAAACTCGACCGGAGACAGCCACTCCTTGCCTTCCTCTGTCACCATGGTATACCGCATCAGTGCTTCTGCACCGATCACACGCCCGGAAACACAATCCACGATCGGCTGATAGTATACTTCAAAACCTTCACACCCGTTAGCAATGGAACTTCTCAGTGCACTTATAATTCTTCCATTCCGCTGGAATTTCTCGTAATCCTCCTGCCTGTAAAAATAGATGTTATTTTTTCCCATCTGTTTTGCCTTTTTCAGGGAAAATTCAAACTTTTTGCGGCATTCCTCGTAGCCTTCTGCCACAGTCGAGGCATCGATCACTCCTGCGGAAACTGAAAATACAACTTCATATTTTTCAGAGATGATGAATTCGTCTATTTTCTCACCGATCCTTTTTTTGAGCTGTATGGCATCATCCATGGAAGTACTGTCAAGATCCACGATCACATACTGACCTGCGATCAGATGATAGAGTCTCTGATTTTCGGACAGACACTCTTTCATACAGTCTGCAACACTTTTTAACACATAGTCGCCATAATTGCTGCCATGTGTTCCATTCACCGCTGCAAAATCATCAATTCCAATATGCATAAGAAATCCGGTCGTCACAGGTTTCTTCTGTGACCGCAGGTAATCACAAAATTCCATTCCGCCTAAAAGTCCGGTCACATTATCAGCCCGCCGCTGGTTTCCAGTCTCATTCAGACATCCCACCAGATACCCCGGCTTTCCATCTTCATCATCGATCACCACTCCGCGGCAGTTGACCCACACCGGAAGCCCGTTTTTATCGAGCCACCGGTAATGGATATCATGCACCTTTTCCTTTCCGTCCATCACAGCCTGCATATGCTTTGCAAACATCGTGCGGTCTTCTTCGTAGACAGCGGACATGATCTCCCGCTTTGCATTCCTCATATGTGTCTCAGAGATCATAAACCGATCCAGGGCAGACTGGGAAATTTCCATCTTATTATTCTGGAGATCGATTACGTATAGGTAATCATCCATGCATTCCGCTATGATCTCCAATAAGATCTCTGCTGTCAGATCTCCTAATATTCCATATACATCCTTATTCATAACCAGAGAACCTTTCCTCTTTCTTTTGCGCTTATACTCCTGCGCATCCAATTGAATTTATCTGGTCTGATATTATTTTTCCGTCTTTGCAACTTTAAATCTGCGGATCATTGTACGTAAATTGTCTGCTTCGCTGCTCATCTCTTCACTTGCAGCCGCACATTCCTCTGAAGTAGCTGAATTCGTCTGTACCACATCATTGATCTGCTCGATTCCTTCATTGATCTGATGGATCTCTGCTGTCTGTGTCTCTAAGGTGTCTGCGATATTTGTCACTTCACTTGTGATCGTTTTTGAATTCTCTGCCACTTCCTCTAACTGTGCTGCTGTTTCCTTTGCAACTATCATACCTTTTTCAACAGCATTCACAGAGCGCTCGATCAGTGCCGCTGATTCCTTTGCCGCTTCTGCACTCTGATCTGCCAGGACATTTACCTGATTTGCAACTACTGCGAAACCTTTTCCTGCCTCACCGGCTCTTGCAGCCTCAATAGATGCGTTTAAGGCAAGCAGGTTGGTCTGGGATGCGATCTCATTGATCGTCGCAATGATCTTGTCAATCTCATGCGATGCATCATTGATCTCGTTCATGGAGACAACCATCTCCTGCATCTTTCCGTTGCTCTCGATCAGCGCCTGTCCAAGCTGTTCCACTTTTCCGCTGATCTCCTTTGCTGCCTGTGAATTGTTTGCCACCTGTTCGGAAACACCGGTAACGGTAGCGGTCAGTTCCTCGACAACTGCTGCCTGATTCGTTGCGCCGTCTGCAAGCTCGTTCGAGCTGGATGCCACCTGTTCTGCTCCGTTGGATACCTCATCGGAAACCCTCTGGATTCCTCTTACCGTATCAGACATGCTGTTCTGGAACTCCATAAAGGATTGTAAAATACCAACAAAGTCCCCTCTCCACTCTACCTCTGGCTGTACATCAAAATTGCCCTCTGAGAACTGTTTCATGGAGCGGTCAATATCATCGACATACGTTCCAAGGATATGGATGGACTTACGCATGCTGTGTGCAAGTCTTCCGATCTCGTCCTCGGAGTGGTATTCCAGCTGGCTGTGCAGATTTCCTTCCGTGAGTTCCTTCGCCACGTCCTCGATCGCATGTAATGGTTCCAGAATGGTTTCAAGTACCATACTGCTCACTTTCTTTGCGATTGCCCATGCAAGGAGCAGGAAGATAATGATCACTGCAATACCGGCAACTGCACAGAAGATCGTGCTCAGGACAGCCTTACTTCTCTGTTCATCAGTCAATGCATCTAATTTCTTTGAAATTTCTACTAAGCTGTTTAATGCAGGGGTACACTTATTTAAGATACCATCGACAGCCTGATCTTCCTTACCGGCCTTGATCTCTTCCATGATCTCATATCCGATCGTTCCCCAGTCCGTAAATGCACCTTTATATTCTGTATAAAGATCCTCTGTAATGACACCTGTGCCGTGTAAAACATTCATCTGTGTATCTACGGTCCCGAGAAGCTCTTTCACCTTCTCCTCGTAGCTGTCGTAAGTGGATTCGTCATCATTCAGCGCCATTTCACGGATATTTCTTGCTGCTGTATTTATATTAATTCTGCATGTTTTTACTGCCTGATCTGCTGCGTTGACATTATTGACATAATTCATCATATTGGCAAACAGAATGCCTATTGCAATAATAGAAATCACTCCTGACAGCAGCATCATGTTAATGACTTTTCTATAACCGTAACTGATTCTTTTCTGCAGATACATATTTTCAAGTTTTGTTTTCATTGTACTCTTTTGTGACAGCATAAATTGTATTTTCCTTTCCATTCTAATATACTTTTTTTCTTTCTCTGATATATTAATTTTTCCAGTCTGACAATGTATTAATTGCCTCGTTTTATTTCACTTTTTATCTGTTTTTTCTTCTACCCTCCCCTGAAAAATCTGTCAATTTTCTTTTTAATTTCTCACATTATAGTCGCTTATTTTGCGCTTGTCAAACCTTTAACAATTTTTTTATCAATTATTTGTTTGAAAACATTTCTTTTTTTGCAGTGCGTACATATGTCTGTCTGTAGTGGAATTTGAGTCCTTTTTTCCTGTACCAGATATTGTCTCTTAAATTGTGTTTCCGACCGCTTCCTTTGCGAGCCGGTCTGCTTCTTCATTGCCATCCACACCGGAATGACCTTTTACCTTGACAAATTTAATCTGGATTTGATTTTTCACTGACTGCATGTAATCATAGTAGGCGATCGTGCCCTGCTTGTTCCGTTTCCAGGCTCCCTCTGCCCACATCTCGATTCCCATGTAGTCGTAATAAATCGTCACTTCCGGAAGTTTTAACTCGATTGCACGTTCTACTGCAGCCATCGCTCCTAATATTTCTCCTGAAACATTGCGCATAGATGCCATCTCCGCATCTTTTCCGCTTCCCTGCAGCACTTCTTTCTCTCCATTATGAATGAGAAATCCGCCGTAGCCGTAGACTTTGGTGGCAATGTTGTAAGAGCCGTCGACGAAAGCGTAGACTGCCGGATTCTGTTCCTGCTTCCCTGTATCTGGTTTTTCTGCTTTTTCGCTCCGCTTTCTAGATGTGCCTTCTGCACCCACGAAGGCTTCCGCTTCCTCAAGTGTTTTGAAGCTTTTGTATACGGCACCCGGAAAACCGTCTACCATTTTTTTGCACTCGTCCCAGCTGTTGTAGATTCCCGGAATTTTACCTTTTTGTACTGCGTAGAATTTTGATGCCATGTATGCTTCCTTTCTCATTTATGTTTCAATAAATAATTGCGAAACTCGTCATAATCTTCTTTCAATTGTTCAAAATTAACAAAATTTTCGAAAACACGCTTTCGCTACGTGTCGCTGGTAACGGTACTAAGAAGCCAGCCACAACTTACAGTTGTACCTGCCTTCTAAGAACCGACCGCTCCCCAGTGTTTTCTCAAGCTTTTGTTAATTTTTCACAATTTAATTTAGATTTTCATGAGTTTCGCAATTGTCTATTGATATTTCATTATGATAATTCCAGCCTGCAGCTTCCTCTCATCTGCAGTGGACACTCGTAAACATTTTCGTCCCCATTTCTTCCGATATAGGACAATGGGCATTTTCTGCAATCCTCTAATGCAAAATCTGCCGGAACATCAAACTCGATTTTCGCTTTTTTACTTCCTTTTGCCTCATTCTCATGCCTGATATTGTCCCAGCTTAATTTCTGTCCGCATCCCTGACATTTTTCAGTGCCGATTGAAACTGCGCGTTTGCATGTCGGACAGGCATAGTACTCTTTCCCTGTCATATCCTTTGTCTCTATTACCTCTGATGGGAACTGTTTGATCAGTTCTGCTCTTAAATCGTCCTGCATTTTTTGTCTCCTGTATTCTAATTTTTTATTTAAAGCATGTGATGTTTGTTGTTATCGCCATTCTCACTCACCATCACTGTAAATGCCAACAACTTATTTTATCACAACAATTTTTAAATTTCACTAACATTTATATCAGTATTTTGAAATATTTTCTATGTAATGCGCCATTGCAAAAATTGTCGATTTTTCAAAGTTTTTGCATTTCAGTGCATAAACTTTATGTCCAGATCACGGAATCAATGACAAGTGAAGATGTTCGCAAAAGAGAATTAACACCACCCCAAAAAAGGAACCAGAGATTTTCTCTGGTTCCTCAAAATTATAGTATATTCTTCATGAACTGGAATTTTACGCTTCCTGATTCATATTCGCCAGCTTCGCAGCCTGGTCAGCTGCGATACACGCATCGATGATCTCCTGAATATCACCATTCATGATCTTGTCTAATTTGTAAAGTGTCAGGTTGATACGGTGGTCTGTCACACGTCCCTGTGGGAAGTTGTAGGTTCTGATCTTTTCAGAACGGTCACCGGTACCAATCTGGCTCTTACGAAGTTCAGCTTCTGCATCATGTGCTTTCTGCTGTTCTAAGTCAAATAATTTTGTACGGAGTAAAGCAAACGCTTTTGCTTTGTTCTGGATCTGTGATTTTTCAGTCTGGCTGTAGATCACGATTCCAGTTGGAATATGTGTTAAACGAACCGCAGAGTCTGTGGTGTTGACGCACTGTCCACCTGCTCCTGAAGCACGGCAGACATCGATACGGATATCTTTCTCATCAATCTGTACGTCAACATCTTCTGCCTCCGGCATCACAGCTACGGTAATAGTAGAGGTATGGATACGTCCGCCGGATTCTGTCTCAGGCACACGTTGTACACGGTGCACACCGGATTCGTACTTCATAACCGAGTAAGCACCTGCTCCTGTGATCATGAATGTCACGCTCTTCATACCGCCGATTCCGGTATCGTCACATTCCATAATCTCTGTTTTCCAGTTCTTCGTCTCTGCATAATGCTGATACATACGGTAAATCTCTGCCGCAAATAATGCTGCCTCATCTCCACCGGCACCGGCACGGATCTCCACGATAACGTTTTTGTCATCGTTCGGGTCTTTTGGTAAAAGAAGGATTTTTAATTCATTCTCTAATTCTGCGACACGGTTCTTTGCATCGTTTAACTCTTCTTTTGCGAGTTCACGCATCTCTTCGTCAGATTCTTCCTCCAACATAGCAAGCGAATCTTCGATGTTCTGTTTGCACTGCTTATACTCTTTGTAAGCCTCCACGATCGGTAAAATATCGCTCTGCTCTTTCATCAGCTTACGGAAACGTTCCGGATTGTTCGCTACATCCGGCTCACTTAATTCGCTCATCAACTCTTCATAACGGATGAGTAAGTCCTCTAATTTATCAAACATATTTCTCCCTCATTTCTGTCTAATCAAATATCGTGATTTCATCACTCAATAATTTCGCCGTTCGTCAAATGCAAATAAATTTGCATTTTCCTCTCTTTCGCTCATTACATCTCTACACTCTGATGCCGCTACAACATCCCAGTCACAACCCTGTCATTTCCTGCAAGGTCCTTTTTCACACAGACGTTTGAAAATCCTGCGTCTGTCATCATTTTAGATACATCTTTTCCCTGATCATACCCAATCTCAAACATCAGAGAACCGCCAGAATTCAGATAATCTTTACTCTGTTCCACGATCCTGCGGTAAAAGTAAAGTCCATCCTCTTTTCCGTCTAACGCCTCGATCGGTTCAAACACCTGCACCTCCGGCATGAGCTGCGGGATCACATCTGTCGGGATATAAGGCGGATTTGATACAATCACATCAAACTTCTCCGTGACCATCTCAAAAAGGTCGCTGCGTTCAAAAAGAACCGGAACCTCATTTAATTTTGCATTCTCTTTAGCGACGTTGACCGCCTGCTTGGAGATATCAACCGCATATCCTTTCACGCCCTCAACGTTATGCAAGATACTGATAATGATACAACCGGAACCGGTACACATATCAAGTACTTTCATTCCCGGCTTTACCTTTTTTAATGCTTCCTCCACAAGTGTCTCTGTGTCCTGTCTCGGAATCAGGACATTGGAATTTACCTTGAACTTCAGTCCCATAAATTCCGTCTCGCCCACAATATACTGCAGCGGGATATGCTCTGCACGCTTTTTGACGGCTAGTTCATATTCCTTCAGCAGATCATCCGGAAGATCATCTTCCATATGCATATAATAAAATTTACGGTCTATCTTACAGCCCATTTCCAGCAGCAGCCATGCATCTGTTTTCGCATCCGCAATATGCGACAGCTCCAGCACTTTTTCTCCATGGGCAACAGCTTCCCGATATGTCATTCTTATCTCACGCCCTTCTACTTCATTTCCCGGCGGATTTCTTCCACATAAGGTTTCCAGTCAAAAACGGCCTCCACAGAGGCAATTCCAACCTCGATCATCTCATCATCCGGTTCCTTTGTTGTCAAACCCTGCAGCCATAATCCCGGCTTACTCAAAAGATTCACAACTGCATTATCGCTTCTTCCCGCCAGCCGGATAAATTCATAGGATACACCTGCGATCACCGGGATCAGAAGCAGACGCAAAACCACACGGAGGATTGGAGAATCCACGCGGATAAACATAAAAAACAAAATGCTGACTAACATTACGATCAAAAGAAAACTCGTTCCACAGCGTTTATGGAATCTGGAACTTTTTCTCACATTTTCCACGGTAAGATCCATGCCATGTTCAATGCAGTTGATACATTTATGTTCTGCACCATGGTACATATAAACACGCCGGATATCCTTCATCAAAGAGATCAGCGCCACATATCCGATAAAAATCACCAGACGGATCACTCCCTCTGTCAAAGCGATCAGCCATTGGGACGTGATCACTTTCTGAAACAGGGTAGATAAATAATATGGAAGCATCATAAATACTGCCACAGCAAGAACGATCGATAATACAACCGTTCCACCCATCATGGCATTTTCCTGCTTCTTCTCTTTCTGCTCCTGTCTCCTGCGCTCTTCCTCCGTCATTGGCTCTTT
Source organism: uncultured Roseburia sp. (assembly GCA_900542495.1). Lineage (GTDB taxonomy): Bacteria > Bacillota > Clostridia > Lachnospirales > Lachnospiraceae > Roseburia. The sequence continues at coordinate 70,951 of UQNW01000004.1, forward strand.
TTTCTTCTTATCCTCTTCTTCCTCTTCAAAAAAAGAAGCTGAATAAGTCAATGTCTGCATTCCCAGTACAAGCGACTCTATAAAACTGAATACACCTCTTAAAATCGGCATATTTCTTATTTTCTTATTCCTGATGATCCCAGTATATTCTGAAACCTTCACTTCAATCTCATGGTCAGGCTTTCTCACTGCAACAGCGTACTTTTCCTGATTCTTCATCATCACGCCTTCCATGACAGCCTGTCCGCCAATTCCTGAATATCTCATTTTAAAAACCATGTCTTTCTCATAGAGTTTCCATGTTCTAAAAAAGGTTGAGATTTAATAACCTCAACCTTATCTGTAACCACTTTTTTCTATTTGTTGATACCGTATTTCTTGTTGAACTTATCAATACGACCATCAGCTCTGTTAGCTTTCTGCTGACCTGTGTAGAATGGATGGCATTTAGAACAGATCTCAACGTGGATGTCTTCCTTTGTTGATCCTGTAACAAATGTATTTCCACAGTTACATGTAACAGTTGCCTGATAATAATCTGGATGGATTCCTTCTCTCATGATTTTCACCTCTTCTATTCTTATCGTTGATTTGTTATGCTTGTTCTATATCCTTTATGCCCGTATACCCGATTCGCATATGGCACTTACTGCAAGAATATACACGATATAAAAAACTGTCCAGAATCTGCAAAAGATTCTTTATCCCGATAAACAGCTTTTAAAGTATAGCATACGCTTCATGGTAAATCAAGATATTTTTTAAATAATTCTATTTTTCTTTACCATTGCGATATATTCTTTATTGTTCTTTGTGCGGGCGAACATATTTAAAATATTCTCCACTGCCTCATCTGCACGCATGCCATTGTAAGCCTTGCGCATGATCTCCACTGCCTCTAACTCGTCCGGATCAAGCAGCAGGTCTTCTCTTCTCGTTCCTGACTTCACAATATCAATGGCAGGGAATACACGTTTTTCGGAAAGCTTGCGGTCGAGTACAAGCTCCATGTTACCGGTTCCCTTGAACTCCTCGAACACAACGTCGTCCATCTTGCTTCCGGTATCTACCAGTGCCGTTGCAAGAACGGTAAGGCTTCCGCCCTCTCTCATATTTCTGGCTGCACCAAAGAAACGTTTTGGCATATGAAGGGCTGCCGGATCAAGACCACCGGATAACGTACGTCCACTTGGTGGAACTGTGAGGTTGTATGCCCTTGCAAGACGTGTGATACTGTCGAGCAGGATCATGACATCTTTGTGATGCTCCACGAGACGTTTTGCACGCTCGATGACCATCTCGGATACTCTCTTATGATGTTCCGGCAATTCGTCAAATGTAGAATAAATAACTTCTACATTATCGCCTTCGATTGCTTCCTTAATATCGGTAACTTCCTCCGGTCTTTCATCGATCAGTAAAATGATCAGATGCATGTCCGGATTGGATGCCGTAACTGATTTTGCAATCTCTTTTAACAGAGTTGTCTTACCTGCTTTTGGCTGGGAAACGATCATACCACGCTGTCCTTTACCAATTGGCGAGATCAGATCCACGATTCTCATCGCAACACTGCTGCCCGGTCTCTCCAAACGGATTCTCTGATTTGGGAAAATCGGTGTAAGATCTTCAAAATTCTTTCTCTGCTGGATCACGCTTGGATGATAACCGTTGATCGTTGTAATATATAATAATGCAGAGAACTTCTCCTGCTGTGTTTTGATTCTTGTGTTACCACAGATAATATCACCTGTTTTCAGATTGAACTTACGGATCTGGGATGGAGACACATAAACGTCATTCTCCCCCGGCAGATAATTGTCGGAACGGATAAATCCGAATCCATCCTGCATAACCTCAAGAATTCCATTCACAGTGATTCCGCTGTCAAGATTCTTGATCGTATCATCCTGGCTTGCTTCCTCACGCTCTCCCTCTTTTGATCCCTCTTTGGCTGATTCTGCTGAATCTGCTCTTTTTCTCTCCGGTTTCTCGGAAGGAGCTGACTGTTCCTGTTTTTTCTCCGATTCTTTTGCCGCTTTTTCTTTTTCCTTCTTCGCATCCTCTGCAAGCATTGCTTCTACAAGATCGGCTTTCTTCATTGTGGAAGTGTTTTTAATTCCTCTTGATTTTGCTAAATCACGCAAAACCGTTGCTGATAAGCTTTCATATTTTTCTCTCATTCAATGACTCCTTAATCATAATTGTATCATTTGGGAACAACGTCTGAATCGACTAAATGAATCTATAACTGCGATTTATTATACAACACTTTTTACGAAATAGGAAGTCCTAATTTTCTTGATTAATAAAAAAGGAAATGTTATCATTACTTTCAGAGCTTTAAAACGAATATTTACATAAAGGAGACAGTTCATATCATGGATTTAAAAGAAAAAGCATTAGCCATGCATAAAGAGTGGAATGGCAAATTAGAAACGATCGCAAAATCAAAGGTCAACTCCAGAGAGGACCTTGCAATTGCATACACACCGGGCGTTGCCGAACCATGTAAAGTCATTGCAGAAGATAAAGAAGCAGCCTACACTTATACCATGAAGGCAAACACTGTTGCCGTCATTTCCGACGGAAGTGCTGTCTTAGGACTTGGCAATATCGGGCCATATGCCGCTATGCCTGTTATGGAAGGAAAATGTGTTCTTTTCAAAGAATTCGGCGATGTGAATGCTGTTCCGATCTGTTTAGACACACAGGACACCGAAGAGATCATTGCAACCATCAAAAATATTGCTCCTGCATTCGGCGGAATCAATCTTGAGGACATCTCCGCTCCGCGCTGTTTTGAGATTGAGGAACGTTTAAAGGCAATGCTCGATATCCCGGTATTCCATGATGACCAGCATGGCACTGCAATCGTTGTCCTTGCCGGAATCATCAACGGTCTGCGTGTCACTGGCAAGAAAACAGAAGACTGTAAAGTCGTTGTCAACGGCGCCGGTTCTGCGGGCGTTGCCATCACCAAACTGCTCCTCACTTACGGTTTCAAACATGTGACTATGTGCGACCGCGAGGGTATCATCGGAAAAGATTATCCAAACTTAAACTGGATGCAGAAAAAAATGACCGAGGTAACGAATTTGGAAAATGCTACCGGAACACTCGCCGATGCATTAAAGGGCGCTGATATTTTTGTCGGTGTTTCCGCTCCTAATATCGTAACACCTGAAATGGTTGCTTCCATGAATCATGATTCCATTCTTTTTGCAATGGCAAATCCGGTACCTGAAATTATGCCGGATGTCGCAAAAGCTGCCGGTGCAAGAGTGGTCGGAACCGGACGAAGCGACTTCCCGAACCAGGTCAACAATGTGATCGCATTCCCTGGAATCTTCAAAGGTGCCCTGGAGGGACGTGCCACACAGATCACAGAGGAAATGAAACTTGCAGCCGCCGAAGCTCTGGCTCATCTTGTTTCCGATGAAGAATTAAACGATGAATTTATTATGCCGGAAGCTTTTGACCCTCGTGTTGCCGAAGTCGTAAGTCAGGCTGTAAAGTCCCATATCGTAAAATAAAATGGAACTTTTAAACCGCTGGGGTGATAAACCCTATTATTCCCTGGACTATTATTTAAAGCAGACGTTTGGTGAAAAAATCTACCGCCTGTCCTTAAATGGCGGCATGACCTGTCCGAACCGCGACGGAACGTTAGATTCACGTGGCTGTATTTTTTGCAGTGCCGGAGGCAGTGGCGATTTTGCCACTGCCCCTGCTTTGTCTGTTACCGAACAGATTACACAGGCAAAGGAACGTATCCGTGGAAAAAGTAACTGCAAAAAATTCATTGCATACTTTCAGGCGTATACGAACACGTATGCTCCCGTTTCCTATTTGAGAGAACTTTTTTCAGAGGCGATCTGTCATCCGGACATTGTCGCGCTCTCCATTGGAACGCGCTGTGACTGTCTGCCGGAGGATGTTCTGGATCTGTTGACCGAATTCAATAAGCTTAAGCCCGTCTGGGTTGAACTTGGATTGCAGTCCATTCACGACACTACTTTGCAGCAGATTCGAAGCGGTTTTACTTATGAACAGTATTTATCTGCTGTAGACGCGCTTAAAGAACGCAATCTTACTGTGATCACACATCTGATTCTCGGTCTGCCCGGTGAGACGGAAGAAATGATGCTTGCATCGGTAGACGCTGTTGCACATCTTCCGGTTGACGGTGTGAAATTACAGCTTCTCCATGTGTTGAAGCATACCGATCTGGCACTTCTTTACGAAACCAATCCTTTTTCGGTATTTTCACTGGAAGAATACTGTGATTTTGTCGTGACCTGTATCGAACATCTCCCACCGGAAATGGTCGTGCACCGCATCACGGGAGACGGTCCGCGCTCCCTTTTGATTGCGCCACTGTGGAGCACCGATAAAAAACGCGTTTTAAATACGATACACAAACGCTTCCGGGAGCGTGATACGTGGCAGGGAAAGCTATATCAATAACGTCTAATACCCACATGAAAGAAAGAGGTGTATACTACATGGCTGAACCTTTTACAATATATAAGTTGACAATTTTAAACATGTTGGATAAAGTCGATTTTCCATTGACCAATACACAGATTTCGAACTTTTTCTTGGAGCAGGATTATACCGATTATTTCCGTGTACAGCAGGTCATAAGTGATCTTGATGACGCAAACTTGATTCATGCAGAATCCACACACAGCAACACCCAGTACACGATCACTGCTGCCGGAAAAGAAACACTGGAATTTTTCAAAGACAAAATTTCCGATGCGATTGAACACGACACAATGGCATTTCTCGAAAAGAATCAGCTGCAGCTAAAGAACGACAATTCCATTCTGGCAGATTATTACAAGACTCCAAATCAGGATTACGCTGTGCGCTGTCAGTACCGCGAACACAACACAAACCTGATTGACCTGACTTTGAGTGTCAAAAACAGAGCGCAGGCAGAGGCAATCTGCAACAACTGGAAGAATTTAAATGAAGATGTCTATGCTTATTTAATGGATATTCTTCTGAAGTAATATCCAATGATGAAACATGATTTTATATCACAGATTATTTTGGGATATTACAACGATTTATTTTTATAAAAGAGGATTACAATCATGGCAAAACAAAACTGGAAACCGGGAAATATGCTCTATCCGCTCCCGGCGGTCATGGTGAGCTGCCAGAGTTCCGCCGAAAAAGATGCATTGTGCACCAGACCTGAGTTGGAAGGAAAACCGAATATTATCACCGTTGCATGGGCTGGAACCGTCTGCACGAATCCGCCAATGGTTTCGATCTCCGTCCGCCCGGAACGCTACTCCTATCATCTGATTGAGGAATCCGGTGAATTTGTGATTAATTTAACAACCGAAAAGCTGGTGAAAGCAACCGATTACTGCGGTGTCCGCTCTGGCCGTGACGTTGACAAATTCAAAGAAATGCACTTAACTCCACTTCCGTCCCAGCACATCCACGCACCCGGCATTGCAGAAAGCCCGGTAAATATCGAATGTAAGGTCCGCGAGATCAAGCCACTCGGAAGCCATTCCATGATCCTTGCTGATGTTGTGGGCGTTACCATTGATGACACCCTGCTCGATGAAAAAGGTAAATTCGAATTAAACCAGAGTGGTCTTGTCACTTACTCCCACGGAGAATATTTTCTTCTTGGGAAAAAACTTGGCACTTTTGGATACAGTGTAAAAAAAGAGAAAAAGCGAAGTCGTTAGACTTTGGCTTTTTCTCTAAGATCGTTTTCTTCACTTATTCTTTACAATTTCATTTTTCCTGAGTACCTTCTAAATCATTTTCTTTGTATATTGCATAAACAATGTCTATGATCACCCCTTCATCCGTTTGTTCCATTTCATTATAAACCACCTGAATATGCTCACCAACTGCCAGCTCTGGGACTCCATTCGCTGATACCACTTCTTTTGGAACTAATATATTATCACTGGTCTCCCTAATTGGTTCCGAATCATCCGGACTTACAATAAAATAATTATCTGTTATTTTCAAAATTGTCCCTGTAAAATAATTTTGTGACTTTTCATTGCATCCACCAACCAGCAATAAAACAATAGCAAATAACATACATAATTTTTTCTTCATAAACTATCTCCAGTCCAATTGAGGCATACCTATATTTACCACTCCTGCATAAACGTTTATCAAATCAAAACATATATTATCAATTCTTTATTCTGCCTTCTCGCATTTAAATCCCATTATACTGCTCACAATAAAAAATACGATATTGCAAATGTTCAAAATAAACGTAATAGCACTGCCACTTAAATTATTTTCATCCACATAACAGCCTTCCGTCCAGACAATAAGATTTGATAATACAACAATACCAAGATTATTAACAAAATACATTATTTTATTAATAGGTTTCTGTTTTTTCATTGCAAAACCTACTGCAATAAGATTGCAAACAGATATTACCAGGCAAATACATTCTGCTGCTTCTAAGTATTTAACCATTTCTAAATCCCCCACTTTCCGAAATCATTCAAATACCATCTTTGTATTTTCTTTTCAATAGATTTATTCTAACATAAGTATTTTTCCAATGCAACTCCCCTACTTAGTGCAAAGTAATTTTAAAGAATTTTGCTTGATATTTTCTTTAAATATGCATATACTATAAATATAAAAGTTAATTTGCAAGACGAGATTCCAATTTGTAAATAAGTAGAAAGGAGTGTTGTATATGGCACAAGCAGTTAATGTTAATTTTAAATTGGATGCAGATGTTAAAAAAAGTATGGAGCAAGTATGTTCTGAACTAGGTCTTTCCATGAGTGCAGCATTTACTATATTTGCAAAAAAGGTAGGCAGAGAAAAACGTATTCCTTTTGAGGTATCGGTAGATCCATTTTATTCCGAGAGCAATATCCGTTATCTAGAAAATATTGTACACGACATAAAAAACGGTAAAGCCAACTTTGCAGAGCATGAATTGATAGAGGTAGAATAATGCGATTGTTATGGGAAGATAGAGCATGGAGCGATTATTTGTACTGGCAAACACAGGATAAGAAAACTCTAAAAAGAATTAATGGACTTATCAAAGATATCCAGCGAAATTCCTTTGAAGGCATTGGGAAGCCTGAACCTCTAAAGGAAAATTTAAGTGGTCTATGGAGCAGACGAATCGATGATACAAACAGAATTGTTTACTACGAAAAAGACGATATCATCTATATTGTTTCATGCAAAGGTCATTATGATGATTGAACAAATCAGGACTCTAAACATATAAAGCATCTCATAAAAAAGAACTGCTCTATTTTCAGAATTATAAAAAATCCAATTCTGAAAACAAACAGTTCTTTTTTATTTTTATAAAATTGTTATCCTATGTAATTTACATAATTTTCTTAAAAAGTAAAGCAATTATATACAAATACTAATTTAATCTTACTGCACCGACAAATAAGAATATCCCATCAGGCTTTCATCCACTTCCCTTGCAGCTTCGCGGCCTTCGCGGATTGCCCACACGACAAGCGACTGCCCTCTGTGCATATCACCTGCGGTGAAAACATTTTTCACATTGGTCGCATATGCGCCCTCTGCGGTTGCTACATTGGTTCTCGCATTCAGGTCTACCCCAAACGCATTCGCAATATAATTCTCAGTTCCTAAGAATCCGGCTGCGATCAGCACAAGGTCTGCATCCATTTTCTGTTCGGAACCCGGAACTTCTGCCATCATCATACGGCCTGTTTTCTCGTCTTTTTTGCTCTCTAATTTCACCGTGACAAGTCCACAGAGATTTCCATTTTTATCTTTCAGAAATTCTTTTACCGTGGTCTGATAGATACGTGGGTCATGTCCGAATACTGCGATCGCCTCCTCCTGACCATAATCTGTCTTGCAGACTTTTGGCCACTCCGGCCACGGATTGTTCTCCGCTCTCGTATCCGGCGCTTTCGGCATCATCTCAAGCTGCGTCACGCTTGCTGCACCGTGACGGATGGATGTGCCCACACAGTCATTTCCGGTGTCACCGCCACCGATGATGACCACTCTTTTTCCTTTTGCAGAAATGTACTGATTGTCTTTCAAGTCAGAATCCAAAAGGCTTTTTGTGGTAGCTTTTAAGAAATCCACTGCAAAATAAATACCTTTCGCGTCCCTGCCCGGTGCTTTGATATCTCTTGGATTTTTGGCTCCACATGCCAAAACAACTCTGTCATATTCTTTTAACAGTTTTGCAGCTTTGACATCTTTGCCGACATTGGTATTTGTGACAAATGTAATGCCTTCCTCCTTCATAATGGAAACCTTGCGGTCGATCACCCATTTTTCCAGTTTCATATTCGGGATTCCGTACATCAGAAGTCCGCCTACCCTGTCATCGCGCTCGTATACGGTTACAAGGTGTCCGCGCTTATTCAGCTGGTCTGCCACTGCAAGTCCGGCAGGACCGGAACCGATGACTGCGACTTTCTTTCCTGTGCGGACTCTCGGTGGTTTTGCTTTTGCATAGCCCTGCTCATAAGCGTTCTCGATAATGCCATGTTCGTTTTCCTTACAGGTAACGGCATCCCCCCAGTGTCCGCAGGTACATGCTGCTTCACATAGCGCAGGACATACCCTTGATGTAAACTCCGGGAAGTTGTTTGTCTTTTTCAGACGGTTGTATGCCTGCTCCCAGTTCCCTGTGTATACAAGATCGTTCCACTCCGGGACAAGGTTATGTAACGGGCATCCGCTCGTCATTCCCATGATGTTCATTCCCGCCTGACAGAAGGGAACGCCACAGTTCATGCAGCGCGCGCCCTGTATCTGCTGTTCTTCCTTTGACAGTGGTGTGTGGAATTCGTTAAAATTTCTGATACGCTCCAATGGTGCTTCACTCACCGATGTCTCTCTTTTATAATCCATAAATCCGGTTGGTTTTCCCATGATATTTCCTCCATTTTCTTTTCGTATTCCCTACTTACGATCAACCTCTCGTATTCGCATAGAATGCTTCGATCTGTGCCTGTTCGGATGAGAGACCTTTCTCCTCCATCTGAACGATAGCCATCAGCATACGGTTGTAATCATATGGGATTACTTTCTTAAATTTCGGCAGATACTCACTGAAGTTATCCAGAATTTCCTTACCTTTTTCGGAATTGGTAAATGCCACATGCTCTTTGATCATGTCTTTTAATTCCATAACATCGTATTTATTGGACACTTCCTCAGAAAATACCATCTCTTTGTTCATGCGGGTGTAAAGGTCGTTATCCTCATCTAACACATAAGCGATACCGCCGCTCATACCAGCCGCAAAGTTTTTGCCGGTTTTACCTAAAACTACGACACGTCCGCCTGTCATATACTCACAGCCATGGTCGCCGACACCTTCTACGACTGCGGAAGCGCCTGAGTTACGCACGCAGAAACGCTCGCCTGCCACACCGCTGATGAATGCCTTTCCGCTCGTTGCACCATAAAGGGCTACGTTACCAATGATGATATTCTCGTCTTTTTTGTATTTTACACCTGCCGGGGCATAAACCACTAATTTACCACCGGAAAGTCCCTTGCCAAAGTAGTCGTTGGAATCACCTACAAGCTCTAAGGTCAGTCCTTTTGGAATGAACGCACCAAAACTCTGTCCACCTGCGCCGGTACATTTAACTACAAACGTATCTTCCTCTAAGCCGGTTCCATACTTTTTTGTTATCTCGGAACCAAAAATCGTACCGAAGGAACGGTCTGTGTTCGTCACTTCCACATCAATGCTTCTGCGCTGTTTGTTTGTAAGTGCAGAGCCAAGCTGTTTTAAAAGTACCGTCTCGTCTTTTGATTTTTCCAGTTCAAAATCATATACATGTTTTGGATCAAAGGTTACTTTCTCCTTCGGTCCTGCATATGGGTTGTTTAAAATTCTGGAAAGATCGATCTCTTTCTCACGTCCGGTCAGATCTTCCCGGACTTTTAAGAGGTCGCTTCGTCCAACCATCTCATCCACGGTTCTGCAGCCAAGTTTTGCCATGTATTCACGGAGTTCCTCTGCGATAAACTTCATAAAGTTTTCCACATATTCCGGTTTTCCTGCAAAACGTTTTCTTAATTCGGGATTCTGTGTTGCGATACCTGCCGGACAGGTATCTAAATTACAGACACGCATCATGACACATCCCATGGTTACAAGCGGAGCCGTTGCAAATCCGTATTCCTCTGCTCCGAGAAGCGCTGCGATCGCAACATCACGGCCGCTCATTAATTTTCCGTCTGTCTCAATCCTTACTTTATTGCGGAGTCCGTTCATGATCAAAGTCTGATGTGTCTCTGCAAGTCCAAGCTCCCAAGGAAGTCCTGCATTGTGGATGGAACTTGCCGGAGCAGCACCTGTACCGCCATCGTAACCGGAGATCAGCACAACCTGTGCGCCAGCTTTTGCAACGCCTGCTGCAACGGTTCCAACACCTGCCTCTGAAACAAGTTTTACGGAAATTCTTGCCGCTCTGTTAGAGTTTTTCAAATCAAAGATCAGCTGCTCTAAATCCTCGATGGAGTAAATATCATGGTGTGGTGGCGGAGAAATTAAGGATACCCCCGGTGTGGAAAGTCTTGTCTTTGCAATCCACGGATAAACTTTTTTGCCCGGAAGATGTCCACCTTCGCCCGGTTTTGCTCCCTGTGCCATCTTGATCTGGATCTCTTCCGCACTGACTAAGTACTGGCTTGTGACACCAAATCGTCCGGATGCGACCTGCTTGATCTTGGAGCATCTGTCCACTGCGGTATTTTTACTTGCGATACGCTCGTAATCCTCACCACCTTCACCGGTGTTTGATTTGCCGTGAAGCCGGTTCATCGCAATGGCAAGTGTCTCATGTGCTTCCTGTGAGATAGAACCATAGGACATCGCACCGGTCTTAAATCTTGTCACGATAGAGTCAACGCTTTCCACTTCCTCGACCGGCACACCTTTTTTCGGATAATTGAAATCCATCAGTCCACGGATGCAGCCGTCTTTTTCCTCACTGTTCACAAGCTCTGTGTACTGTTTGAACAGGTTGTAATCTCCACGTTTCGTGGATTCCTGTAACAGATGGATGGTTGCCGGATTGTAAAGGTGCTGGTCTGCACCACTTCTCATTTTGTGGCGTCCCCTGCTGTCTAAGGTGAGGTCAGTCTCTAAACCAAGCGGATCGTATGCTGCAGAATGTAATTCGTTCACATCATTTTCAATGTCTTTTAATGTAATACCACCGATGCGGCTCACGGTATTTGTGAAATACTTATCGATCACGTCAGAGTCGATACCGATCGCCTCGAAGATTTTGGAACCTTCGTAAGACTGGATCGTGGAAATACCCATTTTGGAAGCGATCTTTACAATACCATTTAAGATCGCTGCATTGTAATCATCCACTGCCGCATAGTAATCTTTGTCTAACATATGCTCATCCACTAACTGTTTTACGGTATCCTGTGCCAGATATGGGTTGATCGCACAGGCACCATAACCTAACAGTGTTGCAAAATGATGTACCTCTCTCGGCTCGCCGGACTCTAAGATCATGGCGACTGCCGTTCTCTTTTTTGTCTTGACCAGATGCTGCTGCAGGGCGGACACTGCAAGCAGTGATGGGATCGGCACATGGTATTCGTCGACACCACGGTCAGACAGGATCAAAATGTTTGCGCCCTCCCTGTACGCACGGTCTGCTTCCACAAACAGACGCTCAATGGCTTTCTCGAGGCTTGTGCTCTTATAATAGGTAGTCGGGATTACTTCTACCTTAAATCCGTCCACTTTCATATTTTTAATTTTCATCAGATCGGTATTCGTAAGGATCGGATTATTGACCTTTAACACCTGACAGTTAATGGCTTTTTCTTCCAGAAGGTTGCCATCCTCTCCGATGTATACGGTTGTGGAAGTCACCACTTTTTCACGGATAGAGTCGATCGGTGGGTTTGTAACCTGTGCAAATAGCTGCTTGAAGTAGTTAAATAACGGCTGATGATCGGTTGCCAGTGCAGCAAGCGGTGTATCAATGCCCATGGCGGACGTTCCCTCGCCGCCATTTTTTGCCATCGGTAAAATTGCATCTCTCAAAGATTCATAGGTATAACCAAATGCCTTCTGCATTCTCTGACGCTCTTCCTTGGTGTATTCCGGCACACGCTGGTTTGGAATCTTCAAATCTTTTAAATTTAGCAGGTTGCGGTCGATCCATTCACCGTAAGGCTGTTTGCCTGCATAAGTCTCTTTTAACTCATCATCATCGATCACTCTTCCCTTTACGGTATCTACCAGAAGCATTTTTCCCGGACGAAGTCTCTCTTTTACCACAATCTTCGTCGGATCAATATCAAGTACACCGACCTCAGAGGAAAGAATAAGGTAATCGTCATCTGTAATGTAATAGCGGGAAGGACGGAGTCCGTTACGGTCAAGCACCGCTCCCATAATATCACCATCGGAGAAAAGAATGGATGCAGGTCCATCCCACGGCTCCATCATTGTTGCGTAATACTGGTAAAAATCTTTTTTCTTCTGGGACATGAGGCTGTTGTTCGCCCACGGCTCCGGAATTAAGATCATGACAGCGAGTGGAAGATCCATGCCGCTCATGACAAGAAATTCCAGTGTATTGTCAAGCATTGCAGAGTCGGAACCTTCGGTGTTGACAACCGGAAGCACTTTCTGTAATTCGCCCTTTAAAAATTCGGACTCCATGGTCTCCTCACGGGCAAGCATCTTATCTGCATTTCCTTTGATAGTGTTGATCTCACCGTTATGTACGATAAAACGGTTTGGATGTGCTCTCTCCCAGCTTGGGTTTGTGTTCGTAGAGAAACGGGAGTGTACGGTTGCAATCGCAGATTCATAGTCTTTGTCCTGAAGATCTGCAAAGAACAAGCGGAGCTGCTCTACTAAGAACATTCCCTTGTATACAATCGTTCTGCTGGATAAAGAGACAACATAAGTATCATCATTCGACTGTTCAAACACACGTCTTGCCACATACAGCTTGCGGTCGAACGGAAGTCCCTTTTCCACATTCTTCGGACGCTTTACAAACCCCTGCATAATGCAAGGCATACAGTCGATTGCTTTCTGTCCAAGCTTTGTCGGATCGATCGGTACTTCTCTCCATCCTAAAAATTCCATGCCCTCTTTCTGGACAATGACTTCGAACATTTTCTTTGCCTGATTGCGTTTCAACTCATCCTGCGGGAAGAAAAACATACCGATACCATAATCTCTCTCTCCACCAAGTTCAATACCGAGCGGTTTTACGGCTTTCGTAAAAAATTTATGAGAAATCTGTAAAAGGATACCAACACCGTCACCGGTCTTTCCTTCTGCATCTTTTCCTGCTCTGTGCTTTAAGTTTTCAACAATTTTCAAAGCATTCTCCACGGTCTCATGTGTCTTGATACCTTTGATATTGACAACCGAACCGATACCGCAGTTGTCATGTTCAAATGCCGGATCATACATTCCGTCTGTTTTTGTCTGGGAATCCTTTGGTGCAAATTTGTTCAGGGTGACCATTTTTGCAGATGTTTCTTTCTGTTGCTCTTTCATACGCAAATTCCTTTCTTAATCCAGATTGAAACTGCCGCTTTGCAGACAATCTCATTGTTGTAATAAAAAGAGGCGCTCAAATAACCCAATGATCAATTGGGTATCTAAGCGCCTTTGCTTCATGAATTATTTTATTTTTTCTGTTTTCTAATATACAACTTTTTTATGCCGCTGTCTATCTGTTTTTTCGTTATATTGTCTGATAATTTGAATATTTATTATTTATAGCAGTATTGTTTATACTATTATAATTATATTCTTACTGTAATATATGGATACAAACAATTCTTTCCTTGTTTTATAATAAAAAAATTTTTGATTTTCAAGTGATAAAATATCACTTCAGGTGTTTTTCTGGAATTGTGTTTGAATTGTCGGAGTATAGAATATTACTATTTGTTACGGCAGATTTTAATATTCTGTTTTCTGTAATAAAAAGTTGTGATACATGGTAGATTATCTGATCACTAACCAAGACAGGCATCAGTGAAATATCGGCTTTTATTATGCCCGCACGTCAAACGGCTGATATCTCTGTTGTTTTTTCTGCAATTCCTCGTCGGACAATTTCTGCTGTAACTCTGCTTCTGAAAGCTGTCCGGTAGTTTCCAGATTTCCTTCCTGCGCATCGATTGATTCCGACATATCATCCATAATTTCGGATAAAACACCCTTATCATCGGTTTTGCCGTCTGTTCCTGCTGCCTCGCCTTGAGCCTCCTTTTTCTGCTCTTCCTCGGTCTTTGGCTTATATTTCTCAGCCGCTCTCGCCATCTGCTCTCCGCGCTCTTCTGCCTCATCTAAGATGTGGAACATCTGTGAGCTGTTGTACTCCTGTTTTGCTGCCGCAATCTCATCCTCGTAAGTATGAAACTTCTCCAGCTTTTTTGCAATTTCTTTGATTGTATCCGCTTTCTGATTTTTGAGATTCTGCTTCTGTGTCTCAAAAAAAGCAATTTTTCCGTCCAGCTCTTCCTGTCTCTGTATTTTTTCCCTCGTGCTTTTTAACATGTTTGCATTTGACTGCCAGGGTGTGGACGTGTTTTTGGAAAAGTTGATCGTAACACTCATAATAGTTCTCCTGTCTTATCTCCTCTGCAAATTTGTCAATTTTCTTTTTTATCCCCAGAAATCGTATTTACTCGTCTCAAGTGCACTCAGCAATGAAGAGCCGTTCGATGTATACTGGCTCGATGTGCTCACAACATTGGACGCTGCGTTCTGGCTGATTCTTCCGCTCACAAAACTGATCTTGGAAGCAAGCCCGGTATCTCCATCCAACACTTTCTTTAACGTGTCTGCATCTGCACTCTGTAACACTTTCTCGTCAATGGAAAGACTGCCGTCTTTTGCCTGTGTGATACCAATGCTCTTCAATGCCTCTTTGTCCCCGGCAGGAATATCCTTTAACTGCTGTCTGTAAAACTCATTTAAAGTATCCCCGGTTTCCCTGAGCTGTTTTAACGTTGCGTTGTAGCTCTCGACCATTTTTTTTGCCGAGGAAACAATATCCTTTGTACTGCCGCTTTCCTTTGCCCTGTCATAAATGGAGTTCTTATCTGTTGCCACAAGACTAGAAGCATATCCGTTCAGGTTCCCCGAAATATCTTCCAGCTTCGAATAATTCTTTTTCTTTGCGATCGCCGTTGCATCCGCACTGGCATTCACTCCGTTCAGCAGACCGGAAAAAGATGACTTTTTATTCAGGATATCTAACAGTGTTGTCTGCTGAAATGGAATTCCGCTTTTTGCGGCTGAGTGTGCAAGCATTTGTGTTGTAATTCGCATATTATTGCCTCCCTGTATGTCTTGCCAAAACTGCACCATAACGATGCATTTTGCCTTTCTTTACTCCGTATATCGGTCGGGCATTTTCTGATTTTAGCGAATTGTAACGAACAGGCTCTTTTATGTAATGAAAAATCAGCAGATCTATGTTCCGCTGATTTTTGCTTTTTTCCGCTATTTTGCAGTCCTTTTCATCCTGCGCTTCTCAGATATTTCATATAAGCCGTGACAAAATCGTTATACTTTTGTTTTGCCAGATAAACTTTGTCACCATTTTTCATCTGTATCGTGGTCGCATCATACTTGTACACTTCCCGCAGATTTACCAGAAATCCCCGGTGCGAACGGAAAAAACCCTCTCCCAGCCGCTTCTCCAACACTTCCATTTTCTCATAAAAAGTATAACTGCTCTCCGGCATATTTTTCGTGTGCAGCACAATCTTGCGCGCCTCGTTCTCCGCATACAAAATATTTTTTGCCAGAACTTCCATATAACTGCCATCTGCTTTTATCAACAGGGACATTTCCTCTTTTTCCCGCTCAAGCTGCCACATGGCGCGCTGCATCACTTCCGCAAACTTGTGCTCGTCCACCGGCTTTAACAGATAGTGAAACGCCCCGACATCATAACCTTCAAACACATATTCTTTGAACGCTGTCACAAAAATGATCATCGCATTGGATGTCTCCCGGATTTTCCGGGCTGTCTCCATGCCGTTTAACGTCTGATTTCCATCTTCTCCACGCAGGGAAACATCCAGCAGGATCACATCAAAGGATGTCTGATCTCGTAACAGTGCCTCTCCGCTGCCAAACAGGCGAACCTGTGAATCCGGGATACATTTTTCGGTCAGACTTTTTAAATACTCTCTTATAGGCTGTTCATCATCACATATCGCAATTTTCGGCATTTTCTTCACTCCATACTCTGTACTTTATCTTATATCGACCAGCTCATAAGCTTTTCTTATGGAATATGTAATGAAATGTCGTTTTTATGTAACGAATTATTTTCTCCGGTAAAAAAGGCTGACAACGGCTATTCCTGCCACTGCCATCACAACCGTAAACAAAATGCCGTTTACCGTCGGATAAAAACTGAACTCCAGCCATCCTGTCTCCGTCCGCAGCACCGCCACAAGATTTGCCGCAATATGCCCAAAAACTGCCATGGAAAGCTTCCCTGTTTTTTCCAACACAAACGCAAGAAGCAATCCGATCACCGCCGCATACAAAAACTGCACCAGATTGACATGCATGATACCAAAGATAAGTGCTGAACCGATCAATGCCGGTGTCACGCCAAAATAAAGCTTCAGACGCTTGTACACCACACCGCGGAACAGCAATTCTTCTGCGATTGGAATCACAAGGCAGGAACCGAGCAGTTCAAACACAACCGTTCCCGCAAAAAAGGACTGGTTTGCCTCCTGAAACCCCTCCGACATCTGCACTAACGGCGTCATTGCAATGATATTATTCACGGCAATGCCAAGTGTCGCTGCACCCGCAGCCGCCAAAACTGCGTCTGCGAGCCATTTTGTATCCAATTTTTCTTTTTCGGTTCCATAGACAACCTGCTCTGCAATTTTATTCTGCTTATAAAAACTCATCGTCGCCGGGACCGTTGCCGCCGAGCAGATCAGCTGACGCAGCATATAGGTCTGTTGCCCATCCCCCAGAAAAAGTCCCAGCACGAAGTACATAAGGCTCGACACAACATAATAAATACCAATCGGATAAATGATCTGCCAGAGTTTAAAACCGCCTGTCGTTTTCATGATATCTTCCTTTCTATCACATCTGCTGCAGTGCTTCCACAACCTCTGCCATGTTGTCGCAGACACAGTATACCCCTGCACGCTCTAACAGCTCTCTTTTTCCAAATCCATAGGATACGCCGATACAGCGGATTCCAAACTGATCCGCTCCAATCACGTCATACTCAGTGTCTCCGATCAGGCACATCTGGTCTTTTGTGATCTGCATATGCTCCATCCGTCTGCCAAGCTCCTCTAGTACCTGCTGTTTGGTGCTGATGCTTCCATCTAAAGTGGAACCGACGATCTCATCAAAATACGGTGTCAGGGAAAAATGTTCCAGAATACGTCTGCACGCTGTCTCCGGCTTGGAGGAAGCAAGTGCGATGACGCAGCCTGCTTCTTTTAACTTGCGGATCGTATCTGCGACACCCTCATATAATTCACACTCGAAAATTCCGGTCTTATCAAACCTCTCCCGGTATTTTAATACCGCCTGCCATGCCTTGTCCGCATCAAAGCCGTATTTTTCACGGAAAACAGGATCAAGCGGCGGTCCGATAAAACACAACAGCTTTTTCCGGTCCGGTTCCTCAATTCCAAAACTGCTTAATGCATATTGTACACACTTTGTAATTCCCTCTTCTGAGTTAATGATCGTACCATCCAGATCAAATAAGACTGCTTTTATCATATTACCTCTCTTTCAGCTCTCCAAGTAACTGCGACACTGTTTTTCCCAAAACCGGGTGACGGTAATTCGGGCAAAGTTCTGCCAGCGGTTTTAACACAAAGTCACGATTCTGCATATCAATATGCGGTATGATAAGATTCTCATCCTCGTACACAAGCTTATCATAAAAAATAATGTCAAGATCCAATGTTCTAGGTCCCCAGTGAATGATACGCTCCCTGTTAGCGTGCTGCTCGATCTCATGCAGTTTCTCCAACAGCTCCTGTGGTGATAACAGCGTCTTTAATGCGATCGCCCCATTAACAAAATCGTCCTGCTCCACTCCGCCGTAAGGCTTTGTCACCAGAAGTTCTGACACTCTTACCTCTTTGATCTCTTTGATCCGGCGCAGTTCGTCGATTCCATTCCCAATATAGGCATTCTTGTCCCCAA
This sequence comes from uncultured Roseburia sp., assembly GCA_900542495.1. Classification (GTDB taxonomy): domain Bacteria; phylum Bacillota; class Clostridia; order Lachnospirales; family Lachnospiraceae; genus Roseburia. The sequence goes on from UQNW01000004.1 coordinate 89,183, forward strand.
GATTGGAACCGACCGCAAGATACACCTCATGCCACTGCCGTTTCATCGTCACCGACACATTTTCAAATGGAAGCCCGATTGGAGCATGTGGTTTACATAACTCAATCTCTACTCCTTTTAACACCGGCATAGAAAGAAGCATCGCTTCCGCTAACTGCTCTGCGACGCTCTCAATTAATTTGTATGTATGATCCTGTAGAAAATCTGTGATAAAATGGCTGACTTCGCCATAATTCAAAGAATCCGACAGATTGTCTGTCTTTCCAGCTTTTCTGCAGTCCAAAAAAAGTTTTGCATTCACGTAAAAGTCCTGTCCATCCCTTGTTTCCTCCGGAAAAACCCCATGATGTGCAAATACTTTTAAATTCGTTATTTTAATAAAATCTCCTGTCATCCCGATACTTCCTTTCAGCACTTCTATCTTCCTGTTATCTAAAGCCTGCAAAACTCCTGAAAAAACAGGTGTTTGGCAATTGCTTATTTTCTGTCCAGGATCGCCTCTGCCATCTGGATTGCCCGGTGATTTTCTTTTACATCATGCACACGGACAAACATACAGCCTGCTTCCACCGCCATGACCGTTGTGACGATCGTTCCCTCCACACGCTCTGCTGCCGGAAGGTCAAGTGTCAATCCGATCACAGACTTCCTTGAGGTGCCAAGTAGCACCGGATATTTTAATTCATTGAACTCTTTCAGGCGGCGGATCACTTCCAGATTGTTCTCATAACTTTTTGCAAACCCAACACCCGGGTCTAAGATAATCTTATCGTCCGCAATTCCAGCCGCTTTGGCAAGTGCGATTGTCTCCCGCAGATCCTGCTTCATGTCCTCCATAAAATTCCGGTACTCAGTATTGTCCCGGTTATGCATGAGACAGCACGCCAGCCCGGATTTTGCAATGACTTCTGACATGTGCGGGTCATATTTCAGTCCCCAGATATCGTTGATCAGATCGGCTCCTGCCTGTGCCGCCGCCTCTGCAACGCCGCTTTTATAAGTATCCACAGAGATTGGAATCCCAAACTCTTTTTTTACCGCCTCAATGACCGGAACCACCCTGCCTGTCTCCTCCTCATCGGAAATCTTTGTATATCCCCACGGCCGTGTGGATTCCCCACCGATATCGATCACATCTGCACCGTCTCTTATCATCTCTTCCGCATGCTTTAATGCCGCATCAATCTGATTGAACTTTCCACCATCGGAAAAAGAGTCCGGTGTCACATTTAAAATTCCCATAATATAAGTATGTCCTGTTGTTGCAAAATCCCTGCTACCTATTCTCATTTTTCTAACCTTCCTGACTTTTTTGTCACAAACAAGTGGTTTTATTATATAATTTATTTATTTATTTGTAAAATAAAAAATGTGGCTGTTATACCTGTCTGATATAACAACCACATTCCTGTTATCTTTTCTCTCTGACCGTCTTAGTACAAATTACATCACTGTCTGTTCCACATATATTGGAGATTAAAACTGTTCCGGCTTCCACCGGCGCTGTCACGGCCTGTTTCTTTATTTCTTTCATCACCTCCGGGATCAGTTCTTTCGGGACTGCCTTTGTGATCCGCACGCTTGTTACCGGCAGCTCACCATTTTTTACTGCCACAGAGCTTGCAATAGTACGCTTTGGCGCGAGGATTTCCTGACGGACATATTCCTCACCACGTTTGCAGGTAAATCCACTTACGGATTTAATTTCTCCGTCTAAAACCTCTGCTTCTATTTCACAGCCATTTGGACAAATAATGCATGTATATTTTTTTAACATTCTACCATCACCTCCAGATCACCCGTTCCATTTATGTTATCCGCCTTGACCTTAAACTGGATCATTTCTGCCGGGATTGCTTTTTTCATTTTCTTTACGGCTACTTCCCTGCCGTCCTGTTTTACTACGATCCTGCACGCACCATAATGATGATTTACACGCATTGACAGCTGGAAATCATTTTTTCCACTTATTTTCTGTGGTATGGTATGCCCTACTCCATCTCCTGCTTTTACATTGATATTGCATGCCGGTAAAGTTCTGCCTTCGACATACTCTGCCGCACACTTTGCCAGATGTTCTGCTTCCATGGAAACAAAATCCACAAGATCATGCACATGCAGCACATTTCCTGCTGAAAAAATACCCGGTATTTCTGTCTGCATAAACTCATCTACAACGGCTCCTTTTGTGTGAGGATCAATTCCGATTCCCACATCCTTCGTCAGCTTATTATCCGGCAGAAGACCGACCGATAAAATTAATGTATCACAGTCATATCTTTTTTCTGTACCCGGAATCGGCTGTAAATGTTCGTCTACCTCTGACACCGTCACTCCGGTAAGCCTTGCATCGCCATGTATCTCCGTCACTGTATGGCTTAAATAAAGTGGTATATTATAATCATCTAAACACTGGATGATATTTCTCGGCAATCCGCTTGGATGTGACATAATCTCAAATACCGCCTGAACGTGTGCTCCCTCGAGGGTAAGCCGGCGCGCCATGATCATTCCAATATCTCCTGAGCCGAGGATCACCACTTCCTTTGCCGGCATTCTGTTGTATAAATTCATGTACGCCTGCGCCGTTCCTGCTGTAAATACTCCCGCCGGCCGCTCTCCCGGAATTCCCAGTGCCCCACGGCTTCGCTCTCTGCAGCCCATTGCAAGTATGACAGCTTTTGCCTCGATCTCATGCATTCCATCCTGTGCCACAACGGTTATCTTTTTCTCCTTTGTGATCTCCGTCACTGCCGCATTGATCATGTATGGGATTTTATTCTTCTCAACCTCGGAAATAAAACGCTCTGCATATTCCGGTCCCGAAAGGCTTTCTCCAAATCTTCCAAGTCCAAATCCATCATGAATGCACTGTCTTAAAATTCCGCCGAGACAATTTTCCCTCTCGATGATTAAAATATTTTTAATTCCATTCTTATAAAGCTCTAACGCTGCTGCAAGACCTGCCGGTCCACCACCAATAATTACGACATCCCTGTATTCCATCTTACTTTTCCTCCCGCATATTACCAGTCAATACCCACGAATCCGGTCTGCTATATCTCACATCTTTTGCAGGTATTCCCAACTCTTCCTCGATCAGCTGCTCAATTTTCATCTGACAGAAGCCACCCTGACAGGTTCCCATCATTGCACGTGTACGGTATTTCACGCCTGTCATTGTCGCAACCCCTAATGGATTTCTGATTGCGGCACGTATCTCAGCTTTTGTCACCTGTTCACAGCTGCAAATAATCTCGCCGTACTCCTTATTTTCCCGGATCAGTGCATTTTTTTCTTCAAACGATGCCGTTGCAAATCTTCGGATCGACTTGTGTTCCGGAATAAACTGATCGTTTTTCACCAGCCTTTCATGTTCTTTCATAAGTTCCACCACATACTGTGCAATCGGAACTGCCGCTGTAAGCCCCGGTGATTCGATTCCGACCAGATTCACTGCATGCGGTGCAATGTCTTCTTTTATCTCTATCTTGAAATCCTGGATGACACCATTTTCATCTACCCACTTCGGCAAAATTCCTGAGAAATTACGAATCTGATCTGCCTTATTGATATGCGGCCATAAATTCGATGCACTCTTTGCGAGCTCCTCCATATTTTTCTGTGGGACACCATAATAAGAAAAATCTGTTACGTTTTCCGCATCCGGGCCGACGGTGACATTGCCATCCACGGTAGGTGTCACATGGATGCCCATATAGGTATTGCTTGGCACCGGATACACCGGCATTGGCAAAAGACTGCCAAGACGCTTATCTAAAATAATGTAATTTCCTTTGGAACCGATCACATGGTATCCTGTGATCCCAAGCATGTCTGAGATTGTTTTGCAGCCAAGTCCTGCTGCGTTGATTACCCAGTGTGCTTTATATTCCCCTTTTCCGGTCCGCAGCAGATAATCATCATCTACCCGCTCAATTCCAAGTATCTCATGTCCAAACAGGAACTTCGCACCGTTTTCCGCTGCATTTTCTGCCAGACCGATCGTAAATAAAAACGGGTCCATGATACCACTGTTTTTTGACCACATTGCAAATTTTCCTACAACCGCAGGGACGAGTTCATGAAGTTTTTTCTCATCGATCAGCTCCAAACCTGTTGCACCATTCACGTCCCCCTGTTTCAGAGTGCGTTTTAACTGTTCCATATCTTCTTCTGTATTTCCTACCAGAACTTTTCCACACCGTTTAAACGGGAAATCCAGTTCCTCGGACAGATCACCCATCATGCGGTTTCCTGCGACACAGAACCTTGCTTTCAATGTATCCGCATCATAAGCAAATCCTCCGTGGACTACTGCCGAGTTTCTGCCGCTTGTCTCATTACAGACATCCAGATTTTTTTCAAATACCCCTATTTTCAATTTGTATCTGGACAATTCCCTTGCGATCGCACTTCCGACCACACCAGCACCTATTACCGCAACATCATATTCACCTTTCATTCATTTTCTCCTTTATATATTTTATATTATGTTATATATTTCATATAATTTAATATATATCATAGTTGTTCGTTTGTCAATTAGTTTTACATAAAAAAACTGACCTCTGAACATCGTTTTTTTCACCTGATGTTCAGAGATCAGTTTCCTGCCGTTTCTATTCTATTTTCTGGAAATAATCCGGGAATTCAGCTTTGATCGTATCAATATTTTCTACATAACGCTCCATATGGCGCAGTGCGATTTCTCTGGCTTTCGCTTTATCCTTCTGTTCGATCGCCTCTACCAATTCCTCATGATCTTTATAAATTTTTTCTTTTGGCTTGCACCGGAAGCTTAATATCGTTGTGCGGTCAAAATGCGGGGCTACCCCTTCCACCAGCTCGCACCAGTAGTTCCTTCCACACATCTGATAGAGCATCTTATGAAATTCCTTATCATAGTAGAAAATCTTTTCTTCATCGCCACGCTTGATATAAAGCTGCCAAAGCGCTATATTTTCCCATAATTTGTCAATATCATCTTTACTCAGCAGGTCGCATGCCATAACTGCCAGTTCCGCTTCAAGAACACTTCTCAAATGCCGGATCTCCTCGACCAATCCTGAGTCGATATAAGACACATAGGTTCCTATTTTCGGTCTGATATCAATCAGCTTCTTCTGTGCAAGCTCCAATTCCGCTTCCCGGAATGGTGTCCTGCTCACGCCAAGCTGACCGCATATTTCCTGATCTATAAGTCTTTCCCCTGGAACAAGTTCTGTATTGACAATGTTATGTATCAGCACACGGAGTACATAATCTTTTGCCGATTCCTGTTTCTGCCTCTCCAGAATAGATTTCATACTAAAAAACCTCCATATTTGTTTTTTCACGCATGCATCTATTATACACTGTTTTTCCCATTAATACACTAAATTTACCAGACCGGTAGACAAAACAGGAACAAATGCAATCAGAAGCATGACAATGAGTAAAAGTACATAAAAAGGTAAGGATTCCTTAATAAACGCTTTTATATCACACTTCGTGACTCCGCAAGTGACAAATATAAGCGTTCCCATTGGTGGTGTGACACCGCCGACTGCCATAACAAAAATAAATAACATAGCAAAATGTATTTCATCGATTCCATAGGCGGCTGCAACCGGTGCCAGTAACGGAACCAAAACGATCATTGCAGCATTTCCCTCAATGAACATTCCCACTAAGAGCAGGAACACGATCACAATCAACAAAAAGAGATATTTATTGTGAATGTTAGATGTAATTAATGTTGTGAGCTGCTGAGGGATTCTCTCTCTTGTGAGTACCCATGCAAATGCAGATGCTCCACCGACGATCAGCATAATGGAGGCTGTTGTTGCGACACTTTCCTTCAGTCCTGAAATAATATTTTTGATCGTGATCTCATGGTAAACAACTCCGAGAAGCAGCGCATAGACGATTGCCACTGTTCCTGCTTCCGTCGGCGTCACTGCACCGATCCTGATTCCTCCGATGATAATGATCGGGAGACATAGCGGTAATACCGCCTGCCGGAAAGATTTTCCCAATTCCCCTTTCTGCCTCGGTTCCTTCTGTGCAACCTGATATCCTCTCTTTTTCGAGATGATCCACACAAGGATCATAAGGGATACACATAACAGAATACCAATGCCAATCCCTGCAACAAATAATTTTCCAATTGATACATTTGCAATGGAGCCATACAGAATCATACCGATTCCAGGTGGAATTAACGGAGTGATCATCGCTGAGGTTGCAGTAAGAACCGATGAAAATTCTTTTGAATATCCTGCTTTTTCCATCTCCGGAACAAGCATTTTTGCTTCCATTGCCGCATCAGCCAGATTGCTCCCTGAAAGTCCTCCCATCAAGGTAGACAACAGTACATTAACCTGTCCCAGACCACCTGTCATCCTTTTGGTCAGTGCATTACAAAAATTCATAATCCTTTTTGTCACACCTGTATAATTCATAAAAACGCCTGCGCATATAAAAAACGGGATTGCAAGAAGCGGTATACTCTGGGTTCCGGAAATAATACGCTGCGCCAAGATTGCCGGTGATGAGGACGCACCTAAAAGGAAATAAACCAATGCGCCGGCAAACACTGAGATAAACACCGGTACTTTAAAAAATAAACATAAAAGCAAAACCACACAAGCGATCAGGATCACATATATCTGCATTTATTTTACCTCCTTTTTTGTCTTTAGTTCTGCCACTGAATTTTCCCAAAACTGTATGATCATACAGATACAGCTGATCGGAACCGGCAGATAAATCCATCCATAAGGCCAGTGCAAAATACTGGTATGAAGATGATAATGAAACATAATCTGTATATATTTCATGCTGAAAACAACGATGCATCCAAGAACAACGGTCACAACGACTGCGATCAAAACCGTTAATACCTTTTGTGCTTTCGCAGGAAACAGTTCATACAACATATCAATTGCCACATGTGAAAAGGTTTCAAATGCATATCTTGCCCCGAAAAAAATAACCCATATGATCAGCGCCAGCTGCACTTCTTCCTGCCATGAAAAAGGCTTTGAAAAGACGTACCGGAAAATAACCCCTGCAAAAGTCACTGCAATCAGCAGGACTAAAGCGATCACAGAAATCCCGATATCAATCTGTCTGAGTTTTTGTATCCATTTCATTTTCATCATAACCTCCTTCTATTGACCGATAATATTCTTAACGGTATCTACAAGGCCATCAGACCATCCATATTTTTCTTCTGCCTCATCATAAAATGACTGCGATGCTGCCAGCCACTCATCAGGGTTGTCCACCGTATAAACGGTAACCCCGGCTTCCTCAAGCCTCTGTAAAGCTTTGCTGGTCTCTGAATCCAGAATCTCATTATTATACACTCCGGCTTCCTCGCATGTCTTCATCAGGAGCTCCTGCTGTTCTTCCGTCAGGGAGGAAAAGAATTCATCTCCACAGCACCACGTCGTAAGATCATAAATGTGTGCATCTTCACAAAGGTACTTTGCAACTTCCTGATATTTTCCATTTTCAATTACTGCGATTGGATTCTCCAGCCCATCAATGGTTCCCTGCTGTAGTGCGGTATAGACATCCCCAAGACTCATCGGTGTTCCAGCCGCTCCGAGTGCTCCCATACTGTCAACCTGCAATTGATTTCCCGGCACTCTGATCTTCAATCCCTTCATATCCTGCGGGCTTTGCACAGGTTCTTTTGTGATGGTATTTCTCACTCCATAATGCCAGTTGCTTCCTACGATCACAAGTCCTGTCGTCTCCCGCAATTTTTCCTCCTGTTCTGCCCACCAGTCACTCTCTGCGAGTTTTTCTATATCTTCCCATGACCGGAAAAGGTAAGGTGCAAATGTTACACTGAAATCACTGACTCCCAGATCCGCATAAAAGGCTCCGTTCGCCAATGTTATGGCAGAATCTCCTGCGATTTCCTGATTAATAATATCGGATTTCGATCCGAGCTGGCTGGACGGATATAATTCCACCTGAATTTCTCCGCCGCTCTGTTCTTCCAACAGTTCCTTCCATCTCTGACAGGCAAGATCAAGCGGCTCGCCCGGGTTGTTTTCATAAGCTATTTGTATATGCACAACATCTTCCTGTGCCACTGCGGTCTGCGTCATGCTATTCTGACATCCCGAAGCACACAGACCAATTGCCATACATGCAGCCATAACGATAAGTGTCTTTGCTTTCATATGTATTCCGCCTTTCATTTTTATTTTATGAAATATATAACATGTGTTCAAATATTTTTATATTGTCATTATATATCTCATTTGATCACATTACAATTGTATAAGTTATCACATCTTTTCCTCCGATTTTTGTGATTTTTGCACAAAAAAAGCTACAACATTTGGAATTTAATTTCATTTTCTTTGAAATCTGATTCCAAATGTTGCAGCTATCCGTGCTCATAAATGATTGATTCTTTTTACCATTTTCAAGCTTACACATTGCGCTTTATTTCAGTTTTATTTTATCCTCTCACCAACTCAAAAAACTGTCTCTGCAGCCTCTCGTCCCTGTCAAAAACGCCGCGCGTCACAAATGTTACGGTTCTGCTCCCAGGCTTCTTTACCCCCCGCATCGTCATGCACATATGCTCTGCTTCCAGCATGACCATTGCGCCCTGTGGCTTTAAATATTCCATTAATGCATCTGCGATCTGTGCCGTCAACTGTTCCTGGATCTGCGGACGCTTTGCATACACTTCCACGGTTCTTGCCAGTTTGCTGAGACCTACGACTTTTCCATCCGGGATATACGCAATATGCGCTTTTCCGTAAAAAGGCATAAAATGATGCTCACAGGTCGAGTAAAATGTAATATCTTTTTCGAGAACCATCGCATTGTCTTTCACATGAAATGTCTTTGACAGCGGTTCTTCAGCGGTCTGCGTCAGTCCACCAAATATCTCTTCATACATTCTGGCAATGCGGTCAGGGGTATCGAGAAGCCCTTCTCTGTCCGGGTTTTCCCCGATTCCTTCCAATATTAATTTTACGCCCTCTTGTATTTTCTTTTTATCCATCTTTTTTCCTTCTTTACCGATACTGAAATGATATGGTCCACGTACGATACTGCATTCCTATGTACGCTTTTACCGATCAATCCGACTGCATGATCTGCCTGATCTCTTTGAGATAAGATAAGGAGCCAAATGCAAGGATCACGCCGTCTTTCTTCGTGTGTTCCAGTGCCAGCTGCACTGCTTCCTTCATGGAACTGCATGCACTGACCTTCGGAAGCGGTTCCATACCTCCTGCTCCCTGTGGACTATTTTCTGTGCCCTGTACTTTTTCCGGCTTTCCGGCTCTCTCTTTCCACAGACGAGCTACGATCGCTTCTGCCTCGGACGCAAGTTCTTCCGCTTTCATCGCCCTCGGATTATCCGGCGTCACTGTAAAGGCGGCTCCCGCATAAGGCAGCATTGCCTCCAGCACTTTTTTGTGTTCCTTATCTGCAAGTACACCTATTATATAAGTTATTGGAATGTTTGTAAAATATTTTTCCACAGACGCACTTAATTGAAGTGCCGCATCCTCATTGTGCGCACCGTCTATGATAAACAGCGGCTGTTCTCCTATGACCTCAAACCTGCCCGGCCACACGGTATTTTGGATTCCATCTAAAATGGTCTGGTCTGCAATTCCAAGAACGTCTTTTAACACAGTGACCGCCAGACAGCAGTTTTCCACCTGATATGTCCCTGTAAGCCGGGTTGTCACCGTTCCAAGTCCCGGATAATCAAACTTTATCTCGCTTAACGTATCGTTTTCCACTGACACCTTGGAAACATCGGCAACAGAAAGCCTTGCATGCTGCTTTTCCGCCTCTGCTTTTATCGCCTCCATTGCCTCTGCTTTTTGCATAATGGTCACGATCGGACAGTCTTTTTTGATAATGCCGGCTTTTGCCTGTGCAATCTCGATCAATGTATTTCCGAGAAATTGCATATGATCCATACTGACTGATGTAATAACGGAGCACACTGGCTTTCGGATCAGATTCGTTGCATCTGTTCTGCCGCCCATCCCAACTTCCAACAATACATAATCACATTTTTTCTGATAAAAATACAAAAATGCCATTGCTGTTTCCACTTCAAAAATCGTCGGATGTTCCATACCTTTTTCCACCATGCGGTCACATGCACACTTCACCTGTTCCATGATATCCGCATACTCCTCATGGCTCATGGACTGAAGATTGATCCGCCACACTTCCATCGGATCAAACACCGCCGGGGAACTATATCTGCCTACCCGGTATCCGGCTTCTATGAGTACCCGCTCTAAATAAGCTCCGGTAGAACCTTTTCCATTCGTTCCCGCAATGTGGATGCTCTTAAGCTGCTCCTGTATATCTCCAAGCTCGTGCATTAGATTTTCAATACTATCAAGCCCTAATATGCTTCCCGATCTGCTGACATTTACGGCATACGCTCTTGCCTGCTCGTAATTCATTTTCCCACCTTACTTCTTTTGGTTTTATTTAACGCTTCGTTCCCTTGGTGTCACGATTTCCAACACGAAGTCTGTTTAAGACAACCTCTTTTCCCTTTACTTCAACGGTCTGCTCGCTCTCGCCGTCTAACACATAAATGTTACTCAATGCATCTCCTGCATTCAGTTTCATGCCGCGCACTCCGACCGCTCCCTTTTTCTTTTCCGGGATTGTGGAAGCCTCAATACGCAAAAACATTTCTTTCTCAGACTGCATGACAACCGTCTCCTCACCTGTCATGGCGTGCACGATCAGAAGTTCATCATCCTCATTTAACTTCGTTGCGGCTGTCGTTCTCTTTGCCACGTCAAATTCACTTCCGTCAACCATCTTAAGCATGGCTGTTTTGGTTCCAAATAATAATCTGGAGTGAATGATCGCACCGAGGTTGATAATGTATATAAAGTTTTCCTCACTACTATTGTAGTTACTTAGATTGTCGATTGGAATTCCCTTATCTCGGAACTTTCCATATGGAAGATCAAGCACTTTCAACAGATGCATCTGTCCTTTGTTTGTAAAAATACAGATTTTATCCGTGTTCTTACAGGTTAAGATGTAACGGTTTTCCGTATCCGCTGCCTCTTTATTTCTCTCATAGACACTGACATCCACCGTTTTTGCATAGCCAAAGCGATCCATGAGGAATACCACATCCATCTCCTCAATCCTCTTCTCTTCCACAACCGCTTCCTCAAGATTGTCGATCAGAGTTTTTCTCGGAACCGCATACTGTTTCTTATAAGACTGAAGTTCTTTGATCAGCACTTTCGCCATGGTGGCACGGTTTTCCAAAATGTCCTCATACTCGGCGATATGCTTTAACGTATCCTCATGGTCTTTCATCAATGCCTCGATCTCTAAACCGATCAGCTTCTGTAAACGCATCTCCAGGATTGCCGTGGTCTGACGCTCTGTAAAACGGAGCTCTGATGCCATTTTTTCTGACTGCGCCGATTTAAAGGTGATATTGTCCGTCACACCATCGGTCAGACATGCTCTTGCATCTTTTACATTCTTACTTCCGCGAAGGATTTCAATAATAAGGTCAATGACATCACACGCCTTGATCAATCCTTCCTGTATTTCTTTTTTGTCTAATTCTTTTTTCAGTAATGTCTGATATTTTCTTGTGGCAAGCTCATACTGGAACTTCACATGATGACGGATGATTGGCACAAGTCCCAGCGTCTCAGGCCGTCCCTCCGCAACTGCCAGCATATTCACACCAAACGTGTCCTCTAACTTTGTCTTTTTATACAGCAGATTGATGAGATTCTGCGTATCGGCTCCTTTTCGAAGCTCTAACACAATACGGATTCCCTCTTTGGAGGACTGGTTTGTGATATCCACGATATCATTTGTTTTCTTGGTCTCCACGAGACTGTATACATCATTCAAAAATTTTCCGATGTTCGCACCGATCATCGTATATGGGATCTCAGTGATAACAATGCGCTCTTTTCCACCTTTGACCTGCTCCACTTCCACTTTTCCACGGATTTTGATCTTACCCATACCGGTGGAATAGATCTGGATCAGATCGTCCTTATTGGCAATAATTCCTCCTGTCGGGAAATCAGGCCCCGGAATATATTCCATCATCTGCTCGGTATTGATATCCGGATTCTTAATGTATGCGATCACGCCGTCGATCACTTCACCCAGGTTGTGCGGTGGTGTGCTTGTCACCATACCGACCGCAATACCATCGGAACCGTTCACCAAGAGATTCGGGATCTTGACCGGCAAAACTTCCGGCTCTTTCTCTGTCTCATCAAAGTTTGGCACAAAATCCACAACATCCTTATCCAGATCCGATAAAAATGCCTCCTGTGTGATTTTCTGCAGCCGCGCCTCCGTGTAACGCATCGCAGCCGCGCCATCGCCCTCGATGGAACCAAAGTTACCATGTCCATCTACAAGCGGCAGCCCTTTCTTAAATTCCTGTGCCATGACAACAAGTGCGTCATAAATAGAACTGTCGCCATGTGGATGATATTTACCCATGGTATCGCCGACAATACGCGCACATTTACGGTACGGCTTGTCATACCGGATTCCCAGTTCGTACATATCATATAAAGTTCTTCGCTGCACCGGTTTTAAGCCATCGCGGACATCCGGCAAAGCTCTTGCGATAATAACACTCATCGCATAATCTATATAAGATTTCTGCATCAGTTCCGAATACTCGGTACGGATTATCTGTTCTTCCTGCTGCATCATATATCCTCTCTATCTGTTATTCTACCGATCATTGCAAAATGTTTGTCATCTGCTTTATGATTTTTCAATGATCTGCTGCCATTTTTACCATCTGCACTATACGTCGAGCTCTGCGTCATGCGCATGTTCATAAATAAATGTCTTTCTCGGCGGAACATCATTTCCCATCAGAAGCTCCGTGATATCAGACGCCATGCGGCCGTCCTCGATCTCAATCCGCTTTAACATTCTGGTAGCCGGATTTAACGTAGTCTCCCACAGCTGCTCCGCGTCCATCTCACCAAGACCTTTGTAGCGCTGTAAGGTAAAGTTACTTCCCTTATGTGCCTTTCTGTATTTTTCCAGAGCCGCATCATCGTAAAGATACTCTTCCTCACCCTTACCCGGAATGACTTTGTAAAGCGGCGGCATTGCCACATAGACATGTCCCTCATAAATAAGTTCCGGCATAAAACGGTAAAACAGTGTCAGAAGCAGTGTTGAGATATGTGCTCCGTCCACGTCGGCATCCGCCATGATGATGATCTTGTCATAGCGGAGTTTTGTGATATCAAAATCATTTCCATACCCCTCGGAAAAACCACATCCAAACGCATTGATCATGGTCTTGATCTCTGCATTGGCTAACACCTTGTCAATACTTGCTTTTTCCACATTTAAGATTTTACCCCTGATTGGCAGGATTGCCTGATAATTTCTGTCCCGCGCTGTCTTTGCGGAACCTCCGGCGGAATCTCCCTCGACGATGAAGATTTCACAGATGGAAGCGTCCCTGCTCTCACAATTTGCAAGCTTTCCATTGGAATCAAACGAAAACTTCTGCTTGGTGAGCAGATTGGTCTTGGCGCGCTCCTCGGTCTTACGGATCTTTGCCGCTTTTTCCGCGCAGGAGATGACCGTTTTCAATGTCTCTAAGTTTTTATCAAAAAATAACTGAATCTCGTCGCCGGTCACTTTTGCAGTGGCTTTCGCCGCATCCTGATTATCTAATTTCGTCTTTGTCTGTCCCTCAAATCTCGGATCAGGATGTTTGATGGAAACAACTGCCGTCATTCCGTTTCGGACATCTGCTCCGGTGAAGTTCACATCTTTTTCTTTTAAAATACCAAGTTCTCTCGCATAAGAATTAATGACGGTTGTAAATACGGTTTTAAATCCCGTGATATGTGTACCACCCTCGGCATTAAAAATATTATTACAGAATCCCAGGATATTCTCATGAAATTCATTCGTGTACTGGAATGCAGCTTCCACGGTAATGCCTTCAGATTCCCCTTTAAAGTAGACGACATCATGAAGCACTTCCGTATTTTTATTCAAATCCTTTACAAAACCACGGATTCCATCTTCCTCATGATATACGATATGTTCGACTTCCTCGCCACGGCGGTCCTCATAAATGATCGTAAGTTTCGGATTCAGATATGCCGTCTCATGCATACGGCTTTTGATCTCATCCTCTTTGAATCTCGTCTTTTCAAAAATTTCCGGATCTGGAAGAAAGTTTACTTTGGTTCCGGTCTTTTTTGTCTTGCCAATCTTAGGAAGCAATCCATTCTCCAATTCCACAACCGGAACGCCTCTCTCATAGCGGTCATGATGAATATACCCCTCTCTGCTGATCTCCACATCCATATAAACAGACAATGCATTGACAACGGAAGAACCTACTCCGTGAAGCCCTCCACTCGTCTTATATGCGGAATCATCAAACTTACCGCCGGCGTGTAAGGTTGTGTATACAAGACGTGCTGCCGAAACACCTTTGGCGTGCATTCCGACCGGAACGCCTCGTCCATTATCTTCTACCGTACAGGAACCATTCTTCTCCAATGTGACATGGATCGTATCACATGCCCCTGCCAGATGCTCATCCACAGAGTTGTCTACGATCTCATAGATCAGGTGGTTCAATCCCTTTCTGGAAACACTTCCGATATACATTCCCGGTCTTTTCCGAACAGCCTCTAACCCTTCTAAAACCGATATGCTGTGCTCATCATAACCTGCCATTTCTTACCTCACTTCATTCATTTTCCTGCGCTCTGTCACAAACTTGCAGATTCATTTCATAATATTCTTTCAAATCTGCCCTACTCTTCTACCTTCTGCTGGTTCATATGTGCAATGACCATCATCGCAATCTTAAAGGTCATTGCATCATCAAACTTACGGATATCTAATCCGATTGCCTTCTCTAAACGTTCCAGACGATATACTAATGTATTCCGGTGCACATATAACTGTCTGGCGGTCTCTGAGATATTCAGATTATTTTCAAAAAACTTCTGGATGGTTGTATTAATCTCTTCATTAAATATATCCGGCACTTCATCCCCGAACACTTCATGAATAAACATCTCGCATAAGCTCATCGGAAGCTGATAGATCAGACGCCCAATTCCAAGCAGGCTGTATGCAATCGTCTCACGCTCTGCATAAAAAATTCTTCCGACTTCTAACGCCATCTTGGCTTCCTGATAGGATTTGGCAATATCCTGCAGATTATGCACACGGTTTCCATAGCCCACGCGCACTTTCACCATCGCCTCAGTGTGCATATTATCCACGATCATACTTGCCAATGTCTGCAGTTCCTCATCTTCTTTCATGTCCCTGGTATCTTTGATCAGGACAATGCTCTGCTCGTCCACTTCTGTCACATAGTCTCTGGTCTTGGTCACGAACAGATTCTTGACTGTCTCCATCGCGGTTGCATCTTTCTTGCCGTCAATCTCAATCACGAAAACAACACGTTCTGCCTGTTCAATATGCAGCTTCTGGGCCTTATTGTACATGTCCACCACGAGCATATTTCCAAGCAGGATATTCTGCATAAAATTATTACGGTCAAACTGCTCCATATAAGCAGCTGCAAGATTCCTTATCTGGCAGACTGCCAACCGTCCTACCATATAAGCATCTTCTGCGGATGACTTTGTCAAAAGAATATATTCCACTTCACCCTCTACCATTACTTTAAAGAAATGACAACCAGACAACATCTGGCTCTCTGCCATCGATGTTGCAAATGAAGTTACCGCTTCTTCCATATCACCTTCCGGTTCAAAAGTAGCCGCAACCTGTTTTCCTTTCTCTGAATATAATGCCAGATCAATCTTGGAAATCTCCTTGATCTCGTCTAAAGCAGTCTGTATCTTATGGTTTGATATCATACGCTCCATTCCTTTCGTTATTTATTATATAGAACACATGTTTGTTTTGCAATTATTTTTTGCAGAAAAAACCGGGTACAAATGATGCACCCGGTTCTACTGAGTTTATTTAATTTTACCGAATTAGTTGGTAATTGTCAATTCTGTTTCTTTGTCGAAGCAGTGAATCTTCTCTGGATCGATTGCTAATGTGATATGATCACCCATACGAGCTGTTGTTCTGGAATCAACTTTTGCTGTCATGGCTGTTCCTGCTACATTGAAGTATAACAATACTTCAGAACCTAATAACTCGTATCCTGTTACGTCTGTCTCGAATACTGCATCTTTGTGAGCTTCGATCTCAATCTGGGAATCTCCGATATCTTCTGGTCTGATACCCATAACAACTGTCTTTCCGTTGTATCCGCCATCGATCAATTTCTTAGCTTTTGCCGGAGGAAGGACAACAGATGTCTTCTCGAAGTTAAGAGTTACTCTCTCGCCTTCTACTTTACATACAGCGTCGATGAAGTTCATCTGTGGAGATCCGATGAATCCAGCTACGAATAAGTTGTTAGGCTCATTGTATAATTTCTGTGGAGAATCAACCTGCATGATAACACCATCTTTTAATACAACGATTCTGGTTCCTAATGTCATAGCTTCTGTCTGATCATGTGTTACATAGATGATAGTAGCTTTTAATCTGTTATGTAAGGAAGCGATCTCAGAACGCATCTGAACACGTAATTTTGCATCCAGGTTGGAAAGAGGTTCGTCCATAAGGAATACCTTAGGATTACGAACGATAGCACGTCCCATAGCAACACGCTGTCTCTGTCCACCGGATAAAGCCTTTGGTTTACGGTCTAATAATTTCTCAAGGTCAAGGATCTTAGCAGCTTCTTCTACTTTTTTCTTGATTTCATCCTTAGGAACTTTTCTTAATTTTAATCCGAATGCCATATTGTCAAATACGGTCATATGTGGATATAATGCGTAGTTCTGGAATACCATTGCGATATCTCTGTCTTTTGGCTCTACGTCGTTTACAACTCTTCCATCGATTTTTAATTCACCGGAAGAAATCTCTTCAAGACCTGCGATCATACGAAGTGTAGTAGATTTACCACATCCGGATGGTCCTACGAAGATGATGAACTCCTGATCTTCTACTTCAAGGCTGAAATCCTTAACAGCTTCAAAACCGTTAGGATAAACTTTACATACATTTGTTAATGATAAACTTGCCATTGGTGTAAATACCTCCTAATAAATTGTTCGTTTCTTGATATATTTACTATACAAAAAAACAGCCAAAAACGCCATATGTTACCTACACAAAGAATCTGTCGATTTCTTGTAGGAACTCACAGTGATTTTGACTGTTTTTTGATTTCTTCGTCAGATTGCACTGATATTTCATCTTTTTCCGTCAAATTGACGAAGCAACCTGCCTGTATCTTTTATTCCATACATTCATTTCTGATCATAACTTAGAATAACCGAATCCATTGACCACGGCATCCAGCTTGATTCCTTTTTTACAGAATGGACAGTCATCTGCGGAATAAGCCGCATATCCCGGAAGATCCTCTGCATGGAACACCGAGTGTACCGCAAAGCCATCCATCTCAGATACCGTGCTGAACACAGATGCCACTGCCTCGATCACGCCGCCATAGTAACGGATTCCCTCAAGACTTCTGTGGATTGTCTTTCCGGTTGTGGTAGATGCAGATAATAAGATTACATGTTTTCCTGCGATACTTGGTTTGATATTATCACGGAATAAGAGCTGGTTATTGCTGTTCATCTCCGGCGAAACCACATAAATTGTCTCATGGCGGTTCGTAGATGCCATATCCTCTTTTTCAAATTCCTCTGCCAAAAACGCTCCGATCACCTCCGTGCCGTCCATACATACAATCGTATCCACATAGGAAACTCTTCCGATCTTCTGATGCAGCACACGGGCAACCTCTTTCGCCTCCTGAATTCTTGTCTTCAAGCTTGTGATATCAATGTAGTAATTGATATGGGAATGACTGGTTGCAAAATGTCCCGGAATTGCATGAATTGCAACCATGTTGCTCTCTTTTGAATAAAACTTTACCATTCTGCTTTCCATAATAAAATACCTCCTTAACCCCACTATTCCGGCATTTTCCGGATATTACTTTCTTCCGGTAGAACCAAATCCGCCTTCCCCGCGCTCTGTCTCATTCAATGTTTCTACTTCCTCAAACTCAACAGAAAGATACGGCATTACGACCATCTGTGCAATGCGCTCTTTTCCGGCGATCACACGCTCCTCATCCGTATCATTATGTAAGGCGATCATAAATTCTCCCCGGTAGTCAGAATCCACTACTCCGACACAATTTGCCGGGCGCAGTCCCTGCTTGGAGGCAAGACCGCTTCTTGCAAAAATCGCACCGAAATATCCTTCCGGTATTTCCATCGCAAGTCCTGTGCCGACCATCACTGTTTTGTGTGGTGGAATCACAGTATCCTCAGAACTTTTTGCATACAGATCATAGCCTGCCGCCTGACTGCTTCCCCTTGTCGGGAGTACTGCATCCGCATCAAGTTTTTTTATATTGATCTTCATTTATATTCTCCATTCTAGCACAATCTGTCAGATATATTTTTTAATTAAATCTTAATTCTTCCATACGTTTTTCCCTGCAAATTATAAGGAACTCCTGCATTCTTAATCTTCCCAGCCAAGATTGCCATGTTCCATTTTCTTATCGCGGAGCATCAGGTCATTGACCGCCTCTTTTGCCGGTTTGTCCTCAAATAATACTTTGTTGACTTCCTCAATGATCGGCATATCTACACCGTATTTTTTTGCAAGGGCGATCGCTGCTTTCGCAGAGTAGACACCTTCTACGACCATTTTCACTTCGTCCATCGCCTGCTGCATGGTGTAACCCTGTCCGATCAGCATTCCGGCTTTGCGGTTACGGCTGTGTTTACTCTCACAGGTCACGATCAGATCACCGATTCCGGTAAGTCCGTTTAACGTCTCCTGTTTTGCGCCCATCGTCACAGCAAGCTTGTTCATCTCAAACATTCCTCTGGTGATGAGTGCCGCTTTCGTGTTATCCCCATATCCCAGACCGTCTGCCATTCCGGCTGCAAGCGCGATCACGTTCTTTAACGAACCGCCAAGTTCCATGCCAAGCACATCCGGGCTTGTATACACACGGAAAACGTTGTTCATGAAAATGTCCTGGATTCCCTCTGCAACAGCTCGTTTTTTTGCTCCTGCTACAACTGCAGTTGGAAGTCCGATTCCAACTTCTTCCGCATGGCTTGGTCCACACATCACTGCAACCTCTGCCTGCGGGATCTCCTGCTCCACAATGTCGGTAAGCGGCATCAGTGTCTCTTCCTCAATTCCCTTAGCCACGCACACGATGATCTGTCCCTCTTTCACAAAAGGCGCCATGCTCTTTGCTGTGCTTCTTGTGAATACAGACGGCACTGCAAGGATCAGGTATGCTTTACCTGAAACCGCAGATTCCAGATCTGTTGTAAATTCCATATCTTCCGGCAGTTTTACCCCCGGAAGTTTCTGCACATGCTCATGTTTTTCTTTCAGCATGGTAATCTCATCTTCCACGATCGACCACACTGTCACTTTATTTCCATTGGTATGCAGTACTTTTGCAAGGGCGATCCCCCAGCTTCCTGCTCCTATGATCGCAACATCTGCCATTTTTCTCACTCCAAATCAAAAAATTATTTCTGCTCCTTCTTTTTCGCACCGATCTTATTCTCTGTGCCATTTGCAAGACGTCTGATATTTGCACGGTGCTGCCATACCCCTAAAATGGTAAAACAGGCTGTCACTATGTAAAATTCCGCACGGATTCCCATTGGAACTGTGATAATCCCAAGCTGTCCATATACGACCACCTGGACGAAAACACTGATCAGTCCGATGATTGAGCCGAGAGATACATACTTTGTCACTGCGCTGATCACCAGAAAAAGTCCCATACTGACCGGTGCAACGATCGGAAATACTGCAAGCACCATTCCACCGGTACATGCAACTCCTTTTCCGCCTTTGAACTTCAGATAAAACGGAAAATTGTGTCCGAGCACCGCTCCAAAACCTGCATACAGCTCCAGAAGAATGATGTCTTCTGTATATGTTCTTCCAAAGATCAGTTTAACGGCTAACACTGCCGCTACTGTTTTTAAAATATCACCAAGGCAGGTCACAAGTCCTGCCTTCCAGCCAAAGGTTCTTAAGGTGTTTGTCGCACCGGAATTGCCGCTTCCTTTTGTGCGGATATCCACACCTTTCTTTTTCCCATAAAAATAACCTGTTTCAAATAATCCGCAGGCGTAGCCGATCGCTACTGCAATTATCCTGGCGATGATCATTTTTCATTTTCCTTTCTCTCTCTGATGATAAAACGAAGGGCTGTTCCCCGGAATCCAAACGTATCACGGATGCGGTTCTCCAGATATCTTGTGTAGGAGAAATGCATCAGCTGTTTATCATTCACAAAGATCACAAAGGTTGGCGGTTTTACTGAAACCTGCGTCGTGTAATAAATACGCAGTCTCTTTCCCTTATCCGATGGCGGCTGCTGCATCGCAACTGCCTCGGTAACGATTTCATTCAATACACCGGTTGCCACACGCATGCTGTTGTTCTCGATCACGACATCGATCGTCTCAAAAATCTTATTGAGACGCTGTCCTGATTTTGCAGAGATGAAAATAATCTCCGCATACGGCATAAAGCTTAAGATGTCACGGATTTTCTCGGTATGGCGGTAGATGGTCTTATCATCTTTTTCGATCGCATCCCATTTGTTCACGGCAATGATAATTCCCTTTCCACGGTCATGTGCGATCCCTGCGATCTTGGCATCCTGCTCGGTCACGCCCTCAGTAGCATCGATCACGATAATGCAGACATCTGCACGCTCCACAGCCGTGACTGCACGGATAATACTATAGCGCTCGATCTCTTCCTTGATCTTATTCTTACGTCTCAATCCTGCGGTATCGATAAACACATATTCTTTTCCATTGTACTTAATGTCGGTATCGATCGCATCTCTGGTCGTGCCTGCGATATCCGATACAATGACACGATCCTCCTGTGCCAGTTTGTTGATGAGGGATGATTTTCCAACATTCGGTTTTCCGATAATGGCGATCTTCGGACGGTCGTCCTCCTCGTCATTCTTCTTATATTCTGGAAAATACTTTACCACTTCATCCAACATATCTCCAAGTCCTAACATGGAAGCGGCAGAAACCGGGAACGGATCTCCGATTCCAAGATTATAGAACTCATAGACATCTGCCATATACTTTTCAAAGCTGTCCACTTTATTGACAACCAGCACGACCGGTTTGCCGGAACGGCGCAGCATATCTGCAACTTTGGAATCCGAATCCTGCAATCCCTGTCTGACATCGACAATAAACATGATCACGTCTGCAGTTGCAATCGCAATCTCTGCCTGCTCTCTCATCTGTGATAAAATAATATCGTTACTGTCCGGTTCAATACCTCCGGTATCGATCATGGTAAAATTGTGATCTAACCACGACACCTCCGCATAAATACGGTCTCTTGTAACGCCCGGTGTATCTTGTACAATTGAAATACGCTCACCTGCAAGTGCATTAAATAACGTAGACTTTCCTACATTCGGGCGTCCAACAATCGCTACGACTGGTTTACTCATTGATAAAACTCCTTTTCTCATGTATCACGGAAAGAACTGGGATCTCCACTACTTTCCTGTTATAACCTTAAATGGCTTTCTACCGTTACGCTAAAAATAACAATAACAGTTTACAATAAAAAAGATGGAATAACAATATTTATTCCATCTTTTTTCTGAACTATGCGTTTTGTCTAGGAAATGTGCGGTATTCCTTTTTCCCTTACTGCCGTAACCGGATTCATCAGTGCGTCATACTCATCATAAGTCATAAGTTTTCGCTCACTGTTCAAAATCCCAAGTTTTTTCAATGTCTCAATAATGTTTGTGCATTTGCTTCCGAACTCAACATAGGCGCTGTCACTGTTTGGGAAATAAGCTTCTGCCTCTTCTGCAGTCTTCTCCCCTGTCAGCACCGCTTCTGTCACATCAACCCCATCCACACTGTAAGAACTGTAATTCCAGATGATACCGTCCGGATTATAAAAACTGATATCCAGATTGTTAAAATAACGATCCCTGTACGTGTTATCCTCATCACCGGCACGGAGCGAATAAAGTTGATAGTACGTCATGTTTCCCGCTTCCACATCTTTTTGCACCGCCTCCATGACAGCGTCAAGCTCTTCCTGTGTAAAACGGTAATCCTCTGTTCTGCCGTTCTCATCTACAAATGAAATACTGCCGGCATAATACTCATTCGTCTTATAGTAATTGCCAAACATGTTCTGCATCATCTTATCCGGATCACTCTCTAACGCAGTCACTTTTGCGACGACAGAATCTTTGTCCGCAGCCGCAGCCTGCCCAACCGGAACTGTATAACTTCTCCGCAGCTTCTTACCATCCTTCAGGGTATATGTGATTGAGAGATAATATTGGTTCTCTGCGCTCAGGCACTCTTCTTTCTGTGCCAGGATCTCTTTCTGGAGATCTATAATCTTCTGAATATCATCCGGTTCGGTATAGCGGAGCGTATAGTCCAGATTGAGCGATACCACCTTAACCTCTGAAACATCCGGTATTTTTCCTTCGATCCGGAATAGATCCAGTTTCAGTGCACCCAGAAATGCTGCCAGAACAACCGTTAAGACTGCCCATTCCCCAACTCTCTTTTTGTGGAACACACGGAAATTCTTCTCAATAAGCATCTCCGCCACAAAAAAGCCGATCGCACCAAAGATCAGGGTGCCTGCTGCAAGTATCCAAAAATGTACCTTTGCCGAAGAAAAACTGTTTCCGATCGTGTCAGCAACGGCAGTTCCTCCAAGCAGACCGGCGCAGACAGCCACGCCCCAGCGGAACACCGGCTTGATTCCCCGCATGCTGATAAGGTCACCTGCAGTCTCCAATTTTCTCCATTTATACAACTGATAGGCTGCGATCAGGAATACCACACCTGCCACTGCATAAATCCCGAGCAGATATGCACCCTTAAACTCGATTCCAACCGTCACATACTCACTGTTTTCTACTGACTGTATCCGCAGATTGTTTGTCAGATAGTAAATCGGAGACAAAATACAGGATTTTCCCGGATTCCAATTGTTTGACACCCCAAAGCAGACACTCTCTATCACCATGTTGATCAGATACCAGCATCCTACATACAGATAATTGACTACGACATAATACACCGGAAATGCCAGGAGCTGTCCGGTAAACATCGCCACAAATGCGCCGAGCGCCAGTGCAAAAAACGTCATTGCGGCTTCTGCACCAAACCAGTATAAAATGTACTGGATATTGGTGATATGTGCACCAATGCAGACGAACACCGTGATAATAAAGGTCAGGATCTGCGGAACGACCATAAATGCAAACGCAGATATGATATTCGTCACAAACAACTCCCGTCTGTCCACCGGAAGTGAATGGATCATATTCGTATTCTTTGCAGAATACAGATAGGAAAACACTGCCATGATCATCACTGCTGCAAATGCAAATGTGATCACCGGATTCATGGCTGCCCGCATAGCGCCACTGATCGCATAAACCTGTCTCTGGAGCTGGCTGTAACTGTCATCCTGCAGATAATACCGCATATTAAACCACAGTCCGACCGGAAGCGAAACGATCAGATAACAACTGTACAATGCCCACAAAGGCCAGAAATGTGTCATATTTTTTTTGAAAATTGTTTTGTTAAAGCAGGATGTCTTTGACTTCATAATCCACACCTCCCAATTCATAAATAAAGATTTCCTCCAGTGTCAACGGAAGCACATCAACAATGGTAGGATTTTCTGTCAGAAGAACTTTCTCTGCCTCCTTCGGATCACCTTTTACGATCAGGGTATAGACACGCCCTGTGTTTGCCATATGCAGCACCTCAAAATCATCCGGCAATTTTGGCACACCATTCTGACATGCCACCTGTATCTTGGAAATATTTCCCTGAAGATCGCTCAAAGACCGCTCGATCATAATTTTTCCATGGTGCATGATGCCCACATGGTCACAGGTATCCTCCAGTTCCCTCAGGTTATGGGAAGACACTAAAACTGTCATTTTCCGCTCTGCCACTTCCGCCATTAAGATACTCCAGATCTGTCTGCGCATCACAGGATCAAGTCCGTCCACCGGTTCGTCTAAGATCAGCAGATCCGGTTTACAGCAGATTGCAAGCCAGAACGCTACCTGTTTCTGCATGCCTTTCGACAGCCGTCTGATAGTGCGTTTCACATCGATCGTCGGGAAAAATTCCTGCATTTTATAAAAAAGCTTACTGTCAAACTGTGGATAGATGCCTTCATAAAAGCGTTTCATCTCCATCGTATCTGCCTGCATAAAATAAAACAGTTCATCCGGGATATAAGCCATCCTCTGCTTGATATTCCGGTTTTCAAATACCGGTTCACCGTCGATCAATATTTCTCCTTCATCTGCTTTATAAACTCCGGTGAGATGACGGATCAGTGTGGATTTTCCTGCTCCGTTCGGTCCGACCAATCCATAAATTTCGCCTGTTCCAACATGCATTTCCACGCCGTTTAATGCCTGAAAATCGTCAAATTTCTTTTTCAGATTATGAACCTGAATCATGATGCCTCTCCCCCTTCAGCCAATTGTTCAATACGTGTTTTCAAACTGCCCTCATCCACTGACAGAAACAGCAGCTCCGTTACCACTTCATCAAATTCTTTCATCAGTTCTTCATTTCTGACACCCAGCACTTCTTTCCGCTCGGCAACAAATGTTCCTTTTCCGGCAACGGTATAGACGTATCCCTCTGCCTCAAGTTCCCGATATGCCTTCTGGATGGTGTTTGGATTGATTGCAAGCTTTGATGCCATTTCCCTCACGGATGGCAGTTTTTCATTTGCAATAAGGGAATTCGTGATAACCAGCTTTCTCAGACCGTCTTTGATCTGTTCATAAATTGGTTTTGCATCCCTGTAATTTAACTGAATCAAATAACAAACCTCCCATCTGTATTAGCTGTATTAGCTGTATGATGTGTACTATCATTCTTCATACAGTTAATATAGCACGGGAGGTCTTCTATTACAATGAAGATAATCCTAGGATATTATTAAGATTTATTTAAAATATACTGGTTTTCCCTGCATTTTCTTATCCAAGATATGCTTTCAACAGTTCAAATGTATTTTTCACGCCGTCCACATGGCTTCTCTCATAACCGTGGGATGCATAAACGCCAGAACCGATCAGTCCGTGGCGCACATCATATCCGGCGGTCAGTGCCACATCCGCATCTGATCCATAATATGGATATACGTCTACCGCAAAATCAATATTGTTCTCTTTTGCAGCCTTTACCAGTCCATTTACCACATCATAATGGTATGGACCGTGACTGTCCTTCGCACAGATCGATACCTGTGTCTCATCACAGACAAGTCCGTCGCCGACGCAGCCCATATCCACAGAGATCACTTCCGTTACACCTTCCGGAATGGAAGCTGCTCCGCCATGTCCTACTTCCTCAAATACGGTAATGTGCTGGTAGATCATCCGGTCCGGTGTCACATTTTCCTCTTTTAAGTATTTTGCATAACCTAATAAAATACCAACGCTTAATTTATCATCCAAGAAACGGCTCTTGATATAACCGGATTCTGTCACAGTTGTTCTCGGATCAAAGCAGACAAAATCGCCTGTCATGATACCAAGTTTCTCCACATCTTCTTTGGATTTCACCTTTTCATCCAGAACGACTTCCACAGAATCATAGCTTCTCTTTGTGTCATTATATTCGCCGTTTACATGAATAGACGCATTGATAAGCTGCAACGTTCCGTCGTATTTTCCGTTAAAACGGGTAATGACTTTGCAGTTTTCTCCCTCAGCGTTGTTGGCATTCATGCCGCCGACTGCTGTCACACGGAGTCTTCCGTTTGCCTTGATCTCAGCGACCATAGCACCTAAGGTATCAATATGTGCCTCTAAAAGTACAGCGTTTTCTTTGTCTTTTCCACCGATTGGTACAAGCACACCGCCTTTTACGGTGAGCTTTGGTTCATAGCCAAGCTTTTTGTATTCTCCCATGACATAATCTGCCACCTCTTTTGTAAAGCCGGACGGACTGTCAATTGCCAGGATATTTTTGGTTTCCTCTACGATATAATCTACATAATTTTTGCTCATGTTCTTTTGCTCCTTTATCTAATTTGTTTTCAGGCACAAAAATGCGCCAAGGTTTCCGCGTCTGCCGTGGCTTGCGCGGTGGGAAAACAGTAAATCCGGATTGCAGCAGGTACAGATGTCTGTGATTGCAAGATGTTCCGGTAAAACACCTGCTTCCAGCAGCACAATCTCATTTGCTTTCCAGAGATTGAGCTGGTATTTTCCGTTTCCCTTATCTATAAGGATTTCATTTTCGTGACCTGCAAATGCCTTTTTAAATTCCTCTGCTACATCCTCGCTCACTTCGTAACAGTCCTGACAAATGGACGATCCGATCGCACAGTATAAGTCTTCCGGTCTGCTGCCGTATTCTCTGTTCAGCGCCTCAATGGTCACTTTTCCCATGCGGTTAACTGTTCCGCGCCAGCCGGAATGGCTCAAACCGATTGCGCGGTGCACCGGATCTACAAAATAAAGCGGTACACAATCCGCATAAAATGTTGACAGCACAAGCCCCCGCACATCTGTGATGAGTCCGTCTATATCCTGAAACTGGCGTTCTCTGGTAAGTCCGTTCCCGGCATCCTCACTTGTCACTTTTCTGACATTGGTTGTGTGAGTCTGATCTGAAAAAACAAATTTATCATAGTCCACATCAAGTGCCAATGCCAGTCTTCTGTAATTTTCCCGGACGGCTTCCTCTTTATCTCCCCTTGTGAAACTTAAATTCATGGTAGAAAAAATGTCTTCACTGACTCCGCCAAGTCTTGTTGTGAATCCCTCTTTTACGATGCCGGTCGCTTCCAGCGAAGGGAAATGTAAAAGTGGCACTTCCACACCGGATTTTGTCTGATGAATGACCTCAACCGGTACGCCTGTCTGATTCTTTCTTTTCCAATTATGTTCCATTTTCATACGCTGTAATATTTTCTAATTACATTTCTCCTGTTTTTTTCTGCAATTAAAAACCCTGATATTCAAAAGCATTCTGAATCACTTTGATCTTTTTCCCCAGAATCGCCGTCACATCAAATCTGCACGAAGTGTCCATGCCATATCCATGTGTCAGGCAATAATAGGAAGCTACCTTTGATATCGTTCTCTGTTTTGCAGGTGTCACCGCCTCAAGCGGATTTCCTGTCCCACCGTCTGTGCGGTATTTTACCTCCACAAACACAAGATACCCATTCTGCCTTGCAACAATGTCAACCTCTCCCATACGACATCTGTAATTATATTCTAAAATCTCATACCCCTGCTGCTCTAAATACGCACCCGCCAGTTTTTCATAAGCAGTCCCAACACTTCTCTTATTAATAGAAACCTCTTTTCCGCAAAACGCCGATTTTTTTGTATCTGCTATTACTTTTCCTGCATTTAAGAAAGCATATCTGCCTGCTGCAGCTTTGCTTTCATCTTATCCATGTCATCCACAAACACAAGGATCTCCGCCACCACCTCATAAAGTTCCGGTGGGATTGTATCCCCTATTTCTAATTTGGAAAGTGTTTCTGCAAGTTTATTATCCTTATAAAAAGGGATATCATTCTCTTTTGCTTTTTCAATGATTTTTTCTGCAATCTCGCCTTTCCCGCTCGCAAGGATCTTCGGTGCTTTATCGCCAGGTTCATAGGCAACTGCCACCGCAGTTTTTACTTTTTTCTTTTCCAGATTCCATGACATATCCGCTCACCACCTCTGTCTTTATCAGGCTCTCACATCAAAAGAATAACGATGCAGTGTTCCCGTCTGCGGCATATCTTTTCGCAGAAAATCATCTCCAAAATTTACCTTCTTTTCTTCCTTTGTCACCGTTATTGTGCACTGATAACCTTTTTCTTTCAGTTTCTGTTCCAAAACCGGAAGATACTTCTCCACCAGATCATAAGACGCATCATCTGCCATGTAAAAATTCGTCTTCACTTTACGGTGCTGCATTTTCACGGAGACATCCGTAGAACCGAGGTGTTCGAGATCAAGATGTAAAAATGCACTCAGTTCCGCATCCGGATCTTTGAGGTTCTTTTTATTCGTATAAACATAAAGTTCACCGTTTGCATTCTGACCGGATAATTTCAGCGGCACCTGCACATAAGTATATGCCTGATTGAGCTGATTCATAAATTCAATATTGTTTCTTACTTCTGTGGCAGTATCCAAAAAAGCGGATTTGGTAATTCCGGCTTCTTTTAAGACATCTTCCACCTGTTTCATCTGCTGTTCCAGTTTTTCATAAAGCTGGCTGATTTTTTTCTCTTCTTTCAATTCTTCCGGTCTTATCAGCCACTGCTGCTCCATGACATTTTGAAGCAGACTTTTATATTCCCTGCTGCCAAAAAGTTTTTGAACATTTGCGGATGCCGCCTCACTGTTTTCTGACAGAATCTGTGATACTATGCGCAAAAAATCAGATACGGTCAGATTCTTATTCAGAGCCAATCCACCATTCTCCAGCTTCCCTACAGCGTCCTCCGCCATGAGATTCTGCGCCACACTCTCATCTTCCAATGTATTGATAAAAATCTCCTGTTCCATATCTTCCGGAAAAAGCTGTGTATCTTCCACCAGCGAAGGAATGTTCTCTAATAACTTTCCGAGATCAGACAGCTGCTGTTCTGACAGGATGTCCTGTAATGTCTGGTTGCCAGCAGATATTGCAGCGTCTTGTGCTGCCGTTGCTGCAGATGTCTGCTGAGTTTCTCCTGCCATTGTCTGTGTGCCAGATGTCTCTGTACCGGGTGTACGTGTGTCTATAACGTTCTGACCATTTACTGTGTCCGCACTACTAATCGTGCTCTGCCCGTCTGTTATATTCTGATCGCCAGTAATAACTTGTCCGCCTGACGTATTCTCACTGTCTGCCACCGTCTGTCCTTCGGGCGCATTCTCTCCACCGGAGATCTGCTCTGGAAGTAAAATGGATACAATTTTCTGGTTCAGCTGCACTGCCTGATCCGGTGTCAGACTATCTGAACCTGCAAGATTTGCAAGGTCATTCATTACCTGATCCATCTCCTGCAAAATTGCGTGCTGATCCGTCATATAATTTTCAAACTGCGCTGCCATTTCTGTGGAAACAGGAATCCCAAGCTTTGTCATATTTACTACTGTAGTTACATCCACACCCGGATTCATATTGGCAATCCTTGCCATATTCATCAGGCTCTGCTTATCAATTGGCATCTGCTCTTTCATCATCGCATCAACCATCGCAAGATTGCGCTCCGTCACCGGCACATTTCCCTCTGCCAGCGCATTGGTAAGAATCGGATTTCCACCACTGCCTGCGCCTGTGTAAGGCTTTATCTCGATTGTCTCACCGTCATTGCTTTTTACCTGAAAAAACATGGGGGTTCCCTGCGAAAGCTGCACTTTTCCTGACAGTCTTGCCGAGATTGTCTGCCCATCACTCAATGCCAGTGTGACTTTTCCATTTTTTACAGAACTGACCGTTCCCTCAAAAACGCTTCCGGAAGACAGTTCTTCTAAGGTAGACACTACCTTCTGCATACCGGAAGCAGCTTTTAATTCTTCCGTTCCGCTTGAAACATTTCGGTTATATTGTCCTAACATATCGGATATGTGCATAATTCCGCCTCACTTCCTGCATGCTTTTTGCTTACTGTGCTTTTCTAGAACAAAGAGTTGCAGCATAAAACCACAATATCTCTCAGATAAAATTTTTGATAAAGCTGGCACGATGAATCGGAGACGGTCCAACTTCCTGCAAAGCCTTAATATGCTCCGCTGATCCATATCCTTTATTGGAAGCAAAACCATACTGCGGAAGGATTTTATCATATTCGACCATCAGACGGTCTCTTGTAACCTTGGCGACAATACTCGCTGCCCCTATGGAAATACTTTTTGCATCTCCTTTGATGATTGGAACCTGTCTGATAGAAACTCCGGGAATCGTTACCGCATCATTTAATAATATATCGGGTTTTACACTTAATTTGCTTATAGCCTCACGCATTGCCTCATAAGTTGCCTGCAAAATATTAATCTCGTCGATCCGCTGCGGACTTGCCATTCCAATCCCGACAGCAACCGCTTTTTCCATGATCACACCATATAATTCTTCTCTTTTTGCCGCAGAGAGTTTCTTGGAATCATTAATGTACAAAATATCACAATCTTTTGGCAAAATGACTGCTCCGGCTACTACAGGACCGGCTAACGGACCTCTGCCAACTTCATCGATTCCGCAGATATAACCGCAATCTGCATATTCGTACTCATATTTTTTCAGATTTTCAATGCGAAGCTTCTCTGCCTCTAATTTTTCCAGACGCTTTTTTGCCTGTTCAACTATTTTCACAACGCCGGAACGCTCATCATTTTCATATGTCTGTATAAAAGAAGGCAGCTTCTCATCCTCCACTGCCTTAAGTTCTTCTTTGATCTCACCGATTTTTTTCTCTGTCATGTTACCTGCCGCCTTTTATCCACGTTTTCACACAAGAAATGTATCCATTTCTAACATCTTTCCATTTCTTATTCTGTATCCGGTCTCTCTAATGTAATTTTTCCAAGCTTACCGCTGCGGAATTCATCAATCAAAAGTGCTGCTGCTTTACTGTAATCTAATTCATTTCCTTTGGAAATGCACTTCCGGTTTTCTGCGATCTGCTCTAAAATCTTCACAGGCGTTTCGGACTCATCCACACCGTAACGCTCCTTTAAAATACCTGCATAATCTCTCGTCAAAACCTTGATCAGTTCCAGAGACAATTCATCAATATTTAAAATTTCGTCTTTGATCGCACCGATCAGCGCCAGACGGAGACCTACCATCTGATCTTCGAATTTCGGCCACAAAATTCCAGGGGTATCTAACAATTCCAGGTTCTTGTTCAGACGAATCCACTGTTTTCCTTTGGTGACACCCGGCTTATTTCCAGTCTTCGCACACGCTTTTCCGGCATAAGAATTGATAAAAGTTGATTTTCCAACATTCGGAATTCCCACAACCATCGCGCGGACAGGACGGTTCACGATTCCCCTTCTTCTGTCACGTTCGATTTTTTCCTTGCAGGCTTCCATAACTACATTTGTAACAGTTTTCATGCCTGTTTTCGTTCTCGCATCAAGACCGACGACATAGTAACCCATCTTTTTAAAATAAGCTGCCCATTCTTTATTCTGGTTTTCATCCGACAAATCTGATTTGTTCATAATGATCAGCCGCGCCTTGTTTTTTCCCAACTCATCAATGTCTGGATTCCGGCTGCTTAATGGGATTCTCGCATCCACAAGTTCGATTACCAGATCAATTAATTTTATATCTTCCTGCATCTGACGTTTTGCTTTTGTCATATGTCCCGGATACCACTGAAACTGCATATTTTTTCCTCACTTTTCCTTCTTATAAAAATCCAAATTTTTTCCATGGAGACACGCAGAACCACGCCTTGCCGATAATGTAGTCTTTTTTTACATTTCCGATATTGGCATAGCGGCTATCCTCGCTGTTATTACGGTTGTCTCCAAGGACAAAATACTCATCATCCTCTAACTTCATTTCCTCCGAGGCAAGTCCCGCCTCCTCGATTGCAGACACATCCACCTTCTCGTCAAAAAGTTCGCCGTTCACATAAACCGCACCATTCTGGATCAGCACCGTATCTCCCGGAACAGCGATCACACGTTTGACATAATAGTGGGATTTTTCATTTCCATTTGGCAGAAACACGATAATATCGTTCGGTTTCGGATCTGATACTTTATAGATAAATCTGTTCACTAAAATCTCATCTCCGCTTTCTAATGTTTCTGACATCGACTGCCCTACCACACTCGTCCGCAATCCGATAAAATATACAAACGTAAATGCAATGACAAGCGTGATCATAATCTCAACTGTCCAGCTTAAGATTTCTTTCACGATCGTCATGTTTACTTTTTTCTTTCTTCTTCCGAAATTCAATCCGCTTCTTTTTCTTCTCACTTTTGTTTTCCTCTGCTCTGTTGTCCGCAAATAATACATGTTATAGATTACCACAAAGCTTGATTGTACGCAATTCGAGAATCGGATTTTCCAGATTTTATAAATGCATCCTTCCGTCCTTTTACCGGTAAACTGCCGTTTCAACAAGTACCCCGATCACCAGATAACGATGATTCCGCTCGCCGTTGACACAGGTGGAAAGTGTGATAAGCCGGTCTTCTTCCCCGACTTCTAAATCTTTTCTGACATGCAGTTTATTGTCTGACACCGTCTCCTTCACATCATTTAAAAAACGATCTCTGTCCTCCCTGCTGTTGATCACATATTGTGCCGGAATATAAACATCTGTAAACTTTGCTGCTTCGTAGATTTCATAAGTAAGTCTTTCGTTTTCTGTATACACATAGATATAAGGATGTTCCTCAAAAAATGTTTCATCCTCGAAACTGTGGATACTTCCAAACATGGAACCATTTTTCATGTTATGTCCGTAAAAAATGGTATTATAATCGGCAAAATCTTTCTGGTTGCAATTATTTGTGTAAATACAGCCCGGATAACCCTTGCTGTGATCCAAATTGTAATCCAGATAGTAATTGTCTGTCTCTGACTGTAAAACCGGATAATCCACCTGCGTTCCCGGCACGACGATCCACGCATAAATATCTTCATTCTGTTCATGCAGCTGTCCGAAATCATAGACCGGATCACAGTAGATCACTGTTTCTTCTGTGCTCTCCTCTGTCTCCGGCTCTGCGATAACCGTCTCTGTTGCAGCACTTAACGCTTCTTCCTGTCTCATTTTCTCATATTCTAATTCCCGCTGTTTCACACTCCAGTGATGATAGACCAGATAGCCTCCACAACACACGGCGATGGCACAGAGTATCAGCACAACTGTCCAATCAGCTGTTTTTCTCCGCCTTAATGCTCTCCGTTCTTTTTTCCTCTTTTCCCGCAATGTACTCATTTATTTCTGCTCCTCGTAAAATAAATCGATGATTGTCTGCTGTACTGCCTCGTCATCTAAATAATACTCTTCATATCGTTCTCCCATCTGGATATTTCCCTGTAAAATCTGCATATTTTCCTCATCAAAATTACAGCCTGAAAGTTCTGTCGATAAATATAGCACCTCGTCCGTTGAAATATCTGTCAACATATAGTCTGATAACTGGCTCATCAGGTTTACTGCCAATGTGGGGTTCTGTGTTAACGTTTTCTTAGCCTGACTGATAAATGCTTTTAAATATCTTTTCTGTCGTCCAATCCTGCTATATGCACTGCCGCTTACCGTGATATCTCTTCCCTGCACAAACTCCTGCGCCTCTTCTCCCTGCAAATGCACCGTCGCACCCTTTTTGAACTTTGCATTATATAAGGTATAATCATCATCCATCTCAACCGTGACACCGCCGACTGCATCATTCACCATTCCTATACAGCTTAAATTCATTGCGACATATCCATTGATCGGCACTTCATTTTTTAAAACATCTGCCACCTGTCCAATAACCAGTGAACAGCTTTTTTCCTGCCCGTCAGCATACGCATACTGCAATGCAAGCTGCCCGGTAAACGCACCCATTTCATTTCCATCTTCATCACACGCCACAATGCTCACCATTGTATCTCTCGGTATTGCCAGAATACGTATATTGGAATGTTCAAAATCAAGGGAAACCAGAAAGACTGCATCCGCCTGCCCGACACTTCCGCCATCATCATCACGTTCCCACATTGCCTCTTCTTTGTCCACGCCAATACATAAAATATTTACGATATCTTTTCTGTATTGGTATGTTGTTCCATGATAATCAATCACATTCCGAAAAGACGCCATCTCCTCAAAGACATCCTGCTGTTCTGCCGCAATATTTGCTTCCAGATTCTTTTTTCCTTTATACCTTACCAGAAAAAATAGTAACACGAATATCCCAAATATGCCAATCAGAAAAATAATTTTTTGATATTTCTTTATTTGTTCTTTCATCTCTTTCACCCAAAACAAAGAAAAGCTATATGCCACAATGACATATAGCCTTCCTCAGATTTATAATTATATTCTTTATTATTTTGTATAGTTCATTCTGCGTCTTGCATATACAACAGCTCCTGTTGCTGCGATCACAACTACAAGGATCATTGCCATATTCATTCCTGCATCAGCAGTTTTTGGTGAAGTTGCTGCTGCATTTGTATCTGTTACAGAAGCAACAAATACTGGGGAAAGGGATGTAAATTTCGCATATACAACACCGTCTGCAACATTTGTTACAGGTACATTTTCCCATACACCAGAAGATGTAAGATGGGCAACAACTACAGTATCGCCAGCTTTAATTCCTGCAACAGAGATTGCAATTGGATTTGATAAATCAGTTGCTGTTAACTCATATGTTCCATATACGCCACTCTTATAAGAATAATTCAAACCTAAAACTTCATTGATCATTGTCTGTACAGCGGCTGCTTTTTTCTCAACTTTCTGCTCAGCTGTCAATGTTGTGTCATTATCAATTGCTGTCATATCTGTGAAATATCCACCTAATTTTTCTTTCTGAACATCGTTCAATACATCCTGTGTGATTGCTTTCTGCTCAACTTTTACTTCTGTAGCTGCTGTTGTTGAAGTTGTAGTTGTAGATGTCTGTGATGTTGTTGTAGATGTACTTGAATTATTGGCAGACGGGCTTTCCGCTGCAAATGCTGTTACGCTTGCTCCCAAGCACAATACCATAGATAATACTACTGCTGCTAATTTCTTTTTCATGTCTTTTGTCCTCCAAGTTTTTATTTAGGATATTGCATCCCCTTAAACACTAGTCTCATTCTCCCCCCCCCTTGAAAAAATTGTCAATATATAATATTACCAATTTTTTCAAGCTATTATGTAACTATTTTTGTTTAATTTTTATTTTATACTACCAAAACAGAAGAAAAAACGGCAAAAGAAAAAGCCATAGAAAAAGCGGCTGCTCTCTCTATGGCTTACGCATGCATTGAACTATTTTACTAATTCTTTAACTTTAGCTTTCTTACCAACACGGTCTCTTAAGTAGAATAATTTAGCTCTTCTTACTTTACCAGCACGAACAACTTCTACTTTCTCAACGTTTGGAGAATGTAATGGCCAGGTTTTTTCAACGCCACATCCGTTAGAAATCTTTCTAACTGTGAATGTCTCACGGTTGCTTCCACCCTGTCTCTTAATTACAACACCTTCGAAAACCTGGATTCTTTCACGGTTTCCTTCTTTGATTTTACCGTAAACTTTTACAGTATCACCAACACGGAATTCAGGTACTTCAGCTTTTAACTGTTCAGCTTCAATGCTTTTAATAATTTCACTTGCGTTCATTTTGTGACCTCCTATTATTTGGATGTTCTTAATACGCCTATTCGTAACAGAGGACCATCTCGTTTATTCACAACTCGTATATTATACCAGCCATATATCAATATGTCAAGCTATATTTTTCTGTTGTTTTGAACTGTCAAAACTGCCATTCCTAACGCCAATACCCATATTGATTTTGTGCAGTTATTCCTATTACGACACACTCCTTTTCGGCATTTATGATTCTTTTAAATGCTCCTGAAATTTCATCTGCTCTTTCTTTGTAAGTTCTGCTTTTTTCAGCAGATCCGGTCTGCGCTCAATCGTTCGCAAAATTGCCTGTTCGCGGCGCCATTCGTCTACCTTTTTATGATCTCCGGACAAGAGGATCGGGGGAACTTTTTTTCCCATCCATTCTTCCGGACGGCTATACTGCGGATATTCCAGCAAATTACCTTCAAATGATTCCGTGGAACCCGATTCATCATTTGTGAGCACTCCCGGCACCATACGTGAGATTGCATCTACCATAACCATCGCAGGAAGCTCCCCTCCCGTCAGCACATAATCGCCAATGGAAACGTAATCTGTCACAATTTCCTCTAACACGCGCTCGTCGATTCCTTCATAATGACCGCATAAAAGAATCAGATCCTTTTCCAGCGCAAAATCTTTTGCCATTGGCTGGGTAAATGTTGGTCCCTGCGGAGTCAGGTACACCGTCCTCGGTTTATACCCGATCCGGTTCACAACAGACATCCATGCATCATACACCGGCTGTGCCTGCATAAGCATACCTGCGCCGCCTCCATAAGGATAATCATCCACCTTCTTGTGACGGTCTAATGTATAATCTCTGATATTCACAGCTTCAATGGAAAGCAGTCCTTTCTCTTTGGCACGCCCAATAATACTTGTAGACAGTCCCTGCATTACCATATCCGGAAATAATGTTAATATATGAAAATTCATTCTTTGTGAACTCCTGTTTCTCTACTCTATTGTGTGCAAAAAACCTTTGGTTTTTTAATCAGTCGCATGACATTTCATACCGGATCATTTTTCATTCAGTTCGCGAAGTCCCGGTAAAAGATGAACTGTCATTTTTCCACCCTCTAAATCAACATCCTTCACACATTCCCTGATCGCCGGAAGCAGAATGTCATCCATTCCCTCTTTGCTCAAAACATATACATCATTGGCACCTGTCTGAAGAACATCGCTCACCTCGCCTAAATCTTCACCCTCATCAGATTCAACTGACAATCCGATCAGATCTGCAATAAAATATTCGTTTTTCTTAAGCTTTACCGCATTCTCGCGTGTAACGTAGAGACTTTTCTTCCGGTATTTTTCCACATCATTGATGTTATCAATACCCTTGAATTTAACGATCACCATGTTTTTGAAAAACTTTACGCCGGCAACTTCAAGGTCGATCATCTCTTTACCTGTATCCAAAACAACATTTTTCAGCTTTTTAAATCTTGCCGGATCATCTGTTGTCGGAAATACTTTGACCTCTCCTCTGACACCATGCGTGGTTGTTATGACACCTACCTGCAATAAATCTTCCATGTAATCTCCTTACTGAACTTTCTTCTGTCATCCGAATCATAAACGGATAGCTGCATTTTATATTAAAACAATACAGATTTTCTGTAAAATATTTTATAAGGAAAAAGCTACCCCAGACAACTGGGATAGCCCATCATGTTACTGCATAATCTCAACAATAACTTTTTTCTCTTCTTTTGAGGCTGCTGCCTTCACAACGGCGCGGATTGCTTTTGCAATTCTGCCCTGTTTGCCGATTACCTTACCCATGTCAGACTGCGCAACGCGTAACTCTAACACAATGGCTTTTTCATTCTCGGTCTCTGTCACAACAACTTCGTCCGGGAAATCGACCAGTGATTTGGCAATTACTTCAACTAATTCTTTCATTAGACCACCTCACTAATCTTATTTTTCGATTCCAGCATTTTTGAAGATTCTAGCTACTGTATCTGTTGGCTGAGCTCCGTTAGCTAACCATTTCTTTGCTAACTCTTCATTTACATGATATTCGCTTGGATCTTTTGTTGGATCATAAGTTCCGATCTCTTCGATACATCTTCCGTCTCTTGGGGATCTGGAATCTGCAACTACGATTCTATAGAAAGGAGCTTTCTTCTGTCCCATTCTTCTTAATCTGATCTTTACTGCCATGTCATTTCACCTCCTACGTGATTGCTAAAAATTTATTAAAAAGGAAGCCCTTTGAACATTCCTCTTTTACCTTTTTTCATCATGCCCGGCATCTGTTTCATCATCTTTTTCATCTGTTCAAACTGTTTTACCAGACGGTTTACTTCCGCAATATCGACTCCTGCACCTTTTGCAATGCGGTTCTTGCGGCTCGGATTCATAAGCGACGGATTACGTCTCTCTTCCGGTGTCATGGAATAGATGATTGCTTCGGTGCGCGCCATATTCTTCTCGGCTGCTTCCTGATCAATCTCAGGCATCTTACCTTTGCCCATTCCCATTCCAAGACCAGGCATCATACCAAGGATACTGGATAATCCGCCCATCTTTTTCATCTGACTCATGGATTCAAGATACATCTCAAAGTCAAACTCATTCTTGCGCATCTTCTGTTCGATACGCTTAGCCTGCTCCTCATCAATATCAGCCTGTGCCTTCTCGATCAGTGTCAGCACATCACCCATACCAAGGATTCTTGAAGCCATTCTGTCAGGATAAAACTGTTCCAGATCAGAAAGTTTTTCTCCCATACCTACATATAAAATAGGTCTTCCGGTAACAGCACGGATTGAAAGTGCCGCACCGCCTCTGGTGTCACCATCTAACTTCGTCAGGATAACGCCATCTATGCCAACCTTTTCATCAAACATCTTGGCTACATTCACTGCATCCTGTCCGGTCATGGCATCCACAACCAGAACGGTCTGATGAACGGTAACATTCTCTTTGATCTCCTGTAATTCAGCCATCATGTCATCATCAATATGAAGACGTCCTGCTGTATCAAGGATTACAATGTTAAATTCATTCTTTGCCGCATGCTCAATTGCTGCTTTAGCAATATTCACAGGTTTGATCTTATCACCCATGGAAAAAACTTCCACACCCTGTTTTTCACCATTGATCTGTAACTGTTCAATCGCGCCCGGACGGTAAATATCGCAGGCAGTCAGTAAAACTTTCTTTCCTTTCAGCTTAAACTTTCCTGCAAGCTTTGCCGCGGTGGTTGTTTTACCTGCACCCTGCAAACCTTCCATCATAATGACTGTCAATGCTTTTCCCGGCTGAAGCTTGATCTCTGTTGTCTCAGAGCCCATCAGCTTTACCATCTCTTCATTTACAATCTTAATGACCATCTGTCCAGGATTCAGTCCGTTCATCACGTCCTGTCCGATTGCGCGTTCCTGCACATCTTTTACAAACTGCTTTACGACTTTGAAGTTAACATCCGCTTCTAAAAGAGCCATCTTAACTTCCTTCAAAGCTGCCTTGACGTCATCTTCTGTCAAACGGCCTTTGCTTCGCAGGTTTTTGAACACATTTTGAAGTTTTTCAGATAAACTGTCAAATGCCATCTTATAGCTCCTCTAAAATCTGATTGGAAATCTGTTCGATTTCCTCCATAATCGCTTCATTGTGACTGGAATGAAACTCCTTCGCCAATGCATCAATCTGCGCGACCTTCTGCTTTGCTGCCTGAAACTTTGCAATCAGATGAAGCTTCTCCTCATATCCTTCCAGAGCCTTCGTGCATCTCTTGATCATATCATGCACACCCTGTCGGCTGATTCCTTCTTCATTTGCAATCTCTCCAAGGGAAAGATCATTGAACACAAAATCTTCGTAGATTCTTCTCTGATGTTCATTCAGCAGTTCTCCGTAGAAGTCGTAGAGATATGCCTGTTCGATTTTTTCTTCCATTCCTCACACCATGCCTTTATTTTACTATTCATACATCGGCACCTTTGCTAAGATAACATAAAAAGAAATGGGTGTCAAGCATTTTTTCTTTACAGTAAAGGAATTTTGCTTGACACCCGTAATTTTGCTTTTGACTATTTTTTCAGTGCCTCATAGATTGCTACCTCATCATAATCCGGTGCAGCTTTAAGTGCTGCTTCATAAACAGGTGTGACCGTCTCGACTGTCTCCTCAAGTTCATCTGCAATCTCTGCAATATTCTTGCCTCGTTTTATTTTCTTCACGACCTTGGCAATCAGGGTTTGTTCTGTTACACGTTCTGTGACCTCTTCTGTCACTCGTTCTGTAACCCGTTCCGTTACCTGTTCTTCAAAAAGATCACTTATATTACACATATCATCCACACATCCTTCCATCTCTGTCGACATCACAAAGTCGTAATCTTCTTCCAGTTTCTTTTTCTTGGTTTCTCTGGGTGTCTGTGAAAAAAGAAGCTCTAGCATTGCGATCAGTTTGTTTTTGGATACCTCTGCATCTGCATTTTCACGGATCCTGATAATAGCTCCGTTTATCAGCGAAAAATCAGGCTTCCATCTACTTTTGCCATATATCACATTCGCTTCCAGTCCTAATTTAATAATGGAATCTTCTTCCTTTCCCGTATCCATACAAATCCAGATGCTGTATACAGGTTTTAAATCATCATAAGAAGAATTGATGAACTCTACATTTTTCTGCGATGAGATCATCCGGGAAATATAATAGGTCATACGGTTCTCTATGTGATATTTGAGTTTCGAAACCTTTGTACTTTTCTGAGCTTCAATATTGATCAAAAACTTCATCGTCTTTTCTTTATGATACAACGGAAATCGAATATCGTAAACTATTTTTCCGTTTTCTTCTTCAATATCTTCTGTTCCGACACTTAAATTTTTCACACTGAGAAGTTCCGGCACACTCAATGTAACTGTCGGCTCCCCAATACAGGGAATAATTTCTTCCACGGACATTTGCTCAAATTCTGTCACCACATTTTTTACAATTCTCGCAAGTACCTGTGGATCTGCCAGAATACACTTGGCATAGTCATCCCTCTTTGCTTTCTGCAGTCCGATCTCATCTAAAGTCTCCGAAAGATTCGTATTCACTTTTCTATAAATCATAGGCATTTTCTCCTTCTTAAGTAACCTGATTTTTCAGTTGAAAAACAAATAGTTTCAATAACCACTCTGCTTTTCATTATCAAATTAAAATCATTGGGATATGTGACCGATACGGTCTGTATTGACAAAATCCTGTTTGTTTCTAAATATATGACTGTTCCAGCAGCCTTTTGCACTCTGAATCGTGTCTGCCAGATTTCTGATTAATGCTACTGTACCATATCTGATTACTGTTAGCAATACCTTCCAAAATTTTCAGCAAAATAAACAAAGAACCGGACGCCCAACTTTTCATCGGGTATCCGGTTCTCTGCCTTTATCTCTTAAAACACAATCGCCGCCTGCACGATCGCACACGCAATGCTCACGATCGAAAGTGCTCCATATATTTTTTCTGTTTTCTTATCTGTGATAAAATACCCTGCACTTGTGAAAATAAACACAATCACGCAGATCATAAATGGAACATATTTCATCTGGTTCACGCTCTTTTATAAGAAGATATACTTACATACAAACAATACAGCAAGTACATACATTAACGGTGTGATTTTCTTTGCCTTACCGCAGATCACATTGATCACAACGTAAGAGATAACACCGATTGCGATACCTTCTGAAATGCTGTACATCAGTGGCATTGCGAGCATACATAAGTAAGCTGGAATTGCCTCTGTCATATCCGTAAAGTCAATCGAGATCACCGTTGTTACCATTAAAAATCCTACGAAGATCAATGCCGGAGCTGTTGCGAATCCCGGGATTGCGCAGAAAATTGGTGAGAAGAAAATAGCAAGCAGGAATAAGAAACCTGTCACTACAGAAGCAAGACCTGTTCTCGCACCTTCTGCCACACCGGAAGAACTCTCAACAAACGTAGTGGTTGTGGAAGTACCGAGAACTGCACCTGCACTTGTTGCGATCGCATCTGCGAGCAGTGCCTGTTTGATCCTTGGAAGTTTATCATTCTCATCTAACATCTGTGCTTTGTTTGCCACACCGATCAAAGTTCCTAATGTATCGAACATATCAACGAATAAGAAAGATAAAATAATCACTACAAAATCAAATACTCTTACCGTAGAAAAATCTGCTTTAAAGCACTGTCCGAATGTCTCTCCTAAAGAAGTGAAATCTGTCAGTCCCCAAACCGGATACAAAGAATAAAATCCAGCTTCTGCATCCGGAATATAAAGTCCGATTGCCTGAGCGATCATTCCTAAGATCCATGTAGCAGCAATACCGATGAGGATTGCTCCTTTTACACCTCTGATATATAAAATAGAGATGATAAAAAGACCGATCAGTGCGAGGATCGCTCCGATTCCAAGTGTATGGAAATCTCCTGTAAAGTCCACGATCGTAACAAGTGTGGAATCGTTATTTACAACAATGTGACCATCCTGCAAACCTAAAAATGCGATGAAGAAACCGATACCAACACTCACACCTTTTTTCAGAGTGGTAGGAATTGCATTGAAGATTGCCTCACGCACATTGGTAAGGGAGAGCACGATAAAAATCAGACCTTCTGCAAAAACTGCCATAAGGGCGATTTTCCAATCGTATCCCATTGCTCCACATACCGTGTATGCAAAATAAGCATTTAATCCCATACCCGGGGCAAGTGCAAATGGATAATTTGCAAGCATTGCCATTGCCAGTGTTCCGATAAAGGAAGCGATACAGGTCGCCATCAAAACTGCAGTCTTATCCATTCCTGCTGCTGCGAGCATGGATGGATTGACTGCAAGGATATACGCCATTGTCATAAATGTGGTGATACCCGCTAACACTTCTGTTTTCACAGTCGTGTTGTTCTCTTTTAATTTAAACATTTTCTCTAACATTTCTAATCTCCCACTTTGTCTTACATCATTTTACAGTCACGGTCTCTCCTGTCGTGACTGTACATCTTCATATTTTATAAGGTTATTTTCCTTCGTATGTGATCACAGAGGCCACATCATATTTTGCCAGTTTTTCACGTCCTTTTAACCCTGCTAACTCCATTAAGAAAAGGATTTTTACAACTTCGCCGCCAAGCTGCTCTACTAATTTACAGCTTGCCTCCATAGTTCCTCCGGTTGCGATCAGGTCATCCACTAATACAACCTTCTGTCCCGGTTTGATTGCATCTTTATGAATCTCGATCTCTGCTTTTCCATATTCAAGATCATATTCTGCTGAGACTGTCTCACAAGGAAGTTTTCCTTTTTTACGAACCGGAATAAAAGCTTTTCCAAGTGCATAGGCAATCGGCATTCCAAAGATAAATCCTCTGGACTCCGCACCTGCAATAATGTCAAAATCTACTCCATCCAACAGTTTGATCATGGAATCGATCGCCAGCTTTAATCCATCCGGGTCCTGTAATACGCTTGTTACATCACGGAACATAATGCCCGGTTCTGGAAAATCCGGTATGGTTCTTACATACTCCTCTATTTTTTTCATTATTATGATCCTTTCTGCCCTGCTGGTGCAAGACTTATCTGCACTTTGACTGCAAAAATATTTTCTGTCGGAAGCTGTCTTTTTTCACCTGACAGCATCACCTGAATTATCATATACGATTATCTGTCAGGATTCAATTTAGTAATACTTATAAATCTTATAAGCTGGTGCGGACAACCTTTGGTTTATAGCCTTCTTTTTCCAGTGCCTTGATGATCTGTTTCTTGTGATCTGTACCAAAACACTCTAATGTAATACGAAGCTCTACTGCTGCGCTCCGGTTTGTTGTGACAAACTGGTTATGTTCAAGTTTGATAACATTTCCCTGCTGTGCCGCAATAATACCGGAAACTTTGCAGAGTTCACCCGGCTTATCCGGAAGCAGAACGGACACGGTAAAGATTCTGTCTCTTAAGATCAGTCCCTGCTGTACTACAGAGGACATGGTGATCACGTCCATATTACCGCCACTTAAAATAGAAACGATCCGTTTATCGGACACGTCTAAATGTTTCAGTGCTGCAACGGTCAGAAGTCCTGAATTTTCCACGATCATTTTATGGTTTTCTACCATATCAAGGAATGCTGCTACTAATTCGTCATCCTCAACTGTGATGATGTCATCTAAGTTTTTCTGGATATATGGGAAAATCTTGCTTCCTGGTGTCTTTACTGCAGTACCGTCTGCGATTGTGCTGACGGTAGGAAGTGTTGTTACTTTTCCTGCTGCAAAAGATGCCTGCATACAGTTTGCACCTGCCGGTTCCACACCGATCACTTTGATCTTCGGATTCAATAATTTTGCAAGCGTGGAAACACCTGTTGCAAGTCCGCCTCCACCGATTGGTACAAGAATGTATTCCACTAATGGAAGTTCTTTGAAAATCTCCATTGCGATCGTGCCCTGTCCGGTTGCAACGGCAAGATCATCAAATGGGTGTATGAAAGTATATCCTTCTTTTTCTGCGAGCTCATAAGCTTTCTGACATGCCTCATCGTACACATCTCCGTAAAGTACAACCTCTGCACCATAACTCTTGGTACGGTTTACTTTAATAAGTGGTGTTGTGGTAGGCATAACGATCACAGCTTTGCAGCCATAACATTTTGCAGCGTAGGCAACACCCTGCGCATGATTTCCTGCGGACGCAGTGATCAGTCCCTTTGCTCTCTCTTCCTCTGTCAGTGTACTGATCTTATAATATGCACCACGCACTTTATAAGCACCTGTAAACTGCATGTTCTCCGGTTTTAAATAAACCTTGTTCCCTGTCTGCTGGCTGAAATAATCACTGTAAACTAATTTTGTCTCTGTGGTGACTTCTTTTACTTTTTCCGAAGCCTCCTCAAACTTATCTAATGTAAGCATCACTATTTTTCCTCCTTGACATCAAATAATGCATTCACAAACTCATTGGAATCAAACTTCTGCAAATCCTCAATGGTCTCACCAACTCCGATATATT
Source organism: uncultured Roseburia sp. (assembly GCA_900542495.1). Lineage (GTDB taxonomy): Bacteria > Bacillota > Clostridia > Lachnospirales > Lachnospiraceae > Roseburia. The sequence continues at coordinate 133,707 of UQNW01000004.1, forward strand.
TTACCGGGATACCGAGTTCTGAATGGATTGCAACAGCGATTCCACCCTTGGCAGTTCCATCCATTTTCGTCAGGATAATTCCTGTAATATCTGCCACTTCCGCAAACTCTCTTGCCTGTGCCAAAGCATTCTGTCCGGTTGTCGCATCTAAAACAACCAGTGTTTCACGGAATGCATCCGGATATTCTTTTTCCAGAATGCGGTTGATCTTACGAAGTTCCTCCATCAGATTCTTCTTATTATGAAGTCTTCCTGCGGTATCGCACAAAAGTACATCTGCATTCCGCGCTTTGGCTGCTGCCACAGCATCATAGACGATAGCGCCCGGATCAGCACCTTCCTGTCCGCCGATCATCTCAACACCGGCGCGGTTCGCCCACTCTTTCAACTGGGTTCCTGCTGCAGCACGGAATGTGTCTGCTGCCGCAAGAATCACTTTTTTGCCCTGATCTTTTAACTTACCTGCCAGTTTGCCGACAGATGTAGTCTTTCCAACACCGTTGACACCGATCACCAGCACCACTGATTTCTCATTTTCAAAACGATATGCAGTCTCTCCAACGTCCATCTGCTCTTTGATACTGTTGATCAGAAGTTCCTTACATTCTGCCGGATCTTTGATGTGGTTTTCCTTTACTTTCTTCTTCAAATTCTCAATAATGGATTCGGTTGCGTTGACGCCGATATCTCCCATGATGAGAATTTCCTCGATTTCCTCATAGAAATCATCATCAATGCTGGAAAATCCATTGAATACTGCGTCAATTCCGGAAACAATATTATCTCTGGTCTTGCTCAGCCCGGAAACCAGACGGCTCCAGAAGCCCTTTTTTTCTTCACTCATCTCTTTTTCCTCACTTCTATATTTCTTGTCAATAATGCAAACTTACAATCCTTATCTGCAATTACCGGATCTTATTTATCCAAATCATCCTCGATCAGATTGACAGAAACCAGTGTCGAAACACCTTTTTCCTGCATCGTGATACCATACAGACGGTCTGCCGCCGCCATTGTACCACGTCTGTGGGTAATGACAATAAACTGTGTGCTCTTGGTCAGTTTATGTAAATATTTTGCGAAACGGCTGACGTTGGAATCATCTAACGCTGCCTCGATCTCGTCTAGCAGACAGAATGGAGAAGGTTTTAAGTTCTGGATCGCAAAAAGCAGTGAAATCGCAGTCAGCGACTTTTCTCCACCGGACATCTGCATCATATTCTGCAATTTCTTTCCTGGCGGCTGTGCAATAATACGAATGCCGCACTCTAAAATATCCTCATCCTCGACGAGTTCTAATGTTCCTTTTCCACCGCCGAAAAGTTCCTTGAATACTTTATCGAACTCTCGCTGGATCTCTGCAAATTTTTCCATAAACTGTTTGCGCATACCAGTGTCAAGTTCCTCAATAATGCCAACTAATGTTTTCTCTGCCTCAATGAGATCATCATGCTGTCCCTTTAAGAAACCGTAACGCTCTGAGATCTCTTTGTAGTCTTCAATGGCATTGACGTTGACATCGCCCAATTTCCGAATGTCATCTTTGATGCCGGCGATCTGTTTTTTCAGATCCGCAAGGTCGGTAAATTCCTCATTTTTTAAATCCATCGCAGCATGCAGGGTAAGTTCGTACTCCTCCCACATATAATTCGTCTGGTAGTTTCCGGCTTCCTCAAGCTTTTCCCTCTGACTGTTCAGACGGTAAATCTCTTTGTCAAGGTCTGAAATCTGCTTGGAAACGTCCTCCTGCTTTTTGAAAAATCCCTTATAAGAAGCAGACATCTCCTCTTTTCTCTGGATATGCTCTTTTAAAGCTTTCTCCTGTTCTTCCTGATAATCAGACGAATTTAAGATCGTCTTTCTGATCTCCTCGATATCCTGACGCTTCTTCTCCACATCCGCTTTGGCATTCTTTGCTTCGTTTAACACGCCCTCGCGCTCATCTTCAAACCGCCTGATCTCGCTCTGGATACGAGTGATATTCTCCAGCACGAACTCTGCCTTCTGGCGGATGCCGGCAAGTTCTAATGTCACCTGTGACACTGCGTTGGTGGCTGCTTCCACGCCCGTATTTTTATCATCTAAAATCTGCTGGAAGTTTTTATTATCTTCCTCGATCTGGATTTCGCGGTTTTTCGCATATTCAATCTCTTCTAAGATCTTTGCTTTGTTATCGTTGATCTCTTTTAACTGTTTTTCAATTTCCTGATTTTCAGCAACCAGCCCTGCATACACATTTTCACTTTCGTTTTTCTGCGCTGCAGCACGATCCACATTCATTTTTGCTGTATTCTGCAAAATGAGCTGTTCCTGCAATTCTGCCTTATTCGCCTCGATATCATCCGCCAACAGGCTCTGTGCCGTCTTAATGTCCTCTAAACGGTTACGGCTTTCTTTGATCTTTTGTTCTGACTTTCCAATGAGTTCTTCAAGTTCCTCGATCTCACGGTTTCTTCCAAGAAGATTGCTGTTATTACGGAATGCACCACCCGTCATGGAACCACCCGGGCTTAAGTACTCTCCCTCTAACGTGACAATATGCAGGGAATAATGATTCTTCTTTGCGAGTTTGATTGCATAGTCGATATTCTCTGTGACGATCACTCTTCCGAGCAGGTATGCGGTTACACCCTCATATTTTGCTTCTGTTTTTACCAGTGTGTTGGCAAGACCAATCACACCCGGCTCTTTTAAGGCATCTGTATTCTTGAAGTTGCCCTTTCCGTCTACGCTTGTAAGAGGAAGAAACGTTGCTCGTCCAAGCCGGTTTTCCTTTAAGAAAGAAATCATTTTCTTTGCGGTTTCCTCATCCTCGGTAACGATATTCTGGATGTTTCCGCCAAGCGCTGTCTCAATGGCAACCTCGTACTTTTTCTCTACCTGGATCAGGTCTGAAACAACACCGAGAAGTCCCTTATTCTGTTCCTTCTGCTCCATGACTTTCCGGATACTGTTTCCGTATCCGTCATAGCGTTCTGCGATGTTTTTTAACGACTCCAGTTTCGACTGCTGCTTATTGTACCGGGCAAGCGTCTCCTCTAACGTATGTGTTGTCTCGATTGATTTTTTCTTCCAGTCGCGGTTCTTTTCTTCCATGGAAAGTCCCGCCTGTTTCAACTCTTTTATTTTCTGATTGACAGCATCTAAATCTTTCTGATACTCTGCCAGAACAGAATCCAAGTCTGCCTCTTCCGTCTTTCTTGCGAGCAGCCTCTGGTTCAACTGAGCTTTGCGGATATTGACCTGTTCCTCCATTGTGTCAAATCTCTGCTGTCTCGCCTTGATAGAAGCCTTGCTGTTTAATAACTCGATCAGCTCGCTCTTGCCCTTTTCCATTCCTTCCGTACATCTGGCGATTTCTGCCTGCAATGCCAAAAGTGCTTCCTCGGCATTTTTTTTCTTTTCTTCCACTGCCGCGATCTGTGTATCTAAAGAAAGCTTTTCTTCCTCATACGTTTTTCCGGAAGCGATACGTTCTTCCTTCTCATGGTCAATTGCATCCAAGCGGCTCTGCATATGTTCATCCGTATGCTCTGCCGAACGAATCTGCTCGTTTAAAATCTCGATCTGACTCTCTAACTTATTCTTCGTCACAGCAGACTGGCTCATCTCATCACGGATTGTATTGATTTTTTCATCCTCTGCCGCCATATCCTGCTCAAGCTTTTCATATTCAGCCTTAATCTTCTCGTAGCTTTCCTTCGCCTGCGTATAATCCTGATCTGCAATGGAATATTTCTCTTTGACTTCCGCTAACTGGCTGTCAATACGCTCCATTTCCAATAAGAACATATTGACATCAAAAGTCTTTAATTCCTCTTTTTTCTTTAAATAAATACGTGCTTTTTCCGCCTGCCGTTCCAACGGTCCAACCTGACGTTCCAGTTCTGCCAGAATGTCATTGACACGCACCAGATTCTCACGCTCATTCTCTAACTTTTTCTGGGCAGTTGCCTTGCGCTTCTTATATTTTACGATTCCTGCCGCCTCATCAAACAGCTCTCTGCGTTCTTCCGGTTTACCATTTAAGATACGCTCGATCTGTCCCTGTCCGATAATGGAATAACCTTCTTTTCCGATACCGGTATCATAAAAAAGTTCTGTGACATCTTTTAATCTGCACGGACTTCCATTGATCAGATACTCACTCTCACCGGAACGGTAAACACGTCTTGACACGGTCACTTCTTCAAAATCAATTGCAAGCTGATGATCGGAATTATCCATTGTAATGGCTACATACGCATAACTTAATGGTTTCCGGTTCTCGGTTCCGGCAAAAATAACATCCTGCATACTCGCACCACGAAGCTGTTTTGCGCTCTGCTCACCTAACACCCAGCGCACTGCATCTGCAACATTACTCTTACCACTACCGTTTGGTCCTACGATTCCAGTGATTCCATTGTGAAAATCAAATACGATCTTATTTGCAAATGACTTGAATCCCTGAACTTCTATACTTTTCAGATACATTTCATAACTCCGTTTCCTGCACTATTTTTTCTGGACAGGCTGTAAAAGCAGAAGTGCCTGATAAGCAGCCTCCTGCTCTGCAGCCTTCTTCGTATGTCCGACTCCTGTTCCGATCACTCTCTCACCAATCCTTGCCTCTACCGAGAAGCGTTTGTCATGATCCGGTCCCTCCTCCGAAATCAGACGGTAATTTAAATCCTCGTCATAATGTCCCTGAATTACTTCCTGCAAGCTTGTCTTGCAGTCATAGAAAAGCTTCTTATGTTCAATGTCGGTCAGAATGAACTTGTGGATAAAAGTTCTGGCATGTTCAAAGCCTCCGTCTAAATAAATCGCTCCGATCACTGCCTCAAGTGCATCCGACAAAATCGAATTACGGTTTCTTCCACCGGTCTGGTTCTCTCCCTTTCCAAGGAAAAGGTATTTTCCAAGTTCGATCTCTCTTGTGCAGATAGCCAGTGTCGGCTCACACACAAGACTTGCACGCAGCTTTGTCAGATCCCCTTCGGACTTTTCCGGGTAAGTCTTATATAAAAAGTCGCTGGATACGATCTCTAACACTGCATCCCCTAAAAACTCAAGTCTCTCATTGTCCGAATGTTTTCTCAAATGCTTCTCATTTGCAAAAGAACTGTGTGTCAACGCCTGACGCAGTAATTTTTCCTGCTTGAATTCATATCCTATTTTTTCCTGTAACTCTAAAAAATTTGCCATGTTTTTCTCCTCTCACGGAGGATTTTTCGTAATACTTCAGCCACCTGAACCATTACCAAAAAACCTCTCTCATTTCCAAACTGTAACTAAATAGGCTGTCGCACATAGAAAAGATTCGTTGCGACAGCCTGTATGCTTAAAAATTATATTTATGAGTTTAAAGCATTTTTGATTTGTTCCACTGCGTCTCCAACTGTTACGATTTTCTCAGCTTCTTCATTTGGAATCTCAATATCAAATTCTTCCTCTAAGCCCATAATGATCTGGAAAACATCTAATGAGTCTGCCCCAAGGTCATCCACAAAAGTGGTTTCCATTGTAATTTCCTCTTCATCCACATTTAATACTTCAGCGATAATTTTTTTCAGTTTTTCGAATTCCATAATTACATTCCTTCCTGTTCTGCAGAACCTAAAATATTCTTCTTAATCTTGCCATTAATATCCTGTTCTTTAAAAGTTACACACTGATAAATGGAATTGGTAACTTCCTTTGCTTTGGCACTTCCGTGTGTTTTTACCACAAGACCATTCAATCCTAAAAGCGGTGCTCCGCCATACTGGGATGCATCAAAAGTTTTCAGTGTGGACTTTAAAGCCGGTAATGCAAGTGCTGCACCAATCTTGCTTCGCAAGGTGCTCATCATTCCTTTTTTGATTGCGCCAACCAATGTACCTGCCAGACCTTCGTATAATTTCAGGATGACATTTCCGACAAAGGCTTCACAGACAATGACATCTGCCTCACCATGTGGAATCTCTCTTGCCTCAATGCTTCCAACGAAATTAATGTCTGTACACTCTTTTAATAACGGGAATGTCTCTTTTACGAGCGCATTGCCCTTTTCCTCTTCTGCTCCAATATTTACAATTGCAACTCTTGGATTCTTAATTCCAAGAACATTTTCCATATAAATGGATCCCATTTTTGCAAACTGAACCAGATGTGATGCCCTTGCATCTACATTCGCGCCACAATCGATCAATAGAGAAACACCTTTTTCTGTAGGGATCAGTGGTGCTAAAGGCGGGCGCTCAATTCCGCGGATTCTTCCAACGATAACCTGTCCTCCGACAAGGATCGCACCTGAACTTCCTGCGGAAACAAAAGCATCTGCTTCCTTCTGCTTTACCATATTCATTCCAACTACGATTGATGACTGTTTCTTTTTTCGAATTGCGTTCACTGGCGGTTCTGCTGTCTCGATCACTTCCTCAGCATGTACCACTTCAATCTGTTCTTTCGGGTAAGTATACTGCTTCAGCTCGTTCTCCACGACATCCTGCTGCCCAACTAAAAGCACTTTGATGTCCGGTCTGCCATTCACAGCATCGACTGCACCCTTTACCAGCTCTCCCGGCGCATTATCTCCACCCATTGCATCCAGTGCAACTCTCGTGATTTCCTGTTGCATACACTTCTCCAATCCTGCGTGTTAACTGCCTTACGAAAAGTGCTATTTACACGTCTATAAGAAAATATACTATAACTTTTTCTATAAATCAATATATTTGTGTATTCCACTTTTTTAATTGTAATATTCCATGTTCCGCTCTTTTTCAGCCTCGATGTCCTCTGGAGACATGTATTTCTGGAAAATCTTTTCCAGAATAAAATTGGCCACCAGCATATACACACATGGGATTACAAAAACTGCAGGTGGGAACATGTAGGTTGCAAACACTGCCGCAAGGAAAATCACCAGAAGAAGCAGTGTCTTCCACAGGTTCCCAAGCGCGATCAGTGCTGCATTCTTCAAGATCACTTTTGTCTTATTCTCAAAGCGCGCAATATATGGGAACAGATAGATTGCCCACATTGTCGCAAACAGCATCAGCACTGCAAATATGATATACATTTTTCCTAATGAAATGCCGGCTTTGGCATACTGGTACATCACGTAGCAGTCAAATCCCATAATTCCATATAATAACAGAAGAATCAGCCATACGACCGTTGACTGCTTGAAATTCGACTTAAACGCATGCCAGAATTCCCTTCCTATGTAGCTGCGGTTATTCCGGATCACTTTATTCACGGTGTAATACAGTGCTGTTGTCGCTGCTCCGGCTGTCACAACCGGAATGCATAAAAACAGCCAGAATACACTCAGACAGATAACGTCTATGATCTTCCCCAATCCCTGAAAAAATTTGTTGTCCACATTAAAAAAATCACCCATATTTATTTCCTTCTTTTCTTCGTGATATAGTAGATTATAGCATAGCCCCAAACAGTCTACAATGACTGTAATTGTTAAAAATTGGTAAAGAAAAAGGACTTTCAATTGCTTGAAAGTCCTCTGATTCTCTTAAGAATTAGTCCTGAGGAATAATCTCTTTTTTGTTATATGAGCCACAGTTTTTGCATACTCTATGAGGCATCATTAATTCACCACATTTGCTGCATTTTACTAATGCAGGAGCAGTCATTTTCCAGTTTGCTCTTCTTTTATCTCTTCTTCCTTTGGAAGATTTATTTTTTGGACAAATTGACATTTACTTACACCTCCTTAAATTTGTTAAAGACATCTTGGATTGCTGCCATTCTTGGATCCAGTTCTGTTCTCTGGCAATTGCAGTCACCCTTATTCAGGTTCATTCCGCACACTTTGCAAATTCCTTTGCAATCCTCTTTGCACAGAACTTTCATCGGCCAGTTTACCAAAATCTCTCCATAGATAAGTTTATCTACATCCAGATCAAATCCAATCAGGTAGTCTATATCCTCCATCTCTTCATCATTGATCGCCGAATTCTCCAAACGGAACTCTTTGTCAATGTCGAAATGGATTCTTGTCGGAACTTCTTCCAGACATCGGCTACACGGTATTGATGCTGCCAGATCCACAGTTCCACTGATGCGCAGCTTGCCGCCGTCAATGTTTGCGATCTGTAAATCAATCGGTGCCTTTTCAATGATCGGGAATTCACCTAATCTCGATACAAAAGACTCTAACTCGATCTGAACTTTTTCTGTTACGGACTTGTTCTCACAAGTTACAATACTTGAAATATCTATAATCACAGCGCTCTCCCAAAACTCGCTTAAGCCCAAACTCCTAAGGCGAGGTTTTCACACCTAAATGATTATACATAGGTGTCTTTCTTTTGTCAACAACTTTTTTGATTTATTGTCAAGTTTTTTCCCTTGACAGTATTTTCCGGCTGTAAAAGCCGGGAAAGTTGTTCTTACTTATTTAACAAGTGCAACGGTTTCTCTTGCAATTGCAAGCTCCTCGTTTGTAGGGATCACGCAGACTTTTACTTTAGAATCAGGTGTGGAGATCACTGCCTCATCACCATGAGTTGCATCATTGACTTCGTTATCAATAGTGATTCCAAGGTAGCCAAGGTAAGCAACGATCTTTTCGCGGACCAGATTGGTATTCTCACCAATTCCTGCAGTAAATGCGATCGCATCTACTCCGTTCATGGCTGCCACATAGGAACCGATGTATTTTGCAACACGGTAGCAGAATACTTCGATCGCATTGATCGCATACTCATTTCCCTCGTTATAGGCTGCCTCAAGGTCACGGAAATCAGAAGAAATTCCTGTCATTCCCTGTACACCGGACTTTTTATTTAAAACATTCATAACACCTTCAATATCAAGGTTTTCTTTCTTTGCAATAAACTCCATAATAGCTGGATCGATATCGCCGGAACGTGTTCCCATGACAAGACCTTCGAGTGGAGTAAGTCCCATGGAAGTATCGACACATTTTCCATTGACAACAGCGCTGACAGAAGCTCCGTTTCCAAGATGTGCTACGATCACTTTGGAATTATCCAGATCCATTCCAAGGTACTCAACAAGACGTTTGGATACAAAGCTGTGGCTTGTTCCGTGGAAACCGTATCTTCTTACTTTGTATTTCTCATAGTATTCATGAGGCAGACCGTAAAGGTATGCTTTCTTTGGCATTGTCTGGTGGAAGGCTGTATCAAATACACCAACCATAGGAACATTTGGCATTAATTCCTGACATGCACGGATACCGATCAGGTTTGCCGGATTGTGAAGTGGTGCAAGATCGTTGCACTCTTCGATCTGTGCAAGAACTTCTTCTGTCAAAACAACAGAGCTTGCAAACTTCTCTCCACCATGTACGACACGGTGACCAACAGCATCTACCTCAGCAAGGCTCTTTAATGCACCAGTCTTTGGATTTACGATAGCGTCTAATACCATCTGGATTGCCTGTTTGTGTGTAGGCATAGCAGCTTCTGTGATCTCTTTGTCAAGACCGGTTTTCTGGTAAACTAATCTTCCGTCGATTCCGATTCTCTCGCAGAGACCTTTTGCCAATACTCCTTCTGTTTCTGAATCAATGAGCTGGTATTTCAATGATGAACTACCACAGTTAATTACTAATACGTTCATGATTTTTCTCCTCTATCAATCTTTTTATGTCATTCCAGACATTTTCTACTTTTCAGGGTCTTCTCAGACAGACCGCATATAACTTTAGTATACGCCTTTCTTTTCGGTGCGACAAGCCACTTTTTACCTTATTTCATGTATTTAATGCGAAACATCTTGTCAATTTTTTAACGATTCTTTATTGATTTTTCCCGGGAAAATGGTTATCTTACTACTAAGTAACGGAATTTTGAAAAAAAAGAGAGGGCAACTGTTTTTCCATGAAGATCACAGGCATTATTGCAGAATACAATCCATTTCATAACGGACATGCTTATCAGATAGCAAAGATAAAAGAGGAAACGGACAGTGATTTTGTCATTGTCGCCATGAGCGGTGACTTTGTGCAGCGCGGTGAACCTGCTGTCATCGACAAATATGCGAGAACGAAAATGGCTCTCTCCTGCGGTGCAGATCTTGTGGTAGAACTTCCTGCTCTTTTTGCCTGCGCCTCTGCGGAATATTTTGCAAAAGCCGGCGTTGCGCTCTTTGAACAAATGGGGTGTGTGGACTACCTTTGTTTTGGTGCGGAAACAAAAGACCTCTCCCTGTTAGACCAGATTGCAGAGACACTTGTAAACGAGCCGCTTTCTTATCAGGAAGCACTCAGTACTTATTTAAAAGAAGGGAAAAATTTTCCAGCCGCAAGAATGGCTGCGTTAGAACAGTATTTTACCTCACAATCCCTTGCATCAGCGGATAAGGCAGCCCAGCTCTCTGCGGTTTTATCCACCCCGAATAATATTCTTGGCATTGAGTATCTGAAAGCCTTAAAAACATCCGGAGCATCCATCCTTCCTTATCCTATCCTGCGGGAAGGTGCCGGATACCACGACACGGATATTCTTGTAAAAAATGCCTCCGCTTCTGCGATCCGACAGACATTGAAAGAATTTTCTGCTTCTGGCACAGACTATGCCGTGCTCTCTGGTTCCATGCCGCCGAAAGCTTTTCGGATTTTTTCAGATTATCTTGCGTCCTCTGCCTATCTGGAAGCAGATGATTTTTCCAGCATTTTAAATTATCTGCTGCTTTTGCATACGTCTGAGGAACTAGCCTCTTTTGCCGACTGTAATACAGAAATTGCAAACCGCCTGAAAAAGAACCTTCCTGCATTTTCTTCTTTTTCACAGTTTGCCGTGAAAAATCAGACACGCGATATTACTTACACACGCATGAGCCGGATTTTTACACATATGTTATTGCACATGACAACAGAGGACTACGAGCTTGCGAAACAAATTGGTTATGTTCCATATCTAAGACCGCTTGGTTTTAAGAGATCATCCTCTGACGTATTAGGTGCTGTCAAAAAGCACACCGAGATTCCCCTGATCGGTAAACTTGCCAATGCCAAAAATATGCTTTCTCCAGAAGCTTTCCGTCTCCTTGAAAAAGATATTTTTGCAGCCGATCTCTATGAACAGATTCTTGCACAAAAAAACAGAACACTCCCGCGCAGTGAATTTACCCGCGAGATTGTTCTGTTATGATATAACGTCCGTACGCTCTGATATGCACAGCAGCTTACAAAGGTTGTACTAGAACAGAGAGATGCTTTGCGACTCTTTGTGCGCTGATGTGTGCAAGTTTTCGCCTGCATAGTTCCTGTGTCAGATTGTCCGGATCACTTCTGTCACAAGCTGCTTAAACTGTTTCGAGACACGGTCTGCTGTCTCCTGCACTTCTTTGTGGTTTAACTTTTCTTTTGACATACCTGCCGCAAGATTCGTTATACAGGAAATACCGCATACTTTCATTCCCATATGATTTGCTGCCACTGCCTCACAGGCTGTGCTCATGCCCGCAGCATCACCGCCCCATGTTCTGCACATACGGATTTCTGCCGGTGTCTCATAGCTTGGTCCGGTAAACTGCATATAAACACCTTCCTGCAATGGTATCTGAAGCTTTTCTGCTGCTTTTTCCACTTTTTCTCTGAGTTCCACCGCATATACTTCACTCATATCCGGGAATCTTGTGCCAAGTTCCTCGATATTTGGTCCGATCAGAGGATTAGGAATTGCCGTCGTGATATGATCCGTGATAAGCATGAAATCACCCGGTTTGAAATTATAATTCACGCCACCAGCCGCATTGGTAAGAATGATCTTTTTTGCTCCTAAAAGTCCCATGAGACGTGTTGGAAGTACTACGTCTGACATTGGATAGCCTTCATAATAATGCACACGTCCCTGCATGATCACCACCGGAACACCTTCAACATGAGCAAATACAAATCTTCCTTTATGTCCTTTTACCGTAGAAACCGGAAATCCCTCAATATCAGCATAATCAATGGATGCCTCGATTTGCAGATCATCTGCATAATCGCCAAGCCCGGAGCCTAAGACCAATGCCACCTCCGGCACAAAATCTGTTTTTTCACGGACACTCCGATAGCATTTCATTAACTTTTCATATACTTCACTCACGGACGTTCCTCCTTCCAACCCGCAACAGCTTAGATAATTTTAATGGTGGAACAACCGGATTCCTGTGAATGCCATCGCAATATCGTATTTATTGCAGGTTTCAATCACGTTATCATCACGGATAGAACCGCCCGGCTGTGCAATGTATTTAACACCGCTCTTATGCGCACGCTCCACATTGTCCCCAAATGGGAAGAACGCATCTGAGCCAAGTGCTACATCTGTATTTTTGTCTAACCATGCACGTTTTTCTTCTCTTGTGAACACTTCCGGTTTTACTTTGAAAATATTCTCCCATGCACCGTCTGCTAAAACATCCATGTAATCTTCTCCGATGTAAAGATCAATCGCATTATCTCTGTCGGCACGTCCGATCTTATCTAAAAACTGAAGTCCAAGTACCTGTGGAGACTGACGCAGCCACCAGTTATCTGCCTTAGAACCTGCAAGTCTGGTACAGTGGATTCTAGACTGCTGTCCTGCACCGATACCGATTGCCTGTCCGCCCTTGACATAACATACAGAATTGGACTGTGTATATTTTAATGTGATCATGGAAATGGCAAGATCCATTTTTGCAGAATCCGGGATTTCCTTATTCTCTGTCACAATGTTGTCAAAGAAATGTTCATCGATCACAAGTTCATTTCTTCCCTGCTCGAATGTGATTCCGAATACTTCCTTATGCTCAATTGGAGCCGGAACGTAATTCGGATCGATCTCGATGACATTATAGTTTCCTTTTTTCTTTGCTTTTAAAATCTCAAGTGCCTCGTCTGTGTAACCCGGTGCGATCACACCGTCAGAAACTTCCCTCTTAATCACGAGTGCTGTCTCTTTGTCACACACGTCGGATAAGGAAATAAAATCACCAAAAGAGGACATTCTGTCTGCGCCTCTCGCTCTGATATAAGCATTTGCCAGTGGAGTAAATTCCACATCCATATCATCTACCCAGTAAATTTTGCGCTCTACTTCAGATAATGGAAGTCCGACTGCTGCACCTGCCGGAGATACATGTTTAAAAGAGGTTGCTGCCGGAAGTCCGGTTGCCTTTTTTAATTCGCTCACTAACTGCCAGCCGTTGAATGCATCTAAAAAGTTGATATAACCCGGTTTTCCATTTAAAACTTTGATTGGAAGCTCACCGTTTTCCATATAGATTCTGGACGGTTTCTGATTTGGGTTGCATCCGTATTTTAACTCTAATTCTTTCATTTTAATCTCCATTCTCACTTCTGCTTTATTTTCTATCTATTCTTGTTCACGATTCTTGTCTCATATTTTCCGGTTTCGATCTCGATGTATCTTACAAATAAAGACACTTTATTATCTGCATTCAGATTCTCCCAAACCAGATTAGTAAAGGTATCGATATCGCCCTCTAAGTCCACAAGCTTAGGTTCGCCTTCAAAGCTTGGAAGTGGATTACCGTCTCCCATGTAAGTATGGATAAAATGTGCTTCTCCTGCAACCGGATTCTGGTATGCAAAGGTATAGCGGTTGCATGCATCCGGGTTGCCGTTATTGCTCTTTAAAATAGACATTGCATAATTGTAATTTCCGTTTTCAATATGCATGATTCCGGAAATTCTTGGTGTATAGTTCGGAGCATCCGGCTCAAACTCTCTCGTTCTCAATGCCTGCTCGAATGTCTGCTGTTTATCCATTAACTCATAGATCGTATCTGTCTGATCACCGTTGGTAACGATTGTTTTATTGCCTAATACACGGACCGGCGCATAAATGATCAGGCTTGGATCACTTAATTTGGAAGGATCAAATGCCTGTGTGCGGATTCCCTCACCGTCCTCCACGAACACACGGTTACGGCTGTTCTCGCTTCTTCCCATAATAAAGTAAGCTGTTACTGCATATTTACCGTCTGCAGATTTTCCGATCACGATTCCACGTCCCGGATAAGAATTTCCTGCAAGTTCTTTTGCTAATGAGATTGATTTCATAAGTCCTCCTGTTTTGCACATCTTTTATTCTGAAGCTGGTTACTTTTGTTATTCACATGCATTTCTGCAAAATTTTGTTTCCATTTAATTTTTAAAGCTATGGATTGGTGCCGGGATTCTTCCTCCACGATTGATAAAATCATCACAGGAGAATTTATTTACCGGCATGATCGGTGCATAACCGAACAATCCGCCGAATTCCACCTGTTCGCCAACACCTTTTCCGATAACCGGAATGAGACGGCAGGCTGTTGTCTTCTGGTTGATCATACCAAGTGCCATTTCATCTGCGATCATACCTGAAATCGTCGTTGCTTTCGTGTCACCCGGAATTGCGATCATATCAAGACCAACGGAGCAGACACAGGTCATTGCCTCTAATTTTTCCAAAGTGATTGCACCTGCCTGTACCGCATTGATCATTCCCTGATCCTCGCTGACCGGAATAAATGCACCACTTAATCCGCCGACATAGGAAGATGCCATGACACCACCTTTTTTCACCTGGTCATTTAACAGTGCAAGTGCTGCCGTTGTTCCAGGTGCTCCGGCATACTCCAAGCCGATCTCGCAGAGAATGTCTGCCACACTGTCACCGATTGCAGGTGTTGGGGCTAAAGACAGATCCACAATACCAAATGGGATATTTAAAAGTTTTGAAGCCTCCTGTGCAACTAACTGTCCGACACGCGTTACTTTAAATGCTGTCTTTTTGATTGTCTCACAGAGCACTTCAAAATTCTCACCACGCACTTTTTCAAGCGCTGTTTTCACAACGCCCGGTCCACTGACTCCGACATTAATGATCGCATCGGCTTCTGTCACACCGTGGAATGCTCCTGCCATAAAAGGATTGTCATCCGGTGCATTACAGAATACCACAAGTTTCATGCAGTCTACGGAATCACGGTCTTTGGACTGTTCCGCTACCTGCAATAAGATCTCTCCCATTAATTTGACTGCATCCATATTAATACCGGTTTTCGTGGAAGCAAGATTTACAGAACTGCACACACGATTGGTTTGGCACAATGCCATAGGAATGGAACGGATCAGCATCTCATCCGCGGTCGTCATGCCTTTGGAAACTAATGCAGAGTAGCCACCGATCAGGTTTGCACCTACTTTTTCTGCTGCACGGTCTAACGTATCCGCGATCGTTACAAAATCTTCCGGTGTTTTGCAGGCTGCACCGCCAACTAACGCGATCGGGGTAACTGAAATTCGTTTGTTTACGATTGGGATTCCAAACTCATGTTCAATCTTCTCGCCAACTGCTGCAAGATCTTTTGCAACCGTTGTGATCCGGTTGTAAATATTTTCATTTAATTTATCCAGATTAGAATCAATACATTCTAAAAGACTGATACCAATGGTAATGGTACGGACATCGAGGTTCTCCTGCTCGACCATTTTATTTGTCTCATTTACCTCAAAGAAATTAATCATTTATCGTTTTCCTCCTAGATTCTGTGCATCATATCGAAGATTTCTGCCTTCTGGCATTTGATTGAAACGCCGATCTCTTCGCCTAATACATCCAGATCTTTCTGACAATCTGCAAAGCTTTTTGCAGCTTTTGTCATATCCACGATCATCATCATATTGAAGTATCCTGATACAATGGTCTGGGAAATATCTAAAACATTGACACCATTTTCTGACAGATAGGTGCAGACTTTTGCAATGATACCTACGGTATCTTTTCCTACTACTGTAATAATCGTTTTATTTGCGTTATTTTCCATATTCGATGTCTCCTCACTATTTTTACAGTCCGATTTGATAATTTTCACATTACCGGGCCAAACTATAATTATGTTTCATGATAGCATACTCTTTTTATTATTTCCACTACTAAGTTTCTTTTTATTTATTAATTTATTTTATAAATACGATTAGAATACGATCTTCTGCGATACTTCATCCCTCTTTGCCACAAACATCGGGAAATCATCTCCCTTATAAGGATTGTCTCCCATTTCCACTTCCAAACGTACTGTTTCATAGGCAAGTTCCGGGTAATTATTTTCCTTGCTTAAATGTCCTAACACAATGTGTTTTAACTTGTCATGAAGCACCTGACCTAACAGTTGTCCGCTGCGCTCGTTAGACAAATGCCCTCTGTCTCCTAAGATACGCTGTTTCAATGGATACGGATATGCTCCTGCCTGCAGCATACGCACATCATGATTCGCCTCTAACAAAAGGACATCTGTATCGTGTAATTTTTCTACAATATGATCATCATAGGTTCCAAGGTCTGTCATGACTGCGACCACTTTTTCCTGCTGTCTGATTTTATACGCGACCGGATCTGCCGCATCATGGGAGATAGAGATCGGTTCGATCGTAAGATCCCCGATTGTAAAATCCACTTCCGGTCTGATTGCCTGAAAAAGTGTCTCATCAATTTT
Organism: uncultured Roseburia sp.; assembly: GCA_900542495.1. Classification (GTDB taxonomy): domain Bacteria; phylum Bacillota; class Clostridia; order Lachnospirales; family Lachnospiraceae; genus Roseburia. The sequence goes on from UQNW01000004.1 coordinate 150,141, forward strand.
TCCAACGGATTTTGTATGTAAAATAGCATCTATCGTTCCCGCCGTGGCATACATGGGAATCCCATATCTTCTTGCGATCACGCCAAGCCCGGCGATGTGGTCAATGTGTTCATGGGTGATGAGGATTCCTTTCATCTCCTCTGTTTTCAGATCAATACTGTTTAATCCATTCTCGATCCGTTTTCCGCTGATTCCTGCGTCGATCAGTACATGACAGTCGTCCGAACCGACGCAGATACAATTTCCGCTGCTTCCACTTGCAATACTGCATAATTCCATAAATCTATTTCTCTTTCCAAGCCAGCACGATCTCGTCACCGTCTTTTAACTCTGCGGTGTATTGAGCGTTCTGACCATTTAGTTTTGTAATAATTCCTCTTCCAGCCGAAGCGGAAAGGTCAAATTCGTAAAAATCAAAGATATCCACAAACGTATAGGAAACTTTTCCAGTCAGAGTTACAGGCGTTCCGTTGATGATCACTTCCACAGAATGTACGCTTTGTTCTTCCACATGCACTGTTTCTTCCTCTGTTTCCGGATCTGCTTTTTCTTTAGTCTCCTCGTTTTCCTGCTTTTCTTCCTTTTCCGAAGTCTGTTCAAGACTCTCTGCCGACTGTGCCAGATTCTCATTTTCTGCTGCACCGTCTGCATTTTCATCTGCCAATGCTTCTGTCACGTCTGCTCCTTCCTCTGTACCTTCGGATGCTTCCTGCGCGTCTGCATCTGATTCATGGGTACGGAAAGAAAGGATCGTCCATTCGATGTTAAAGTTCTCATAGACAAGGTAATTCTGGTCTACCACACGGTTATTCACAATAATCTCTTTTTCCGTGTCGATCTCCACATCCATAAACTCTGCCACCTGCTCAACCGTATAGTAAGCCCTTGTCTCGATCTCATCGCCCTCTTTGATCTGATAATATGCCGGCTGTAATTCGCCGTTTACCTCAACAAACCGCGGACAAACGATTTTCTTGCCATTGACAATAAAAGTGACCGTTGATGTATGATATTCCTCTAACTGTTCAATCGTGACCACTGCATCTGCCCCGGCTGTCGACGGAATAATCTCAATCTCAGCATTTGGCTCTAACTTCGTATTGATACTTGCAGTTTTTCCATTCATGGTGATCACCGCAGATTCTCCCGGCAGTCCCCGTTCCACTCTGGCTGCGCCGTTGACTGTATAGTTTATTTCTTTTCCACGTTTCGGGAACAAATCCTCGTTGGCTACGCCAGCCTGCAATGCTGCATCCATGATAAGAAGCTTATTGTTGTCGTACATCTTCACGCGCTCACCGTTTAAATGTACCATAATAAAGCTGTTTTTCTGATCGTAGTAATTCAGACAGATACCGATTGGGGTAACGATCAGTGGATCTTTTTCAATATCCGGCTGTTCAAAAGTTACCTCCTGCAGCACTTCTTCTCCTCGAAGTGCCACACGTTCTTTTGGAAGACCTAATTTTTCCGCAAGCATTTCCGTGTAACCGTGGATTTTTCCGCCACCTCCTACTATAAATGTAGCACTGACAGACTGTCCGCCGTTTAATTCTTTGATTTTCTCTGCTACTGCGGTTGTCATTTTATCGGTTACCGGCTCCGTCAATTCCCATACTTCCTTCGCCGGAATGGTGTGTTCGATCATCATAATGTCTTTGTAGGTGATCATTTCCTCCGTCGTGCTTGCAAGCTTGATGCGCTCTGCTGTCTTAAAATCTACCAGATAATGCTGCACGATCAGCTCTGTCAGTTCATCTCCGGCAAGCGGGATCATGCCATATGCAATGATACTTCCGTCTCTGGTGACAGAAATATCCGATGTTCCTGCGCCTACATCCACAAGCGCAATATTTAACATACGGAACGCCTCAGGGATTGCCACATCAATCGCAGCGATAGGCTCCAACGTCATATTGGCAACCGCAAGTCCTGCCTGTGCGACCGCTGAATACAGTCCGTCCACAACATCCTCCGGCAGGAAGGTCACAATGATATCCTCGCTGATAATATCTGCCTTGTGTCCCTCAATATTCGAATAAACTTCATCATTCAGATAATATTTCACCACGGAATATCCCACACAGTAAAACTTATACTTTGTATCATTTTTTTCTTTTAAAATGGACTGTGCCTTTTCAATTCCAAGCAGATCTAATGTATGGATATCCTCTCTGGTAACAACGGTCTCCTCCGGATATTCATACTCGACATTTGTCGTTACAGTCTTTAATACACGACCAGCCGCCGCGATACATACCTCTGTCAGAGGACATTCAATCTGTTTCTCCAGTTCCTCTTTTACCGTCTGGATAACTTTTCCTACGCGTCCGATATCGTGGATCTGACCATCGATCATCGCCCGTGTCTCGTGCTGCATGACATATTGCGCAACAACGATAAATTCATTTCCCTCTTTGCAGCCAACGGTACCTACAACATTTCGTGTTCCTATATCCAGTCCAAATACATATGGCTGTTCGAACTCTTTTGTTTCATTCATCTGCCGTGCCCTCTCACTTACCTTTTTCTCACTATTGTCTCCACTGCCTCATCAATCTGATGCTGCATTTCTGCCAACCCCGCATTGTTATCGATCACAATACTGCAATGTCTCCGGTACTCTGCTTCCTTTAACTGGCTTGCAAATATCTGCTGCACTTTTTCCTTGGAATAGCCTCTCGATTCCATAAGCCTTGCTTCCCGGACATCTTCTCTTGTATAAATATACCAGAGTTCATCACAAATTTCATCATAATGTTCTTCGATCAGAAGTGCTGCTTCTAAAACAAGCAATGCAGGCTTTCCTTCCTGTCTCCCCCGGTCTGCCTCTGCAATCACATACCTCTTGACCGCCGGATGCACGATCTCATTCATCTGCACACGCTTCTTCTCATCTGAGAAAATAACCTTTGCCAGTTTCATCCTGTCAAAGTGACCGTCTTCCCTGTAAATATCCTCATTCGGAAATGTTTTCCGGATCTGCTCATAACAGTCTGTTCCCGGCTCCATAAGTTCATGTGCGATCTCATCTGCTAACATGACACGTACGCCGGGCTTTGTTGCCAGATAATCTAAAACGGCTGATTTTCCGGCGCCCACACCGCCTGTGATTCCTATAAATTTCATAATTTACGTCCGCCTTTATCTTATTGGTTGCTCACTGATTTTCCGGTAAAATCATTTTGCCTCGTACCAGTTTTTTCCGGTGTGAAGATCGATTGCCAGCGCAACTTTTAAGTCTGCTGCCTGCTGCATCCCCTCAGTCAGTATCTCTTTCACTCTGTCAATCTCATCCTCTGCTGTCTCGATCAGAAGTTCATCGTGCACTGTGATGATCAGCCTTGATCTTAAATGCTCCTCTAACAGTCTGTCATGCACACGAATCATTGCGATTTTGATAATGTCCGCCGCAGTTCCCTGAATCGGCGCATTCATTGCCACTCGTTCTCCGAAAGAACGCTGCATAAAGTTGCTGCTCGAAAGTTCCGGCACCGGACGTCTTCTGCCAAACATCGTGGTCACGTAGCCGTTCTTTTTGGCATCTTCCACCAGTCCGTCTAAAAATGTTTTGATCTTTGGATATGTTTCAAAATACCGTTCAATATATTCCGCCGCCTCTTTTTTGCTGATGCTGAGATCCTGGCTCAGTCCAAACGAGCTGATTCCATAAACGATTCCAAAGTTAACCGCTTTTGCATTTCTTCGCTGCAGATCTGTTACCTCCTCAAACGGAATGTGGAACACCTGCGATGCAGTAATGCGGTGGATATCCTGTGCCTCGCGGTATGCCTCGATCAGCTTTTCATCCCCGGACATGTGCGCTAACACACGAAGCTCGATCTGGGAATAATCGGCATCCATAAACACACATCCCTCTGCCGGTAAAAATGCTTTCCTGATCAGTCTTCCAAGTTCAATCCTCATCGGGATATTCTGAAGATTTGGTTCTGTACTGCTCAATCTTCCGGTCACGGTGATCGTCTGGTTAAAGGAAGTATGGATTCTTCCGTCTTCTCTGATATAATTTGCAAGACCGTCGGCATACGTGGATTTTAACTTGGTAAGCTGGCGATACTCTAAGATATCCGCAACGATTGGATAGTCCGGTGCAAGCTTATCTAACACCTCCGCCGCTGTCGAATAACCGGTTTTTGTTTTCTTTCCATAAGGCATCTCTAATTTTTCAAACAGAATGACACCTAACTGTTTTGGAGAATTGATATTAAATTCTTCTCCTGCCTCTTTATAAATCTGTGTTTCTAACTCCGCAATGCGGACTGCAAGCTTCTCTCCATACTCTTTCAAATTCGCTGCATCAATCGCAATTCCGGTGTGTTCCATGTCAGCAAGTGTGAACACTAACGGCATCTCGATTGTCTCATATAACTTCTCCATTCCGGTCGCTTTCAGTTCGTCCTGCATTGCCTTTTTGCTGGAAAAAGCGGTGTATGCCATAAAACAGACAGTCTTTAACAGTTCATCCGGTTTTTCCTCCAAAGCTGCCTCAAAACTTAACTTTCCAAGCAGATCTGCTCTCGAAGGGATCATAAGACTGCAATAGTCTTTTGCAATATCCTCATACGGATATTCATTTTTCAATGGATTGAGCAGATATGCCGCAATGACATTGTCAAATATATTTTTCTGGTTCATGCAGCCGTTTTCTTTCTGCTCGATCATATGGAGCATTCCAAGCTGTGGTTTCAGATCCAGTGTCATATATGCTGCCGCTTCTGACTGTGTGAGAAGTTCTAACAGCACACTGCTCGTCAATTCCTCTCCCGCCTTGAAAAAGCAGGTATCTTCCTCTCCGAAGCATACCGCTATTCCAAGAAACTCATTCGTCTGTGGTGCGGCAAAAAGATTCATCTGACCGGAAGCATCCATATGGGCGTCTTTCTTTTCTTCCCTTGGAATGATCTCAAACGCACATTCTAACCCTCTGATTCTGGCAAAAATCTTCTCTGCTTCCTTTTTGTCTGTCACAAGCTTAAAGTGTTCTTCCGCCTGATTCTTCGGTGCATCCACCTCAAATCTGCCAAGCATATTTTTAAACTCCAGCCGTTTGCACATCAGATAAGCATCCTCTGTATACAAATCCTGAATGTGTTCTAATCTTGCATTTTTCAGATCATAGTCAATGTCCGCGTTGATTTCAATTGTCGCTAATGTCTTGCTCATCTGGGCAAGCTCGTAATTCTCTTTTAAATTTTTGCTTGCACGCGGAGGTTTGATCTCATCTACATGTGCATAACAGTTTTCAATGCTTCCGTACTGGGCAATGAGCGCGGTTGCTGTCTTCTCACCAATTCCCGGAACCCCAGGGATATTATCTGAGGTATCTCCCATCAGTGCCTTCACATCGATAAATTCGATCGGTGTCACCTGATACTTTTCCATGACCTCTTTCGTGTTATAATCTTCAATCTCAGTTCCGGTGCGCTTTGTTTTCGGAATCCGGATCTTGATATGGTCGGTAGCAAGCTGCAAGAGATCCCTGTCTCCTGACACGACCGATACTTCCAGGCCTTCTGCCTCGCTTCGTTTTGCAATCGTTCCTAAAATATCGTCTGCCTCGTAACCACCTTTTTCCACAATGGTCACACCCATTGCCTTTAACATTTCCTTCATCAGAGGCACCTGCTGGCGCAGTTCCTCCGCCATCGGCTTTCTGGTTCCCTTATATTCTGCATACATCTTATGACGAAAAGTTGGCTGCGATACATCAAAGGCGACCGTCAGATAATCCGGCTGCTCCTCCTCTAAAATTTTAAATAAAATATTCAAAAATCCATAGACTGCATTCGTATGAAGTCCCTCGGAATTTGTCAGATCCGGAATTCCGAAAAATGCCCGGTTTAAAATGCTGTGTCCATCGATCAGTACCAGCTTTTCACTCATAAGCTTTGTGTCTCCTTCTTTAAAGCAGTAAAGGGGCTGCCACATGCGACAGTCCCATCCTGTAATTGATTAAATTGCGCGGGTATACTTTTTCAGCCACTCGTTCTCTTCCTTCGTCATATAAGGAGAGATCACTTCGTATACCTTCTTGTGATAATTGTTGAGCATCTGCTTCTCACGCGGGCTCATCTGATCCGGATCGATCGCATCCAGATCGATCGGTGCATAAGTGATATTCTCAAATTCCATGAACTGTCCGTATTCATTCTTTTCTGCCTTGCGGCAAACCAGTTCATTTTCGGTACGGATACCGTACTTTCCTTCCAGATATACACCCGGTTCATCCGTAGTGATCATGCCTTCTTCTAACACACCGCTGTCCTGGCGTTCCGGTACAATCTTCCAGCGGAATCCGTTTGGTCCTTCATGTACATTTAAAATGTAACCAACTCCATGACCGGTTCCACATTTGTAGTCTATTCCCATATCCCACAATGGACCACGGGACAGGATATCTAAGTTCAATCCACATGCGCCATACAAAAACTTCGCATTGGCAAGCTTCATGTTAGAACGGCATACAGCGGTAAAATGCTGTTTCATTTCATCCGTGATCGGTCCTAATGCAAAGGTTCTTGTAATGTCTGTTGTTCCTTCATAATAATGTCCGCCGGAATCCACAAGCAAAAATCCTTCCGGTTTTAACTCGGCATTCGACTCCGGTGTTGCAGAATAATGCATCATCGCAGCATTTGCGCCATATGCACAAATCGTAGAAAAGCTAAGTTCGATAAAATTCTCCTGCTCTCTTCTCCTTGCCTCAAGATAATCCGATGCTGAAATCTCTGTCATTGGGATCTTGCCAATGTTCGTCTTCAGCCAGTACATGAACTTTGTCACTGCCACACCGTCTTTGACATGTGCCATACGGGTATTATCCACTTCCGTCTTATTCTTAATGGCTTTCATAAGCTCTGTTGGGTTCGGTTTATTTATAACCTGAATGTTCTTATTTAATTCATTGCAGATACGATAGTTAACAGCCTTCTTGTTCATAAGCACTGCCGCATTCTCCGGAATGGTCGGCACATACTCATAAATCGCATCATACGGTCTTGACTCGATATGGTTCTCATCCAGATAAGCACGGATCGTATCATCCACTACTTCTTCCTGTAAAAACCAGATGCACTCTTTGTCTGTCAGAACGAGATAGGATAATACAACCGGCACGCTCTCAATATCACCACCACGGATATTCAAAAGCCATGCAATATCACACAGGCTGGTAAGGATATGCACATTTGCGCCTTCCTCCGCCATCTTTGCACGGACATCTGCAATCTTATCTGCTGTACTTCTGCCGGAATATTTTTCTTCCAATATAAATAATGGTGCCTTTGATAACTGTGGTCTGTCTGCCCAGATCAGATCAATGAGATCTTCCCCGACAAAAAGTGAACCGCCCTTTTCCTCTGCGATCGCAGCAAACTTCTCACCCCAGCTTCCATTCACGGTTCTGCCGTCAAAACCGATGCAGCCTCCCTGTGGCAGCTTGTCTTTTACAAATTCCTCTACTGTAGGAACACCTTCCTCACCCATGCGGTATAACGTAACAGTGCTTCCCTCTAACTGCTTCTCTGCCTGCACAAAATAACGTCCGTCTGTCCACAGTCCTGCCTCTGACATAGTAATGACTGCGGTTCCTGCGGAACCGGTAAATCCTGTGATAAACTTTCTTGCCTTAAAATGCTCTCCTACATACTCTGACTCATGAAAATCAGCGGTTGGTACTACATAAACATCAATATTTCTGCGCTTCATCTCTTCCCGAAGTGCTGCTAATCTCTCTGGTATCATCTCTTCTGCCTCTCTCTATCTTATTTTCAAGTAAAAAACCTGTGCCTGAATTAATTCTCATCCGTAAACTCAAAGAACTTTGTATCAATCTCCGGATAAGACCTCTTCAGCGAAATCGGTCTGCCGGAACGATTCAGGAAACAGTGTGAACTCTTTGCCGTCGTCCGCAGTTCTCCGGTCTCCTTATCTGTCATCCGGTATTCCACTTCCATCTTGATTCCATTATACTTCGTGATCTTCGTCTCGATCACTACCGTGTCATCAAAATGAACCATACTGTGGTATTCGCACGACACCGACAGCACCGGACTGATAATCTCCATATCTTCCATCTGCTTATAGCTCAGACCGATCTGTTCCATCAGATCCATTCTGGCCTCTTCCATCCATTTAATATAATTGGAATGGTGGATAATGCCCATCTGATCTGTCTCATAATACTTCGCATGATGTTCATAAGGACGGACCTTCAACTCACTCTCATCTTCCCCATAAATCTTAATCTCTTTTCCAGCCATGATCATCACTACCTTTCTCTATCTTCAATAGCTGTCTGTGACTATCTTATCACTGCGATACTTTTATTTCAATGCCACTCTCTAAAATATTCCTGATAATCTTCTTCATCTGCAAAGAGCATGTAAGCACCGTCCACATATCCCATATAGCCTGCTTCGATCACATATCCTTTCATAAAAAAACACTCCTTTCAACTTTGTTCCGTTCCCTTAAGCTGAAAAGAGTGTAACTTTTTTACTGTCCAATAAATCGTACTGATTAGACTGTTTTTCACTTTTTATTTCTACATATATAGTCTATTTGTTATTTGCTTTTTCCTGAAATTTCTCATTATCAATGATAAAACGCTCGTGGGTTCCCTCTCCAATCTTGCCACGCTCATCAAAAGCTTCCACTTTAAACACCAGTCTCTTGCGGTCGATCTCCACAAGTTCACTCACTGCGGTCACTTCCATGCCAAGCGGAGTGGCTGAAATATGTGATACGTTCATCAGGGTGCCGACCGTTCCCTTGCCTTCCTCAAGTTCTGCTGCCACGCTCTTATAGGCTGCCTGCTCCATAAGGGCGATCATGGAAGGTGTCGCATATACATTCAGTTCGCCGCTTTTCATTGCTTTCGCAGAATTTTTTTCGGAAACAACCTCTTTTGCTTCTCCTTTAATGCCTGTCTCTAACATTATCTTATCCTCTCTTTTCCTGATATTGCTATTCCTTTTCTGCGAAAATCTTATCACACTTTCTGCACGCAAACAAGGCTCGCAGACACCGCCATGAAACAATCTGTGTATTTTTTTCAGTCCAAAATGCTCATTTTCTTTTCATCTATGTCAGAATCTGCTAAAACAGCAAAAAATTACCCGAAGAAATTACTTAAAACTGCATTTTGTTTTATAAGGAGTTTACGATATGACTGATGCAAATCAACCAATTCAAAATTTTAAGCAAATGCTTCAGGAAGCAGCAGCTATCAGGAATATGGCGATCACGCAACGGTCGCAATCACTATTCTATTTATGAGATCTGATCATTCTGTTTTTTCCCTGCAGCTGTGAATTTTTTCACAACTGCAAGGGAAAAAAGAAAGAGTAACACACATCCAAGACTGATCCCTGCTCCCATTTTTAATCCCGGTGTTGTATAACAAAGCTCGATGTCATGTGTTCCTTCCTCTAACGGAATACTGATAAACGCCTCTGCAAAAATCTCCGGATTTATCTCTTTTCCGTCCACATACACGTTCCAGCCGTCTTCTTTTGCAATCGAAAAGACGAGATCTCCCGCTTTTTTCACATCAATCGTTCCGGTGATCCTGCGGTCTGAAAAGGAGGTAAGCTCCATTGTATGTGAATCCAATGTCTGATATGCTGTATCAAGTGCCTCCATATCCAGCTTATAGGCTGTGATATCCACGCGCTCCTCATTGGAGTTTTTAATCTTTATCACGTCCCCTGCCTTTGCATAACCCAGGTCTAAAATATATCCATGTGACGCTTTGGTAAACGACTTTGTTCTTCCGTCACTGACTTCCTCCTCCAACGTATCGGATGTCACCGAACTGTATGCTGCAAAATAGTATCCATCCTCCGGCACCGAAATCGTGGATATGCCAGTCTCTGATTCTGCCGGGACCGCCGAGAGCATTTCCTCCTCTGCACCAAGCAGATATGCCAGTTCATTCTGGTTGGAAACTCCTCCGCCATTTTTATAATCCCAGAGTTCTGCCACCCGCTCATCCACCATAAAACCAAGCGGAAGCGAATATTTATTTTCATATAAATAAGTGTCCCCGGAAGATGCCACAAGCGTGCGAAGCGGTCCTTCCTCCAATGCGTTATCTGCGATCACATATTTTAAGGAGAGCATGGAAGAGATCAACGGCGACGCACCATTGATGCAGTAAAAATTCTTTCCGCCTTCCATTCCAAGATCCTGATAAATGTGGCTCACATTGATATTCATGAGGGAAGAAAACTGTGTTGCAGAATAATAGCCGGATAACGCTGCATCATTTTTAGTTCTCCGCTCCATTTCTTCTGTCCGGTAAAAATAGACAGCGCTGTTTTTGCTCTCCTGCTCCTTCGCCTGGTTCAAGACATTTTCATAGTCCTTCCAGTCTTTGACATAAGAAGTTCTGTTTACCGTATCCAGACCTGTCATGTCAAAGTTGACCGTAAGCTCCGCAATTACTACAATTGACGTGATCAAAAAAATATACTCCCGCACCTTTTTCTTTCCCGCGTACCATATCAACAGCAGAACCGCATACACTGCGATAAATACTGCGGTCACAAAAAAGCTGTCACTTCCGATCATCTCACTGTCCGACAAGCGGTACGCTGCATACAAAAATACACTATCTAAAACCAGAGCCACAAGCACCTGATACCAACGGTTTTCCCTCAAATGTAAAAATGTCTCAAAGCAAAGCACTAACAATAAAAAACTGTATAAAAAGCTCTGTCTGCCCGGCAGCGAATCCGGAAAATGTAGTCCATGCCAGATAAAATCCAGCATATTATTTGCAAAGCTGACCGCCATAAAAACAAGCAACAAGATCCGCGGCACTTTCTTTTTCCAGCTGATTCCATGGTTCATCACATATAGCAAAATCAGAAACAATGTGAACACACCACTGTAAAGGTTCGGCCAGTGATCGCGCCCTGTGTACGTTTCCACCAGAATACAGTGTCTTCCAAGCTCTGCGATCAGATTAAAATACCACTCCATTGCACTCGGAAACGAAATTCCCTGTGATCCGCTTTCCCCTAAAATAATGGCTTCCGGGATCAGTAACACCGCTCCTGTTCCACCTGCTAAAAGCGAATACCAGCCAAACCGCAGGCAGGCTCCTATTTTTCCCTCTTTCTGCTCCAATAGAAGGATCAGAAAATAAAGCACCAGAAAAATGCAGATCATAATGGAAATATAGTAATTTGATAAAATCGAGACAGCGAGTGTGACATAATATAACGTCACCTTTTTTTCCTTTACTAACTGCTCCACTCCAAGAATAATGAGCGGTGCGAGCACCAGACAATCCGTCCACATCACATTCCATGCGTAGGCCGCCATAAATGCCGACAGGGCATAGGCTGTTCCAAACACAGCAATCGCCGGATGATTCGTATGGAAATGTTTTTTCAGGTAATAGGCAAAGGTCAGTCCACAGAGTGATATGCGAACGATCATAAGGATCGACATAAACTCGATCACATACCCTTTCGGGCATAATAAGATCAGCCAGTTTAACGGACTTGCCAGATAATAGGCAAAGAGCGACACAAAATCCGCCCCGAGCCCGATCGTCCACGAATACATCAGGCTCTCACCAGATCTTAATTTATCCACAAACTCCGTAAAAAAAGGGCAATATTGATGATACATATCCACCTGTAACAGACAACGCTCCCCGAAAGGATAAACTTCGTGGTCGATACAGATGATCACGGAAATCAGTAATGGAATCAAAAAAGCGGCAAAAAGCGGCAAGCGTCTCGCCCACTTCGCAGATTTTGTCTCATTTTTTTCTGTCTGATTCATTCTTTTAAACTCCTGCTTCATTTACTTTCTTATTTTTGCACTGTAAATCTACTCTTTTTCCCAGTCAAAAAGCTGGTAATATTGCAAACTCTGATACTCTCTCAGTTCGTCTTTTGAACTGGATGCATTGGTATCCACACCGTCTTTCGTGAGCACGCGCATTGCTGATACGACCGGATAATTCTGTTGTAATTCCAACAGATAATTGCCATATGCATTCTCGGAAATACCTGCGTACTGCAGCACATCCGCAGCGAGATAATTGGCGCTGGTATCCTTTCCGGTCTCCTCTGCAATATCATAGTTTGCCCAGATCACATAAGGAACTTCATACCGGAGCTTTAACTGTTCCTCCGTCAGTGTCTTTGTTGTCATTCCATTCAAATTCAAGATCGGTGCTGCCACTGTATCGTTTGGCTGATGATCTCCAAAAAACACTACAATTGTCTTTTCATCTGCCTCTTTAAAATAAGAGATCAGTTTTTCCAATGCCTGATCCGAAAGCTTAATCAGTGATAGATACTGGCTCAACGCCTCATTCTGCACTCCGTCCACTGTGATGTCCGGCGTAAAATTATCATAGGTGTCCGAATATCCACCGTGATTCTGCATAGTCACATTAAAGACAAATAACGGTTTTCCTGCTTCTTTCTTCTCATATAATTCAATGATCTTATCTACGCAGCTGTTATCGCTGACATATTTACGCACATAACCGGCGCCCCAGTACTGATCTTTAAAAACACTCTCCGAAAAACCGAGCATCGGATACACCGTATCCCTGTCCCAGCCATCCGCATAATAAGGATGCGCTGCCACCGTCTCATAACCAAGCGACGCAAGATATGCCGGGAGTGCCGGAAGTTCTTTCGTGATGTACTGCTGATACGGAATACTTCCCTGCGGCAGAAACGCCATGCTGTTTCCGGTCAGAAACTCAAACTCTGTGTTTGCGGTATTTCCGCCACATACGGACACATTTAAATATCCCGTTACCGTATTCTCTGCCCCGTTCTGCAAGCTGTGCAGATAAGGCATATAATCTTCATTTGTTGTAAAATCTCCCAGTACTTTCAAGTCAGAAAATGACTCGTTCATCACGACAATGATATTCGGAAGTTGTTCTTCCCCGCCATTGTCTTCTACCTCATCCTCCTGATTTTCATAGCTTTCCAACACTGCCTGTTCTTCTTCCACATGATAACCTGACGGTTTTTCCACCGTCACGTAGGCAAGATCCATCGCAAATGTGACAGCCATTCCATTTACTTCCGCCATAAATGCCGGTGTAAATAAAAATGGATACAATCTGTGTCCCGTCTGAAAATCCTCATTCTGAAGCAGATTCACAAACAGAACAAGCACAACCACGCATGCACCAGCCGGAATCAGGCGTTTCCATAATTTCCATTTTGGAAATCCTGTTTTCACAAAATGCAAGCCAGCGATCAGCGCGAGGAAAACCAGTGTCATGATGACCATTCTCGTATCCGGTTTAAAATCATAATTAGAAGCCACACTCGCCGCTGTTTTCCATGAAAAAATATCCCATGGCACGATCGGATTCGTGCGGAAACGGACTACATACGCATTCGCAATGCCATAAATCATGGCAATGACCAGTTCAATCCGAAGTCCGCTTCGTATTCTTCCTGTCAGGCAGACAAAAATCCATGCCAGCAGTTCAAAAAGCACAATATTAAAAAACTGCGCCCACGGTCTTACTTCCGCAAATGGATTGTGCGTATAACCTTCCATCAGATAAAATGCTGCAACCGGAACTGCTAAAAGCACCAGACCTCCGATGACAGTCTTTCTGTATTTTTTATTCCATATCTGTTTCATTTTATTCCCAGCTTTTCTTTATAGATTTTCCTGCAGCTATCAGCACCGCGTTCGCAAAACTGCATCTTCGCTGCCCAGTTTTTACTCATGTGGTTACTTCGCCATAGAAAAAGGATGTGTCAAAATATCGTGACGACAACACGGTCTATTTTAACACATCCTTTTTTTAATTGAAATCAGTTCTCACATTTTTCACATTTTTGCATTCACTCTGCGTTACTGTTTACCAAAAACTACATGGTTGTCTGGAAATCATCCGCTCCGCTTCCGGCAGAACCTCTGCTCAAATTCAGATAAAAATGAGCGGTTGCCATTCTTGTGTATGGATTTAAGAATAAATCACCGATTCCAAGTGTGCATGCGCTCAATAACGCCCAGCCGATAAAGCTGAAATCCAGACAAAACAATGCCCATTTATTTCCGTCCATCATCTGCTTGGATGCCTCGATTGCTTCCATAATTCCCATTTCCGGATGCTCTGCCAAAATATAAGTTGCCATTGCATAACGATAGGAAGCTATAATTCCCGGTACGATCAATAACAATGTCCATAAGAATATAAAAATAGAAGTTACAATACGAAGTCCAAGTGCCTTTCCGAAATACTGGAAATAGGAAAACTCATCCTTAATGTCCGCATTTTCGCCCAATGCGCGTTTGGAAAAATAAGCACACATACCAAGCTCTACTGCACCACCGACTACAAACTGTGCCAGCGAATAAATGCTGATAACGCCCAACATGAAAGTCAGCATGCCTAACATTTCAACTGGAAGCTGATCTAAATTCATATTCAGTCCAAAAATCTGTAAACTCATTCCCTCCCCATATTGGTAGCTCGCGGAAACCGGTACCACCGTCTGGATTCCTCCAAGCAATGCACCTACAAAACAGATGAGAACTGCCATTCCCCAGTTTCCGCTCAAAGATGCTCTTGCACGTTCACGATAATCTGCTGCTCTTAACATAATCTCTCTCCTTTTTTACCTGCGTTCTAATTATCATATCTATCATAAGTCATTTTCCTTAAAAATAAAAGTCCTATTGCTTTATTTGCAAAAATATTATATTGTGTTCTCGTGCCGAAGTTTTGCACATTTTGTATTATGTCAACCAATGTTGGCGGTTGTACCAGCGCAACCCTACTATTATGAAAAAGAAAGGCAGACTTTATTATGGATGAATTTTTTGATCAGTTTTTCCCAACCGAATTTTTGATAGAATATTTAGAGAACGGACCGGAGGAAAACACCGACCGTTTTCAGACTTATGTTGTGTATCGTTTTCTCTCTTTTGCAGCAAAGGAAAATCCAGCGATCGTAGCAGAGCTGAAAGACACTTTGGATTGTCCACTTTCCATGGACAATCTCGCAGATATTTACCGTTTTCTGGATAAAGATTTTTATTTTTCTCCTTCTTTCTCCGAGAATTCTTTTGATCCGGTACTGCTGTGCTATGCCATTGCGATCATTGATGATAAGTCCGGCTTTGGACTTGCTATCCTGAATCGTATTTTAAAAGAGGTGTGCCCTGAGATTGCTTCTGTGGATTTTTCCAATGTAGATATCGATCTGGAAGTTTTGCTACAGACAGAAGTACAGTTTTATGCGGCTCTGGCTATCTGTTCCATTCACTATAGCACTCTGATCGCATTCCTTCCAAAATTTGCAGCCGCCTATATGGAAGATCTGCATTTTACGTGCGAGGATTTTATTCTCTATGATTTCATGGATGAATATTTTGAAGTCAAAAACTGTTCTGCCACCCCGGCTTTTCAGGAGATGATCGACACCTTAGTACTGGCAACTTTACAGTCTTTTGACACTGACCTTGAGAATTTTACGCTTGACGGATTGTTCCAGTTAAAGCATCCAGCCGGACGTTTTGCCGCAATCTACTGCAGCGGTGCGATCGATATGAAAGACCTTCCCGTTCCTTCCGATGCTGCCGGTCTGATGAAACATATCCTCTCCTATTCAGCCGCCTATGAGCTTCGCAATAATCTCTACGATTATCATTTAGATGAGGACAAGACGATCACTCTGACGAACTGGAAAGAAAACTTAAAATGGCATTATGTACAATACACGAATGTATACAATCTTGCCCTTTCCTCTTTTGTGGCTGCATGCTACTCCAGAAAACTGCTGCAAAAACAGTTTGAGGAGAATTTACGCGCACTTAACGAGTAAGAAGCATAAAAGTCCACCATGCAGTTTACATCAGACATTTCTGATTACAAATTGCATGGTGGACTTTTTTAATAATTGCTCACAACAAGACGTCTTTTGAAATAAATATCCATCTTATCAATGGCACTTCTCGCCTGACTATAACGATTCCTGTTCGTATTGATCACATAAATCTGACTTGCGCCATGAAACTTCTTACGCAGGAAAAAAGGAATTGGAATCCAGCTTTTCGTAAATGGGATATGGTTCTCCATTAATACATGAATTGCCTGCTCACTGGTCTTTTCATTTGTTGTCCTGCACAACTCAATATCTTTATCTATCTCTCTGCCATTGCCTAATGTCACACTTCTGCCCATAACCAAAATACTCCTTCTACTTGATCTTAATCTGTACCTGTTTTCCAAGGCTTCCTGCCACCTTGATCAAAAAATCAAGGCTTGGATTGTATTTGCCACTCTCTAATCTGGAAATATTAGACTTTTTCGTTCCAACACGTTCTGCTAACACTTCCTGCGTCATATCCTGCGCTTTTCTTGCTTCCTTTAATTGCTGTACCACTTCATAACGAGGGGTAAGCTGACCAACTGCAAGATTTTTATTTTTCACATGAGCCAAACGAACGCCCTCCTGTATGCTTGTCTATGAAATATGGATAATCTGTACAATAATTGCGGTTTTCACATGTTTAAAGTTATCATATATGATAACTTACGTCAAGAATAAAGCTTTACATTTTACGAAGTTTTATTTGAAAACCCATTTTTCAAAATAACTATCATAATATTTTTCTATGTTTCAAAAAATTTCTTGCAATCTTTTCTGGAATATGATAAGATATTTCTTGCTTGAGCGATTTTGTTCAAGATTATATTAGACGCAGGAGTGGCGGAATGGCAGACGCATCAGACTCAAAATCTGACGCTGGCAACAGTGTGTGGGTTCAAGTCCCATCTCCTGCATTAGATAATAGAATGGGAAGCCTTATAAATCAAGGCTTCCCATTTTTTGTTCATAACTAAATTGTGGCTACAGTTAGGTTACATATTTTTCTGTACTATAGTTCAGGTATTTTCTAATACTATGAAGCATGTTCTACAATGCATGCCGGAATTCCAGCCATTCGGATTTGCAAGAATATTAGCAGTAATTGCTTCACTGCTTCCATATACATCTGCAGACTTCGCACCTTTTGCCTGCACGCGCTACACATAATTTCGGTTCTCTTATTAAGTGTATTAAAATTTAGGTATCCCTGAACTAATTCATTTCATGATATGGAAAACGACATCCTACTGTATAAATCGGAATCGTATCAAATTTATCCCCGTGTCCTCCTTTCGCAGGTTTTGCAACAATACCGCGATCTATGAAATTTTTATCAATATATACTTTTAAAGATTTTGGTTCCCCATCTTTTATTTTTACTTCAATTCCATATACCGTCTTGTTCCTATCCGCTAACATGAAGTCTAATTCAAAATTTCCATAAGTAGAATAGCACACCTCATCCTCAATTACTTTCAAATCTGTGTAAGGTACCTTAAATAACCTGTGCAATTCGTTATACACAAAAGTTTCTGTAATTACGCCTACTAATGAGGATCGTTTTATCAAGTTTTTATCTGCTAAATAAGATGTTATTCCACAATCAGAAAAATAAGCTTTTCTACTTTCATTTATTTTTCTCATATCCCCATCTACAGCTAAATTGCATGTTGATAATATTCCGGCATATTTAAGCCATATAACTGCATTTGCCACTTCGCTTCTATTTACAAATAATTTTGTGCTGTCTTTAACCAATGTAGTAATCGTTTCTAAAATATTCTTTCCACTCATATCATCCCGATTACACATTTGCTTTAAAGCTTCTCTGTATACGTTATCAAAAATCTCTACTTCTCTTGCTTCATTAAAATATGCTCTGGATTCATCTTTGAATGTTTCCAGCAATTTGTCAATTATACTGTAACACTCTTTTATGTTTTTTGTTTCAACATATTTCTTTACAACTTCAGGATACCCACCAATTTTTAAGTAAATACCATATAATCCTTCCAGTTTTTCATAATCTGCTTCATTGCTTCCACCATAAATGTCTATGGATTTTAAAATTTTTTCACACTGAAATATTCTGCAAAATTCTGTGAAGCTTAATGTAAACATATGCGCATAACTAATCGTACCTGCAGGATGAAAAAACTTTTTATCCCCTAATATTCTGCCAAGATAACTTCCTGTTACAATGATATCGCATTTCACAGTATCATGTAATTTACGAATTGAATTATAAACAGCACTATTGCTCTGAATTTCATCTATAATTAATATTGTATTTTTATTATCTACGAAGTGCGGAAGCGACGCTCTACGACAATACTTTTCAAATTCCATAGGACTGCATCCATTATTAATAACATCTATAAAATTATATGTGTCAGCGGCTAAGTCAACTATTATGACATATTCGTAATTTTTGTATGCAAATTTTTTTAATTCTGTTGTTTTTCCTATCTGTCTGGAGCCTTCTAATTGCAAAACCTTATGTGATGAATCATTTTTCCATTTCATTAAATCCTTTTGTATATCTCTGATAAAAGGATTGTTTTTAACTATGCTCTCGTATTCTTTTTTATTTACATATCTTTTATAATCTACCTCTGGAAGTTCTTCATTCGCTTTTATAATATCATTTTGGGTCAGACTTAAATTATCAACGTACTGAATATTATTTTTGATATAGTAATCAACATAAAATGTGTCGTCAATGATAAAACCTACCGTTTTTCCATTTGAATCTTTTACTCTATGTGTTGCTATCATTCCCAGCTTTCACTTCCTCTCCTCACAATTTTAATTCACTGTGTTTGTCATACCATATACAATATAAACATAATGAATCAAAAATAGAGTCTTGAAAACTCAAGACTCTATGAGCAGGGGATGAGAGAATCGAACTCCCACCAAAAGTTTTGGAGACTCCTATCATACCATTTGACCAATCCCCTATATGCTGAATAGTTTTTCAACTATTGCTATCATAACTTATTCTATTCACTTTTTCAAGTATACATTCAAAACTTCATACAGATTCCGAGTCTTTTGGTCAAGCCCTCGATCGATTAGTAACAGTCAGCTCCATGTGTTGCCACACTTCCACCTCTGCCCTATCTACCTTGTAGTCTTCAAGGGATCTTACTTCCTTATGGAAGGGATATCTCATCTTGAGGGGGGCTTCACGCTTAGATGCCTTCAGCGTTTATCCC
>UQNW01000005.1 GCA_900542495.1 uncultured Roseburia sp.
GGAAAAGAAAAAGTGAAAACACCGCAGAAATCCCCTGTGCTATAAGAGTCGCAAGTGCCGCACCGAACACTCCGAGACCAAGTCCTGCCACCATCCAAAGATCCATAAAGATATTTAAGATTGACGAAAATATCAGTAGTCCCAGCGGGATTTTTGATTCACCTATGGAAGTAAACATCGTTGATAGAATGTTGTACATAAACAAAAACGGAAATCCCACAAAGTAGACTCTCAAATACAGCACTGCGTCATCTAATATATCTGCAGGGGTTTGTAATGTGCTCATCATCGAGTGGGAAAAGCAAAAGCCAGAAACACCAAGGACTATGCTTAAAATTAAAAAGCTAAACAAGGACGTTGACACGATGGTCTTCATTTTTCCATACTCTCTGGCACCGAAATAGCGGCTCACGAGCACACCGGCGCCGACACCGGCCCCCAGCGCCACACAAATGAAAACATTGGTCAGCGCTGCGCAGGCTCCGACAGCTGCGAGTGCAGAGGAGCCAACAAACTGACCAACAATGATGGAGTCAGCCATATTGTATATTTGCTGAAAAAAGCTGCCAAGAATCATCGGCATTGCAAAAACCGTCAGTGCTTTAAGAGGCGTATCTGTAATCAAATATTCATCTTTTGACATTATCATATCCTCCACATCCTTTATAATTTCACTTATTCTTTCCTACACCAGAATTTATTCCATGTATTCAAAATGCAAGTTTTAAATTACGTTGCGAAACAATTATATGGAGAAAAAAGGCATAATTGAAGAGTATACAACTATAATAAACCCTCAAAAGATCAGTGGTGCTGTTTCATCAAGTGATGAAATGGAACACTTCCTGCACACAGTCATTGATACACTTCCCGGCGTTATCAGCTGCAGCTGCAATACGATTTTATCACGTATTAAAGATATTAAAGGATTACGGCTATAGGAGTCTGCATTTCCATACAACAACTATTAAGCCACTTATAGACAGCCTGTGGGGTTTCAATCCATGACTTTCTGAACATCTTTTACCGATTTTGTTACAGGTGATTACTTAAAACAAAAAGCTTCGAAGTTTGAACCTAATCTCTACATATTGCCTAAGCAGTTTTTATTCGTTCACTTCATACAAATAACTATGCCCCTGTTTTCCAACCCGGACTACGATTTCAAGATCTGTCAAAATCAAAAGAACAGTCTGCGCAAGCCGCAGCTGGATTTTGGCGTGCTTTGCAAAATCTTTTGTAGTGAATGTCTCCGGCAGATCATAAGGCACAAACTGCATATAATCTTCTCTCCGGTCGATGCAGACTTCTTCCGCAAACTTTACCGGAATACGGTCGTAACGCTCGCTCCCTTTTTTCTTATCCCTGCTCCAACCGTTTAGCAGACGATACTCCTCCATGTCAATCAATGCGACTTTTAAGTGCAAATTGGGATTCGACAGATAAGAACGAATTTTGTAAAGTTCGATAAACGCCATGTAGGCATTTCCTGTCTTTGGCGATTTACGTTTTGGGGAAGTCTCTCCTGTTTCTTCATCGATCCATGACAGCCACTTAATATGTGGAATAGGGTAAACGATCGTCACCGGATAAACCGGCAGGAAAGCATCCAGTTTTCTTCGCATTTTATTAAATGCGCGTGTCTGTATCTCAATGATCTCCTGACCGGTATAAATATCTGCCACAAAGTTTTCGATTGGAATCTCATGCATATCCGTATCCGGCGCATAATAATTCTTCAGAACCGCATGAATCGTTTTTTCTGATAATGTGCCGATTCCCTGCCGCTCCCGCTGAATCCCGACAATCTTATCTCTTGTATTTTCAAATAAACTCTCGTTTATACACACTTTGTTTCATCCTTTTAAATATTTGTGCATCAGTCGCATCCTCGCGGAGCGTTTTTTACATTTTTATTTTTCCGGATGTTTCATATTTTTCAAAATGTCAAAGCAGTCAAACGTTGCAAAATAATCGTCCGGTGTCTCTGCACGGCGGATCAGCTGTGTGGAGCCGTCCTCCTTTAACAGCACCTCTGCAGAACGGAGTCTTCCATTATAATTGTAGCCCATGGAAAATCCATGTGCGCCTGTATCATGGATCACAAGCAGGTCACCCATATCAATCTTTGGAAGCATACGGTCAATGGCAAATTTGTCACAGTTTTCACAAAGGGAACCTGTAACATCATATTTGTGATCGCATGGTTCATTTTCTTTTCCCATGACTGTGATATGATGATATGCACCATAAATTGCCGGGCGCATAAGATTTGCAGCGCAGGCATCCACACCAATGTACTCTTTGTAAGTGTGTTTCTCATGGATTGCTTTGGTCACAAGGCATCCATAAGGTCCTAACATGAAACGTCCCATCTCTGAATAAATGGAAATATCGCCAAGTCCTGCCGGAACTAAGATCTCCTCAAACGCTTCTCTTACTCCTTCACCGATCACACGGATATCGTTTGGTGTCTGATCCGGACGGTAAGGGATTCCAACACCACCGGAAAGATTGATAAACTTAATGTCACAGCCGGTCTTATCACGAAGTTCTACAACAAGTTCGAATAACTGACGCGCAAGTTTTGGATAATACTCATTCGTAACGGTATTACTTGCAAGAAATGCATGAATACCAAAGTATTTTGCGCCTTTTTCTTTTAAAATCTTGAATCCTTCAATAATCTGCTCATGGGTGAAACCGTACTTTGCATCTCCCGGGTTGTCCATGATTCCATTGCTCATTTTAAATACTCCGCCCGGATTGTAACGGCAGCTAATGGTTTCCGGAATATGTCCGATTGTCTGCTCTAAGAAATCAATGTGGGTGAAGTCATCTAAGTTGATGATCGCGCCCAATTCATCTGCAAAAGCAAATTCTTCTGCCGGTGTATCGTTTGAAGAAAACATGATATATTTTCCGTCAAAACCCTGTGAATCAGCTAACATCAGCTCTGTTAAGGATGAGCAGTCACATCCGCAATCATACTCTTTTAAGATATTTAAAATAAATGGGTTTGGGGTTGCCTTTACCGCAAAATATTCGCGAAATCCCGGATTCCATGCAAATGCTTCCTTCACTGCCTTTGCATTTTCACGGATTCCTTTTTCATCATATAAATGAAATGGAGTTGGATATGTTTTTACGATCTCATCTAACTGTTCCTTGGTTACAAATGGTTTCTTTTCCATAATCACTGCCGCCTTTCGTGCTGTTGTAATTCGTCTTTTTTGTATATTATTTGATACACATATATACTGCCTGCTTAATCTATCTTATGCCCGCTCTTCCGGCTGCTTGGCAATATGCTGCTCGATCTGTTCATCCAGATAAACATTAAATTCCTGCATGAATTTTAAAATAGTATCTGTTTCTTCCTTGGAATATCGGGATAAAAACTGCATGTCACGCTTCTCCCACTGCTTATGGCGCTTTTCATGTTCCTTGAATAAGACCATTCCACGCTCTGTCAGTTTAAAATACACTTCTTTTTTGTTCGTCTCTAACGTATACTTTTCGATCAGACCTTTTGCAAGAAGTTTTTTTGTCATTTTGCTGATCGCACCTCGTGTCATCTGCATCTGTTCTGCGATTTTTGTGACATTCGGCAATTCCAGACGACCGATATTATCGATACAATGGGTTTCTGAATAGCCATACTCGTCCAAGCACTGGCTTTCTGTCAACTTTGAAAGCATATCCTGGTGCTCTAACATAAGAGCAATTTCCTGTAACAAACGTTGTTGTTCTTTCATAATTCTACCTCATTTTGTTTCCACGTCAACATTTATCATACCCAATATATCGCATTGATAATTTTATGTCAATGTTTCCAAGGCAAATTTTTTCTCATGAGTTTGCTTTGAAAAAGTTTCTCAGTTATAGATCAGATGAAACATTATTGACATTTCCGGAAAAACTCGCACTCTTCATCATTACAGATTCCAGCCTCTTTCAACCGGATATTACAATGGAATACATGTCCAAGTTCCGTCTTTGCGTCACCATAAAACCGGTAAAGAAACGGTACTTTATGTTTTGTGAGTGTGCCAGCCATCACCGTTGCCTGATCGATCAGAAAATCTCCGGTGGCAGTCATAAGAAATACCGGTGGATAATTTTCGTCTAAATGCAGCATTGGATTGATGAGATCAATCTCTTTTTTCGTTCCTTTCTCCGGCAGATAGTCTGCCATCAGTCCTTTTTTCTGCTCCCCTTTTTCCATCTCCTGATTATACGTTCCACAATTCAGTGCAATTGCTTTTGGCTTGAAATGGTCCGAAACTTTAAACGCAAAGTTTTCCGCATATTCCGGATTCGTGCAGATTGCAGCATAAAGCGCAAGCGTGTTGCCTCCTGCGGAATCTCCTACCATATAAATGTGCTCCGTGTCAAACTGATACTCCTTTTTGTGATCTAATATCCACGAAATGACTTTATTGGTATCTTCTAACGGTGCAGGAAATTTATATTCCGGCGCAAGGCGGTACGAAAAGTTCACTACCGCAAATCCTCGCTCTGCCAGATTCATACAATAAAACTGATATGTTTCTTTTGTTCCATAAACCCAGCCACCGCCGTGTACGCTGACGATCACCGGAAGCTTCTTTCCCGTTTCTTTCTTCGGGCGGTATACGTCCAACAAATTCCACTTTTCATTTTCACCATACACGATATCATCAAAACGTTCGATATCCTCTGGCGTTTTCAGCCCTTTATCTCTTTTATCATCACTTGCTTTAAATGTTCTGCGAACCACTTCACTTATCAATGACATTTGCTTTTCCTCTTTTCCAAAACTTTTATCGTTTCTGTAGAAAATCATCACAACGATTAGCCAATTAATACTTTTTTCCTTCGAATGCAAAACCGTAACTGTGAATATGTTCCCTTGTAATCCCCTTCCTCTCCAAAGCTGCCGCATAATGTTTTTCGTCAATCTGTGTAAGTGCAGCCTGCACTGTCTCTTCCAGATTCTTTTCTTTTTTGGATTGAAAAACTTTGAATTCTATGATACATGCATCTTTCACCTCTTTTTTTCTGGGTTCCAGCATAATATCATATCTTCCAAATCCACTCTCCTGATTCGATGTCAGATAATATTGATTCTGCAATTCAACAAGCAGCCCCAGTACAAATCCATGAAAAAACGCTCCGGCTGTTTTCCTGATGGACGATTTTCTGTGTCAAAAGAACTGAATATCTGTTCTGCGACACGATTCATATATTCATTCATCGCATCAAGATCATTTAACAACAGTGCTTTCACAAAATGATTATAATCCGATTTTATTTCTGCAAACCATCCTTTTACCATAGTTTCAAACATCTTCTTAACTTCGTGGTTTGTGATCGTAAGTTCGTATTTCGGGTTTTCATCTGTGGTATCATCTATCTCATCATAACCAATATAATTCTGCACTTTCAAATAACCGCTTGCGAGTAAAAGACTCCAGATTGCATCCTCATTCTGTGACAACAGATTGTACACAATCTGTTCATCAATTTCACATATAATACTCTCTCCACGCAGCAGTTTTTCAAACGTATACTTGATATCTCCACTGCTCTCACGAATCAGTTTACCTGCAAGACTGTTGGAACTGGTATTCACCCAGTAAGTATTAAATTTTCGGTTATTGAGGAAATTTAATATGGACCACGGATTGTAAATATCCCTGTGTTCTCCGAATGTAAATCCATCATACCAATATTTCACCCGCTCTTTTTCTTCAGCCATACCATATTGCACCAACATACGAAAAACTTCATCTTCCGTAAACCCAAACGCTGTTGCATATTTATCGGATGTTGTTGTAACCACTTCCAGATTATTCAGATCAGAAAAAACCGACTCTTTGCTTACCTGGGTAATTCCCATCATGATAGCACGTTCCAGATATGGGTTCGTCTTAAAATCGGCATTAAACAGGCTTCTTGTAAATGCTGCCAGTTCATCCCAATATCCATCAACATACGCCTCCTGCATCGGTGTATCATATTCGTCTAACAAAATAATGACTTTTTTTCCATAATAAATATTTAAAAACTTTGACAATTCATGTATTGCATAGGTTGCAACACTGTCATCCATATCATATCTTACCTGCTCAAAAAAGGCTCTGTCCCGTTCTCCCAACACATCTTCTTTCAGAATAAACTCATACCTTGCATATAGGTCTGTAATGATATTACAGATTTTCTGTCTTGCCATCTCATATGACTTCTCTTTTATATTGGCAAATGACAGACTGATCACTGGATACGTTCCCTGTAATTTTCGAAAATCTTCTTTTTTCCAGATTACAAGATTTTCAAACAGATCGCTTCTCCCTGCATAATCCGTACAAATAGTATACTAATTAATTAGTATACTATTTTATCATATCCAACTCCAGCTGCTCTGTAAAGATATTCCCCTCTTTTCCAAAAAACTCCCCGGAAAAACAGTCTTACATTATCTGCTTTTCCGGGGAATTTTATTCTTCACTAGTTCTTCTCATCTTTCGTGACTTTCTTTCTCACTGCTTTCACCATCGGCAGCCCGGTATCATAGTCAAGCTGTCTCGGTTCATACTCCTCGTTTTCCCTCTGTCTAGTATAACCGTCATTCTGCCAAGTTGGCTTCTTATCCTTTCTCCACGGTCTTGCACTCCACTGATAGCCACGATAAAGATCCCTTGTCGCATTCATATGTTCTAACAGTGCATCATGCATGGCATCACGCTCCTTCACACAGACAGAATCTTCAATCAGGTTATGGACTTCATATGGATCCTTTTCCATGTCATAAAACTCATCTGTATCCAGAAGATTTAAAACAAGCTTGTATCGCTCACTGATTGCTGCACGCATAATCTGCAATCCACCAAAGCCATCATGGTCAATCTCATACCTTGTAAATTCCGTGTATACAATATCATTGACTTTCTCTGTCGTGTCATAAATCTGTTTTAACATGCTCTTTCCTTCTAAGAGCTTTGGAATCGGAAGCCCCATATAATCTAAAATAGTCGGCACAAGGTCAATGTGGGAAGCCGGTGCATCCACTACCTTTCCTTTCTCCCCTCCTCTTATAAGGAGTGGAATATTAGCCACCTCTTTGTACGCAGTTGCATTCTTCATCTGCAGTCTGTGTGCTCCGAGCATATCCCCATGATCTGAGGTAAAAATCACCAGTGCATCCGGCATCAACCTGTTGATTTTATCAATCACTTTTCCAATTTCATGATCTACGAATGTATTACATCCTAAGAACAGAGCCAGTGCCTTTGACGGATGATTAATCTCCTCTGCTGTTCTATGAATATCTGCCCCTGCCCAAAGCTGCTGCATCAATGGCTTTTTACTCAGATCATCTTCAAAATTTGGCTGATTATCAAAGATAAATCCCTCATACATCGTATTGTATGGTGCAGGACACAAACTCGGTCCATGCGGCTCATCGTAGGACACAGTCAGGAAGAAATCCTCATCCTGATACCGTTCTAAGAAATCAAGTGCTCTTTCCGTACAGCGGTACGCATAAGTGAACTCTTCTGTCATATTTTCCCTGAATGCGGTCTCTGACTTTCTTGAGGCAACCTTCTCCTCATCCGTCAGCTCATTCAGATAACATTTCATATCATACCAGTATTCCGGATCCCAGCCTTCCGGACATTTTCCGAAGCCAAAATAATCACCACCATCGAGATGCCATTTTCCAATATAACCGCAGTGATATCCATTGTCTGTCAGACGCTGTCCGACGGTCTTCACATTTGCCCCAAGTGGCACACAGTTTGTCACCATTCCGTTTGAATGTGGAAAGGTTCCGGTAAAAATTGCACTCCGCGCCGGACCGCACACTGGCTGACAGGAATAGGCATTGTTGTAACGGATTCCCTCTGATGCAAATTTATCGAGATTCGGCGTAACCATTTTGGGGTTGCCGTAGCAGCCTAACATGTCTTTTCTAGTGGTGTCCGTCATGATTAAAATCACCTGTTTTTTCATAAAACATCCATCCTTACTTATTCTTTACTAATTTTTGTTTCTTTAAAATTACAATAAAAACAATAATACTGATTACCACATAGGCGACCGTCATACCAATGAAAATAGAAGGAATTGCCTCTCCTTTATTAATAATACCAATTGGAGAAAATACCGTGTAAATGTAAATCAGGGTTGTAACAACAATTCCAGATACCGGTTTTGCATATTTCCATGGTGTCAAATCAACTGCTTTTGCATCCTTTTGTACATACAGCTCTTTTCTGGGTGCAATCTTTGCACTCACAAACATAATCAGCAGACAGATAATAAATAAAATTCCATAAATATGTAAATAATGAACCGGAATCGGATAAACAAATTTGTAAAGGGCATAAGCGATAATAAAAAATACAATGGAAATCTTGGCTCCAATTGCTGGAACTTTCTTCGATGCAAATCCAACCAATACAACCGCTAAAATTGGGATGTTAAAAAATCCCATAACACTCTTCATAAAAGTGTATAATCCCTGTGGGGCATTTGCGATGCTCGGTGCAACAAGGATGGAGAAAATACCAATTACCGTACCAAATATTTTACCTACATTTACAAGCTTCTTATCTGTGATGTTCTGATTGATCATTGGTTTGTAAATATTCAGGCAGAACATAGTAGATGCCGAATTTAATGCTGAATTAAAGGAACTTAATACTGCTCCGAATAAAACTGCCCCAAAGAAGCCGACTAATGGTAATGGCAATACATGAGACACCAGAACGGAGTATGCTGAATCCTGAGATCCAATCTCACTTCCATATAAATGAAATGCGATAATACCTGGAATCACAAGAATAAATGGATCCAGCATTTTGGCAAACCCAGCGATCAGTGCTCCTTTCTGCCCCTCAGCCAGATTTTTTGCACCAAATTCTCTCTGTACAATCTGCTGATTCGTGCACCAGTAGAACGTATTTACCAACAGCATTCCTGTAAAAAGTGTACTAAACGGTACACTGCTTGAAGAACTTCCTATCGCATTCATTTTCTCTGGATGAACCGTCAGAAGCTGTGTGATTCCCTCTGCCATGCTTCCATTTCCAAGTCTGGCAAGTCCCAAAACCGGAATTAAAATACCTCCGATAATAAGTCCGATTCCATTGATCGTATCGGAAACTGCTACTGCCTTTAATCCACCAAAAATAGCATAGATACCACCAATAACACCGATACAGGCAATTACGATTGCAAGAGATTCTTTTTCTGATACGTGTAGCAATTCAGAGACATTAAATAATGAATTTAATGCTATTCCACCAGAATACAATACGATTGGCAATGTCACAAGTGCAAGGCTTACCAAAAACAGAAACGTTACCATATTCCTGGTTCTTTTATCATACCGTTCTTCAATAAATTCCGGTACAGTTGTAAATCCGCCCTTTAAATATTTAGGTAAAAAAATCAATGCCATAAATACAAGGGTAATACCGGACGTTGCTTCCCATGACATGCTTGATAGTCCATCCATAAATCCATTTCCATTCAATCCTACCAACTGCTCTGCAGACAGATTTGTAAGCATTAGTGAACCTGCTATTACAATTCCACTCAGGCTTCTTCCCCCTAAGAAATAACCCGTATTTGTTGATAAATCTTCTTTTTTTGTCAGGTACCACGAAATTACAGCTACCAATACTGTAAAAAATACGAACGATACCATAGTCCACATACTCATATTTTTTCCTCCAAAAAATTATTATCACGATATCGTGTTATTATCATAATTTTTTTCCTAAAAACCCTCCATAGAAAAAAATGTTCTGCATATGGACAAAACTGTTTTTTCTTTATTTTCTCATGATTTTTTCTTTTCTCTGTGCTACTATAATTTTAAGATGTCAGGGTCAAAAGAGTTTTTAAACTCGCTGACTTCCCACATATAGTACCTTGAAAATTTTACACAACCGTTTTGGAATAGATATTAGGTGTTTTTCCCTTGTATTTCAGTCAGTTCCTTGACTGGATTTTCAGGCTAATGCCGGATTTTGAGCATAATGCCCTAAGCCCTTTTGAAATGTAAAGAGCTTTTTAAAATTTAATGCTGCAATTTTACATCCGAAGAAAAATCTTCCACGTATCAGACCCCGTACCGGCATCCTGTCTGCATGATATTTTCTTCGCAATAAGGATGGAACTGTTGGGATTTTTCTCCAGTATAGCTGCAGCTTTTTGGTTCATATCCGGCAGGACAACGCAGGACTTTTGTACCTTCTTCATTAAATACAAACTCTGCAAGGATGCTGTCTACAGGTTTTCCAGATAAATCCGTGTTGACCAGCTGGATATTCTTTTCAGCTGCAAGGTCGTGGTTCTCCTTTCCTGAGTATGCACCGTCTTCTTTTGTACGAAGACGCCGGGAAGCTTCTTCAACAACGGTCTGCTCTGAAAGACAGCGTACCAGAAGCTGGTATTCGGTAACATCATCGTATTCTGCCCCACAAAGTGACAGCAGTTTATCAGCGTCATGGAGAATGGTGTTTATCTGATCCCCTGTCTCATTTAAAGTATTATAATAAAACGTTTTGTTATAATCATCAGGATCATAATAATGTTCCATACCTTTAAGCAGGTCATCTTTTTTATTGTTATGGAGGTAAATGACCAGTCTGGATACGCAGGTGTAAAGCAGTTCTATACGGCTTAGTTTCCGTATGTTTGCTGCAATCATCATGGAATCCATACGCTTGATACGTGGATTGATATCCATGAGTCTGGCAATGCCGCCACTCAGTCCGGTAAGACAGTCGTGAAGCAGATCAACACCATAGGCGGGTTCATAATCATAACAGCGTTTACGAAAACGGATTAGTTCTGAATGACATATATGTTTACCACCTTTATTTGCTGAATATAGTATAGCACATCCATCATAGAGTGGTAAATTTGTGTAAAATTTTCAAGGTACTATAGGGGCTTTTGACCCCAACATCATTTTAACAATTATTTTTGTCTTCACATGACAAAAACATGTAAAAAACAAGGAGGAATCATCCTTTATGATTGACATTTCCGGACATCTTCGCCCTTACCGAAACGAATTAGGATTTGAAGATAATACCACAGATTTTGTAATAAATTGCTGTGGCTATCAGCATTTTCTCACAAAAGATTTTTCCAGGCTCCGTCCAAATGGAAGACTTGATTTCCAGCTTATTTACATTTCCAACGGCTGTGGCTATTTTAAACTAAATCACCAATGGATAAAACGTGAAAAAGGAGACATTCAGATTTTCCTCCCTGGTGAACGACAGGAATACACTTATTATGCAAAAGATACCCCAGAAGTTTTCTGGATTCATTTTACTGGTAAAAATTGTAAAAAACTTCTAGAAGAGTATGACATCCATTCCTGTCATATCGAGGAGAATATTCTTTTTAAAACTCTATTTCAGGAAATCATTCTGGAACTCCAGCTGAAAAAATATGGTTTTGAAGCTTATATTGCAAGTAACTTTATTAAGCTGCTTATCAGCTTCAACCGGACTCTTCTAAACGAAAAGTACTCTGCTCACACAAATTTTGCTTTAGATCGTCTGATTCTCGAATTAAATCAGCACTATCAGAACTTCTGGTCTATTGAAAAAATGGCTGAATACTGCAATCTGAGCCAGGATTACCTTTCTCATCTTTTCAAAAAAGAATACCATATTACGCCGATGAAGTATCTCTCTCAAATAAGAATCAATAAGGCAAAAGATTTTCTGGCTTATGAAAATCTTCCTATCTCTGAAGTTTCCTATCTTGTCGGCTACAGCGACCCTCTTTATTTCAGCAGAACTTTTAAGAAATCTGAACAGGTCTCACCGCAACAATACCGAAGAGATATTTTACAGATTCATACGCCATTTCATACTTATGAAGTATAAAAGATGAAGTTTTTTCCAAAACAAAAGACGTCTACATTATCTGCACAAAATACTTTTACATTGTTCTGGCAACAACTCTGATTACATTTGCCGCATTAAACTGTAAATCTGCTTTCGTGATTTTATATCCATCAATCTCTTTTCCCGTTTTAACCGCTTCTACAATATCATCGACATTTTTCTGGCATCCTGGCATCTGGATGTCATTGCCTGCATAAATACAGCCGGTAGATGCTGAGATTGGATAAGCTGGTTTGAATTTTCCGGTAATCATCGGCATATCCTGTGAGGTGAACCAGTCGGTCATCACTACTCCTTTAAATCCCCATTCGTCTCTTGCCATTCCCTGGATCAGATCATGGCTGTTTGCTGTATGGATACCGTTTAACAGGTTGTACGAAGTCATGATGGATAACGGCTGTGCTTCACGCACTGCAATTTCAAATCCCTTCAGATAAATTTCACGAAGTGCCCGCTCACTTACATGTGCATTGACAAAGTAACGGTTATCTTCCTGATTATTCACCGCAAAATGCTTGATCGTTGTTCCCTTGCCCCTGTGCTTTTGTACTCCTTTTGTCATTGCTGCCGCAATTTTACCGGAAACATATGGGTCTTCGGAATAGTATTCAAAGTTACGTCCGCAAAGCGGATTTCTGTGAATATTTAACGCTGGTGCAAGCCACAGATCCACATGAAATTGTTCCATTTCTGAACCAACCATATCTCCAGCCTTTTCTACAAGTTCTGTGTTCCATGACTGTGCCAGTGCCCAGCCAATTGGAATTGCAGTACAATACTGATAATAATTATCCACTTCCTTCTCATCGATATTTGGATTAAATGGTGTGTATGCATCCCCCATCACCTCTCCACCTGAAAGAAGTGTTCCATCCTTTTTCGTCTTAAAATGTGGCTGCAAGCGAAGTCCGGCAGGACCATCTGCAAGTATCATATTCTTGATTCCTCTTGATTCTTTGCATACAGAAGAGGTGTCTCCTGCTGCTCCAGGTACAGTGTAAGATGCATTTCCAACAACTTCCCCTCCGTCAGCACGCAAAGTACCCACACAAAATTCTGCAAGTTCTTCCGTTGAAAGCTGCGCCACTAATTCTTCTACTGTTGCTTTTTCTGAAAGAACATCCTGCATGGTAATTTTATCTGTCTTATCTGTATGGTATTCCTTCCGCATTCCCTGATAAACAACCGTTTTTTGTGCAATAGCTGTTGTATCAAAGATTATTTTTTCTGCCTGATAACTGGCGGCTTCTTTTTTCTTTTCTTCCAATTTTACAGCATCCGGATGAATCTCATTCAGTGCGACATCCAGGGCAAACAAATTTTTTGCCTTTAATGTTTGTATATCTTCACAGACTTCTATAACTCCTGCAACTTTTGTAGAAGCCGAGCTATTTCCAACCCGGATAATATAGTCACCTTTTTCCAATATCCATGCTGCTTCTTTTTCTGAATAAGACGCCATCTGTTCTGCCTGATACTTTAAGACAATCTCTTCTGTTTCACCCGGTTCCAGCAATTTTGTTTTTTGGTACGCTGCCAGCTCCTGATATGGCTTTTCCATTACTCCGCCGGCTGCACTATAATATACCTGAACAACCTCTTTTCCGGCATAAATTTTTCCTGTATTTTTTACAGTTACAGGAATCTGAATTTCATTCCCTTCCACACTTATCTTTCCAGCTTTTATCTCAAAATCAGTATAAGATTTTCCATATCCGAAACAGTACAGTGGTTTCACACCAAAGCTGTCAAAATAACGATATCCAACATAGATACCATCTTCGTACATTTCATCATGTACACTCTCATTATGGCTGTATTTTGCAGAGGATGGATAATCCATATAATTTTTTGCCCAGGTATCAGTTGTCTTCCCTGATGGATTTACTTTTCCGGTCAACACATCCAGAAGTGCATCTCCACCAAGATTTCCTAGCTGAGTCATCAGGAGAATTGCATTGACTCCCGCTATTGATCTCATTTCCGAAAGATCCATAACTCCGCCAATATTTAATACAACAATCAGTTTATCATATACCTCAGCAAGCAGATGAATGTTTCCTCTTTCGTGTGGATATAATCTGTAATCCCCTTCCTCATCAAACCGGTCTGCTCCTTCCCCGGAATTTCTAGCGATCACATATACCGCAGTATCTGTCTCTGACACATCAATGTCATTGATCGTGATAATCTCGCAGTCCGGTTCTTTGTAAGGGTGGTCAAACATTACTGCAAATTCAGATGTCTGTTTTCTCGCTGCTTCCTCCTTCATCCACTGCACATAAGCTACTTTCGCAGCGCTGGTATTCTGCTCCTGTCTGTCTAACCATGCAGTTGTCGTAACCTCAATTCCGGCATTTTGAAATCCCTGTTCAATGTTTACATTATTTCTTGTGTTTACATCTCCCGATCCCGTACCGCCTTTGATAGTCGCACGCGCTCCATTTCCGAAAAGCGCCACTTTTTTTGTATGAATTGGTAAAGCTCCATCGTTTTCCAGAAGTACCATGCATTCCCCTGCAAGTTTTCTGGAAATCTGCGCATTTATAACTTCTCTCTCTTCAATCTCAGCTGTTTTCGATGCGAAAATTTCTGCCATATAGATATCTCCTCCCTGTAATCCAATTATTTTTATTTTGGTTTATTTTTCTTTTTAAGTCAAGATTTGCCGGAAAATTTTCCTTTTCTAAAGAAGTTCTTCCGGCAAATTTATGTATGATTTATTTCTTATGTCTTGCATCTAAGTCTCTGCGGATCTCTTCATATTTCTGATCCGTAATCTCATAAAAATACATGGAGATTAAGGATGCGACATATCCTAAGATTGGCATACCGAATCTTAAGAATACGATCATGCTGATAACTGCAGCTGACTGATCCTGATTTGCCACGAATCCAACTAATCCAAGGAAGAAGCTTGCAATGAATCCACCGATTGCCATACCGAATTTATTGATGACTGTTAAAGAAGAAGATAATAAACCATCTCCACGTTTTCCAAATTTCCATTCTGCATAATCCGAACATTCCGGTAACATTGCCCAGCCAAGGTTGCCTGGAAGTTTTGATACAAATCCAAATGCTCCCATCATACTCATAAGCACAATAACCGGTGCAATAGGTTTGATCCACATAATAGCAAGCGGTAATATAGATAACAGACTTCCAAACCAATTTCTATTAATAAACTACCACCAAACGATAGTTTTTCAATAGACTGATTTCCTATCTTTTGGTGGTAATTTTTGTAAATTAGTTACAAAGTACTTTTTCTAATAATTCAATTTTGATACCAGTAAAACCTGGGATTACAATATCTGCTTCCAGCAGATTTTCTTTTTTTCCGATTCCGACTGTCTTCATCTGTCCGTTATGGGCAGCTTCTATTCCTGCAGTAGAATCTTCAAAAACTATACAATTTTTCGGAGCGATCTGTAATGCTTCTGCACCTTTTAAAAATACCTCCGGATCTGGTTTTGCCTTGCTGACTTTTGTTCCATCGATTACTTCATCAAACAGGTTCTGAATATCAAGTCTGTCTAATATCAGTGGAGCATTCTTACTGGCAGATCCGAGTGCGATCTTATAACCATTTTCTTTTGCATCGAGAATGAATTCTTTCACTCCGGGAAGAATTTCATTTTGTTCCAGTTTCTGAATATAATCTACATAAATATCATTTTTCTTTTTACAGCATGCCTCTTTTTCATCCTCTGTCATGCTTCTGTTTCCAAGAGACAGTATTATTTCAAAACTGGCCATTCTGCTTACGCCTTTTAAGCGTTCGTTATCTTTTTCATCAAATGGAATCTGTAACTCATCTGCCAGTTTTTTCCAGGCAAGGAAATGATACTTTGCAGTATCAACAATAACACCATCCAAATCAAATAATAATCCTTTTTTCATCTGTTTTCTCCCTATAATCTTGTATCCCATTTTCCACAAAATGCATCGACCGGACTTGTTCCTTTAAATGAACTTCTTCCTGTTAATTTTTCAACTAACTGATGAATGCAGTGATCATTGTTGCTATAACAGTTAATATATGTCTTTACTCTTGGGAAGTCTAATAAATGATACGGGTTTTCCAATGAAACAAAAACTGTCGGTACATCATTAATGTATAATCCGCAGTCGGCTCCCATTGGCTGCTTCCACTCTATTCTGACAACCGTCTGGTTACTCTTAGTACTCAAGTTTGCAACATACAGAATCAAATCGTATTTTTTAGTAATTTCTTCATATTTTGTTGTGAATCCTTCACCATATGGCTGTGGAACAAAATCATCAATTTCAAATCCTTCTTTTTCCAATAATTCCTTCACCTTTGCAGCTGCAGCTTTTACTTTATAATTTCCTTCTCCACCTGCCTGCGGCTCAATTGTATAAAACAGGATTTTTTTATATTTTTCCGGCGTGATTGGCAGAATACCAGGTTCTTCTTTCACCAGTGTAATCCCTTTATCTGCACATTCTTCTGCCCATTCCTGATGCTGTTTACATCCTACGATTTTTTTTGCTTCTTCCAGATCTGCCTGCTCCACTTTTTTATGTAACCCAAGTGCTGCTTTTACCGCAAGTATTCTCGTAACTGCCTCATCCAGTCTTTCCGGTGTAATAATTCCCTCTTTAATGCCATCAAGCATAAACTGATAGTCTTCTTCCAGATTTCTGGCAAATAAGAACATATCACAGCCTCTTGCGATACTTTCAGGTACTGCTCTCCGACGTCCCATTGCCAGCATATATCCTGCCATTGTTGATGCATCCGTACAGATCAGTCCATTAAATCCTAACTCTTTCCGGAGCAAACCATTTAATAATTCACGACTCAATGAGCCTGGCATAATCTCTTCATCTTTTAATGATGGATCCAGTTTTTTACTCCATGCCGGCTGCATAATATGTCCTACCATGACAGACAATGTTCCTGCTTCAATTCCTGCCCGGTATGCTGCACCGTAGGTAGACATCCAGGTATCACAGTCCATACTATTAATCGAAGTTACAAGATGCTGGTCTCTTTCATCCTGTCCATCGCCTGGAAAATGCTTGATTGTAGCTGCCAATCCAAGTCTCTGAACTTTTTTGACATAAGCTTCGCCCATGTTTTTTACTCTTTCCGGGTCAGAGCCAAACGTTCTTGTATTTGTAATCGGGTTTCTGAAGTTACTGTCAATATCGATGATTGGAGCAAATGCCCAGTTTGCACCAACTGCAGTTGCCTCTCTCGCACAGGCTTCTGCCATTTTTTCTGCCATTGTGATATCGTCAGTTGCAGCAATTTCCATCGGAGAACCGACAAGTGTACCCTCCTGTACAATCCCATTTCCACCCTTTTCCAGATTTGCTGCGATCAGCATAGGAATTTTGCTTCTTTTTTGAATCGTATTCGATGCATTTACTGCTTTTTCAGTTGGAACCACTCTGTACATACATGCTCCAGGCTCTAAAATATGAAATACATAATCAAATTCTTCCTGCTTTGTTTCTTTAAATAAAACACAGAAAAGCTGGCCTGCTTTCTGCTCAACTGTCATACTGCTTAATGTCCTGTTGACCCAGTCAATTCCCTCCTGATCAAGGTTAAATGGCTTTGCGGTTAAATCTATCATAATCACTCTCTCCTTTTTCTATAATCCATAATATTGAAATACTTCCTGTGGTGCATCATTTTCTGCCATCAGCATTTTTATTTTCGTTAATAAATATTGTTTTTTATCATCATCTTCTATTGGGTTCTTCTGACCCGGATCTGTTGAAAGGTCAAACAGTAAATTGCTTCCAAATGGCAGGCTATCTACAAATCTCGGATTGACCCTGTCAAAGAATCTGAGGACAGGCATACCTTTTGTAAATACAGTTCCATTTACCAGTTCTGCTGTTCCTATTTCTTCCAGTGAAAAGAAACTCTTCATATGAGTTGGCATTAATGTATACTCGTATGTCTGTACAGAAGGATCTGCAACCGCATGGAGGAGTACATATCTTCCATCTGTTACTCCAATCGGACCTCCGTGATATCCAAATAAAATACATCTTTCGTTTTCTTTCTGACTGCTTTTCCTTGATATACACAATCCTCTCATTGTTTCCGGAACAGCAATGTCAAAATATTCCAGAACAGTAGGTGCGATATCGATTGTCTGTACTAGCTGATCGCTCTTTTCTCCTTTTCTGTCAGTTCGTGGATCCCATATAAAAAATGGTGTATGAACAAGTTCCTCATAATTAGGCATAGACCCCTTTCCCCACCAATTATGTTCACTGAGGAAAAATCCATGATCTGTATTCACGATCAGCATTGTGTCTTTCCACAAATCCAGTTCATCCATTTTGTCCAACAGTTTTCCCAGCTGCCTGTCACAAAACAGAAGCATTGATTCATATTTTTTTCGCATAAGCTGAATCGTTTTTTCATCTTCTGTTACTTTTGCATATGGCGGCCAGTCTGGATTATCCATCTCATCCGGCGAGAGGAATGCTGACTGATATATTTCTGGCGAATCAAATGGTTCATGTGGATCAAATGTTTCTATCTGCAGGAACCAATTATCATAAGAATGATTCTGTTCAAGAAATAAAAGACCGTTTTCAAATGTTTTTACCATCGGGTAATCATTTTCATTTTTTATTTTTTTACGGTTTTTCATATTCTGCCAGCCGCCTGCTCTTCTCATTTCTCTAGCACACCCTGATGTCTGCTCCGGACTCAGCTGCGTTGGTGCAAATTCTCTGTCAGGTGGCATCAGGTCTGCAGCCCATGCATCACTTTCCTGCCCACGGTAGCACTCCCATGTCGAATATCGATTCTGGTAGGTTGCCCCTCCATCCTGCAAATAATGATAATGGTCTGTTGCAAGATGCGTGTAGATTCCATTATTTTTTAAAATCTCAGGCATCGAATCATCAAATGGTTCCAAAGGTCCCCAGCTCCGATGCAGAAAGTTATATCGTCCGGTATGGATTTCTCTTCGTGCCGGCATACAAGGCAGACTGCCGGCATAACATCTTTCATATTGCGTCGTATGCGAAGCCAGTCTTTCGAAATTTGGAGTTTTTACGCTTCCTCCATAGCAGGAAAGCATATCTCTTCTCAATGAATCAAACATTAAAAGTATTGCTTTCATTTTTGTCTCCTTTTTTGTTTTTTAAATTAATTATCTAATTATTTTATTTGATTATATCACAAGATATGCTATACTAATATAGGGAAAACTCCCAAATTAAATAAAAAAATTTTGTTAAATATGTATCCATTTCCAGGAGGTAATTAATATGCAGGGTGGAAATCTTCCACGAATAAAAATACAAAACCAGTCATCTATCCGTAAGATGATTTATATGCATGGTCCTATTTTACGTTCCGAGATTGCTGAAACGCTCGGACTGACTGTACCTACAATTACAACTACCGTTAATAGTCTGATTGAACTTGGAGTTATCGACAATGTAAAAGACTCCTCTCTCAGTTCCAATACACTTGGAAGAAAAGCATGGCCTATTGATATCGTTCCGGATTCCAGATATTTTATCGGGCTGGAAATGCGCCGTACCTTCCGCCATCTGTGTATTGTGAATTATCGCGGACAGATAATTTTTTCCTCTTCTGACAGAACCGTTTATCCTGACTATGAACATAATGTAAAAAGTGTCGGACTTCTTTTAAAAAGCTGTCTTCAGAATCTTCCGGTTCCGTTAGATAAAATTGCCGGTGTCGGTGTCTCCGCTCCAGGTATTATCGATTCTGATCATGGCGTTTTGCAGGCTCACAGAAAATATAACTGGTATGAAAAAAACATTATAAAAGATATTGCTGAAATATCCGGGTATAAAGGATCTATGGTTGCCGGAAATAACGCATACGCAAGAGCATTAAGTCAGCAGCTTTTCCATCGTGAAACCATACGCGGTTTTTCTTCTTTCGTTTACCTTTTTATTTCAAGTGGAATTGCCTGCCCATTTATTCTCTGTGATCCAAATACATTAAGTACTGCTATCGGACCAGGAGAGCTTGGATATATGATTCTTCAGCCTGCTGCATATGGAGGAACTGAACCTGCCTCCACACTAAGTGATCTTTCCGGTGAGCGTGCAATGATCGAACAGTGCTCTGCTTTGGTCAACGAAGGAAAAGCTCCTTATCTGGCATCCCTTTGCAAGGATGAGATTCCTACACTGTCACAGATTCTCGAAGCACAGGAATTCGGTGAGGAAAGTATTGATTTCGTTGTGAATTCTGCTATTTATCATCTCGCGATCTCTCTTGCGAGCATTGACAATTTTATCCGTCCAAACGCGCTTCTTGCAGACGCACATATATTCCAATGCAAACGGAATCAGGACACGTTTATTAAAACAATTAACGAATATGTATTCCGTCCACAAAGTACGGTTCCAAATATCATATTTATTGATCATAATGAGTTTTCCGGTGCTCTGGGCGGTGCTGCACTTGCTATTAAAAAAGATTTTGAACAATATCTAAGTACGGAGGTGTCACTATGAAATATTCCTTTATGATTTCTCCTTTTAAATTTTTGATCAGCCTGATCACTGCTGTCTTTTCACTGATTCTGGCAATTGCAATGATACCTATTTCTCGACCTGGTTCCTTTGCCTTGTTTTTATTGATTGCGATTTTATTTTTTGTTATTGCTATTATAAACGGTTCCCGGATCTGCATGGATGAACAAAAAGTATCACGTATGCTGTTTCATTTTACGTTTGAAAGTTATTCCTGGGATGACATTAAAGAAGTCGGCGTAGCAAGTTCCAAAGTTTTTCAAAATGACGGAAAGGGGAAACATGTCGGTAACCGGTATATTTATTTTTCCAAAACAGTTCTGTCAGAAGACGATCGTTTTGAAATGATGCTGCACTGGCCTGTTCGTGATAAGCTTTATATGGAATATAATCCAGAACGCCTTTCAGCTACACAGGT
Organism: uncultured Roseburia sp.; assembly: GCA_900542495.1. Classification (GTDB taxonomy): domain Bacteria; phylum Bacillota; class Clostridia; order Lachnospirales; family Lachnospiraceae; genus Roseburia. The sequence goes on from UQNW01000005.1 coordinate 20,872, forward strand.
TTTATGGTCCGGAGATATTGAAACTTATAAAGCAGGGGATTTATTTTTGTAAAAGCATATATCAGACGCGTCATAGAATTATCAATTTTATTCGTTGACAACTCAAATAAATCCCAAGAAGAAAATCGCTCAACCTTACGGTTGGGCGATTTTCTTCTTGGGATTTATTTCCAAACTTTTATAATTATAACTCATCTACTCTGCAGCATGTTACAAAATGGCCTTTTGAAATTTCTTTCTGCTGTTGTGGCTGGTGACACTGCTCTTTTGCATAAGGACATCTTGCAGCAAAACGGCATCCCGGTTTAGGATTGATTGGAGAAGTAATCTCTCCTTTTAAAATCTCACGTTTTGTCTGATGATGGATATCAACTGATGGAATTGCAGACAGCAACGCTTTTGTATATGGATGAACCGGATTGCGGAACAGTTCTTTTGCTTCACATTTTTCGACTACCTGTCCTAAATACATAACACAGATATCATCAGAAATATGTCTTACAACAGACATATCATGTGTTACAAACATATATGTCAGACCTCTTTCCTGCTGAAGTTTTTTCAGCAGGTTAAGAACCTGTGCCTGAATCGAAACATCCAGTGCAGAAACCGGCTCGTCACAGACAACAAATTCCGGATTAAGTGCTAATGCCCTTGCAATACCAACTCTCTGTCTTCTTCCACCATCTAATTCATGTGGATACGCCCTGCGAAGTCTCTCATCGATACCAACCAGTTCCATAAGGTTTTCCGTTTTTTCTTCTATTTCTTTTTTGGAAAACTTTTTCGATACTATAAGCGGCTCCCGGATCGTGCTGTCAATTGTTTTTCGTGGATCCAGCGATGAATATGGATCCTGAAAAATAATCTGCATTTTTTCCCGTTCCTCTCTCAAAGCTTTTCCATTCAATCTGGTGATATCATTTCCATCCAGCAAAATCTGTCCGGAAGTACTTTCATGCAAATGTATGATTGTTCTTCCCAATGTTGATTTACCACAACCTGACTCTCCAACAACACCAAGGGTTCTTCCCTTCTCAATCGTGAATGTTACATCATCAACAGCGTGAAGCTGTCCATGAGGGGTTGAAAAATACTTTTTTAAATTTTTAACTTCAATTACAGGTTTCATTCCTTATTCCCCTCCTGTTTGATTTCGTCGAGTCTGCAGCATCTGCACTGGTGTCCGTCAGCAGTAAGACTCATCTGGATATGACCCTTTTTACATTCCTCTGTTGCATAACTGCATCTTGGACTGAAAGGACATCCTGTTGGAAGATCTGTAGGATCTGGTGGCAGTCCGTCAATTGGATGGAGCCATTCTTCATCTTCACTCATACTTGGAATGGAATTAAATAATCCAATCGTGTATGGATGTGATGGATGATCAAAAATCTGTTCTTTTGTACCATATTCCAAAATATTGCCGGCATATATGACTGCTACGGAATCACATACCTGGGCAACTACTCCCATATCATGTGTGATCAGAAGCATCGCTGTCTGATATTTATCCTGCAATTCTTTAATCAGATCCATGACCTGTGCCTGAATTGTAACATCCAGTGCCGTTGTAGGTTCATCTGCTAACAGCAAATCCGGATTGCAAGCCAATGCGATTGCAATTACAACTCTCTGCTTCATACCACCGGAAAACTGGTGTGGATATTCCGAATATCTCTCTGCCGGGATTCCTACGATCTCAAGCATTTCCTTTGCACGTTGCTCTGCATTTACATGACTATCATTGTGTAGTTTTACAACTTCTGCAATCTGATCTCCAACTTTCTGAACCGGATTTAACGCTGTCATAGGATCCTGAAAGATCATAGAAACCTTATTTCCACGAATTGCACGCATTTTATTTTCCGGCAGTTCCAGCACATTTTCTCCTTCCAGATAAATTTCTCCTGAAGCAACTTTGCTTCCAACATCAGGGAGAATGCGGAGAATTGATTTTGCGATCGTTGTTTTTCCTGCTCCGGTTTCACCAACCAGTCCTAATGTCTTTCCCTTTTCAAGATTAAGTGAAACTCCGTTTACAGCATGTACAATCTGATTTTCAGACTTATATTCAACAACTAAATCTTTAATTGAAAGGAATGGCATATTTATATTTTTATTCTCATCTGACATATCACTATCCCCTTTCTACTAATTTTTTAGTTTTGGATCTAACGCATCACGAAGTCCGTCACCAAGTAAGTTTAATGCCAATACTGTAACTGCAATTGCAAGTCCCGGGAAAATAACCAAATGTGGCGACTGTCTGATAAACTGTCTTGCGGAAGACAGCATTGCACCCCATTCCGGAAGTGGTGGCTGTACTCCAAGACCAATGAAGGACAAACCTGCTGCCATAGTGATTGTCTGTGCAACACCCATAGTTGCCTGGACAATCAATGGAGAAATACAGTTCGGCAGTAAATGGCTGAATATAATTTTTCCTTTTCCACAGTTAATGGATACTGCAGCTTCTACATACTCATTATCCCGTTCCTTCATCATCTGTGCACGAAGCATACGTGCCATTCCCGAAATACTGCTCACAGATAATGCGATAATTGTGTTAAAAAATCCAGGTCCCAATACAGCTGAAATAACGATCATTAAAAGCATTCCAGGGATTGCCTGCATAACATCCAGGATTCTCATTAAGATATTATCTATGGCTCCACCAAAAAATCCAGCAATCGCCCCGATCACCATACCGATTGTAGCCGAGATTATAACGGCAATAATACCGATTGAGATCGAATAGCGTGCTCCATAAAGAATACGGCTGAAAATATCTCGTCCCATGTCATCGCATCCAAATAAATGCTGCAGAGAAGGCGTTGCAAAGGAGGATGTCAGATCCATAGCTGCATAATGATATGGTGCTATATAAGGTGCCAATATTGCCAGCAAACATTCTATTACAAGAATAATCAAGCCAAGCATTGCTATTTTGTTTTTACTTAACTGTTTCATTACTCTGACAAATTCGCTTTGTTTTTTTCTTTTCTTCAAAGCAGTTTTACTAACAGACATTTGCTTTCACCTTCTTTCTTCTCTTTCCTGATGCAACATATTTTGCTTTAATACGTGGGTCGACAGCTGCATATAACAGATCAATAAGAAGCATCGCAATACTGAATGCGATTGCCAGAATTATAGATCCACCCTGTACAACCGGATAATCTCTGTTGTTTACAGCACCGATAATATAACTTCCCATTCCAGGAATCGTAAAAATTGTTTCAATGATCATTGCACCACCGAGAAGTCTTCCAAATGTTGTTCCCATCATAGTAATAATCGGGATTAATGCATTTTTTAAAGCATGCTTTGTTACAACAACGCGTTCAGGAACTCCCTTTGCTCTTGCTGTCGTAATATAATCAGCTCTGATAACATCCAACATGGACGATCTAGTCTGTCGTGCACAGTTTGCAAGTGCTCCTGCACAGTTGGAAACTGCAGGAAGAATATAATATTTTAAGCCTGCCAATCCAGTTCCAACTCCCATTGCCGGAAGCCAGCCCAGATTTACCGAGAATAAAATAATTAACAAAAGTGCCAGCCAGAAGTTTGGAATTGCTACACCGATCAGTGCAAGAATCATTGACAAATGATCCTGCCATTTGTTCTGATGCGTTGCAGCCATAATTCCAAGCGGAATTCCAAGTCCATAAGCAATAATAAGTGTTACCAGTGCAAGAACCAATGTTCTTGGCATACGCTCTGCGATAGATGACATAATATCAATGTTGGTGATCCATGAATTTCCCATATCAAAATGAAGAAATACATCACTCATATATTGTGCCAATCTGACAAGAAATGGCTGATCCAACCCAAGTTCTACCCGTTTTGCAAGCAGGTCAGCCTCCGTTGCTGTTGTTCCAAGAATAATCTCTGCCGGATCTCCCGGACAGAATGTCATCATTGTAAAAACTAAAATTGTAACTCCAAGGATAATTGGTATCATCCATAATAAACGTTTCAAAATATATTTGAGCATATTACATCTCCCATTCGTGTATCGGGCTGCTGTATCTGCAGCAGCCCTGGTATGATTTAATTACCGCGGATCTGGCATGCTGACGGAACGACGTAACCACTGATTCCACCATCTACCTCTTTTACAAGATTTAAATCACTTCTCCAGATAGAGAATACCTGCGGATTTACTAAGCCATATCCATATGCGTGATCTTTGATATAATTGTGAACCTCGTTAATATTCTCTGATGTATATCCATCAACTGTCCAGGTTTTGTATAACAGATCTGCAAGTTCCTGGTCATTTCTGCTTGTAGCATCACCAGCCGGATATGCAGCAGGATCAAAACGGATTGACCAGAAGTCTGGTAAATAAGATCCTCCAACAGTACCTAATACCATATCATACTGAGTTCCATCCAGACGACTTGCTGTATAAAGTGCCATATCCACACTATTAAGTTCTACATTTATTCCTATTGCAACAAGATAGTTCTGGATCAGCTGTCCTAATCTTGAGGAAGATGCGCTGGATGTACCTAAGATTGTGAGTGTTTCTCCGTTATAACCTGATTCCTGCAATAACTGCTGAGCTTTCTCAACGTCATATGTATAATATTCTTCATCTTTCCAGCTTTCGTCAAATCCGATCAGTCTCGGAGAAGCTACATCATACATCTGCGATCCATAACCAAGGCATAAACCACTTACAAGTCCATCTGCATCGATTGCATAGCAGATTGCCTGACGGAGTTTTTCGTTATCAGCTACAGCTCTTCCTTCTGCTCCTGAAAAGAATAACTGCCATCCCTGTGGTCCATCCTGAAGGGAAACATTATAATCAGAATTATCAACAAACTGTGTTCCTGTTGAAGATGCAATATCAATTGCCATATCGATTTCGCCTGTCTCTAAAGCAATTCCAAGCTGGGAAGCTTCTGTAATAATTGAATAAGAAACTTTTTTCTGTACTGGTCTGACACATTCCGGAAGATTTGAAATATCCTGCCAGTAATCATCTCTTCTTTCAAAGGAAAGGCTAGCACTTGGTGTGAATTCTGTGCAGGCATAAGGAGATGTTGTTACTGCAGATGTTCCGAATTCATCAGAGCTGGCTTCAAAAGCTTTTTCAGAAACAATATACGTATCCTGTAAAATTGCTTCGATTGTTCCAACAACATTGGAATTCAGAGTAATTTTAAATGTGTAATCACCGGTCTCTTCAACACTCTGGATTTTTGAGAAAATAGGTTTTAACGCTCTTGTCATAGATTCGTTGATAAACCATACAACATCAGATGCTGTGATCTGATTTCCTTCGCTGTCTGTAACAGTATCCCAGATTTCCACATCATAAGAAAAACCATTATCAGCCGTTTCCCATGATTTTGCAACATATGGCTGAAGTTCCTTATTTTCATCAAGTACTGCAAGTGTTTCATATAACTGGATAAAATATGGGGCATTTCTTGCCGTCTGTGCCCTGAATGGTGTTAATGAATCAATTGCTGTACCAAATCCAACTTTAATCTCATTGTCAGAAAGTTCCGTTGCAGCTTCTACGTCTTTTCCTACAGCCTCTGTTTTTTGAGGTGCTTCGGTGGATTCCTGTGCAGCACTTCCACTACCTGCTGCTGTGTCCCCACTGTTTCCGCACCCAGCCAATGCTGAAACTGACATCATTGCCGCTAATACCAATGCCATACATCTCTTTTTCATACTTTTTCTCCTTTTATTTTAATTAATTTTTAGTAACTAATTTTATATTCTTCCGGATGACGTTCCTTTAACTGTTCTGCCAGTTCTCCGCGTCCGGTGTTTTCTAATCGCTCACAATATTTTTTCAGATATCCTCTGCAATGGAATGGACCACCATCTGCAATTACATCCCATAACGGATCACTGCTCGTACGATAAATATTGCTCAGCATGTTTTCTGCTACCCAGTGTTCCAACAGATATGCGCCTTTCCAGCATACTTCCGGATTCTGTTCTGCTACATTCACAGTTTCATGCGGATCATTTTTCACATTAAACAGTTCATCTGTTTCCGTTAAGTGATATCCATCATGGTAAGTTCTGATATAAATCCAATCATCAAATCTGACTGCTCTCTGGCAGACATGTGCCATCTGACTTACAACCAGATACTCTCTTCCTCCATCCTTTCCGCTTCGGATACAGTCTGCAAAACTAACGCCATCATACTGGACCGGATTTGCAAGTCCTACAACCCTATTGCACTTAAATGGCGGAACATTTCCTATCAGATCGATCAGTGTAGGTAACAGATCCACGTTGTAATGGAAACCTTTTGACTCTACATTTTTTGCCATTCCAGGCCATTTAACGATCAGTGGAATATGTGTTACGATTGCATCTGCCTCACCATGTTCACAATAACTGCCATTTTCTCCAAGGCTTTCGCCATGATCGGAACTAATGATAATAACTGTATCCTCGTAAATGTTCTGTTCTTTTAATTTATCGAAAATCTCTCCGATTTTCTTGTCGGCATACCAGATTCCAGTATCATACTCATCTACCATTGACTTGTATTCTTCCAGATTTCTGACTTCTGCTGTCTGTCTTGGAGTATTAGGATTGTAATCCGGCTCATAACCATTTACTTCACATGCACTGTGTGCACCTGGCTTTGTTTCGCGATGATTTTTCAAAATTTCTTCTGTCATCCAGTCATCTGGAAGTGGTTCATTTTCGAATGGTTTTCCATATTTCATTGGTGTCCTGTATGGAATGTGCGGATCCCATAAGTGCACATGTAAAAACCAGTCCTGTGTTTCTTTTTTTCTGTCCAGCCAATCCAAGGCAATTGCCAGAACATCATCTGCAGGTTCAAGTCCTCTTTTCCCGACATTATAGGTTTCATCAAATCCACCATTAAACCACCATGCACCATGTCTGTCAGGGAAACTGCTGATTGAAGCTGTTTTCATTCCAGCTCTGCGCATCACTGCCGGAAGATTATATCTGCCATTGAAATCAGCCATTCCACGCATATGTCCTTCCGGACGCATTTCAGCGTTAAATCCTCCATGTCCTACACATCCATTGTGGATTCCAAATCGTCCTGTTACCATGGCTGCTCTACTTGGAAGACAAGGTGCATCCGAGCAATAATAATCTGTAAATCTGACACCTTCTCTTGCCACCATATCAATATTGGGGCTGGTATTTCTGGAATATCCATAACATCCCAAATGATCAGGTCTTAATGTATCAATATCTACATAAATTATTTTCATGTTTACCTCCCTTTTGTTTTTATTAGTTATTTAATTTATTTAAATAATATATTATACAGAACGATTTTTCCATATGTAAAAGTACTATAATTCAACTATTTTTTTGTGTATTTTTAACAATTTTCTTTTTTAAATTGGCAAAAAAAAAACAACAACAATTTTGGATTCGCCACCTCAACAGTCTCATTTCCAAAATTGTCGTTTTTTATTAGTTAATTGGTTTTATTACCTTTTATTTAGTGTGCCTGCGATCTCCTGCAGCATCGGCAGGCATTTTTCAAAAAACATTTGATAGCTCTCACAAAAATAATTCGTGTACAATCCGCTTTCCGTATCCAGATCCCTGTTTCGCTGGCAGCCTCCACGGCATACCCTATAGTAACGGCAGTTTTTACATTCATCGGTCAGTTTTAAAGATCTCTCCAAAAATCCGATTTCTTTCCGTCTTGTGTTGATTTCCTCCATCTGGTTCTCATTGAAGTTTCCCAGACGGTAATCATCCAGCATGTAAAAATCACATGGATACACACTGCCATCTGCCTCCACGACATTCTGGATTCCACAGATTCCCCTCTGGTCGCAGGCCTCCGGCTGATATCCGAGCAATATGCCAATATAATTTTCAAACTGCCGGATATATGGCTGTCTGCCCTTTTTCCAGTCTGCATACCATAAAGAAAACAGTCCGACCAGAAACGTTCCATACTGCTTTGGTTCCAGGGCATATTTATTTTTTCCATGAGCTTCCCCCAGTGGATCAAGACAAGCAATATACTGCTGGTAATTCCAGCCCTGCTTTTTATAAAATTCGTAGATTTCTGTAATGTGGTCAGCTACTTTCCGGTTTACGACTGTCAGGATGTTGTACTCAACACCATATTTTTCCATTAATTCCGCTGCATGACAGATCTTATCAAACGTCGGCTCCCCACTCTTACTATGGCGGTGTGCGTCATGTATTTCTTTCGTTCCATCAACAGACAGACCAACCAGAAACTGATTTTTTTTCAGGAATTTGCACCATTTTTCATCAATCAGGTACCCATTGGTCTGAAGTGCATTATTGACGCGGATTCCATGTTTATTATACTGCTTTTCAAATTCAATCACTTTTTCAAAAAAATCGATTCCACGAAGTGTCGGTTCTCCCCCCTGAAATGCATAACTGACTGCTCCCTCTGCACGGAGCATCGTCTTGCGGATCACATTTTTTAAAGTCTGCTCTGACATAAATCCATAAAATTCCTGAATCCTTTTCTGTGTTTCATCACAATAGAAGCAATAATCACATTTCATATTACACATCCCGGAAGATGGTTTCATCAGTACACTGATTGGTGGCATATGCTTTTCCTCTTTTCATTCTTACATAAATTTAAAAATGTTATAAATATTGATTATGATCATCAAGACCATAAGTGCGATAAACAGCTTGTCAACTGTCTTCTCATCAATTTTCTTATTGATCGCACGTCCACAGATTCCTCCGGCGATACCACCTGCGACCATAAGGATCAATACTCCGATCTGAAAATCCGGTACGCTTCCTGAAACGATCGTTGAAATCAGACTTGCAATCTGCGAGAAGAAAATAATGTACAGAGAATTTTCTGCTGCAATTTTTGTCGACATAGAGAAGAAGAAAAATAACACTACAAGGTTAATAGGTCCGCCACCAATTCCAAGGAAAGAAGACATAATTCCAAGAAATACACCAATAAGAACACACACACTTGCATTTTCTACTTTATAAGTCTTAATTTTCGCCTTATAAATCGTATAAATAAGTGTTCCAAGTGTAACGATCAAAAGACACAGTGCCTGAACTGCTCCTACCTTGTTTGGATCACTGCTCAAAGATTTTACATAGGAAAACAGCCATTTCCCGATCAGACCACCAACCGCTGCCCCTATTGCAAGCGGTAAACCAGTTTTCATGGAAACATGTGATTCTCCACTGATTTTGTTTTTCAAAACAGAATATGTTGTCATAGACAATACCGTACATCCTGACAAAAAGCTGATAGCTGTTACATCCAGCACTCCAAAAGAATCAAGTACCGGTTTGATGATCACTCCACCACCAATACCGCATATTGCACCAACAATGGATGCACCAAAGCATACGACTAAAAATATAAGATAAATCATTTTCTTTCACTCCTCTTTCTCTTTTTTATTAAAGTAATCTGTCTTTTTCCTTCCCATCCAAAGACTGTTTATGGATTGTCTGCATCAAATTTTTGTACGATCTTTTTTAATAAAATGACTGCACAGATGGAAAGAACAAATTCAGCCACAAATCCGGCATAAGTAACACCTGCAGCACCAAATATTTTATTCAGAACAATAATCGCCGGTATCTCAAAGACAATTTTTCTCAGAATGGCAAAGACAAGAGATGTTCTTCCCATTCCGACACTCTGGAATACTCCAACTGCCAGAAAGTCAATGACCATAAAAGGCATACACAGACAAAAGCCCCTCAGAAACATAGCTCCGAAAGACACAACCTCTTCATTTTTCATGAATAATATGATCAGCGACGGTGCAAAAATCCAGCATAAGATCATGATCGTGACCATGCACGGGATCAGAATTTTCATCTCTGTACGGATGGTTTCCTCAAAACGTTTCTTATTCCTGCTCGCATAAGAATAGCCGACAAGCGGCATCACACCCTGCGTGCCACCGATCGCAACCTGAATTGGAACCATGTAGACTTTCTGGGCGATACCGATAGCTGCTACTGCAGAAGAACCATATCCTGCAACAAAGTTATTTAAAATCGTCATTCCTGTTACATTTAAAAGATTTTGAATTGCTGCCGGTACTCCGACTTCTATCACTCCAAGCACGATTTCTTTCTTTAATTTCAGATACTTTGGATGAAGCCGGATGTTTGTTTTCTCTTTTCTTACGATCAGCAATACAAAAAAGTAGCAACATGCAAAACAGTTAGAAAGAAATGTTGCAAGTCCTGCACCGGCTGCTCCCATTCCAAGCCCCCATGGCAAAATGAAAATCGGATCCAGAATGATATTTAACACACAGCCACTCATCGTTCCGATACTTGCATGAAGTGCCGCTCCTTCCGACCGCACCATATATCCCATAACTACATTTAAGATCGTCGGGATCGCACCACATACTACTGCCCACCGCATGTATGAAATTGTTGCCTCCGTTGTGTTTCCATCTCCTCCAAGCAGTGCTACAAACGGATGTATAAAAATCAGACAGAGCAGAGAAAGCACCGCACCACTTGCAACCGCTCCGTAAAATCCGAACGAAGCACTCTCCCTGACCGTCTGGGTATCTCCCCGACCCAATGCCCTGCTCATCATGCTTGAGGAACCGACACCAAACAGATTATTCACCGCATTAAATGCCAACAATGCCGGTGCTGCCAGTGCAACCGCTGCATTCTGGATCTCATCGTTCATCATCCCAACAAATAGCGTATCCGCCAGACTGTATAAGACCGTAACTAGAGCTCCTATGATTGTTGGCACCATCAGTGTACGCACCGCTGCCGGAACCGGTGTCTCCTCGAATAATTTCTTATTTGTATTTCCCAAATCTCTTTCTCCTTTATTTATTCCTCATTCAGGCAGTACCACTATACACCCTAGTGTCCTGTCATGTAAAGAAAAACGAGTTGCAAAAACAACTCGCTTTTCTTTGATTAGGGTATATTCTTTATAAAGGAATATCACAACATTTCCATAAGGGAATTATTATGATTTTTGCATAATGATTAGCAGCATCCACATCCGCCATTGTTATGACGATGTCCATAAGCATCCATGCAGTCATCTTCCGGATTCTTCATGCAAAGATGAACAGCTGCTTTCTTAAATGTCATTGGAAGTGCTAAAATGTTAGGGTTCTTTCCTACGAACTTCTTCTCTGCATCTGCTAAAGCTTCTTCAAAAGTAGCTCTTGTCTTAAGACCCATTCCTCTTGCATATCCCGGTTCCTCAGCACCAACAATATAGATTGCACTTGTATTCATCTCGGCAATATGTCCACAGGACATCATAGAAAATCCGTGGAATGGATGGAATGCATTTGTAAAACGGTATTTACGGATATATTCTTCATTTGTTGCGAAATATTCACCGTAACGGTTCATATCAGGCAGCTCATTCATATGGTCATGCTGGAACAGCTCATACTGCTCTCTTAAATATGGCCATAATTCATCATGGAAATATCCATTACAGATAGAAGAGCAGATGATAACACAGTTGTCACTCATAACACGTTTAAATCTTAATACCTGTGCACTTAAAGCCTGCATCATCATGATTGGGTTTGTTCCCATACCATCACCATAGTGGAATTTCTGTGGCATACCAAATACGAGTACATCGTATTTTTTCTCTGCCCAATGTACATATGTTCTCTTATCAGCACATTTCCAGCTGATCGGCATCATTTCTTTTGCATATCCGGAATAAATTGCAATCTGTCTTGAACATGTATCAAGTACAGCATCACAACAGAAGAATGGATGTCCCATTTTCTCTTCCATATGCATACTGATCTCGTTAAATTTATCACGCATTAAGCTTCCGCCGTTAACCGGTGTGAAGTCATCTCTGTGCATAACAGATGGTACATGGTGGCTTGCAATACATCTCCAGTTTGTGATACCTGTTGCACTGTGTTTGTATCCGCCTGAATATCCACCATATGGGTTACCCTGTACATGACCAATTAAGATTGGGAGATCACAGTCATATACATATTTGTTCATGTATACCGGATCACCTCTGTGAGTTGTTCCAAGATATACCATATGCTCCTGATCCTCACTGTCATGGCTGATGATCTGACCTGTATGCCAGAATTCGTTGAATAATTCATCACCGAAGATTGCTTTTGCATCGGATTCTTTACTTCTTGGATGTAATCCGTTAGAGATAATGAAAAGAATGTCTTTCTTCTCAACGCCTGCTGCATATAACTCTCTTAAGATATATTTGATGCTTAATTTTCTGTGGCTTGTTGGCTGCTCTCCACCTTTTACACGGTCCGGAACGATAATTGTAACAGTGCTTCCTTTGTGTGCAAGCTCTGTTAATGTAGGCATTCCGATTGGATGAGCAAGACTTTCAAGATAAGCTTCCTCTAATTTGTCTTCCGGGATATAGTCAGGATCTTTTACTGTTTCTCCTGGAATAAAAATATCTGTATTATCTGGTAATTCTGCTGCCATAGTACCCTGGCCATATTCGAAATCGATCTTCATATTTTTGTTCTCCTTTTCATTCATAGTATAAATTTCCGTAATCCGAAAAATCTTATTCTTCTCTGTTTCCGGATTCATATTTATGTTCTCTGTCTTGTTTGGATTTTCAGGTTATTTACCCATATAAAGACGGATGATCTCAAGGTATTCTTCCGGATAATATCCGATTTCACCCTGGAATCTTGTAAGTGCGATCAGTCCTCCGTCGATTTCGTCGATAGAAGCGAGCATTGCTGCATTATCCTGCTTTAATCCACCACCGTATACAATATCCATACCACCCGTCTGCTCTTTTACAAAACGTGCGATCTTAGTGATGTAGTCTTTTCCTGCCGGTGTTTTACCAGGTCCGATTGACCAGATTGGCTCATAAGCGATCACAACTTTAGATTTATCAACATCTTTTAATCCAATCTCAAGCTGTTTGCCTAATACTTCCTGCCACTGCTCCTGCTCTTCACTCTTTTCTCCGATACAATAAAGAACTGTCATTCCTCTTTCAATGGCACATTTGATCTCCTGATTTAACAGGCGGTTCACAGCATCTGTATCTGTCACTCCTGCCTCTGCAAGAATTCCGGCCTTATCGTTACGTTCTTCGCAATGTCCGATAATTGTTGTCTCACATCCTGCCGCAACCATTGCAGATGCCGGTCTGTTTGTTGTAAATGCACCAAAATTGCCACCTACTGCAGTGTCTGCTCTGTAAACACTCTGGCATCCGACCTTGATCGGGCTGTCCTCTGTTTTTGCTTTTGCTGCATTTAAAAGGTGAATCTCCGGAAAATACATTGCAAATTCTACTTCTGAATGATCATATTTTTTCAGTTCGTCCTGTGTATTCTTTACAATATACTCTGCCCACTCAGCAACCGGTGCAATACGGTTTACTCCACCAAATTCTGTTGGAACATCAAATCTTTTTAAATTCAGATAAATATGTTTCATGGATTTTCCTCTCTATCTGGTATGGATACCGGAAGCACCCGCTGTATCTCCGGCATCCATTATGATCAACTTACTCTTTCTTAGATTCCTGCTTTTCTGTAACGTTCTGCCATCTCGTCGATTGTAACGCGTTCTACCTTCGGTGCTTTTCCGTAGCTTCCGAACTTCACAAGTAATGGTGCGATTGCTTCTTTTACACCATCTTCAATGCAAGTACAGATTCTTGCAACATCATCATCCGGAACATTTCCGTACATAATTGTATCCATGATCGGTGTGATGAATGCACGAGGATCAAATGCTGATTTCTTTGTCTCTAATAATTCATAAATCTGACCTACAGATGCACTGTTTCTAAGAGCAGCATCTTTTGCAAAAAGCTCTTTCATATTTCTTGTAACTGCCAGACGAAGATCTGTATCAACATTGATTTTATTAATGCCGCAGTGGCTTACTTCTACAAGCTGGTCTACATCAATTCCGTATGCATTTGTGATCTCTCCGCCAAGGGCATTGATCTCTTCTACAATATACTGTGGAACAGTAGAAGATCCATGGCTTACAAGGTATCCTTCGATTCCCTCATGCATCATACATTCTTTGATTGCGATGGCGATCTCTTTGCGGATCACTGCATTTTTTCCCTTATTCGCACCATGCATGGTACCATAACTGATTGCCAATGCGTCAACTCCTGTTTTCTTAAAGAAATCAATCGCACTTAATGGGTTTGTGTATGTACTTGTTGCAGCAAATACATGATCTTCCACACCTGCTAATACTCCAAGCTCACCCTCGACTGTAACCCCTCTCTCATGGGCATATTTTACAACTTCACGGGTCAGCTCCACGTTCTCATCAAACGGAAGTGAACTTCCGTCAATCATAACACTGGTATATCCACCCTCAATTGCTGCCACGCAGGAATCAAAATTCTTACCGTGATCTAAATGAAGTGCAACAGGAATATCACTGTCTGCTGCATATTTCTTTACTGCTGCTCCGATATTCTTAGCTCCTGCTTTCTTATCCTCTAATGTGGAATTAGCGAAATCTGTACGTCCACCCATAAATCCATTTGCAAGATCAGCTCCCTGAATAATCGCAGGGCTTCTTAAAATCTGATGAACATCTACAGCTGCTTTTACCTGGCATACAGCATTTACATTAAATGCACCCTGTGCATAACCATTCTTATCTGCTGCATCCAAAATTGCTCTCATTGGTACTAACATAACAATCCTCCTTGTTTTGCGAAGCAAAATGCGACTGCCCTTGCAGGAGCAGAGGATTTAGCCTCCTTGTTTTTCCGAAGGAAAAATCCGAGCTCCCTTGTGCGAGGAGAGGATTTAGCCTCCTTGTTTTGCTTTCTATTTATATATGTTATTAGTTAAAAGAAATCATCTTCGGCAGTTCGCCACCGATCAGTGGTTTGCACCATTCTTTAAACGCTTCCGTTACACCATTTCCTTCTTCGTTGATAAACTCATCCGGCATTGTCCGCTCATACATCATGACTTTATCAATATCTACTAAAAATGGTTTGATCTCATAAGGTTCTGTTGAAACACGCTCAAATGCGACCATCTTTCCGGATTCACCATTCATGATCGCTTCGCAGGCCATCTTTCCGGCAAGCACTGCTTCTTCACGGTCAACCGGACTCTGTTCATGTGCGGCTGCACGACCTACAAGTCCCGGCTTTTCTCCTCTCGCCTTGTAACCTAGCTTCTTGATCACAAGATTGGCAAGATGCTGGCTGACATCACCAAAATAAGTTGCACGTCCAACCTGGAAGACTGGCTCAACAATAGGCTTTCCGTCTTTATCTCTCAGTCCTTCGCTCGCCACCACGACGATTCCGCTTTTCTTTTCAAGCAGTTTCTTCACGTCAGATAGGAATTTATCCTCATCAAAAGGTCTCTCCGGGAGATAAATAAGATCTGGTCCAACACCATCCCCATCATCTGCCAGAGCGCTTGCTGCAGTTGTCCATCCTGCATTACGTCCCAGTGCTTCTACAACAACTACGTGAATCGGAAGTCCTTTGACATCTGCTGCCACTTCCTTCACACTCTGTGCCATATATCTCGCAATACTTCCGTATCCAGGACTGTGGTCTGTGATCGCAATGTCGTTATCATGAGTCTTCGGAATACCCATCACTCTGATATCTAACCCTCTTGCCTGACAGTTCTTGTAAAGCTTTCCGCAGGTATCCATACTTCCGTTGCCACCATTGAAAAGTACGTATTTAATATTCTTCTTTAACAGTACTTCGATCATTCTGTCGTATTCTGCCTGCTCAATCTGATCTCTGGATGTTCCGATCGCACTTCCCGGCGTATTCAGTAAAAGTTCCAGTTTCTCATCCGGAACATTTTCAAGCTCGATCAGTTCTTCTCTCATCAGCCCGCCTGTACCATTCTTAGCGGCATAGATATGTTCGATCTCTTTATACTTTTTTGCTTCCTTTACTGCACCGTACAGTGATGCGTTGATCACAGATGTCGGACCACCACCATGTACGATCAGTATATTCTCTCCCATAGTTTTCTCCTCCTGATTTGAAGTATTTGTCTGCTTTTTTGGTTGACTGCAAACAGAAACTGTGTTGCTGAAATCATAAAATTCCGACACTTCTTACGTTGTTTACATTATAACACATCCGTCACAAATTTTGCGTGGCATTTACGCAAACGTTTGTGATGTTTCACCAATATTTTATCACAAAAAACTTCGGACGTTCATTACAAGTCCGAAGCTTTTTGTGTTCCATATTTCATGATATGATTAAACATAGTTTTTATTTTTCAAGTGCCTCAAACATCCACTTTTTATAAGCTTCTACTCCCGGCTGATCAAATGGATTTACACCCATGATCTTGCAGGACAAATAACATGCGAACTGGAAGAAATAAAATAACTGTCCAAAATGATAAGCATCCAATTCATCCACTTCTATCGTAAGACAAGGGAGTTTTTTGCTATGTGCTGCCACAGTTGCATGATATGCGGCTTTGTTGATCTCCCAGAAATCTTTTCCATCCAGATAATCAAAATAATCTTCCTTTTCATCCGGTTCTACGATCAAAGATGCATTCTGCTTCTTTACATCCAAAAATGTCTCAAACATAATCGGAGAACCATCCTGGATAAACTGTCCTACTGAATGCAGTTCCTCCGAAAATTCTCCTGCCACCGGAAAGACTCCTTTATTATCTTTTCCTTCACTTTCTGCAAAAAGCTGGATCCACCATTTATAGAAGAAACGGAACTGAGGCTCAAAGCTTGAAAGCATCTCCACACGGTATCCTTCTTTATAGTAGAGATTTCTAAGACATGCATACTGATATGCAATATTCTTTTCGGTACTCTCTTCATGTACACGGATCTGCATATCTCTTGCTCCCTTTACAAGTTCGCGGATATCAATTCCGGCTACTGCCATTGGAAGCAATCCAACATTTGTCATTGCTGTGTAACGGCCTCCGACATTCAGTGGAAATTCTAAAAATGTGTATCCATATTTTTCACAAAGTTTCTCAAGAGAACTTCCGGTTGTTCCAACTGCAATCGTACGTTTTGCAGATTCTTCTTTTCCATATTCAGCTTCCATATATTCGCGCAGGATGCGGAAGGATGAACCTGGCTCTAACGTTTCAAAATTTTTTGCAATGCAGTCTATATAAACAGACTTGCCTTTGAGTTTCTTTAACATCTGCTTTAATGCATGCGGAGAAAGTGTATTTCCGGCATAAATAATTTCCGGCGCATCATCCTCTTTTAATGCTTCGACTACAGAACGTGCTGCATTGTTTGATCCGCCTACGCCGATCAGTACAAATGCATCCGCTCTTTCCCGTATCTCCTGCGCCAATGCTTCTATATGAGAAAGTGTATCCTCCCCTGCCCATTCTTTTGTATCAAGCCATCCCTGGCTGTCTGCATAGCAGGCTTCTCCCGCCTGTGCCTCAGCGAATAGTCCGGCACCATTTTTCATGATCTCATTTAATTTTTGTGTCTGTTCTGCTGTCTTGTTATGAATGATTAAATTTAACATGATGTTTCTTCCTTTCTTATCTTACATTAGAGAAGCCATCGCATTTTGCAACGGCTCCTCAATTATGTATGATGAAATATATGTATCGGGATTAGATATTTAAGTCAGCATTCATTTTTTTGATATCAGCTGCGTCTAATTCTTCCTGCATCTTCACTTCGCCAGCTCTATTTAATGGATAGAAGTACATTGCAATAACAGATGCCACATAACCAATGATCGGTCCGACCGTGCAAAGAAGTAAGATAGCTTTCAGACATTCAGGTGACTGTTCCACAACATCTTTGTTATATCCGGTTGCAGAAAGAATGATTCCGCTGAAGAACATAGAGAATGCCTGACAACATTTATTTACAAAAGTAAAGGTAGAATTTACAAGTGCTGTTCCGTTAATTCCAAGTGTAACCTGTGCATAGTTTGCAGAATCAAGTACAGCTGAACGGCTTAACATATTATTAATGGTCCATGTAAATGCAATTGCAATGTATGTAAACATAACTGCAGATACCGCATAAGAATTTGCAAGACCTGTTAAAAGCATTGGAAGTGTACATAAAATTGCTGCAATTTCGATTCCGATGATACCCATTTTTTTACCTGTTTTCTTTACGAATGGCTGAATCAAAGGAACCATAGCAAATCCGATAAAGGTAGATGCATAACCAATATAAGTGATCAGATCTGTTCTTCCGCTCATATTATATTTAAAGAAATACATTCTAAGTGAATTAGAAATCTGGAATGCAAACATATCAGTTCCATATGCGATTAAGACACATGCAAGTGCTCTGTTTTTGGTAATAACGGAAAACGTTTCTTTTAAAGAGAATTTTTCTTCTGCTTTTTTTGCTGCAGTTGGATCATAGGTATCTACATTTTTTACAGACATTGCAGATAAAATAAAGATTACTGCACTGATCGTACCGAAGATCACTGTAAATTTAAACCATGCTCCTGCATCATCCTGTCCCCCTAATTTATCAAGGATTGGAAGTGCCCATGCAGAAATAATCAGGGATGCGATGGAACCAAATGCCTGGAAAATTGACTGAATTCTGGTTCTCTTCGCGATATCGTTTGTCAGAAGTGCCGGAAGTGCTAACTGTGGAATCTGTACGATTGTCCATGCAAGAGAATAAATAATATAAGTAACAAATGCATACACTACTTTTCCTGTCATCGAAAAATTCGGTGCTGTAAAAAGTAAAACGAACATGATTCCAAGGAATGGTGCTCCTGCAATGATCCAAGGTCTGTATTTACCAATTTTTGTATTCGTACGATCTACGATCATTCCCATGATCGGATCTGTAAAAGCATCTACCAGTCTTGCCACCATGAATACAACACCTGCCACGAATGGTGAAATTCCAAGGATATTCGTGTAGAAATAAGTGATATAAGTTCCTACCATCAAAAAGATGATATTGTTTGCAAAGTTGCCTGTGCTGTAGAGCCAGTAGTGTGCTTCTGTAGCCTTCTGTTGTTTTTTGTTCGTTGCTTCCATTTTAACTCCTCCATTTTGATACTTAAATCTTTTAAGTAATTTGTTAAGAAAATTGTACTTTTGTCCATTCAAAAGTACATTCCATTCGGAAAGCCTTCCGTATATTTGTTAAAACTTTTAATAATTGTATTATAACAAAATTCCATATGTTTTCAATTGACAATAGTCACAAATCTCCTTGTGGAAATTTGTGACTATTTACTTAAAACTTTTAATTATTCAAAAACTGATTCCGGATCACAAAATAACCTGCTCCAACAGCACCTCTGGAATAGTCAAATTTCTCAAATATAATCTGCACTTCTTCCTCGTTTAATCCGAAAAACTTCTCCTTTGCAGACTGTAACAGTTTCTGCCTGTTTGCCTCTTCCACGAACATGAAGCCATCTACCACCACATAACCAGGATTGATCAGATTCACAACATTGGCAAGTCCAATCCCAAGATATTCGATCGCATCTTCAATAATCTGTTGTATTTTCTCATTTCCGCCCTGCTGAAGTTCTATGATATGATGCATACGAAGCCGTCCATCCTGCCTTACCATCTCCTGTAAAGCCGGCAGCTTTCCAGAAAGCATTGCTTCCTGACATTTTTCAAAAACGGCTTTCTCACTTCCAAGGTCATCCAGACACATCTGTGTTCTTCCGCCATCGTCATTCACACTAATGATTGTATGTCCAATCTCGCCTGCACCGGCTGTATATCCACTGACCACCGTATCTTTTAGCATCAATGGGCAGGCGATACCTTTTGATACGTAAAAGTATGCAAAAGAATCCGGTCTGCTCCCTTTCATACTCATTTCATGTCCGACTGCTCTGAGCCTTACGTTATTATCAATAAATATCGGTAAATGAAGCTGTTCTTCGAGATCCTTTGCAAAATGTTTTCCGATCCAGTCCTTTCTTGGATTACTTCGGATGATCCCGTACTCTGATTCGATAAATCCCGGAAGTCCCACTCCAACACCAAGAAGCTGTTTCCCTTTTGCCTGTTCGATCATTTTCTGAATGATCGTTGTCACCTTTATTAGCATCTCGTCGTAATTTTCCCGCGCTGCATCCTCGTTCAGCTCGCTGATCACTTCGCCCTTCAGATTGATCAGAACAGCTCTGGTCGCATACTGTGCAAGCTCGACTCCGATCGCATATGCTGCATCTGCCTTAAAAGATATCGCATTGGGTCTTCGTCCCATATTATTTGAAAGCTGTCCTTCAGCGATGGGATTTTCCTCTAAAATTCCCTCGGCAAGCATTTCATTGACACTGGTTGTTATCGTAGGAAGCGTCAGACCCAATTCCTCTGCAATGGCTGTACGCGTTGCATTATCCATCCGAAAGATCATATTTTTGATCAGTACGCGGTTGCGTCTTCTTGTCTCCAATAAACTGTTTCCCTTTTTTCCCGCCATGTTCTGATATCCTTTTCCAACTTCTTAATCCCAACCGGCTTAAATTCCGGCAAATTCTCTGCTATTTATCATAACATATTTTGGGGATATTGGAATCAAAATGTCTAAAATTTGTTCTGCATTGGTAAAACTTTTTTCTTCTCGCAACTCTTATTTTTCTTTCTGGATCAGCATGGCTCTTAAAACACCAACGCAAGCATACTCACGTTTTCCGGCACCTCATGCGCATCGTCTAAGATTACTCATAATTTATTTTCTTTCCTCTCATTTTACTTTTCGTTTTTGACACTCAAATCCTTTTCGTATAGTATATCACATCTGCTCAAAGTTTGCGTAAAATTTGAGGCAAACGTTTACAGATAAAAAAGAAGGGCATAACCGAAGTCACACCCTTTCATTTCCTAATGTTACTATTTTTTATTGATTTGATAGACGCCAAACCTTTTATAAGTCCTCACAAATGTTTATAAACCAATGTGAAAATGGCTTAAAATCAAGGTTTTCCGCATATCTTCATTTTTCTTGTCATATCTCCGCATAAGGTGTTTTTGTAAGACCGGGCACCATTTTAGCACCACAGAATATAAGGAGGACGACATGAAAAACGAACTTTTGACTAAGGGTATTATACTTCCGTCCGGCGAAATCGGCAAGGATAAGATAAACCTTGTCGCCGGGGCAATCACGCAGCCGTTCGCGGAAATGGTATGGGTAACGACAGGCGGCGACATGGAAACAATCAACCGCCTTACCAACGTACTTGTAACCATGAACAACCCCACCGACCGGGGCAAGCTGTTCAAAATCATCAAACTGCTTTATGGGCTAATGGGCTTGCCTTTTTCAGAGGAAGCCGAGCCTATGGACGCAGACCCCGACGTTTTGGAATACTTCATCTTTTCTTTCATGGCAGACTTTGGAGAAGTCATGCAAGAACTGATAGCAGAAGAAATGAAATAGCGACCCGCACAGCGGCGTTTCTCACTCTCTCACTGGGAGAACAGGAACGCCGCTATTTTTATGCCCTCATGTTACGCAGTAGGGGCAAAAAAAGCCTTGATTTATCGGGCTTACAGAACGCAAAACAGAGGAAGCAAGGAAAAGATACCTTACCCCTCAAAATCCGCGTTCTACTGCGCAACAAATCTAAAGCAAAGGAGTGATGAAGCTATGGCAGTTTTCCGTGTGGAACGCAACACAGGCTACACCGTAATGAGCAACCACCACTTCCCTTAAAAACGGCGTTCTACTGCGTAACATTTCAGAACTGCACCCATAAGAAAACCGGGGCGCGGATAGTCTTTACTGACTGTCTGCGTCCCGGTTTTTCCTTTGCTATTTTTCCATGTTGATTTGAGGGGTTGCGCCCTTATCTGTGGTAAGTAAACGGTATATCGTAAGGGGGATATACCATGCAGCCACGACGAGCCGCCATATCAAAATGACCCCACCGATAATGCCGCCCAAAATGAAGTTGAGGGCAATGATACCCACCGTTCCGGCTATGTCATACCCATGCGGTACAAGCCATACGAACATACGGCGAATACCAAAGGGAATACCGCAGCACAGCCACACATAAAAGTAATTGGTCTGCCCGTCCTCTGTAAAGACGTTCTTAAACATGAAGAATAAAAACAATGCGATAACGGCGGGCAAAACGGTTCTCTTAAAAAAGTCTTTCCAAATTTCCCCGCGTGTCATGGTATCACTCCTTTTCTATTGGGAATTGTGGGATAGCTTCTAACAGTTTCAGTATGAGCGTTTGCCGTAAATCGTCGTCGATTTCCTCTTTTACGCTTCCGTCCGGCTGACGCTTTTTTACCATTGCAAGGCGGTTGATTTCGTCACCGTAACAAGCAAGCACTTTTTCCAACGCCCATTTTTCGCTCACAACGGCGGCGCGTATCGTTTCATAGTCCGGCATTTCCTGTTCCATTCTCTGACACTTCCTTTGCTGAAAATGTATCACTTTGGTATGTAACTACTGTTTTTGATAGGAACTATTATATCATACAAGTATGAACAAAGCTACTCCCCACGTTCTTTTCCTTTTTCCCGTTCCGGTTCTCTTGGCTGCCGTAAAATGCTGTCTATGTTCTGTTTGATAACGTCGTACTCTTTGACCTGTTTTTTCAGTCTGCCATAGTCGGCGTAAAGGGCTTCTTTCTGTTCCTGGAGCTTTTCATATTCCGATTGCAGCGCGGTGAGGTTCGGGAGCTTGGAAACGCCCGCCGCCTTTAATGCCTTTGCCGCTGCTTCATGCAAGATGATTTCGCGCTCATGGGCTGCCCGGTAACTGTCCTTATTTCTTGCTTTGCGGTATGCGTCATAGGCGGGTTTTGTCTTTTGGAACGTGGAAACATTCTTGATAAGCACCGCCATATCTGCAAGCCGTTTTTCCGCGCTCTTTAATGCGTCTGCCGCCTGTTCGCTCTCTGTCTGTATCTCTGCGATTTTTGCGGTCAAGTCGGTGTATTGTTCAATCTTGTGTTCCGTAATAAAATTCATGGTCTTAGCTGCCTGTTTCAGATTGTGGATTTTCGCCCATTGTTCATAACCCCGGCTCTGCGCCGCCTTGATACTGTTTTCAATATCAATGAGCAGGGACACGCCGCGTTCTGTCTTGGGAGCTTTGGCGGTGCGGGTACGCTTGCCCTCTATCCGTTCCCGGATTGCTTCCTCTGTATAATCTGCGCCGAGGGTTTTCAAACGGGTAAACCGTTCCTGTCCCGGAACCAAACAGGACACATATTTTCCCCGTTTGATTGTGAAGCCTTCTGCCTGTAACCGCGCGAGCAATTCTTCAAAGTCGGACACTTGGGGGATAAGGGTATCGACGGCAAGTTTCAATTTTGCTTTGGCGGTTTTCTCTTTCTTATACACCGCATAATTCTTTCCCTTGCCGCCTTTCTCCGGCACAAGGACGGACAAGCCGTTTTCCCGGCACAGCCTGTCGCTGATGTTGCGTATTCCGTAATAGGTGCGCTTGTTGGAAACATACTTGTGGTAGTCTACAAAGTTTACCGCACAAAAAATGATGTGGTTATGGATATGCCCTTTATCTATGTGAGTGGTAAGGACGTATTCATATTGCCCCTTTGTTACCGCGTCGGCAAGCTGTTTTCCGATTTCATGGGCTTTCTCATAATCGACTTCCCCCGGCTCAAAAGATTGTATCAAATGGTGTGCGAGGTTGTTTCCTCTGTCAAGAGCTTGCGACAATGTAAATCCGAACTCAATATCTGCCGTTTCATAGCTGCACCCGAACGAGGACACCAGCATTTTCCCGTCCGTCTTGTCCGGGTTTTGGATATAGTCAAGGGCTTTTTTTAACGTGCTTTTAATAGGCTTAATCTTTGTAACCGCCATATCTCCGCAAGCACCTCCTTGATTTCTTCTATATCCTCTTGGTAGACGCTGCCCGTCGCATTGACGCGCTTTGCAATCTGATTGACATTGACCCCGATTTTCTGTATCTCCGCTGTCATAGCTTTTATGTCGGCATGGTCTATCTGAATGATATACCCGTCGATTGCCATTTTCCGCAAGTAGGCTTCCATGTTCCGGGTAGGGACGAGCTGCATTTTCTGTTCAATGAACGCCCGTTCTTCCTCTGTTACTCTGAATTTAATTTGTACTGTCCGTTTCCTGCCGTTCATCGGCTCACACTCCTTTCCATTCCGAGGGTTTGGGACACTTCCCAACAAGCAATTTTCAACCGACGCGCCGCAGCGCAGGAGGGCGAAAATACGGAAAGGGTACCCCTTTCCTATGCTTGCTAAGAAACTTTCTCCCTTTATCCCTACTACATGGAAAATCTGATTTTGCCAAAGCAGGACAAAAGAAAAACGCCGCAAACTGCGACGTTTCAAACTGCTTTTTCTATGAAGAAACGAGGGAACTTTATTCCCCCGTTATTTCGTTGTTGGCTTCCTCAATCCCTTTTGCGGTAGCTGACAGGATTTTCAAATCCTTTTCGCTCATGCCGTTGAGCATGGTATCAAGCTGACGGCGGCGTGTGGACTTTTCCTGTTCCCGTTCCGGGAAAAAGAACTGGTCTACCGATACGTCAAGCAGGGTTACAAGCTCATACAAAATCTGCAAACTTGGGTGCTGCCCGCTGTTTTCAATGGACGCGATATATCGCGGCGCAATGTTCAGCTTATCCGCTAACTGGTTGCGGGAAATTCCCTTTGCTTTTCTTGCCGCTTTGATAGCCTGTCCGAAAGCCTTAAAATCAAACTTTTCTTTGCTCTGCTTCATAATCATTTCACCCAACTACATTGTATATTTCATCTCTCTTTCAAGATATGATTACACACATCATAGTATGGATAGAAATAGAGCATATCATGTACTTGCTATTATTCGGTTATCCGAGTATAATTATATTGATAATGTTTGAAGAAAGGACGGTTACGATATGGAATATATGTCTTGTCCCGAAGCAGCGGAAAAATGGGGTATTTCTGAACGGCGTGTGCAGATACTTTGTAAAGAAAATCGAATACCTGGTGTTTCAAAAATCGGTTATATGTGGTTGATACCCAAGAGCGCAGTAAAACCATTTGATAAAAGGATAAAAAGGAGTGTAGACAATGAATGAAAAAATTTTAGTTGTAGATGATGAAAAAGAGATAGCAGATTTACTTGAAGTTTATCTTAAAAACGATAATTATATAGTACACAAATATTACAATGGAATTGAAGCATTGGAATGTATTCAGAAAACGGAAATTGATTTGGCGATATTGGACGTTATGCTTCCTGATATAGACGGATTCCGTATTTGCCAAAAAATTAGAGAAAATTATTATTTCCCTGTTATTATGCTTACAGCTAAAATTGATGATGGCGATAAAATAATGGGGCTAACAATAGGTGCCGATGATTATATAACAAAACCTTTTAATCCCCTTGAAGTCATTGCAAGAGTGAAAACACAGTTAAGACGCTATCAGAAGTACAACAATCCAACAAAAAAGCAGTTTTTTCCAAAAAGTGAATATGACATTAGAGGATTGATTATCAATAAGGACACGCATAAATGCTTTTTGTTCGGAAAAGAAATATCTTTAACTCCTATCGAGTTTTCAATCCTTTGGTATTTATGTGAACATCAAGGCAAAGTTGTTTCAACTGAGGAACTATTTGAAAATATCTGGAAAGAAAAATATTTAGATAATAACAACACCGTAATGGCACATATAGGGCGGCTTAGAGAAAAATTAAATGAACCCGCCAAAAATCCAAAATTTATCAAAACAGTTTGGGGGGTAGGTTATGAAATTGAATAAAAATGAACAAAATTATCTGCTTACAATCCTGTTTAAAAGTTATATCTTACAGAGTGTAATTTGTTCGGGAATTATCTTAGTGTGTACGGTTTCGTTAGATATGGGACTTACTTGGGTACTGGATAGATATGTGGAACATTACTACCTGATATATAGGGGACTTTATGTTTATATGGTAGGGCTTATATTATGGGTAGTTTGCATTTTGTATTTGACTTATAAACTTTTGAAAAAGGTTGTTAATTATGTCTACGAGTTACAAGCTGCAACAGGAAAACTATTTGATAAATCAGTAGATTATATTGAACTCTCACCGGAACTAAGCGAAATTGCTATCAACATAAATCGCTTAAAGCAAGAAGCAGAAAACAATGCGCGACTTGCACAGGAAAATGAACAGCGCAAGAATGATTTGATTATGTACCTTGCACATGATTTGAAAACGCCGCTTTCTTCCGTCATTGGCTATCTAACACTACTGCATGATGATGAACAACAAATATCACAGGAGTTAAGAGAAAAGTATCTTTCTATTTCTCTTGATAAAGCAGAACGTCTTGAAGATTTGATAAACGAGTTTTTTGAAATCACACGATTTAACTTATCTAACATAACATTACAATACAGCAACATAAATTTGACCCGTTTATTAGAACAACTTATCTATGAATTTAAGCCCATATTAAAGGAAAAAAATTTGAAATGTACTCTCAATAGTACAAGCGACATTATGCTACATTGCGACGCAAACAAAATACAACGTGTGTTCGATAATCTCTTGCGTAATGCGGTAATTTACAGTTATACAGATACAGAAGTTGCAATAACCACAGAACTTCAAGAGAACACTATTGTAATTACTTTTGAAAATTTTGGGAATCCTATCGCAGAAGAAAAACTAAAACTAATATTTGAGCAGTTTTACCGAGTTGACACATCAAGAAATACTACAAGTGGTGGTGCCGGATTGGGACTTGCGATTGCGAAACATATTGTAGAACTACATAAGGGGACTATTGTTGCTCATAGTAAAGACGAGTGTATAAAATTTATAGTTACACTTCCACTTTCGTAGGAAAATCGTAAGAAATTCCGTAGCAAAAAAGAGGATTTTCTTGCGAACAATCATCAAAATTAAGGCTTTTATTTTGATATAATTATTGTATCAAGGTGAAAGCCTTTTATCTTTAAACGAAATATAATATACAATAACAAGGAGGTATGTTGGTGAAATACCAAAATCGAATTATGGCGTTACCTATGCTATGTATGATAATAATTGTGTTATCTGCCTGTTGTTTTGACGAGCAGAAAAATGAAACCAGTAACGTAAATCCAAAAGTACAATCCGTTGAAACGGTATCCGTTACTCGCGGTAATCTTACTCCAACGGTATCTGCTCACACAACTATTATTCCGGCTTTGGATTTTGTTTTATGTTCTTCTGTTGAGGGTACTTTTGAAGCCTGTTCCTCAGCCGGCAACAAAATTACTGAGGGTGGTGTGATTGGGAAAGTATCTGAAGAAGAAATAAAATCCCCAGTTGACGCAACGATTCTTTCTATTATCTCATCTAATGAGAGTGTTCCCAAAAATTATCCCTTAGCAACAGCTAAGTACACAGGTTTTGCTCTCAATATTGAAGCTGAAAATTTTTTGAAAATATTGCCGGAAAATGCAGCATTAAAAGCAAAGTTTCAAGTAGTTGATGGTGTGGGACCTACGGAAGCGATTGCAGTTGTAGTACCAGTATCAGAAAATGCAGAAAGCACATTGCAATGTTTAATTGGAAAAGATATTGATGTAAAACCCGGACAAAGTGCTACCGTTGTCATAACAGCCGAAACTAGAAAAGATGTGCTTTTGTTACCACTTTCAGTCATTGCGGGCAGACAAGGTAAGGGAATGGTAACCGTAATAAATGACGGAAAACAAATTCAAACAGAAGTTATGCTGGGTGCAACTGATGGTGCATATATAGAAATATTGTCGGGTGTAAATGAGGGCGATACAATTTCTTCTATTCCCCCAAACCTTGACCCAAGGAGTAAGGAGTAATTTGTAACATGGAAAAAACGAATGGAGGAAATTTAATTCAAATAAAAAACTTGGTAGCGACTGTTAATTTGAATAATGGTGATACCTTAGTAACTGTAAACAAAGCAAATATGGAACTAAAGCGAGGAAACAGCTATGCTATTGTAGGCAAATCGGGTTCAGGAAAAACAAGCCTTATATCAATTATAGGTTTACTCAACCACTCATATCAAGGCGAATTTCTTTATAATGGTATGTCTGTTTCCACTTTAACAGATAGCCAGCTATCTATGCTTCGAGCAAGTAATATCGGTTTTGTTTTTCAAAACTATTCTTTAATTAAACATTTAAGAGTTTGGGAAAATATTGAGCTTCCTTTACTTTATTCCAAAAAGAAAATGAATACAAGACAGCGGAAAGAAGCAATACGAAATCTTTTGCAAAGTGTTGGATTAGAAGGAAAAGAAAATGATTATCCATCTAATTTATCAGGAGGCGAACAACAAAGAGTGGCGATTGCCCGCGCACTTGCAGTATCGCCGGAAGCCATTTTATGTGATGAACCTACTGGTGCTTTAGATAAAAAAACCGGAAAACAAATTATGGACCTTTTACATCAAGTTGTGCTTAAAAATGGCATTATGCTTTTAATAGTAACTCATGACCTCGATATTGCAAAGACTTGTAATACAATTTTTGAAATGGACGGAGGGAGGCTTCAATGTGTTAAATATGATTCTTAAAGACCTTCGTATTTCTCCTCTAAGAAATATCTTAACAGGTATATCGATGTTTGTAGGAATTATTGCAATGATTAGTTCTGTCTTGGTGGGAACGCTTGGTAAAGAATATTTGATTTCTGTCAATGCACAGATGTATGGATGGAGTCCTACATATTCTTTTTCAATTACAGGATCAGATTTTCAAGATACCATTAAAATGGAGAATTTTTTTCGAGAAATTTACAATACTGATCATTTTGTGGCTGTTACCTTTTCCATGCTGGAAGAGATAACAGTTGCTCCAGTAGCGTCTGTCTCTTCTCTACAAGACATAAGTGACACTGTTTACAAAAAGACTGTACCCGTAGATGTTGTTTTTACTACAAGCACATATAACAAAATCTATAATTTGCCTATGTCATCAGGGGATTGGTTTGATTCTTCGGAAATAAATAAAACTCTGTGCATGGTAGTAAATAAAGCAGCACAGAATTATTTTGATACTTCATATGCTGTTGGAAATGTAGAAAGTAGTCTTTCATTAACACCATTTAATGTGGTAGGTACTGTGAATGACGGGACAGATATACCAACTGTATATCTTGACGCCCATTCAATAGAACTACTTGTTCCGAATATGTGGAAAGTAAAAAATGCAACTGTTCATTGGCATTCAGAAGCGGGAATTACCATGAGACAGATGTATTCGTCATTACATGACATTTTAGAAGATACAATAGGAGGAAATTTGGATATCATAGGGAAAAGTGATATTGGAGATACTTATAATTCCGTACTTTCTGTACTTCAATTAGGACTTTTGGTAACATCATTTTTATTGTTATTTGTTTCTGTATTAGGACAAATTAACATAGGGTTATCATCCTTGGAACAACGTACTCACGAATTACTAATTAGACGGGCGATTGGCGCTTCTCGTGCGAATATTGTTACTTTAGTGTTAGGCGCACAATTAACTATATCAGTGTTTGTTTGTATTGTTTCAATCCTGATATCCTTTTTCTTGGTTCAAGGCATGGGGTTATTTCTGCCTGTGGATTCTCCCGTAGCGGCACTGGAATATCCTATTCTTTCGGCAGTGGTAGCTGTTATAACATCCGTTGTTGTAGCGTTGCTTGGAGGACTATTGCCAGCGTTAAAAGCTGCAAAGCTTGAACCTGCATTGGCGCTTAGATAAAATAAATTTTATAAAATTGGAGGAAAAACATGAAAATATTATCTATGAAAACAACGATTTTTTTAGGAGCAATGCTTTCTTTATTGGTATGTCTGATGTTTACAGGTTGTTCAAATTCTGAAACAAATTCTACTTCAAGAGGACTCACGGATTTTGCACACATTGAAGAAGAATATCTTGCAACCATTGACAGTTTGAATTGGCCTGATGGCATTACACTTCCTGATAAACTGGAAGATGAAGATACAGGAGCTTCCTTTCAGGTTGGTTATGGAGAAACGAGAGCTTCTTATTTGTGGGAATATTCATGGATGAAAGAATGGCTTGATACTTATAATACAGATCCAGAGCGAGCCGAAAAAGCATTAGAAGAATTGGAAAAAGCCTTCGACATGCCATATATGGGAATAGACCGGTGTGATGACGCAACTCGTAATTATTTGCGCGAAAATATAGATAAAGCAAAATTAGGTGACCCCTCTGGATTTACAGAAAGTATAAGAGCAAATTATGCCAATTAGATTTACCTATTAAATCTGACTGATTACTGTCGGAGGTGCAATTTATGAAAAGAAAATACAAGAGAAGGACGTCTCGTTTCGGAATATTTTTTGTTTTCCTTACTGCTGTAACGATAGCAGGTGTATTTTTCATACCGTGGGCAATGAAACCTGACAATTTTCGCAATGAGAAGAATAAAATCAACTCTTGGCTGAATGGAATTTTCTTTCAAGATTTTTATAATGCAAAATCCCTCATATTAGTTGACCTTTCTAATGACAATATATTTATTTCAAAGCGAGAAAACGAGCAACAGCTTCCTGCCAGCTTAGCCAAATTATTTGTCATTGAATACGCAGCAACACTTGCGGATTTAGATAGTATTGTTCCTGCAAATTATGAAGCAATCCAATTAACTAAACCTGGTTCATCTGTTGCGAATATAGACGCGAAAAAATATTTTCTCCACAATTTGTTTGCTGCCATGTTGGTTCCATCTGGAAATGACGCTGCTTATGTAGTCGCGGATTATTGTGGTTCTATTCTTTCACCACAAGCTAAGAATAGTCAAGAACGTATTAATGTTTTTATGGAACATCTAAATAATTACTTACAAAATCAAGGGTATGAAAACACAATTTTATATGACCCAAGCGGATATGATGTCAATGCTCTCACTACCGTTTCAGACCTAAAATCAGTATCTACTCACCTTTTAGAGAAGCAATGGTTTAGAGATATTGTTTCAAAGAGTAATTATACAGCTACTTTACCTGACGGAAGTACGCAGACATGGAGGAATACTAATACTTTTCTTGACCAAACATCAGAATATTACAATGAAAATGTTAAAGGTATCAAGACAGGTTCCTTATCTAATGACTATAATTTAGTTGTTCTTTATCAACAACATGGAAAGGAATTTTTAATATGTAGTTTAGGCTCTCAATCGGATTCTTCAAGATATGATGATGTGAATTATATTCTTAAAACAATAGATGAATCTGACTATTTAACTAAATGATTTCATCTGCCGGACGACGGCAAGCCTTACTATGACAATGACCTTGTTGTAGCAAAGCCGGACGGCGCACCTATCGCCGCGTCGTGGGTGTCCTCTCAATTTGGAAAGCTGCTTGAAGATTTGGATATGCCGCACATTCGTTTTCACGATTTACGACATACGGCAGCGACCAATATGCACCAACTGACAGGCGACTTCTATACGGTTGGCGAAGTCTTGGGGCATACGCTTGCGGGTATCGGCGCGTCGCTTGGGCTTTCCATGAACTTTGAAGCTGTTACCGCCCGTTATGTGGACGTGCGGCTTGAACGAAAAAAAGAAGTTTTGGACGCTTACCATAGCGCGGTGGAAAAAGCAGCCCCGGAGAAACCAAAGGAAGCCGAGCCGAAAAAAGGAAAACGGGCAGCAAAGAAAAAACACAGCGAAATAGACCTTTAACCGCTGTATCTCTTTACTGCTCTTTACAACCTTTTATATGCCCGCGTGGAATTTGGGCACCATTTGGGCACCATTTACGGAAAAAGCACCATGAAAACAGAGGGTAAAAGAAACGCCGACAACTCACAAAAACGTAGTGTTCATGCGGGTTTTCGGCGTTTTCCTATCCCTTAACGGGCTTCTATTCATCTTGTGCGAGAGAGAAAAATTCTACTATTTTTTATTTCTCATCTACCTTACAGGTATAAGCTCTTCTTCCCAACACATTAGTCTTTGTGCCCGTCAGACGGATTGTTTCACGAAGCGGAAGATCTGCAGAAGATGTTCCAACCATAAGATCAAGCTGTCCCGGTTCTACCACAAATTCCATCTCCTCGTCATAATAACCAAGCTGTGCTGTATCTAAATAGAATGTAAGCTGTTTTGTTTCACCCGGATTTAAGTGAACACGTTTAAAGCCTGCCAGCTGCTTATTAGGTCTTACCACATGTGCTCCCTGGAATGCCTGATAAAGCTGGACAACTTCATCCCCTGCAACTGCCCCCGTATTAGACACTTTACAGCTTACCTCAATCTTTCCGTCTGTTGGAACTTCTTTTGCACGAACTTCTAAATCACCGACTGCAAAGCTTGTATAGCTTAATCCAAATCCGAATGGGAATAACGGTGTACTGTCCGCATCGACATAACCTCCGCTAAAGATTGTAGCACTTGTAGCATCTGCTCCGGATGCATAGCCGGAACCATTTTTATGATTATAAAACATCGGAACCTGACCAACGCTTCTTGGCACTGTTACAGTTAATTTACCGCCCGGATTCAAAGTTCCGTCAAGAACATCTGTTACGGCCTCGCCTGCAAATGGTCCCGGCATCCATGCCTGTATGATACCTGCTGCATGCTCTTTTGCCCAGTTTACAGAGAAAATACCTGGTCCGTATAATACGACGATCACTGGTTTTCCAACTGCTGCAACAGTCTCTAATAATTTTTCCTGCACACCCGGAAGCTCTAATGACTGACGATCTTTTCCTTCACCACCTGTTACATTTACCCAACCGCAGTTACCACCTAATGCCATAACAACAACATCACTGTTCTCTGCTGCCTTTACAGCATCTTTGAATCCCTCTTCTGATTCATCAATAATCTTACAGCCTTCTGCATAAACTGTCTCAAATCTTTCGGAAAGCACCTCTTTTAAACTTCTCGTATGAAGCTTTCTCAATACACCGTTCATATCATCCAGGCTTCTCATAGATGCTTCGTCAAACATTTCAAACATCGTATCAAACGGTCCCTTTGGCGCTTTTTCTTCTGCTTCAGCTTTTGCCTGCTCATCTATAATTCCGTTAAAGGTAACCGTTGCATCTTTCTTTCTTGCAGCATCCATCATTTCAATATAAGCCGGATAGGTATATCCACTGACCGGATATCTCAGACTATCTGCATGCGGTCCGATTACTGCTACCTTTGTACCTTTTTTCAGCGGAAGTGTTCCGTCGTTTTTCAGTAAGATCATGGATTCTTCTGCAATCCTTTTGCTGATCTCTTCTTTGCCTGCATTCGACATGGCTTCTTCCAGTTTTTCAACCTCACAATATGGGTTTTCAAACAATCCACGTTTAAATTTGATTGTTAAAATTCTTCTTACTGACTCATCTAATACTGCTTCGTCCAACTCACCGCTTCTTACATAATTAGGTAAATTGTGGAAAGATGCTCCAACCGGAATTTCTGTGTCGCAGCCTGCCTTTTTTGCAAGAAGCCCTGCTTCGTTGTAGCTATTTGCTACCTTAAAGTAGTTCCAGCTTTTCATGACTGCTGCTCCATCTGAGGTAAGCATACCTTCAAATCCCATGGTGTCTCGAAGCAGTGTTCTTGCAATTTTCTTGTTATCAATGACAGGCAATCCATCAATCTCAGCATAATTTGCCATCATTGCATCCAACCCTGCCTCTTTATCGGCAGCCTCAAACGGAGTTGCAAACACTTCATATAATTCACGGTCATTTAATCTTGTTGTTGCTGTGTTTAATCCCGCCTGTGTCTCCGCATATCCCAAGAAATGTTTTGCTATACAGCTGACGCCCTGGTTCTGCATACCACGAACATAATTGATACCCATCTGACTGATCAGATACTGGTCTTTACCATAGGTTTCATAAGTACGTCCCCATCTCGGATCTCTGGAAACATCAATAACCGGACTCATGGCAGATGTGATACCAACCGCTCTTGATTCCTGACCGATAATTGAGCTCATCTCTTCTGCCAGCTCTGGCTCCCATGTAGAACCGACATTCATCTGGGATGGGAATAAGGTTCCGCCTGCTCCCGGATAACCGCAAAGGTTCTCAGACTGTAGGGCAACCGGAATTCCAAGACGTGTTTCATTTACAAAAAAGTCCTGCAGTTCATTTGTGATCTCAGCAATCTGTTTTGGATCCACAAGACCAACCAGAGAATACTGTGTGATTCTTCCGTGTCCATCCTTAAACTTTTCCACTAATGCCTCATGGCTTAATTTTCCATCTACAATAAAAGATGCTGCCAGGTCTCCACAAAGCTGTGCTGCTTTCTCCTCTAATGTCATTCTGGAAAGCAAATCTTCTACTCGTGCTTCCACCGGCTGGCTTGCGTCTTTGTATAACATCTTTTCTTCCATCTTTTTTCTCCTTTTAATCACTTCTATCCGGATATTTCCAGTCAGAAATCTATGCACTATTGCAATTCAACAATTATGTTAGGGCATATATTGTTGTACTTGATACTTTATTAAAAGTTTTAACTTAATGGATAACTTATTAATAGCATGTCCTGATCAATTTGTCCAGTACAAAATATTTTTTTGACATTTCATACAATATTTTCAGGTTACTTTCAGTAACAACGCACAAAAAAAATGGGGTGTAAAAAGGAGCTTGCAGAAACAATTTTTCACAAGCCCCTTCTTTCATTCTCTCATATTTTCATACTGCTGCCTGATCAGACAATCATCATTGCACGCAATACCCCGACACATTCATATTCTCTTTTTCCTGCACCCATTCCTACTTTCTCTATCACAAACTGCTCCGGGAGCTGTTCACTCGTGCGAAGTGCAGCGGCAATCGCTGCTCCTGTCGGTGTCACTAACTCTCCATCTACATTTGTAATATGCAATTTCAAATGATGATCTGTTATAATATTCGCTACTGCCGGAACCGGAATCGGAAGCAGACCATGCTGGCATCGCACCATTCCTCTTCCTTCATTTAACTGAGGGATATAAACTTCATCAAAATTTAAACTGTCTGCACATACTGCAGCGGCAACAATATCAACAATTGAATCTACCGCACCGACCTCATGAAAATGCACCTGTTCAAGTGGTACACCATGTGCTTTTGCCTCTGCATTTGCAAGGATTTTTACGATTTTGCATGCAAGTTCTCTGGCACTGTCTGTCATAGATGCATGTCCAATAATGTGAATAATATCCTCCGGACTTCTATGCTCATGGTGATGATATTCGTCATGGTGGTGGTCCTCATGGTCGTGATAGTGTTCATCATGGTAATGGTTCTCATGGTCGTGGTGGTGGTCTTCATGGTCGTGATCCTCATGATGGTCTCCATGCAGATATTCCATATCATGATCATGATTTTCATGTGCGTGATCTAAAATAACATTAAAATCACACGCATCCAATCCTGATTTTTTCACTCTCGTAATCTCCGTTTTAAATCCGTCTACAGAAAGACTTTGCAGTGCCTCTTCCATTTTTTTCTGATCTGCTCCCAGATCAAGCATAGCTCCTACAAACATATCTCCACTGATTCCGGAACCACATTCCAGATATAACTTATTCCCCATTGTGTAATCTCCTTTTTCTTGCAGATTTATTGTTCTATCATGTATTACATACTTCTGTTTTGTGCCTTTATTTTACCACAGTTTTCGTAAAAAAGAACGCAAACATTTATCAAACGTTTGCGTTCTTTTTTATAAACTTTTTCCTAATTTTAATACCATGTAATTCATCCTAAAACAAGTGTTCAATATTCAATTCTCTTATAATCTGCACGATCTCTTTTGTTCTGCTGCAACCAAATTTGCGAAGCAGACCTTTGATCTGTGTCTTTATCGTACTTACCTCCACACTGCGTGCTTCTGCAATCTCATGTACCTTATACCCCTGTAAAAGCAACTTTATCATCTCACGTTCTGTTGCAGTAAGTTTTGAAATATTATTTATGAAAAAAAGCAGACTTTTCTCACTTTGCTGAAGTCTGGCATATTCCTGCATCACAGTCTCATGAATCTTATTTGACATAATTGGATTCCCTTTGAGAGCACAGCGGACATGGTAAAGTATTTCTTCATCCTCACATCCTTTTACAATATAATCAAGTGCTCCTGCACCCATGGCTGTCACGATCATCTCGCGGGTCTCATGTGCTGTCAGAAAAATAATTCCGGCTTCCGGGTCAGCCTCCCGTATTTCCTGCGTTGCTAAAATACCTGCGTTCATTGTCTCCATCTCAATATCCATCAATATCAGATCATATTCTGTGTTTCTGGCAAGATTTACAATCTCTTTTCCTGAAGAAGCAGTTCCTACAACCTCCATATCCCGTTGATTGTTGATCAATTCTGTAAGATCCTCTCTTAAAAGCTGAAAATCATCAGCGATCAAAATCTTTTTCTTATCTGCCATTTTCTTCTCCTGTCTGTTATCTATTCGTACTTTGGAATTAAAATATAGAATTTACTTCCCTTTCCCTCTGTACTTTCCACTCTCATTTTACCCAGATGGCTTTTTACAACCTCTCTGACATAATATAAGCCCATTCCCCAGTTATAGTTAGAATTTTTGCTGGAATAAAACGGATCGAAAATCTTCTTTATCTGACTCTTTGACATTCCAAGTCCATTATCACTGACCTCGATCAAAGTATATAATCTTTCATTCCTGCATTTTAAGCATACGTGCCCATCTTCTCCCCGTTCTGCAGCTATGACGGCTTCTTCTGCATTGATCAGAAGGTTATAGATTGCCTCACACAGATGATCCTTATCTGCAAGAACCATAGACACTTCCTCGTTTTGGATGCGCACTCCCGCATCCGGAAATTTATTGTGAAACCGTTCTAATGTCGTGTCTATGATTTCCTGAATATTAACCGGCATCATCGTAATGGAATTAGATTTTACACTGCGGTACAGTTCCTCAATTCTTGTAAACATTGTATCGTTTGTAGCCCGGAGTGCATCAATACATTCTTTCAGCTTCACCGTATCCGGCTCCGGCTGACTGTAAATCTGGTCAATTCTTTTATAAATAACCTTGTTGGCAAGAAGCTGATTTTTCATGCTGTGAACGAACATGGAAACTCCTACCCTCACTGTATCGAATTTCCGTTCCATCACAACATCCGTCATGGCAACTTCATAATCACCTTTTGTATATTTAAATAGACTGTAAAAGCCAAGCACAGCACAAATGATATTTACAATCACAAGCATAATATAACTTGCCAGAGACGGATTAATCTGAAGATATCCGATTCCCCTATTCCATGCGATCGAATACCCGTAAAAGAGATAAACCTGCCCCGGATCCTGATGATAGTAAATAAGATAAATTGCCGAAATCGACACCAAAAAGATTACTGTCTGCTGAAATTGCCTCTTCAAAAACAGGATTGAAATGGAAAAATACTCGATTAATAAAATCACCACAGATACTGTCAGATATAGATTGATCCAGATCATATTTCCTTTTGCTATAATCTCCTGCATACTTTCCCTGTTATGAACAATCATTCTGTAAACTGATGGAAAGTAAAGAATCAGCGACATGATCGGTATGACCCTTGATAATTTAACCCATGTTTTCCGCTTTCTAAGTCCCGGAAGCATTGAATAATTCATTGCAATCCTCAGCAAAAAAAACGGAAACAGAGACCTGCCTATGGCAATCAGATATCCCAACTGACCTAATGTGATCAGGAAATACTGCATCTTCCGATATATGTTTCTTGAAAAATACAGAAATGTTAATACTTCCTGTGAAATGCCACCTTTTTTTGCAATAAAAAGCATAACACCACATAATTCCAACATAAGACTTGTACAAAGTCCCAGCCATAAGATGGAATCTTTATTTTTTCTGTAAATGATCAAGAATACCGATGCAATAACTAAGCTGAATGCCAAAATAAATAACATGTTTTTGTCTCCTGTTTCCGTTTTCTTAAATCTTTTAACAAAAAAATATTCAGTTATATTTTAACACTATTTTTTGTTTTCTTCTACCTCTCTATGAGATTTCCTCCAACAAATACATCTGCGATGTCATTCTCCGCATCTAAAAGAACGATATCTGCATCTTTTCCATCTGCAATCGATCCTTTTTTATCATATACTTTGATAAGTCTGGCTGGATTCTCTGAAAGAAGCGGTAAAATCTCTTCCAGACGTTTTCCTGTAAATGCAAGAAGATTTTTCAAAGCAACATTTTGTGTTAAGGTACTTCCGGCTCTTACTCCGTTTTCCAGCTTTGCATCACCATCTTCAACAATAACATCGTTTACTCCAAGTTTATATCTTCCATCCGGTAGACCTGCAGCCATAATTGAATCTGTGATTGCAACTACTTTGTCAAGTCCTTTCACTTTCAAAAGAAGACGTACTGTACCAGGGTGAAGATGTCTTCCATCACAGATCGCCTCACAGTAAATATCAGATTCTAATGCAGCTCCCATAATTGCAGGAAAATGCTGATGTAAAAGTTTCATCGCATTAAATGTATGTGTACAGCATTCTGCACCGTTGTTGATTGCTTTCCAGCTTGTATCATAATCTGCTCCGGAATGTCCGATTGCAACAGTAATACCAAGCTCTTTCATTGCCGGAATGTCATCAATAAGTCCTTCTACTTCCGGAGAAATCGTAATATAACGGATGTTTCCTTCTGCTCTGTCCTGATATTCTTTCAGAAGTGGCATATTGGCTTTCTGAAGAAGATGCTCCGGCATAGCTCCCTTGTACTCTGAAGACAAAAATGGTCCTTCCAGATGAATACCAAGTAAATTTGCTCCTTTATGCTCCATCTTCTGATGTTTCTTATATTCATCAATGCACCATTCTGTCTGTTCTTTTGTATCAGTCAAAACAGAACATAACCATGAAGTCGTTCCATTTCCGGCTGCAAAACGGCAGATTTTCTCATAATCTTCTGCTGTTGCCGCATTAACATCTACACCTACTGCACCATGTGTATGTACATCAATAAATCCAGGCACTACTTTCTTTCCTGCTGCATTATACACTTCTGCCCCATCTTCAATTGGTGCATCCGGTGGTAAAATAATAAGTTTACCATCTTCAATTTTAATTGTTTTCTTTAAAAAACGATGTTCAATATAAACTTCTCCATTTACGATATATCTGCTCATGATTTTTTCTCCTCTTCTTATACAATAAACTGCCACACAAAATTATGTGCGGCAGCCTTTTTATTCTTTTTTATTCCGGAAGGTTAGCAACAAACTCTGTAAATTTAATATTGATGTCCGGATGATCCTGCAATAAGCTTACTGGGAAATGTGCTGTTTTTTCGCCATAAGCTGCATGTCTTACAACACTTCTGTGCCAGTCTCTGAAACATCCTAATCTGATTTTTCTTGCATGAGCGATTTCATTAATGCCGATTGTGATACAGTAATGTGGCATATCATCTAATGCACCATTTAAATCACCAATTGAATTCACAGCTCTTGTTTCTTTTGAGATTTCAAGAACTCTTGTATGCTGAGCCAGGAACTCATCCGGTGTCATTGTATCAGAAGCCTCATTGAATGCAACATGACCATTAATTCCGATTCCCCCGAAGCAAATATCTACTCCACCAAGTTTTTCGATCATATCCTGAATATGTGTCAGGTTTTTAGGATCCGGGAAAATTCTCTGTTCTTCCGGCATTACGAGTTCTGGTTTAATTTTGGTGTAAACCGTTCTGTCCATAAATCCACGGAAGCTCAATTTATCCTCTTTGTCAATCCATTCTTTATCATCTGTCAGGTATTCATCCATATTAATAAACCATACATTTTTCAGGCTGATATTCTGCTCATTTACCATATCTACAAAATACGGATACTGTCCTATAGGACCTACAGGGCAGATAAATACTGTATTCTCACCAAGAGCATTTTTACGTTTGATTTCTTCTACCATTTCATCTGCCATTGATTTAAATACAGCAGCATTATCTTCCATAACGATCAACGGAATTTTTGGTGCTTTTAACAGTTCTTCTTTGTTATAATAATAATATTCATGTTTCATTTTCTCTTCCAACCTTTCCTGTTTGCATCAGCGTTACAATAAGGCTGCCACACCGATTCCAGAACTCCTGGTCTAGCGTAACAGCCTTGTTATTTCATTTACTTTTCAAATGCTGTGTGCATTTTCTTTTAGTACTCTCCAGCTTCTTTCATAACATCTAATAATACGTAATCAGATACTGGTGGGTCAACTTCAACAGCACCTGCCTCGATGAAGTTCTCCTTCTGTAACTCATAGTATCCTTCTACTGTACCATCTGCTGCACCTTCAGATACCTCTTTACCTGTTAACCATTCTGCATCACCACGCTGATCATATACCGTATCCTGATCGCCTGCAATCTGTTTTGCGATTAAAGCAGCTGTATCTTCCTGATGATCTGCTGCCGCATAATCCATTGCTTTGAATAATGCTCTTGTGAAACGTACTAAGACATCTCTGTTCTCTTCTGCATATTTTGGCATGCAGATCCAGCTTGCAAGAGAAACAGTTTTGTCAGAGAATGTCATGTTGTCTGCTAATTTTGTAGCATTTGCATCTTCTTCTAAGATCTTTAAGCTGTTTGGTGACCATGTTGCAGCTGCATCAACTTTACCGGATAACATAGCGGATACGATTCCGGATGCATCCATATCAATTGCTTCGATATCATCCATTGTCAAGCCAACACTTGTAAGTGAGTTTACAAGGATATCTTCACTGGATGTTCCTGAAGAGTAAGCAACCTGTTTTCCTTTTAAGTCTTCGATAGATGTAATACCTTCGCCTCCGATCAATGCATCACCATTGGAGATATGGGATAATGCAAAGATTGTTGCCTGTCCGTTGATGCAAAGTTTATGAGCACCCTGTCCGATATATCCGACATCAATACTTCCTGACTCCATAGCGGAAATGATTGTCGGACCATCCTGGAACTCTACAAGATTTACTGTGATTCCTTCTTCTTCTAAGTAACCCTGAGCGATTGCGTTCTCAACTGACCATAAGCTTCCATAGTTTGGCATGTAAGCTACATTTAATGTAACTGGCTCTACAGCTTCCTTCTCCTCTGTAACCGGTGTCTCTTCTTTTGCTTCTTCTGTAGCCGGTGTCTCTTCTTTTGCTGTGTTGTCAGCAGGTGCATCTGTCTTGCTGCCGCATCCTGCAAGCATTCCTGCTGTCATAGCACCTACCATT
This sequence comes from uncultured Roseburia sp., assembly GCA_900542495.1. Taxonomy (GTDB): domain Bacteria; phylum Bacillota; class Clostridia; order Lachnospirales; family Lachnospiraceae; genus Roseburia. The sequence continues at coordinate 62,053 of UQNW01000005.1, forward strand.
AATAAGCTCAATATTCTCTTTTTCATGTTGTTTTTCCTCCTTAAATTGGATATTTGGAATTTCCCCCAATTCCCTTAGTTATCATTATAATCCGGTTTCCCGGTTACAACCTTTTTATTATTTTCTTACTTCCAGATATTCCTGATATACCTGACTCCAGATTTCATTTTTAAGTTCCATGAATTCCTTTGTCATCTTTGTCTCCTGAGTACGTGGATATGGAATATCAATCTTTACAATATCTCTGATACGTCCCGGGCGGGCGCTCATGATAATAACTGTCTGTGCAAGAATGATTGCTTCCTCAACATCATGTGTAATAAAGAAGCACGTCTTCTTCTCTCTCTGCCAGGTCTCTAACAGCTCTGTCTGTAACTGGGTACGTGTCTGTGCATCAAGAGCTCCGAATGGCTCATCCATAAGTAATACTTCAGGCTCTGCTGCATATGCTCTTGCGATAGCAACACGCTGTTTCATACCACCGGATAATTCTTTTGGATAATGTTCTGCGAACTTCTCCAACTGAACCATCTCCAAATATTTCATTGCCTCTTCTTCTGCCTGTTTTCCTTTGATGCCACGCATCTCTAATGCAAACATAACATTTTTCTTAACAGTAAGCCATGGGAATAATGCATACTGCTGGAATACAACGCCACGGTCTGTACCGGTTCCTTTTACTTCTTTTCCATCGCAGTATACTGCTCCGCTTGTCGGCTCTAATAATCCTGCGATAATATTCAATAAAGTGGATTTTCCACATCCGGATGGTCCTACGACACAGATGAACTCATTATCATGAATATCAAGTGTCACTCCGTTTAATGCAACCATCTCACCATTTCTTGTATTATATATCTTCTTTACGTTATCAACTTTTACACGAACCGGTCTGCTGTCATCGCGATTTGTTAAATCTCTCTCTTCTCCTGCCATGATGTCAGTCTCCTTTCAAGATATTTGATCAGTTTCTCCATTGAGATACCTAAGATACCAATGATAATAATGTATAAAAGCATTGGTGCAGATTCAAAGCTGTTGTTCAGAGATCTGATTCTCATTCCCAAACCGGCTGTTGCTCCAGTAGATTCTGCAGCGATCAGTGTTGTAAGTGCTACAGAAGCTCCAAGTCTTACTGCTGTCAGGATAAATGGTAATGTTGCAGGAGCAATAACTCTGATGAAGATATCTTTATCTGTTGCTCCAAGAACTCTTGCTGCTTTGATCAGTGTCTCATCTACATTGATAACACCCTGATAGATTGTAATGCACATTGTCAAGAAACATGCAATCGTGATAACGATGATCTGTGGTTTTCTTCCAACACCTGCTGCAATTACAATAAGTGGTACATAAGCAAGTGGTGGGATGTTACGGATGAACTGGATCCATGGTTCAATAATATAACGAACCGGTTTATACCATGCCATAAGGATTGCAACCGGAAGTGCGATTACAAAACCAAGCACATAACCTGCTACAACTGAAATCAAACTGGATAAAATATCCGTACCCAGAACACCTCTGTCAATCATTGTTTTAATGCTCTGACAAACTACCACAACATTCTGGAACGCTCTGCTTGTTGATGGAATAATTGATAAGATATACCAGAACAGCATAGCCACTGCAAATGAGATCAGTAACCAGACTCTCTTTGGTATTTTATCTGCCAGAGATTTGTTTTTGTTATTCATAATACCGTCTCCTTCCCTTTCGGAACTTCTTTCTTGATTCAAAGTATAGACCTCTATTTTGTTTTTGATAAGGATGAACTTTTTTCATCCTTTTTAAGAAAGGCGTCTGGCAAAAAAAACTGCCAGACACCTTTGTCTGAAATGACGGTAACACAAATCGTCACTTTATTAATCTGGTTCTTATCTTTGTATTCTTCAAAAGCATTGATTCCATAGGGGAGCAAATATGGGTGCAGCTTATTTAATATTGTTCTGCAGCACTCCACGCAGCCCTTCCAGATACTTTCTGCATTCTGGAAGAATCACCTGGGTCTTTGTACTGTAAGAATCCGTTGTACAACAGATTGCGCCTTCCGGCAGACATATCTTCTGCCCTGTAAGAAGTGGATCGCCTGTCTTTTTCTGCCATGTCTCAAGAAGCTGTCGCATCTCGTCCTTCACTGACTGATAATCTTCTTCCCCGATCAGATTATCCCGTTCCTGTGGATCAAGCATAAGATCATACAGTTCTTCTTTCACAAGTTTCTTCTCAAAATATCCGTTTTCATGGAATACTTCTTTTGACAGACTGTCATCAATATGGGTAGGCGGAACTTTATCGTAACCATTCTCCCACCGTACAATATATTTATTTTTCTTCGTTCTGACAGATCTGACCGGCTCGTATGCAACATGATAGTTAATCTCTGCATAAACTGCCTCACGGATTTCTTCCTCTTCACCTGTTATTACCGGTAGAAAAGAACTGCCGGAAAGCCAGTTTGGTTTTTCCATATTCAAAATATCGCACAGTGTCGGAAATACGTCTATCTGCGACAACAAAGCGTCACTGATACAATGTACCCTCGGCATACCCGGATAACGAAGGATAAAAGATACACCTGTTCCATCATCGTACAAATTGCATTTCATCATAGGAAATGGCAATCCGTGATCTGTGGTAAAGAATATCAATGTATTCTCATATTCCCCGGTTTCTTTTAAAGCATCCAGTATTTTTCCACACAATCTGTCCACTGTATCAACTGCGATCTGCATACCTGCCATATCTTTTCTGACATCCGGTAAATTTGGTAATGCCTTCGGCACCTGTACATAGTCCGTTTCATATTCATCCGGCACACGCGGATACTCGCGGTGGGTACATCCGAAACCAACCGCAAGGAAAAATGGTCTTTCATCCTTTCCCCTTTTTTTCAGAAAATTGACTGCGTTTTCTGCCGCCATCTCATCCTGCCATGTATACAATTCACATTGTGGCAGGTCATTTCTGTAATATTCCATTGGATTCAGACATCTTTCATATCCAAGTGTTTCTTCTTCATGCAGCTTGATCTCATGCTGTACTCCGGATAAAACCGTCTCGTAACCATGTTGTTTCATGTAATTGGCAAGATGATGTTTCCCATTGATCCGAAAGCCCCTGTGGGACAATCCGATCAGACCATTATTATGCGGATACTGACCGGTTAACATAGCACCTCTGCTCGGTGAACAGGTCGGGCTCGCACAGTACATCTGTGTAAATGCCATTCCCTCTCTCGATAATCTCAGAAGATTCGGTGTATGTACCGGATATCCATAGGTCTGTAAATATCTTCCGATATCATGTGTATTCAAATATAAAACGTTCATCTTATTCCCCATTCTTTCCGATCTAAAACAACGCTGCCTTACGGAGCAAATCCTCTTATATAAATTTATATTTACTTTTTATTTCTCTACAAAAATTGGTGATACCCAGGCCACATCGCCATTTTTCAGCCATACTCTGAGTCTGTAATTCGCTCCGGCTTCCATGTCAATTTCTTTCTCATAATTCAAGACATAAGCATCCTGTGGAACAGCCTGGCGGATTCTTGTCTTATATGCATTATGCCAGTAAAAATCATCTCTGTAGTGATCGACTTTGCCATAAACTCTGTTTGCAAGATCGATGCTTTCCTGATACTGAGCTTTGATACGTGAAGTCTTCATCAGTTCACGGATTGTGAAGTGATATTCATAATTATCCACTTTCAGGCAGACATCACTGTCTGGTGTTCCTTCTACTTCAAAAACAAATCCTTCTTTTACTACAGTACTTGGTCCCATCCAATGTCCGGTTGTTGTTGACATGTAAGTTGTCATATGGAATTTGCAGCTGTCATCCGTCACATCGTAAAGTTTCTGTCCATAACTGTTCCATTCTTTATCAATGGATAAAAGCTTTCCTTCCACATTCAAAGAACCATCCCATTCTTTTACAAGCATATCTTTATAAAATCTTGGGTTCGGTCCCCATCCGAACTCTACCGTAAATTTCACACGGATCACTTCATCATCTGCAATTTTTTTATTTTCCCAGCTTCCGGAATGAACGATCATTTCTTCGAGGACATTGTTCTTTAATAATTCTACCCTGTCAATCGCATCCGCTGCACAGATAGAGATCTTCATATTGTGTTTTCCGGGAGCGATCACGTCACCCATCATTTTATCATCAGCTGTAAAATCAATCTCCATTCTGCTTCTGCTCACACCATATACATGTCTTGCTTTCATGCCTGCCCAGATTGCCGCTTTGGAAGCATCCTCTGCAAGCACGCACATCGTTCCATGGTCACATGCTGCAGGAACATTATGGTTGTCACCGGATGCAATACATCCAACATGAAGACCAGCCTCCAAACCTCTTTCATAGCAGGTTTCACCGGTTCTTGGTCCCATATGCAGATGACGTTCCATATCCATTCCGCCTGTATCGTTTTCACTGCATCCATGACTGGAATAAATTTCCGCAAACGGGGAAAAATTTTCATCATGTGTTGCCCAGTTCTTTCCACGGCTTCCAAGCTGATATGCTACATGGTGTGGGATTCCGATCGCTTCTGTATCTTTATAATCATCTCTTAATTCCTGATAACGCATCGGATGTTTCATATCCTGTTCATTGTCGAGGAAAAATACGTTGTGATCACCATCAAAGCCACAGCCCTGCCACTCATATCCCATAAACATCGGATATCCGTTTGCATTTTCTTCTTTTACTTTTCCGCGGACAATCTCCCAGTCTTTCTTAATCTCTTCTTCCGGGCATAAATCTTCGAGCCCTGCTCCGGACTCTGTTTTGATCATCTGAAACGGATAATATGCGATCGGCCAGAAATCTAATACTTCTTTTGCATGTTCTGTCCATTTATCCAGTTCATCCATCTGATTATGATGGATATTGCTGTGTAAATCTGTCCATAATTTTTTCATTCTATTCTTCCTGTTCGCCTTTCATATATTTGTCTGTAGCTTTTCTCTGCTTTGCATCCCCTTTTTTCAAAAGAACGATGAGCACAAATGTTAAGATAATAAATGCAAGACAGATAGGTCTTTTTACAAAAATTGTCCAGGAACCGTTTGACATTACCAGTGCATTGCGCAGATTGGACTCTGCGATCGGTCCAAGTACCATTCCAAGAACGATCGGTACGGATGGGAAGTCCAGTTTCTGCATAAAGTATGCAATAACTCCAAACAGCAGCATCACATAAACATCCATTTCAGAGCTTCCGATTGCGAATGCTCCTGCACAACAGATCACGACTAATAATGCTGTCAATAATTCCTGTGGGATATGTGTGATCTTAACAAAAAGTCCCAGTAAATATTTACCCTGGAAGAACATAATAAGCTGTGCGATCACACATCCGATCAGAACTGCATATACAATTGGTCCGGATGTTTCAAAAAGTTTTGGTCCTACAACAAGTCCATGCATCGTAAATGCACCTAATAAGGTTGCCGCTACAACGTCTCCCGGAATACCAAGTGTAAGTAATGGAATTAAAGTTGCGGCTGTAGCACCATTATTTGCTGATTCCGGTGCTGCAATACCTTTGATCTCACCTTCTCCAAACTTCTCTCCTGGTTTGGCTTTTCTCTTTGCTTCATTGTAGGCAATAAATGATGCGATTGCTCCGCCGGTACCAGGAATTGCTCCGATGAATGCTCCGATCAGGGAAGATTTTGCCATAATTGGCAATGTTTTTTTCACATCTTCCTTTGTAATATGGTCATTTTTATCTGCTGCTTTCAAATTTGATACAACAGCTGCTTCTGTTTTATTAATACGTCCGATCATCTGTGCGATCGCATATACTCCAAGTAAAACTGCAAGCATCTTGATTCCGTTATACAATCTGATATTGCCAAATGTAAATCTGGTAACACCGCTGACGGAATCAATACCAACTGTTGCCAATAAAATTCCAAGTCCTCCACTGATAAGACCCTTTACAAGACTCTTTCCACTTACAGATGCAATAACAGAAAGTCCGAAAATTGCAAGTGCAAAATATTCTGGTGAGCTGAACTTCATAGCAACTTTACTGATTTGTGGCGCAAAAAATAATAGGCAGAATGCACTGACCAGACCACCAAATGTTGATGCCACAAGTGCCATATCTAATGCTCTTCTCGGCTGTCCATTCCTGCACATCGGATAACCATCGATCAGCGTAGCTGCTGCTGCATTCGTACCAGGTGTATTGATCAGAATCGAACTGATAGAACCACCAAAGTTTGCTCCAAAGAAAATGGCTGTAAGCATCAGTAGCGCCGGCACTGTATCCATCTGGAATGTAAATGGAAGTAATACTGTGATTGCAAGATTTCCATTCATTCCCGGGATTGCACCGAAAATAATTCCTATAAAAATACCAACATTAACAAATATTAAATTCTGCACTGACAAAAGATTCATCAATGCTTCTGATATAACCTGTCCCATAAACTCCTCCTGTCACTATGGCAATTGAATATGCAATACTTTTGCAAAAAGAAGGTATAACACTACAACCATTGCAATTACGATCACATAATACAGTTTTTTCTTAGTTCCTGTCATTGCCAGTGTTGCCACACCAAGTAAAATCGTAGAAATCAGGAAACTTCTTTTGAACAGAATGGAATAAATAAGCAGCATACCCATATATGCCAATGCTTTTAATTCTTTTTCTACGATCAGTGTTTTCACTGTGTCTTTTTTTAATATCAAGCTCTGGATCAATAAAACCACACCACATACAATCCATAAAACGCCGATTGCACAAGGAATCGTTCTTGATGTGATACCATAAGTTGCTGAATAATCTTCTGCGATCTGAAGCGGCACAAGAATTATGCATATAACTCCGAGAATAATACTAACAATTCCTGCCGCCAAATTAGATTTATACTTTATCTCCATATTTCATTCCTTCTTTCAAAAAATAATCCGTGCTGTCAAAAGGCAGCACGGATCGTCTTTTTACTGTGCGTAATATTTATCGTAAGCTTCCTTACATAAATCAGCTGTATCCAGAATAATCTGTTTTACTGTCTCTCCATCTTCAAGATATGGTGTATAATTTGCATTTTTAGCAAGATCCTTAAATTCTTCTGTCTCGCTGTAATCTAAGATTGCCTGATGGATTGCTGCAACATCTTCCGGAGCAACATCTGCTTTTGTCATAATGAAGTTGCATGTACGGAATACAATATCATATCCCAAAGACTGAACTGTAGGAACATCATATCCTTCATATCCTGTATAATTTTCTTCTGAGAATACTGCGATCGGAACAAGGCTTCCATCTTCAACATACTGTGCACCTACTGATGCCGGTGCGATTGCACATACAACGTTACCACTTGCTACTGCAAGTAAGTCTTTTCCACTTCCATCAGAAGTAACTGCTTCTGCATCTAAACCTGCTTCACCAAATAACATAGTTGCAAGAAGATGAGTTGCTCCGCCAGGTGCGTTACTTCCATAAACGATACGGTTATCAGCTGCATATTTCACAAGACCATCCCAGTCTTCAATTCCGCTGTTAGAAGGGCTTACATATAAAAGCTGGTCTTCTAATACAAGTCCGCTGACAAACTGATAATCATCAATGCTAAGATTAATATCTTTGTTGAATAATGGTGCAAGTGTGAACATTGCGATACCGCCGACCATTAATTCTGTCGCATCGGATTTTGCACTGTCAAGATCTGCTGCTGCGATTGCTCCGTTCGCTCCTGTCAGGTTGTTTACAATAACTGTTTTACCATAAGTCTCCTGTAATCCCTGTCCGATAATTCTTGCGATCGTATCTGCAGAACCCCCTGCTGCAAATGGAACACGTACATTAAAGTCCTTGAAAGGTTTAAAAGAATCTGCTGTAATTCCAGATATGTCTGTTGCTCCCCCTGCTTCTGTACCTTCTGTCTGAACTGTTTCCTGCTTCTCAGGCTCCTTTGGTGTATCCTGGCTCTGTGTATTTCCACATGCTGCCATGGAAAGAACCATTGTTCCCGCCATAATAAGTGCCAATACCTTTTTCTTCATCACTTTTCCTCCTTTAGTGAAAATGTTTTCAGTTGTCTCTGTACCTAGAAATTAACACCTCTGCACATTATAGTCAATGTTTTCTTTTGTTTTTATAGTAAAATCAGTACTTTTTCACATTATATTACAGTCGTTTTTGTATATTTTTACTATTTATTATTTTTGCATTTTGTTGAAATCGTTTTCACTTAATATGTAAAATGAAAGACAGTACCAAAACATGTTCTCATTTTACTGGCACTGTCTTTTCAACCTTTTGATATCCACTCTTTAAAACTCATATTTTACTTTCACATCATATTTCCTAGGTTCTTTTTCTTCTTTCTCTCCCATGATCTTCTGGCTCAAAAGCTCTGCCGCACAAATTGCGACTGTTTCCGGATTCTTAACAACAAGCGAACAGTCCATTCCAAGTTTTTCTTTCGTTCCACCCATTGCAAACCCTGCGATATCCACGTTTCCAATCCACTCCGGATACAACTGATGGATTCCCATGGCAATATACTCTACAATGTCCGTTCCAAACCCGATGATGACCGGTCTCTCTCCATCCTCGAGCACACTGTTTAACTGTTTTAAAGCATCCATTACCACTTCGATCTTTCTCGCAGTAAATATTTTGATCACGCGGCTTCCATCACGCCCGGCCTCTTCCAGTGCCTGATTTGCCCCGGCAAGACACATACGTGTATTAAAACTGTCGCTCCAGCCAAAGAGCATCATGATACGGCTGCATGGCTTATTTTTCAGAAGCCATGAGATAAGATGATATGCATTGTCCCTGTGATTTTCCAAAACCATATCACAGCCAATATCCTCCTGTCTGTCGATTGCGATCATATTTTTATAATTCTTTGTTACGCCCTGCAGATATGGTGTATTCTGTCCACTCGGTGCAATTATGATTCCTGCGGCTCTCTGGTTCAGAAGCTCCTGGACATAGAACAGCTCTTTTTCCCGCTCACTGTCACTTTCACAGATATAAGTAATATATTTTCTTTCAAAAAAATAGTCACTTACCACATGACATATTTTTCCGAAAAAATATTCCATATGCGGAACAATAAGACCGACGATCTGTGTCTGTCCTCTTTTTAAATTTCTTGCAAACATGTTCGGTTCATACTGCAGTTCATTGATGGCATTTTTAATGTTGTACGCTGCAAGCGGCTGGATACTTTTTGGATCCGCCAGATATCTTGATACAGAACTGATCGATACTCCTGCCAGTTCCGCCACTTCCCGAATTGTAACTTTTTTTTCTTTCATAATCCACCTTAATACTTTTCCCTCTTATTCACTACTATAACTAAGCTAACATATTTCCTGCAAAAATTCAATTGTCATAGCTTTGCAAACGTTTGTCTAAACCGGTTCTCTTTCCACAGATTCGTGTGTTATAATAGAAAAAGCAAGTATTTTTCAAAAAACAATACCAATTTGTAAAAGGGGGGCTTTTATTATGCTGATCACATTACATTCAAACGGTTACGAGGTCGCTGTCAATACGATGGGGGCCGAATTGAAATCTTTCAAGGATCCTTCCGGAAAAGAATATGTCTGGAATTCAGATCCTGCTTTCTGGATGCGTTCTTCACCACTTCTCTTTCCAACGATCGGAAATTTAAGAAATGGTGAAACAACCATGAAGGGGCAGGTTTATCCTCTCGTAAAGCATGGCTTCTGTAAAGATACAGAATTCGAGGTAAAGGATTTATCCGATGATACGGTCACTTTCTTGTTACACGCAAATGAAGAAACTTTAAAAAGTTATCCTTATCAGTTCGAATTGTCTCTCACCTATCATTTATCCGACAATGAGTTATCTATGGAATACCGTGTTGTAAACCATGACACAGAAGAAATGTTTTATCATATCGGCGCACATCCTGGATTTATGCTTCCGGTATCTTCCGGTGAAACACTTGCCGACTGTGAACTTGTCTTTGAAAAAACAGAAGATTTCGTATCTTATGAATATGATCTTGAAAATATGGAATTCAACACAGAGAAAAAGATTGTACAAAAAGCAGAGGGCAACACATTACCACTTACTGTTGCAATGTTTGACAATGATGCTGTTTTCTTTGAACACACCAATTCCCATCGTGTTTCCTTCCTTAACACTCATACCGGAAAGGGTGTAACAATGGACTATCCTGATTTTGAATCTATCGCTTTCTGGACTCCTGCAGGCGGCAATGCTCCATTCCTTTGTCTGGAACCATGGAACGGTTCTGCGATTTTCCATCAGGACAGTGATATTTTCTCAGAAAAACGTGGTATTCTCTCATTAATGCCTGAAGGTGAAAAAACTTACCATTTAAAAATCACTTTAGAGGCTTAGCCACCTGAATCCATTACATAAAAAAGCAGAGCCGGACAGACATATGCGCATGTCGATCTGACTCTGTTTTTCTTTGAGCATCTCTTTTATAATACCTTTAAATTCCACATAATCTCAAGTGTATCATCCTGCACATGAAATTTTTCAAAATATGCTTCTTCCTTCGGAATCCATTTTTCCTGAAACTCTTTTGCTTTTTCTTCCCCATTACGCTTTCTTATATTTGCAAGCTGCACATCCGATGCGATATTCATAAAAATCTTCAGCTGATATGGCTTTCCAAAATACGGATGTAAGCTATAAGAGCCCTCGATAATATTAATCCTTTTATAAGGAATCTCATAAGCATCTAATAGTCTCCACTCTCTGCAGGAAAAGGGCTGATAGCACACAGATTCCTTCTTTTGAACCGGTATAAGCACAGTTTCATAAAATCTTTCATAGTCTACATTCCCACCGGTTTCTTTCATTCTGTCCGGTGTACGCTGCTCCATTCGTAAAAAGAAATCATCCATATGAAACAGGTTACAGTCAAACTGCCCCTTTAAATATTCTCCCAGAGTTGTCTTACCACTTCCACATCGCCCATCAATCGCCACAAGAATTGGTCTGTCTGTATTGTCTTCCTGTTTAATAATTTCATTAATCGCATCCACTGCCGGTTTGAATCGTTCTCTGCATTGTGTCTTCAGTTCCATGTATTTCTCCGATCTTTCCCCGTATTTTCTGTCTTCTATCAGAAAAACAGATCATTATTTTCCTTCATAAGCAGGCTTTACAACTCCCGCTGCATATAAACGATTTACAAGAACAGGTATTAAGATAAGCTGTATCACAATTCCAGGGATTGCATTCACAAATCCACCCATAAAGAATAATTTCCATGTAAATCCACTTCCCATTAATGCATAAACAATTGCTGATACAAGTCCCCATACCAGTCTTCCTGCGAGCATGGAAATGATCAAAGAGATATATAGTGATCTCATATCCTTTTTCATCTTACCGGAAAGAATTCCGCTGACTAATCCATAAGTTGCAAGTTCAAATGCCATGCATATAGCATTCGGGAGCATGACAGGCATTCCAAATGTCACACTTCTAAGTAATGGTGTAATAAATCCAACGATCAGACCATACGGTCCTCCAAGAATATATCCACACAGTAATACCGGAATGTGCATCGGGCAAAGCATCTTTCCGACTGCCGGGATCTGCATGGTAATAAATGGAAGAATCAGTCCAATTGCAAGAAATAATGCTGCCAAAACTGTTTTTCGTACTGTCATCTGTTTTTTCATCTTGTCCTCCTCAACATTTCAAATCTCATTCGCATTTATTGTACCACACTTACCACTTTCTTCGCCATTTATTTTAACAAACGTTTGTGTAAAGTTTTACGCAAATTTTTATTTATTTGTGTTAAACTATACGCAAAGATGAAAATTACCTGTACGAGGGGGTATTTCAATGACATTAAAGGATATTGCAAAAGAGGCCGGTGTTTCCATCTCTACCGTTTCCCGTATTATCAACGGGAATTCGTCAAACGCCGCCAGTAAAGAAATGCAGGATAAAATCTGGAGTATTGCACGAGCCGGCGGATATGTGCCTAACACTTCCGCTCAGGCATTAAAGCAAAAAAACATGGAAAATGTACCTCATCATTCCATTGCCTGTGTCTATGCAAGAGCGCAGGATGCGCAAAATGATGCCTTTTTTTCAACTCTGACAAGAAGTATTGAACAGGAGGCCTTAAAAGAGGGGTATATCGTAAAGTATTCTTTTTCTACTTTTGACATTCATAACCCGGCCACGCAAAATCAGATTATAAATAACGAAGTGGATGGTGCTGCCATTCTTGGCCGTTGTGATAAGGAAACTCTCAAATTTATGAAAAAGCATTTCCATAAGATCATTTACGTAGGTTTAAATCCGTTAGATGCCGAGTATGATCAAGTTATCTGTGACGGAAATGCCGTCGCATCTGATGCCGTGAACCATCTGATCGCACAGGGACACACGCAGATTGGATATATCGGAGAGACCAAAAATGAAATCCGGTATGAAGCTTATTGTAATACTTTGAAGAAAAATCATATTAATTTTAACAAAAATATTGTAACCAATGTTTCCGGCTCTTCCGAAGCCGGCTATCAGGGAGCCAAACGCATTCTGGAGCGTTCTTCGGACGTAACTGCTTTTTTCTGCATGAATGACATAACAGCGATCGGTGCGATCCGTGCAATCCACGAATGTGGTTATCGCATCCCTGATGATATCTCTGTCATCAGTATGGATGACATTGAAATTGCACAATATGTATCGCCAATGCTTACAACTATGCATATTCCGATCGAAGAAATGGGTAAGATGACTGCCAAGATTCTGATCGACCGCATAAGAAATGGACACACTCTCCCTCTGAAAATGTCCCTGCCATATTACATGGCAAAACGCGAAAGCTGCAGATAATAAAGTAATTTTCCTGTTATATTAAACTACCGGATGCACACATAAACCTGTCTGCATCCGGTAGTTTCATTTTTATAATGAAATTTTTATCTTCTGATTAATCCAGCTTGATTCCTGCAAGAAGTGAACCAAGGCTTGAGCCAAAGCTCTCCTTTGATGTATACTGCTCGAGATTCTCTGCCGGCTCAGTATCTACCATTTCTTCTTCCAGTGCTTTCATGGAAAGACTGATCTTGTTGTCATTGGTATTCAACACCTTTGCTTTGACTTTCTGTCCCTCTTTTAACACTTCTGATGGCTTTTTGATACGTCTTTCGCAGATCTGTGAAATGTGTACCAGTCCACTCAATCCATTGCCAAGATTGATAAATGCTCCATATGGCATTAAGGACTCTACCGTTCCCTCTAAAACAGTCCCCGGAACGATCATGGAAATCTTGTGGTTACGCTCCTCAATCGCCGCCTCTTTTGCCACCTGTTTTGCGGACAATACCAGTTTTTCTTTTTCCGGATCAACGGTGATGACTTTTGCCTCCACCTCTTTTCCGATCCAGCTCTCCGTGTCTTCCACATAATCAAGTGCAAGCTGGGATGCCGGGATAAATGCACGGATGCCTTCTAAAAATGCAACCACACCGCTTGGAACACTCTCTTTGATGCGGACTTTTACAACCGTTCCATCTTCCATCATCTGCTGCAGTTTCTCCCATGCAAGAACATCGTTTGCCTCTTTTCTGGACAGCAGGATATTGCCCTGTCCGTCATCTGTCTTTACCACAGTTGCCTCGATCTCATCACCGGCATGGATCTGCTCTAACACTGCAAAATCCGGATCATTGCTGAAGTCCTCTACCTTAATAATTCCCTGTGCATAATATTTTAAATCCAGAGTGATTTCTTCCTCGCTCACTGCAATGACAGTACCTGTGATAATATCGCCCTCTTTGATCTGGCGGAAAGATGCCTCTAATTCGTCCTTGAAATCGTCCATTGTTTCCATTATGAATTACCTCCATTGTTCTTTTCCTGTGAAATCCACATGTAACACACAATGTTTTGCAATTATGCTGCCGCATCTTTCATATGGATTTCCAGATAAAAATAAGTATAACACATTTATTTCCGTCATGACAACTATCGCAGGATTAGACAATTGCTAAACTCATAAAAATCTAAATTAAATTGTGAAAGAATTGACAAAAGACACTGGGGAACCGCCGGTACTTAGAAGGCGGATACAACTGTAAGTTGTGTCTGGCTTCTTAGTACCGCTGCGAGTGACACGTAGCGAGAGCGTGTCTTGAATGTTTTTGTTAATTTTGAACAATTTAAAAAGATGATGAAGGGTTTCGCAATTGTCTATTTCCACAGGATCACCACTTTAAAGAGATCTCCGTCCACAGAGATATTCAGGCTGCCTTTCTGTGCCTCGGTAAAACTTTTTGCAATTGCAAGCCCAAGACCTGAACCTTCCGTGTTTCTGGATGCATCTCCCCTCACAAAACGTTCTGTAAGTTCCTCCCCTTTTACATGCAATTCAACCGCTGACATATTCCGCATCGTAATGGCAACCTGATTCTTAGTCCGCTCCACATCAATATAGACACGGCTGTCCGGCATGGCATATTTTTGGATGTTCACAAACAGATTCTCAAAAATACGGTACGTCTTCTGATTATCCAGCTTCAAAATAATTTTTTCATCCGGCACATTCCAGCGCAGTTTTAATCCCAGCTGTTCAAATTTGTCCGTATGTTCCACACTGACCTGCTTCATCAGGTTGACGACATCCACATCCATCAGATTTAATGTAATATTATTGGTCGTCGCTTTGCTCACTTCAAAAAGATCCTCGATCAGCACTTTCAGCCGCAGTGATTTTTTCTCCAGTGTCTCAATATAAGATTTGCGTTCCTCTTCTGTGATATCTTCTTTTTTCAATAACTCTACATATGTAGTTATTGCAGTGAGCGGTGTTTTCAGATCATGAGACACATTTGTGATCAGCTCTGTTTTCATGCGCTGGCTTTTCACTTCTTCATCCACCGCTTTTTTAAATCCGGTGCGGATCTCTGTGAGCTGTTCTTTGAATGGTTCGAACACTCCGATATCCTCTGTGATCATCGTATCAAGATCACCCTCTGCAATACGCTGCACACCTCTCATCAAAACATCATAATCTCTTTTGATCCGGTCGTAATACTTTTTCATCAGATAAAAAAGCACAAGCGAGTAAATGACAAGACCAACGATTCCAAACATCCACATACACATCAACACTGCTAAAACAAGAAAATTGATCCCCACAATTTTTAGGATTGTTTTGGTAGTCTTATCACTGAAATCAATGTGGTTGACTTCGTCTGTAAACTGGTTCCATTTTTTCCAGATCCACGGAAAAATCTGATAAATAAAGCTATACTGCCTGATATATTCCTTTATTCCGATCTGAAATACCGGATAAATAGTAAGCATTGATAAAAATGCAACTGCAAAAATAACGTAAAGTATTCCGCCTGCCTTTAACACATCCCACACGCGCACATCTGCAAATCCCATTCTGCTTCTGTATGGGAATTCACAAATGGTATCAATATAAAGACCACACATGGCAAAAGACATAATAAGTCCAACGATTCCAATTTCCATATAACGCCATTTCGGCAGATAATCCGGCAGGTTTTCCTTTTTCCATACTTTTCTGCTGCACATAATGCACATAAATATGGCAATTGCCAGCATAGTAAAAAAGTATACCGGGTTTGCGTAAGATGCGGTCAGATAATAATTATTGGTATAATGATCTTCAACGATCAGATTATCATTTTCAGAAGAAATGCCATAGACAACCTGAAAATTTTTAATCGGTGTATAAGTATACGAACTCTCCTGTGCCGCCTGCTTTAACGCATTGTAACGGTCTGCATGTAAAAATTCCTTGATCAGCAGATCTGCCGCGATTGTTTGTGTTTTTTTCACTTCTACGGTCAGATTACCGTTTTCATCATAAGAAAGCTCAATCAGGCACTCATAATCATTCCAGTCGTCCCTAGTGCTGTCTGCATCAAAGTCTTTTTCCAATACTTTTTTAAGCTCTTTGTTCGTATTAATTTCTTCCTTTGTTCCGTCTGTCGCATAATAGTCTGTCTCGGACCGGACTGCTTCAAATTCCTCTGCCCATTCTGAAATGTAATCATAATCTTCATATGCGCCACTTTCATCGGACAGAAAATAGGAAGACTGATTTTCTGCCTGCTGCGGATTCATTTCCGCATACAGTACGCTGCTTCCCTCATAAAGCGTGTCGATATAATCATTATTTATATTTTCACCGGAAGCATGCACCTCCTCTGCTCTCTCCTCTGCATTTTCTTTCACCCATGGAAAGAGACACAGGTTCACAATGACTGCGAGTAATATTCCTGCAATAATAATTGCAATTCGTTTGTTACGGCTGTTTTTCAATTTTGTATCCAACGCCCCACACCACCTTTAAATATTTTGGTTCTCTCGGGTTAATCTCGATCTTATCCCGAATGTTTCTCACGTGCACCATGATCGTGTCCGTGTTGATTGCTTTTTCGTTCCAGACTCTCTCATAGATTTCCTCTGCAGAGAAAACCCTGCCCGGATTTTTCATCAGAAGTGCCAGTATTTTAAATTCAATCGGAGTCAGTTTGACCGGGGTTCCATCCACGGAAAATTCCACGGTGTCTTCGTTTAATTCCAGTCCGCCAATGATGTAATTTCTGCCTTCTTCCTCTTTTTTCTGTGCCATTCCCATAAAGCGGGTGTAACGGCGCAGCTGGGAATTTACTCTTGCCATAAGTTCCAACGGAGTAAATGGTTTTGTCACATAATCATCCGCGCCAATATTTAAGCCGATGACTTTATCCGTTTCCTCTGATTTCGCTGAAAGCATGATCACCGGAAACTCATGCTGTTCCCTTAACTTTATCGTCATGGTCACACCGTCCATGCGCGGCATCATGATATCCACGATCGCAAGGTGTATTTCTTCCTTTTCGATCACTTGTAGTCCCTCGACACCATCGGCTGCCTTATATACATGGTATCCCTGACTTTTCAGGAAAATCTCGATTCCGTCACGGATCTCTTTGTCGTCCTCCACAACTAAAATATTGTACTCATTGTTTTTTAACTGTTCCATTTCACTTCCGGCTCCTTATCTGATATACCTTACTGTAATCTATCTATCTAAAAAACCATTATATAAAAAACGAAAGAATTTCTAAAGAATTATTTTTGGAAAACAAAAAAAGGCTTGAAAATTGCAAATGTTTTTGTTGACAAATATATTGTGATTTGTTAGAATATCACTTGTCGATTGCGCAGGCAATTGAAGAATGCTGATATGGCTCAGTCGGTAGAGCGTCGCCTTGGTAAGGCGGAGGTCACGGGTTCGATTCCCGTTATCAGCTTACATAGGAAAACCCAGTAATTTCAAGCATCCTTGATTTTACTGGGTTTTTTGTTTGCATAATTCTTCTGCACATCCATCGTATCCACTCAGAACATTTTTACTTTTTAAGAATATTGCAGAGATTTTTGCAAAAAAGAACAGCCTGTCGATCGGCTGTTCTTTTAGGAGAAGGTATTTTTACTATGGGGTATAGCAAAAACTATATATAATGTATTGGGGGGTTTTTACGAGAATTATAATATCATACTCTCCCCGATAAGTGTTCACAAATGTTACAAAATTTTGCTTTTAATTTTGTGCATATTACACATATTCCGTCTCTTTTTTCGATTAAAAGCAACGGATGACCTTCTCATTAGACAGCTGAATCACTCCGAAATACCCTGATTTTTGATTTGATACGCTGCAATGCATTGTCAATCGCTTTCGGAGACTTTTTCATTTTTTCTGCAATCTGCTGATAATTTAATCCTGACAGGTAATCATCTAACACTGCACACTCCATTTTGCTTAAGCTTCCGCGCACTTTTTTCAGAAACTGTTCAAAGTTCTCCTGTTCAATGATCCGCTGCTCCGGATTATCCGAACGCTCCGATTCAAGATATTCTGCTAACGGCTGTCCCTCCTCCGTCATTTCCGAATAAAATGAAACGTAGGAATTTAATGGTGCATGCTTTTTCCGGTTGGAAGCCTCCACTGCACTGTAAATCTGCCTTGTGATGCACAGTTCTGCAAAATGAAAAAAAGAGGATTCCCTCTCCTCCCTGTAATCCCTAATTGCCTTAAACAGACCGATCATTCCTTCCTGAATGAGATCGTCTGTATCGCCTCCGATCAAAAACATGGCATTCGCTTTTTTCCGCACCAGTGGTTTATATTTATCTAAAATATAATCCATGATTCCGGTATCCCCATTTCTTAATCTTTGGATCAATTCTTCATCACTGAGATTCTGGTATGATTCCACGGCTTTTCTCCTGTTCTCACACTTTGAAACGGATAATCAGGATAAAACTCCGTGATTATCCGTCCGGAAATTTTTACTGTAAACGCTGTCTTACGATCTCATATGCAAGCACACCTGCTGCTACGGATGCATTTAAGGAATCAATGTCACCTTTCATAGGAATAGATGCGATAAAATCACAGTTCTCTTTTACAAGTTTGCTGACTCCTTCGCCCTCGTTTCCAATCACAAGTCCGATTGGTCCTTTCAGATCAAGCTTATACATCTCGGTTCCACCCATGTCGGCACAGACAAACCATAAACCTTTTTCTTTCAGTTCCTTGATCGTGGCTGTCAGATTGGTTACTTTTGCGACCGGAGTATAATTGATCGCACCCGCGGAAGTCTTTGCAACAGTCGCGGTAAGTCCCACTGCGCGGCGTTTTGGAATGATCACGCCGTGTGCCCCTGCCAGATTGGCAGTACGGATGATTGCACCGAGGTTATGCGGATCTTCAATGTTATCCAGAATAAAGATAAAAGGCGGTTCTCCCTTTTCTTCTGCATTTTTTAAAATGTCTTCCACCTCGGCATATTCATATGCGGCTGCCACTGCTATGACACCCTGATGTTTTTTTGTTTCAGAAAGCTGTTCTAAGCGCTCCTTGTCTACGAAATTAATGATCGTATCATGCTTTCTTGCCTCTCTGACGATCGTGCGCACCGGTCCGTCCTGACAACCGTCTAAAACGAACAGCTTATCAATTGTTTTTCCGGAACGAAATGCCTCTAACACTGCATTACGCCCTTCTATTTTCTGTTCTTCATATCCCATGAAATTATTCTGTAGTTGCTGCGCTATCGCAGTAACTGTTCCCTTTCTTTTTATAATTTTAGTTTCAATCCATCCACGCCTGCCTTCACCAGTTCAACCAGACGCTCAAATTCATCTTTCAGATACAGATAGCCCATTAATGCCTCAAAACCGGTCGCTTTGCGGTAATCAGACATCGTGGCATTTTTTGCCATGGTAAAAGATTTTGCGTTGCGCCCTCTCTTATACACGGCTGTTTCCTCCTCGGTAAGAAGCGGAAGCAGCACTTCCATCATCTCTGCCTGCGTATGTGCCTTTACGATCTGACTGGTCCGCTTGTGAAGCTCACTGGCTCTTGTGTTGCCCTTTGCCACTACCACAGAGCGAATGACCAGATCATAAATTCCATCCCCGATATAAGCCAGTGTCAGTGGCGAATAGGTGCGGATATCCACATCCGGAATCTGAAATTGTTCTTTTAAATAGGAATCGATTCCTCTCTCCATCTTTTTCTCCCTTATTCTGCCTTATGCCATACAACGCCTTCGCGGGTGTCTTTAATGACAATGCCCTTTGCAAGCAGTTCATCACGGATTGCATCTGCCTTGGCAAAATCTTTTGCTTTCTTTGCTTCTTTTCTCTCTTCGATCTTGGCAAGAACAAAGCTTTCGAGTTCTGCGTCGACGCCTTCTTTTGTCTCTGTACTCTTTGCATTTTCCAGATTTAAGGAAAGAACTTTATCAAAATCTTTGACAAGTTCGTATTTTGTAATATCGTTGGTATCTGCTTTTAACAGATCATATAAAACAGTAATTGCCATGGAAGTGTTCAGGTCGTTTGAGATTGCATCCACAAACTTTGCCTTGTATTCCGCAAATACCTTCTGGTCTACTTCACCCTCTTTTTTCAATCCGGCAATACGTTTTACGAGCTTGTTGTAAGCTGCCTTTGTGTTATCCATGATCTCATAAGAAAATTCCAGAGGTTTTCTGTAATGTGACTGTAAGCAGAACATTCTGTATACAATCGGATCATAACCTTTTTCCTGCAATAAGGAAACGGTCAGGAAATCTCCTTTGGATTTGCTCATTTTACCGGACTTGTCATTCAAATGCTGCACATGGAACCAGTAATTGCACCATTTGTGGCCGAGATAACTCTCTGACTGCGCGATCTCATTAGTGTGATGTGGGAAAATATTATCGACACCACCGCAATGGATATCCATGTACTCGCCAAGATGTTTGATACTGATGCAGGAGCACTCAATGTGCCAGCCCGGATAACCTACGCCCCATGGACTATCCCATTTTAATGCCTGATCTTCAAACTTGGATTTGGTGAACCAGAGAACGAAGTCGTTCTTATTCTTTTTATTCGGGTCTGCGTCTACATCATCTCTTACGCCGACTAATGTTTCAAGCTCTGCTTGTGTGGAAAAAACATGATAGTTTTCCAGTTTGGAAGTGTCAAAATAAACATTGCCGCCAGCCTGATATGCGTAGCCTTTTTCCAACAGTCCCTCAATCATTTTAATAAATTCCGGAATGCAGTTGGTGGCTGGTTCCACAACATCCGGTGTTTTGATGTTTAATTTTTTGCAGTCCTCAAAAAATGCGTCGGTATAAAACTTTGCGATTTCCATAACGGTCTTATGTTCACGCTTTGCACCCTTTAACATTTTATCTTCCCCGGTATCTGCATCGGAAGCCAAATGTCCTACATCTGTAATATTCATGACACGCTTCACATCATATCCGACATAACGAAGTGATTTTTCCAAAACATCTTCCATGATATAACTTCTTAAGTTACCGATATGTGCGTAATGGTATACGGTAGGTCCGCAGGTATACATTGCGATTTTGCCGTCCTCATGTGGGATGACTGTCTCGATTTTTTTGGTAAGTGTATTGTAAAATTTAAAATTGTTTTCCATTTGTATTCTCCATTTCTTTTTATACTTTATATTCTCTGTGTTTCCAATCTATTTTACAGCTTTCTGCCTGCAGATATTGTTTATTGCTGGCTTGCTTTTTTATCAACCTCTTTCAACTGGCGTTCAAGATCAAGCACACGGTTGACAAGTTCCGCATTCTCTCTCTGCAAGACGGTGATATCTTCCTTGACAGGGTCCGGCAAATGACACTGATCCATATCGCTCCGCGGGATTTTCACATTGTCGCGCTTCACCACACGTCCCGGAACACCGACTACGGTACAGTTCGGCGGCACTTCCTCTAACACGACGCTTCCTGCTCCGATCTTGGAATTTTCCCCAACAGTGAAAGAACCAATGATTTTCGCTCCTGCACTGATCATGACATTATCGCCAATGGTCGGATGTCGTTTTCCTGTCTCTTTTCCGGTACCGCCTAATGTTACGCCCTGATATAAGGTGACATTATCACCAACGATCGCCGTTTCTCCGATGATCACACCGCTTCCGTGATCGATGAAAAATCCTTTTCCGATCGTTGCTCCCGGATGAATCTCAATGCCTGTTTTTCTTGCTGCACGCTGGGAAAGAAATCTCGCCCAGAAATAGTGTCCTTTTAAATATAGTTTATGTGCACGTCTGTAACTTAGCATAACACGAAAGCTTGGATAAAGCAAAACTTCCATCGGCGATTTGATCGCCGGGTCACGCTCTTTTATCACTTGAAATTCTTCTTTCATATGCTCAATGAATCCCATAATCATTCTCCTTTTTCATAAATAAAAAGCGGATCATTCCATCCCCTAAGAGACGAAATAATCCGCGGTTCCACTCTAATAAAAATCAATTGATTTTCCCTTAAAACACGTAACGTGTGTTATCCGAACCAGAATACTTAAGTTCTGCCACTACAGACTTCTTTTCCCCTGACCAGCTCCCGGAGGCACTTCGTGAATTCTCTTTCGCAAGACTGCTTTCAGCCGATGACAGTCTCTCTCTTTGCGCTGCCTAAATTCCTACTCTTTCCGTTCATCGCTTTGCTATTCATTTATCCGGAACAATTTTCATTCCTAATATAGTGTATGCAGTTCGCCGGATTTTGTCAAGGAATTTATGCTGTCACCCGCTGTTTCCGAAGAATTTTCCAAGTGATTCCAGCAACAATAATGGCTAAAACAATCAACGCTGCCACAATTCCCTGCGGTGTGATTTTTCCTCCAAAAAACAGACCAATTTCTGTAAGTTTTCCCATAATTTTTTCATTATGGGCAATCCGTACCGGCAGCAGACAGGCAGCCATCCACAATGCCCAGAACACCCATAATACTTTCATTCCATATTTTAAAATGACTGCCCCTGCGAATAATTCCAGAATCGTAAATCCAAGCATGACTCCCAACAGATATTTCCATGTAAAAAATACTGTAATATCTAATTCCATTGCGGTATGCGGGAAGAAAACGCCGATCAGAAGTTTTTCGAACCAGCCAAATAAAATAACTTCCAGTTCCAGCACTGCAATCTCTAAGAGATTAAAAAGTGCATAGCTTGCGACAAAGCTTTTTCTGGTCGCTCCCATGGAAACAGCCACATTAAATTCCTGCATAAAAGAGATCGCAATTCCAAATAAATGCAGGAAGAAAAAGAAAACAACTGCCATGCCGGTTCCCACTGTCGCACTTCCTTCTCCCTTTGCAACATTCATCACAATACACAAAATGACAAGTCCAAGCAGATATGCGGCTGCAAGAAACCCTATACACTGCAAAAGTTCTGCTTTTCTCACCTTGCACTGTGTCAAAAATCCATTCATCCTGCTCCCTCCTTACGCTTTTACCGCATAACGCTTCATTTCCCGGAAAAGTACCAGCAGACTGACTCCATAAACGGCTGCCACGACCACTGCTCCAATGCCAAGAAACGTCCATATGATACCTGTACCCAATCCATTGATCCGCGAAGGAATCATGTCAAAGAATCCGATTCCCGCTGCGATTCCTCCGATAAAACTGAATGCAACGATAAGCACTCCCATGATCACACCCTTCATGCCGTAATGCATCTGTGCAACTGAGATCAACTGTCCGAGTGCTGTCATCAGAACAAACAGTTCTGCGATCAGGACATCCAACATTCCGTTCACTTTTCCACTGCACATATAACCTGTAAAAATCATGATGATATAAGCGCTTAATACATAGACCACGGAAAAAATCTGTGCTCCATAAGCGGCTTCTTTTCTTCCTGATCCAAACGACAGGACCATTGGAAGATAGCTGCCCACATAACAGATTGGTCCGATCAGCGCAAATAAAACACTGATGATACCACCATAGAAATAGGCTGTTTTCCAGAAGCTTTCGAATACGCTGGTGGTTCCCTCATAAAACAAAAACCCATATACTACCATGAAAATCAGCATGATACCGGTTAGCTGCAATCCTGCTTTTCCCCAGAAACGGATGTTTCTTTTCAAAATTCTCTTATCTGCCATATCTATGCCTCCATTCCGCAAAGCGATACAAACAGTTTTTCAAGATTCAACGGCTGAATGGTAACATCATAGCCCTCCGGCAGCTTCTGTCCCTCTTTTAAAAGGATTGTCACGCTCTTGCTCCGTCCTGTTTTTTCCTCATGATGCACATCATATCCTTTTGTCGCCTCATCCACAACCTCTGCCAGACCACTCACATGATAGCTTCTTTCTAAAAGTTCCTGTGTGTTTTCTTTTAACAGTATTTCCCCGTTTTTGATCATGATAACTTCTTCCATTAAATCAGAAGCTTCCTCGATAATATGTGTGGAGATCACGAAGGTACGCCCTGTCTCGGTATATTCCTCCATTAATTTATGATAAAAGTAATCACGCATCACAACATCAAGACCTGCAACCGGCTCATCCATAAACGTAAAATCTGCTTTGCTCGCAAGTGCCACAATGATCGTCACCATAGACAGCATACCTTTTGACATTTTATTAATGCGCTGCTTTGTATTTAACTCAAACTTCTGGATCAGTTCATCCGCAAGTGCCTGAT
The DNA here is from genome assembly GCA_900542495.1 of uncultured Roseburia sp. GTDB lineage: Bacteria > Bacillota > Clostridia > Lachnospirales > Lachnospiraceae > Roseburia. The sequence continues at coordinate 86,102 of UQNW01000005.1, forward strand.
TCCAGTCCGGATAATAATAGGAAGCATTTTTTAAGTAATCTTTTACTTTCATGCTGCTCACGCCGCTTCCGTAAAGATTGATCGACAGCTCTCTGGAAAAGCAGATATGGTCTAATGCTTTGCGGTTTTCCCATACTTTTTCATCGTTCCATGTCACGGTTCCTTCGGATGCAGGATTCTGGGCTGACATAATGGATAATAACGTTGTTTTTCCTGCGCCGTTTCTTCCGATCAAACCGTAAATTTTTCCTTTTTCCAATGTGAGGTTAATATCCTTTAATACCTGCTTTTTTCCATAACTCTTGGTAATGCCATTACATACAATTGTTTCCATAAAAATCTCCCTGCCTTTCTATTTTCCTGCCTCGATCATCTGGATCACTTCTTCTTTTCCAAGCCCGATGCTCGCTGCTTCCTCCAACAATTTTTTCACATAGTTATCGTAAAATTCACTTTTTCTCCGATTTAAAATTGCTTCCTTCGCACCTGCTGCCACAAACATTCCAATCCCTCTTTTCTTATATAAAACACCTTCATCCACTAATATATTCACACCTTTTGCTGCCGTCGCCGGATTGATCGCATAGAGCTTCGCCAGCTCATTCGTGCTTGGCACCCGTTCTTCTTCCAGAAGAATATCTCTTAAAATATCTGTCTCGATCATCTCCGCGATCTGCAGATATATGGATTTCTCCTGCGTCAAAATCTCATTCATGCATGATTTGCTCCTTTCTTTTCTGCTGTTGCCATGATGTTTATGTTTTGTCTTGTTTCATAAATATAATTATTACATAAATCTTGTAACGGCTGTTTATCTGTTCATTACTTGTGTAATTAACCATATCACTATGGCACTATGTTGTCAATATGTTTTTTGGTAATTTGTGCAATTTACAAAGAAACCTTTTTCATTCACAGCAAAAAACCGTGCAAACAAGCTCCTTACGGATTGTTTGCACGGTTTTTAATCTATCCCATGATACAGTTACTCTATTCTATTATTACACTGCGATACTGCTGTTTTCTGCCTCTTTCTGTCTCTTTTTACTCTGTAATTTTTGCTGCCGATCCTATCTGGCTGGCAAAAAATTCACCATTGTGAAAAAGCTGTTAAATATTACTTTATTATTACTTAACTATCATAACATCTAAGGGTAAATTTATCCACAATTTTTTTATCCAAGTGCCACATCCAAAGCCATCATTACAGTAAAACCGACTGCAAAAAAGATCGTTCCAAGATTCGAATGTTCTCCCTGCGACATTTCCGGAATCAGTTCTTCCACAACTACATACATCATCGCACCCGCCGCAAAGCTGAGCAGATAAGGCAATGCCGGGATAATGAGCCCTGCCGCAAGGATCGTAAGCACTGCACCGATCGGCTCCACGATCCCGGAAAGCACACCGCCTGCAAATGCCTTTGACACTTTCATCCCTTCTGCCCTTAGCGGCATGGAAATAATCGCCCCCTCCGGGAAGTTCTGGATTGCGATCCCTATTGACAATGCCATAGCTGCCGCCACTGTGATTTTTGCGTTTCCAGCCAGATATCCGGCATAGACGACGCCAACCGCCATTCCTTCCGGAATATTATGCAATGTCACTGCAAGTACCATCATGGTTGTTCTCTGCAGTTTACTTTTCGGTCCTTCGGCACTATTGCTGTGCTGATGCAGATGTGGTATCACATGATCCAGCAAAAGTAAAAAGAGGATTCCTCCCCAGAAACCAGCAACCGCCGGAACGAATGCGAGCTTTCCCATTCCTTCGGACTGCTCCATTGCCGGGATCAACAGACTCCAGATAGATGCAGCCACCATGACGCCTGCTGCAAACCCCGTAAGAATCCGGGACAGCCGCTCGCTCATATCATTTTTCATAAAAAATACACACGCCGCACCAAATGAAGTACCTAAAAATGGAATTAAAATTCCATAGAAAACGGACAAATTCATAAGACACCTTCCTTTCATTGCTGTTGCTTTATCTGATAATTGTGAAATTGAATTTCAGGTATGATTTTCGCAATTATCTACTGTCACTTTATTTGTAATATATGTTCTTTGCAAGTTAGTGTTATCTAACTACATTGTAGCAATAAGATAAAAATTGTCAATAGACTGCACCTGCTCGTAAAATTTTTCTCCCCTGCAATCCGGTTTTTTTCCAAAAGAAAAAGATATTGCAGAGAAATCATATCTGCAATATCTTTTCTTATCCCTTTGTATTAAACAGTCAGCAATGCAACCACATATATTAAAATAAATAATCCAGACGTGATGATTCCAAATACCGCTGTGATGATTCCTGCTATCGCAAGTCCTTTGCCCGGACGTTTCTGCACAAGACTGACAATTCCCTGTGGCAATGCGATCAGTGCAAGAATGATTCCAATATAAGGTAAAAAACTGAATACAATGGCAAGAATCCCAAGCACCAGCGAGCAAATGGCAAGATTTTTTGTCGTCCTCTTATCTGGTATTGGTTCCCCAATGACAATTACCTGCTGTCTTGGTGCTGCCTGATTCTCATATCCTCTGTCAAAGTTTTCTCCATAGTTTTGTTCCATATATAAACCTTCCTTTGCTATCCAAGCTGAATGAATACCACAACAACTGTAATTATAATCTGGATTACCGTACAGCCGATAAAAGCACCGACCACATTTCCGGTTTTATCTGCCAGTCCCTGTTTTACATAAACCGTTCCAAATAAAATTCCGATCAGCAGACCAATCCATCCGCAAAGCAGAAATCCGGCAATACAGCTAATCCCCAAAAAAACATTGCACATTGTTGGTGTTTTCCGTAATGGCTGATACTGCTCTCCACTATCCTGATATACTCCATTTACCGCCAGATCTACTTTATTTCCAATTGCAACAACACGAAATTCGGTGCCATCAATTGTAATCGGATAATCCACCATCATAACAAACCAGTTCTGCGATTTTACTTTATATGCCTGACCATTTACCAGAATTTTTGCACCAAATCCTGTTTTGTACTCAATTACATTATTGATTCCGTTTACAGTTACTTCCCATTTCTTTGTCATTTTCATTCTACTCCTTTTCTTCCACGGTCTCTTGCACCGTATTCTTTACTATATTATCACATAAAAGTGTAAAATCATACCCCTTTTCGACAAAATTTTCTACTACGAAAAGAAGCTTCGGAAAAATCCGAAGCTTCTGCTAAATTAGTAGCGAGAGGGGGAGTCGAACCCTCGACACCATGGGTATGAACCATGTGCTCTAGCCAACTGAGCTATCTCGCCATATACCTACTTATGGTATTGTCTGCTCCATCACGCAGTGATGTGTGCATCCGCATCGAAGATGCGTCTCACATTTTCCACTTAACAAAATATCACTTTGCCAATACCTTTTGTGGAAAATGGGACCTATAGGGCTCGAACCTATGACCCTCTGCTTGTAAGGCAGATGCTCTCCCAGCTGAGCTAAGATCCCATAGGATGTAATCATCCAGAGTAGCGAGAGGGGGAGTCGAACCCTCGACACCATGGGTATGAACCATGTGCTCTAGCCAACTGAGCTATCTCGCCATATACCTACTTATGGTATTGTCTGCTCCATCACGCAGTGATGTGTGCATCCGCATCGAAGATGCGTCTCACATTTTCCACTTAACAAAATATCACTTTGCCAATACCTTTTGTGGAAAATGGGACCTATAGGGCTCGAACCTATGACCCTCTGCTTGTAAGGCAGATGCTCTCCCAGCTGAGCTAAGATCCCATATAATCGCGAGTCGCTCGCGCAACTCGCTTTGCTATTATACAATGGATATAATAAAAAAGTCAACACTTATTTTTATGTTTCTGCAATTTTTTTACAATTCCATTTTTCAATATGTTTTTAGCCGCTTTGAACTGCCGGATGATTATTCCTCTAACAGCCTGTCTACCAGCTTTACACAATCCGCAGCGTCTTTCGAATAACCGTCTGCTCCTATCTCATCTGCAAAACTTTCATTAATTGCTGCTCCGCCGATAACAATTTTGCTGTCGCATCCTTTTTCTTTTGCCAGTTCAACAACCTCTTTCATGCGCATCATGGTTGTTGTCATAAGTGCCGACAGACCGATCACCTTTGCATGTTCTTTCATGGCAGTTTCCACGATCAACGCTGACGGAACATCTTTTCCAAGGTCGATCACATTGTATCCGTAGTTTTTCAGCATCAGCACAACCAGATTTTTTCCGATATCATGAATATCTCCCTCTACAGTTGCGACTACGATTGTTGCCTTCTGCTCCGCATCGTTCCGCTCTAACATAGGCTCTACATATTCAATCGCCATTTTCATCGTATTGGCAGAAGAAATAAGCTGTGGCAGGAAATATTTCTGTTTGTCAAAAAGCACTCCCACTTCATTGATTGCCGGAATCAAATGGTTGTTAATGATAGCATCCGGCATTTCTCCTTCTGCAAGCGCCTTTTTCACTTCATCTAAAATACCGCCTTTATTTCCTTTTAATACAGCTTCAAAAATTGCACTTCTGTTTTCCTGTGCGGCACTTTCCGTATTATCTCCATTTGCCGCTTTTTTCACTGGAACAAGCACACGCTCCTGACCTGCATACTTCTCAGAAAGCATGTTCATACGTTCAATATAACGGATATCGCTCTCTTTCCGCGCCAAAAGAAGATCTGACGCAAATGCGGCATTCATCAGTAATTCCTGTGATGGATTTGCAATTGCCATTGTAAGTCCATTTGCAATCGCCATTGTAAGAAATGCTGTATTCACATAAATACGCTCCGGCAGACCAAATGAAATATTCGAAAGTCCGCACGCTGTTGGAAGCTCCAGTTCGTTTCTGCAATATGCAAATGTTTCATAACATTCAATAGCTGCTCTTGGGTTTGCACCGATCGTTGCAACCAGTCCGTCCACAATAATATCTTCTTTATCCATGCCAATTTCGATTGCCTTTTCCATGACGGTGCGGATGATCGCATGTTTTTCCTCTGAATCGTTTGGCAGTCCCGCATCAGATAATGGCAGTAAAATAAACATTGCTCCATATTTTTTTGCAATCGGAAGCAGCTTCTCCATTTTCTCTTTTTCCATGGAAATAGAGTTGATCAGTGCGCGTCCCGGATAAATGCGGAGTGCCGCCTCAATAATATCCACATGACTGGAATCAATGCAGAGCGGACAGTCCACGGTAGAGGTGACTTCGTAAATGGTATTGATCATCATCTCTTTTTCATCAATTCCGTTCATTCCCATGTTAATATCGAGGATTCTGGCGCCATTTTCTTCCTGATCTAACGCCATCTGACGCACCATATTAAGGCTGCCTTCCCTGAGTTCTGCCTGAAGCTTTTTCTTTCCGGTCGGATTGATACGTTCTCCGATCACCATAAAGTTACCGTCTAACGTAATCTCCACGAGTTTACGCTCCGAGGTCAGTACTCGTCTTTTCTTTGCAAGAGGTTTTGGTACCGGCAGATCTTTTACTGCGTCCTTTAATGCACGGATATGATCCGGTGTCGTTCCACAACAGCCGCCTAAAATAGACGCACCGGCTTCTACCAGTTTTTTCCCACAGGCTGCAAACTCCTCTGGTCCGGTCTTATAGACTGTCACGCCATTTTCCAGCTCCGGCAATCCGGCGTTCGGTTTTGCCAAAATCGGAATGACCGCATACTCTGCCATTTTTTTTACCGGTTCAATCATATCTTCCGGTCCGGTCGAACAGTTAATACCGATCACATCTGCCCCAAGACTCTGCAATACGACTGTGGCAGTCGACGGATCTGTTCCGTAAAGTGTCCTTCCATCCGGATTATAGGTAAGAGATACCATGATTGGCAGATCACACACTTCTTTGATTGCGATCACCGCAGCCCTGCATTCCTGCAGACTCATCATCGTTTCCACGACAAATAAATCTGCGCCCGCCTCAACCATAACTTTTGCCTGTTCTTTGTAGACCTCAACAAGATCTTCAAACATCAGGTCTCCGATCGGATATAGCTGCTGTCCGGTCATTGTCATGTCTGCTGCCACAAGTGCTTTTCCCTGCGCTGCCTTTTTGGATAGCGCGATCAGTTCACGATTCATCTCCTCTAATCGGTCTGCAAGTCCATATTCTTCTAATTTAATCCGGTTCGCGGTAAATGTCGGTGCATACAAAATATCCGTGCCTGCAGCCACATAGTCTTCCTGCAGTTTTATCATAATCTCAGGATTTTCTAAAATCCACTGCTCCGGGCACACACCTACCGGCATTCCCGCTTTCTGTAAATTCGTTCCTGTTGCTCCATCTAAAATAACTGGTCCATTTTCCACCAGCTTTGTAAATTCAGCTTTTGTCATCGTTTTGTACCTTCCAAGGATTTGTTCTTTTTGATTATGCCATTTCTCTGAAAGCGGTGCAAGTATTTTAGGGGAATATGACTGGCAGTTTTTCTTATTTTGCATTATACTATAGGAAGAATCCCACTGCAGTTTCTACGCCGGAACATACTTTATCCGCATAACATAAGATCCAGCTTTCCATATATTTCGGCGGTCTTAAATTGAGCGGAAACATATGACACCGGATCATATCCTGCTCCACCTCATTCAGTTCAAAATCTTCCATTGCATTATCCAATGCCTTCTTTGCATGATGAAATCCATGCCACTTATGAGAATCGTCTTTTCTTTATCTTTGTCACAGATTCTAGCGCATCCGCTGCCGTAATAAAACTGCGGATAAACATTTTTCAGAGTTTCTTCATATTTATTATATAATAATTGCTACTTTTGAGTTTCTAACTGGCTTTGGATTTGCGGACATTAGCGTCCATGCACAAGTCAGGCAGAGCGGAATGTTTTGTACATAAAAATCTGACATTTCGCTCTGCCTGCTTTTTATATTATAGAAACTATTAATGCATAAAAGGGACTGCTTTTCCCGTTTACAACAATTCCTTCAAAATCTGGTTCACCATGCCCGGATTTGCTTTTCCCTTCATTGCCTTCATGGTCTGCCCAACAAGAAATCCAATTGCTTTTTCCTTACCGTTGCGGTAATCTTCTACGGACTGTGGATTATCCTTGATAACCTGCTCTACAACAGTTCGAAGCTCCCCTGCATCGTTGACCGTCTTTAAACCTTTTTCCTCTACATATTTGTCCGGATCAATATCATTTTTGAATACTTCCTCAAAAACTTCTTTGGCAACCGTGCTGTTAATGGCTCCGGAATCTGCCAGTTCAATGACTTTTGCAAGGTTCACTGGAGAGAACTTAATATCTTCCGGGTCCATCTCATTTTCCTTTAAAAGACGGATGATCTCACCCATGATCCAGTTGGAAACCTTCTTCGGCTTTTTGCAGATTTCTGTAGTCGCCTCAAAAAGATCTGCAAACTTTTTATGTCCGGTGATAATCTCCGCATCATAATCCGGCAGTCCAAATTCTTTTTTATAACGCTCTAACTTTTCTGTGCGAAGTTCCGGCTGTCTCGCTTTGATCTGTGCAATCCACTCGTCACTGATGACAATTGGAACAAGGTCTGGTTCCGGGAAGTAACGGTAATCCTGCGCATCCTCTTTGGAACGCATTGCATAAGAATACTCTTTGTTGTCATCCCATCTTCTTGTCTCCTGAACTACCTTTTTGCCTTCCTCGATCAGTTCGATCTGACGGGCACGCTCACCTTCAATCGCCCTTGCAATTGCCTTAAAAGAGTTTAAGTTCTTCATCTCGGTACGGGTTCCGAATTCCGGTGCGCCCATCTCGCGGACAGAGAGGTTCACATCGGCACGCATGGAACCTTCATTTAATTTACAGTCAGATGCACCAAGATACTGAATAATCAGTCTCAATTTTTCCAGATAAGCAATGACTTCTTCTGCGGAACGCATATCCGGCTCGGAAACAATCTCGATCAATGGTACTCCGGAACGGTTGTAGTCTACAATAGAACAGTCTTCCCATTCATCATGCACGAGTTTTCCTGCATCCTCCTCCATATGGATCTCATGGATTCCAATGGTTTTCTTACCGGAAGCAGTCTCAATCTCAACTCCGCCATTCCTGCAGATTGGCAGATATAACTGGGAAATCTGATAGTTCTGTGGATTATCCGGGTAAAAATAGTTTTTCCGGTCAAATTTACAATACTGGGTAATGCTGCAGTTTGTGGCAAGGCCAACTGCAATTGCATATTCAACCACCTGCTTATTTAAAACAGGAAGGGAACCCGGCATACCGGTACATACCGGACATGTATGGGTGTTTGGTGCTCCGCCAAACGCGGTTGAGCAGCCACAGAAAATTTTTGTTTTACTTGCTAATTCAACATGGACTTCTAGTCCAATGACAGTTTCATATACTTTACTCATGACATTTCCTCCAAAATCAATACTTCCTGCATACCAGAATCAGATACTTTTGCTGTGAAACTTTTCACAATCATTTGATATCTTATCTGCATAACGGACTGTGTTCATACTCTCTGGTCTGCTCAAATGCATACGCAGCACGGATAATATTTTTTTCTTTGAAACAGTCGCCGATTAACTGTAAGCCAATCGGAAGTCCATTGGAATCTTTTCCACAAGGAAGTGAAATTCCCGGAAGTCCTGCCAGATTCACGGAGATCGTATAAATATCTCCAAGGTACATTTTGATCGGATCACTTAAAGATTCTCCGATCTTAGGTGCTGTTGTTGGTGCTGCCGGACCTAAGATCACATCATATTTTGCAAATGCTTCATCAAATGCTTTTTTGATCAGTGCCTTTGTTCGCAGTGCCTTTAAATAGTAAGCATCATAATAACCACTGCTAAGTACGAAGGAACCAAGCATGATTCTTCTTTTCACTTCCGGTCCAAAGCCCTCAGAACGTGTCTTTTTATACATATTGTGAAGTCCTTCGTACTCTTTTGCACGATAACCATATTTCACGCCGTCAAAACGTGCAAGGTTTGAACTTGCCTCTGCACAGGCGATAACATAGTAAGCCGGAATTGCATACTCCACAAGGCTTAAGTCAAATTCTTCTACGATCGCACCTTTTTGCTCTAATACTTTTGCTGCATTTAACACAGCCGCTTTTACTTCCGGATCAAGACCCTCACCAAAGTAATCTCTTGGGATTCCAATTTTTAATCCTTTTACATCATCCACCAAAGCATCTGTGAATTTCAAATCATCTCGCGGAATTGATGTGGAATCCTTCTTATCATAAGAAGCAATTGCCTCTAAAATAGCAGCGCAGTCTGTCACATCTTTTGCAATCGGTCCAATCTGGTCTAAAGAAGAACCATAAGCGATCAGTCCATAACGGGAAACGGTTCCGTAAGTTGGCTTGATACCTGTCACGCCGCAAAAAGAACTCGGCTGACGAATGGAGCCGCCGGTGTCAGAACCTAATGCATAAGAACATTCCTCTGCTGCAACTGCTGCGCAGGAACCGCCGGAAGAACCGCCCGGAACATGGTCTTCATTCCACGGATTTTTTGTTGCTCCGTAAGCAGAAGTCTCTGTGGTACTTCCCATTGCAAACTCGTCCATATTGGTCTTTCCTATGATCACTGCACCTGCTTTTTCAAGATTTTCTACTGCCTCTGCAGTGTAAGCTGGTTTAAAATTACTCAAAATTTTAGAAGAACAGGTTGTCAGCAGATCTTTTGTGCACATATTATCCTTGATTGCCACCGGAACTCCTGCAAGCGGTCCGGTCAGTGTTCCGTCATCAATAAGCTTCTGCACTTCCTCCGCTCTTTTTAATGCACCTTCCCTGTCAACCGTCACAAAACTGTTCACTCTTTTCTCTTTTGCTTCGATTGCATCCAAAGCTGCCGTGACCGCTTCTGTCACGGTAACTTCTTTTGCTTTTATTTTTTTGCCTAATTCCACGGCAGTCAAACTCATTAAACTCATTTTCTATCACCATTTTCCTTATCATAAACCACAGTGTACCGCATCTTTTTTCCAGTTCCTTTTCCTGATGCACACCCTTTATCCGATTGTCTTAGGAACCTTAAAGCCTCCATCCTTCATGGACGGTGCATTCGAAAGGGTTGCCTCGCTTCCGTCGCCATTTGTGACAACATCTTCACGAAAAACATTTGTCACAGGGAAAACATGGGACATCGGCTCAACTCCTGTCGTGTCTAATTCATTTAATTTATCAATATAATCGAGCATGGCTCCCATATCCTTTTTTGCCTGCTCTTTTTCTTCCTCATTCAATTCCAGTTTTGCAAGAATTCCTACATATTCAATTGTTTCATCTGAAATAATATTTGCCATTATGCGGCTCCTTTCCTGTATCTGTTGCCAGATAATTGCGAAACTCTAATTTATGTTATGAATGACTTTCGCAATTATCTAATCAATTACGGTTCCAATCTGCTCATGTCGCGCGGGAATAAGGTTGTCTCACGGACGTTGTCCTCGCCGATTAATTTCATGGTCAGACGCTCTAATCCGATTCCAAGACCTCCATGCGGCGGCATACCATGTTTAAAGGTATCCATGTACTGTTCCATTCCCTCGGCTGTCATGCCACGTTTCTCAATTTTTTCCAATAACATATTGCAATCGTGGATACGCTGACCGCCCGTAGTGATCTCCAATCCATGATAAAGCAGGTCAAAACTTAATGTATAAGTTGGATCTGCCGGATCATCCATTGCATAGAACGGTCTTTTTTTCGAAGGATAATGTGTGACAAACACAAAATCTGCATCACATTCCTCTTTGAAATACTGTCCGATCAAAGCCTCCTCTTCCGGCTCTAAATCATAAGGGTTACGGATTTTTCTGTTGTATTTTTCGGAAACTTTTCTTTTTGCCTCGTCAAATCTTACGGTTGGGATCTTATCCACATTCGGCAGTGTCACGCCGAGGATTTTCAACTCTTTTTCGTAGTCTTTTTTCAAAAGTGCTACCATGTACTGTAAAAATCCGGTTTCCATCGCCATGATATCTTCAAATCCATCGATGTATCCCATTTCAAAATCCAGACTGGTGTACTCGTTCAAATGACGCTTTGTGTTATGTTTTTCAGCACGGAATACCGGAGCTGTCTCAAATACACGGTCAAATACACCAACCATCATCTGTTTGTAAAACTGTGGGCTCTGTGCTAAAACAGCCGGTCTGTGAAAATAATCCATGCGGAACATGTTTGCACCACCCTCAGCACCTTTTGCTCCAATCTTCGGTGTGTGTATCTCAGTAAAGCCCTGTTCATAGAGAAAATCACGGAATCCTCTGACGACACCTTCCTGAATCTTAAACTTTGCACGCTCTCTGATATTCCGAAGGGCAATGGAACGGTTATTTAAGTTTGCCTCCAAAGAAGTGTTCAGTTTCCACTTGGAAATTGCCAACGGCATCGGTGCAACCGGCTCTGACAATACCCGGATGCTGTCTAATACGATTTCAAAGCCATTCGGTGCCCTGTCCTCACTTTTTACCACGCCTTCCACTTCAACGGTTGCAGCTTCTTTCAGATCTTTTAAATCAAACTTTGTTTTTCCTTCTTCATATACGCATTGAAGAAGACCTTCCCTTTTTCGTAAAACGACGAATGCAACCTCTCCCATATCACGAATGGTATGAACTGCACCGTTCACTTTCACGGTCTTTCCCTCGAAATCTCCTGCTAAGATCTCACTGATTTCTACTGTGTCTTTTTTGTTTACTCCTGTCATGAATTCCATACGTTTGTACGCTCCTTTTCTTTCCTTTTTTTGGAATTACTCGGTGCGGGACGGAATAATGTAAAACCATATTTACCGGATTCATATTCTGCAGTGCAGCTTCCTGTAAAATAAAAAGCGCCCTGAAAGAACAGCTTTGTTCTTTCAGGGCGAGATATACGATTATCCCGCGGTACCACCCGCATTGAAAAATGATAACATTAAATTCATTTTCCCTCTCGATGTGCGTAACGTGCACAGACGTACTGACCTACTTGCATATTGTGTTATCGGTTTTTTCGTTATGTCATCCTGCATCCTTCTCATGCACGAGCCACAATTCCGATACTTCCTATGGTTCAACCAGTCTGCTCCAGAGTGTTCCCTGTATCTTCTCTTTCCAACAGCGCTCTCAGTCGGTGACGCTGTATTCCTGTCGACGTCTGAAGATCAGAGTCTCTATCAACGCTTTACTGTGTTAATGTTGTAATATTTATATCACTTCAAAAAAAGAATTGCAAGAAAAAATTTGATTTTTATTATAACAAATTTTAATAATAGTTATTCATTCTGGTTAAAAAATATCAATTTACCACTTTTATTTTTCCCTCGCGATACCGGAAACACGGCGGATCACCAGCACGGCGAGCAGTCCGATCACTGTTCCTGAGACGATTCCCGTAATTGCTAAAACCGGAAGATAATAAATTAATGTCGCCGTATCAAGCACCCACATTGCCACAAAAATCTGCCCTGCATTATGCGCTATTCCGCCAAGCACACTGACTCCCGTGGCTGAAAACAGCTTTGTTTTTTTCACAAGTGCCATAACCACAAAGCTTAATATGCCTCCCGCGAAACTGTAAAGCATGGCTGCCATGGAACTAAACGTAAGTCCTGTAAGCAAAATACGCACCATGGAAAGCGCAAACGCCTCTTTCGTTCCAAGTGTATACAAAGCCACCATAACGACCAGATTCGCAAGTCCTAACTTTGCACCCGGAATCCCCAGATTGATTGGTATTAAAGTTTCAATATACGAGAGCACAAACGCAAGTGCCACAAGCATCCCTGTCAGTGCTGTTTTTTTCGCCATAATCGTTCCTTTCCCTTCGTGTGCACACTTTCATTCACACAGTGTCTTATCAGAAGCTTTTCCAGTCTGCATCTTAATGTATCAAAAGATCAATATCTTCCTTCTCTCCATTCTCAATTGTCACAACCACTTTGTCGGGAAGGCAGACGATTGTTTCATTCTTCCGGCTGATCTTACTGTGATTTACACAGATCTGATCCGGGCACGATGCCTCCGTCATATCTGCATAACCGTCCTTGATCGTCAAAACATTATAACTGCCATTTTCCAAAGTGATTCTCTCTGTGCGATCCTCATTCAATGGATACCTGCCATACTCCACGCCGTCAACGGTTACAACCGCAACTGCCTCCTTGGTGTTTGCTTTCTGATAAAAACGAATCCCAAAATATGCCGCGACTGCTGCCACAAGTAAAACAACAATCAGAATCCAGTCATTTTTCCGTATCTGTAAATTTTGCTTTTCTTCCTGCTTCTTCTCCTTCAAACGTTCTGCTCCTTTTCTTAATCCCCTGCAAATCCACTCGAATACTGAATACTTCCGTCCTCTAAGATCCACATAGCCTCTACACCGTCAAGCCCCTCTACAAATTCCATTCCTTCCGCAAGCGGCATATTAAAAACCGCCGTTGAATACGCATCTGCCATGCCGGAATCCGAAGTGATAATCGTGACAGATGAAAAATAATCTGCCGGCATCAGGGTATCTTGATTGATAATATGGCAGTATCTTTTTCCGTCCACAGTATAATAGCGCTGGTAATTTCCACTCGTCACCACACTTAAATCTTTGACTTCCACCTTTTTCACATAAGCCTGCTCACTTTCCATATCCGGATTCTGGATTCCGACTGCCCAGTCGCTTCCGTCCGGGTGTCCGCCGATTGCACAGACATTTCCCCCGACACTGAAAAGCATATGCTCGATTCCAAGTTCATTTTTTGCATACTCTGCCACACGCTGGACGGCATAGCCCTTTCCGATACTTCCAACATCCAACGACATATTTTCATCTGCAAGATAAACGGTAGAATTTTTCTCATCAATAATAATATTTCCAATATCTGTGTGTTCTGCGGCTTTCTGCAAATCCTCCATTGGCGGAAGTTCTGCCGTATCCGGGTCAGTACCTGCCTCCCTGTAATCATGCCAGATAGAAAGTACGCTTCCCATTGCAATATTCATATTTCCATTCGTTTTTTCATCCATGGCAATCCCAAGCTTCAAAAGTGCGATGATCTCCTCATCCACTTTTACCGGCTGGATTCCTGCATTGTCATTGATCGTTTTGATATTGTTCATGCCGTCATAATCGTGATAAATATCATATAAATCATTATAATATTGAAACTTCTCTTTTATCAACGACATCTGCCCGGAAAATTGTTCTTTTGACGAGGCATAACCGATAATCTGTGTCTGCGTATCAAAAACATCAAAAAAAGATACCTCATATTTTTCCAGATCTTTTCCTGTGCTGTGTCTGTATGCGATCACGCCGATCATGGCGAGCAGTATCAAGACTGCTATCATCTGTCCCTTTTTTTTCATAAAAAATCTCCACACTTTTAAAGCAGTTTTCTTTTGCTGGAAAATCCTGTAAAAGAAAAAGAGGGGTTCTTCGCCCCTCCTGCCGTCATCCTTATTTTTTCTCATAAATACCGAATTCATTCTGGATCAAAATGTCTCCGACCTCTAATTCCAAAGGCAGCTTATACTTCTGCACCTCTATGGAACCATTCTGCGTTGTCAGCATCACACTTGTCTCTTTAAATGATTCTACGATATATTCTTCTACTTCTTTTTTTCTCTTAAACATGAATTAACGCCCGATTTCCTATTCCTAAAATCTAAAAACCAAAGAAGATTATAACAAGCCTCCGTAATTCATGCAAGACATTATTTTTTTCTTTCCCGCAAAATCTTAATGATCTTCACTTCAAAAACTACCGCGATCATAAGGATAAACGCCATAACGATCAGGCTGTAAGCTGCGTCAATGCGATAACCTAAGGCATCACAGATACTGGTAAAAAGAAGGGACAGCACAAATACCAGTTTGATCAGTTCCACCATGCGGATCGTATATTTCCGGATATCCTCCGTGCACACCTCGCGCGGCAGTCCATTGACCAGCTCCGGATAACGGATCAGCATGGCAAGTCCCGTGTATACAAGAATCAGAATCAATACATTCATGAGGATACGCATTGCCCCAGCTCCATAAACAATCCCATAATAAACCTGCAAAACCATATAAAAAAGTGCAGCTACCGCTGAAATAATCTCAAAAACAAGTTCCTCTGTTGATAAACGATTTTTCTTCATTCTGCTTCATTTCCTTTTCTACCACTGCAATCTGCCATATTTTCTTTATAATCTCCAACAAAATATACAGACCTGTTCAACAGTTATAACTAAGATACAACATTTTTTTCTTTTCTAAAAGGGATTTTAGAATAATTTTAGAATTAAAATGTATACATGTATTATTTTAAAAACCATTCTATCTTTTCTTGAAAATCAGTTTTGCTGTGCTATAATTATTAAGGTTATGGCTATGAATTAACACTAAAGGAGAACTTCTATATATGGAAAAATTTATTATTCCAAAAGATTATCATTCAGAATTAAACCTGCATGACACACAGATTGCAATTAAAACCGTAAAAGATTTCTTTCAGAATCTGCTTTCCCAGAGATTGAATCTTTCCCGTGTATCTGCACCTTTGTTTGTCGATCCGGACTCCGGATTAAACGATAACTTAAATGGTGTTGAACGCCCTGTTACTTTTGACATCAAAGAACAGAACGGCAGAGAGGCTGAAGTAGTCCAGTCACTCGCAAAATGGAAAAGATATGCTTTGAAAAAGTATGGTTTTTCTTACGGTGAAGGTCTTTACACTGACATGAACGCAATCCGCCGCGATGAAACCACCGATAACATCCACTCTATTTTCGTAGACCAGTGGGATTGGGAAAAGATCATCAAAAAAGATGAGCGCACCATTGCAACTCTTATGGACACTGTAAAAGTTGTATACAAATGTCTTCGTAAAACAGAAAAATATATGGCAATCCAGTATGATTATATTGAGGAGATTCTGCCACACGACATTTTCTTTGTAACAACCCAGGAACTCGCTGATATGTTCCCGGATAATACACCAAAGGAAAGAGAATATTACATTGCAAAAGCCAAGGGTGCTGTCTGCATCATGAAGATCGGTGATGTTTTAGAAAACGGCGAACGTCATGACGGCCGTGCTCCTGACTATGACGACTGGAGTTTAAATGCTGATATCGTTGTTTATTATCCGGTTCTTGATATTGCATTAGAGTTATCCTCCATGGGTATCCGTGTTGACAAGAAAGCGCTTCTCTCCCAGTTAAAGAAAGCTGGTTGTGAAGAAAGAAAAGAGCTTCCATTCCAGAAGGCAATTATCAATGAAGAACTTCCATACACCATTGGTGGTGGTATCGGACAGTCCCGTATCTGTATGTTCTTCCTGCGCAAAGCGCATATCGGGGAAGTTCAGTCCTCTCTCTGGCCGGAAGATATGGTTGCCCAGTGTGAGGAACATGGTATACAGCTTCTGTAAATTTTATTATGATGCATGGAAAAAATGTGCCTTGGTACGTTCCGGCATAGAAAAACAGCATCGCATCCGTTTTTTATGGATGTGGTGCTGTTTTTAGTTTCCGCCTATTCCTGTACTGTCTCATTGATCTCTGCTTTTTCAAGCGCATTTTCAACAGCATTCAATAGCATGATCGTTGTATACTGATTGTCTGCCTGATAGGATATATTTTCCACAGACTGTGTCTTTATAATCTGGTCTGCCACTTCTTCTAATGCAGGTTCCACCAATGGATACATTGTCGCCACTGTCTCGTTCAGATTCACAAGCGAAATCGAATTGATCTTGTTTTCATCTACAATAACCTGCACATCTAAAGCACTGTCGTTAAATAAGATTGAGGATGTGTATACTCCCGCCACATATTTCATCGTCTCCACAGAATTATCTTTGTCTTTTTTCGGTAAAAACATAAAAAGCAGCAACATGATCAGCAGAATTCCTAATCCCACAAAAATTGCTGTATAGATGAGTTCTTTCATATGAAGGACTACGATTTTTGTTTTTGCACTCATTGATGTGTCTCCTGCCACTGATTATTACATTGTATGTAAAATTTCGGATATCATGCAGACTCTGTAATAATTTCTTCAATATTTTTTTAATTTTTATAAAAAAGTTGTTGACAAAGTTCTCATCTCATAGTATTATATCAAATGTGTCTGGCACACGACAGAACACAAAAGATATGCGCGAGTGGCTCAGTTGGTGGAGCACGACCTTGCCAAGGTCGGGGCCGCGGGTTCGAGTCCCGTCTCGCGCTCTCATAAAACTTTATATTGATTATGTATTTCGAATCAGAAATACAAAAACATGCGCGAGTGGCTCAGTTGGTGGAGCACGACCTTGCCAAGGTCGGGGCCGCGGGTTCGAGTCCCGTCTCGCGCTCTTTTTTCCCAGTAAATTCGTCAGGTACTGAATTTACTGGTTTTTTATTTCTCAATATTATTCCTCTATCCTTTCACCTTTTTCACTTTCCTGCATAATATAAAGTAATACCCTTTCTCTGGAGTTTTTCATCTATGAAACAATTTTCATCCAACAAAAGCCTTTTTATTATGTTTCTGCTCATTCCACTTGCAGCCGGTTCAATCTCTGCTCTGCTAAGTGGAAATATGTCTGGTTCCTATGCCTCGTTTGCCAAACCCTCTTTTGCACCACCCGGTATCTTATTTCCGATTGTGTGGACGATTCTGTATCTGCTTATGGGAATTTCTTCCTATTTAATTGTGCAGTCAGATCACCCTGACAAATGTCTGGCACTCCGCATTTATTTTATCCAGCTGTTTTTTAATTTTGTATGGAGCATTCTTTTCTTTGGATTTTCAAATTATCTTCTGGCATTTTTCTGGCTGCTCCTGCTGATTCTGTTGATCATCATTATGATTGTACGTTTTTATAAAATAAAACCACTCGCAGCATATTTGCAGATTCCTTATCTGCTTTGGTGCATATTTGCTGCTGT
The DNA here is from genome assembly GCA_900542495.1 of uncultured Roseburia sp. GTDB lineage: Bacteria > Bacillota > Clostridia > Lachnospirales > Lachnospiraceae > Roseburia. The sequence goes on from UQNW01000005.1 coordinate 103,990, forward strand.
ACTGAATTTTTCCGTGTACCTTTTAAACTAAAATATGTTATACTGTCTGTAGTTGTTCTGCCAAAACAGGCAGTTCTATCAGCAAATACATACCAAATGTTTTGCATGCATTAGAAGAAAGCGAGAATTACTATGAACAAGAAAGATATTTTAGAGATTAAGCGGCGTTTTAAAAAGGAAGCCTGCACCTTTACAAGAATGTGTGGATGTTATGTAGACGCCGACCACAATAAAATCACGAAAATCGGAGAAACGTTTCTGAATCTGGAAGATGAGGAATTTTACAAGTATTTAGAGATTGCCAAAAAAGTTTTATCCGGCACGATAGGTAATAATCTTTTAGAGCTGGAATTTCCACTGGCAGAAGAAGCTGCCGGCGGCAGACAGCAGTTTTTAATGGGGCTGCGCGAAAGTAAGTTAAAAAATGACGACCTGCTGGATACTTTTTATGACATGATCATTGACAGCTATGATTACGTTGGAAATTATCTCATCCTGATTTTCCACGATGCCTATGACGTTATGACCAAAACCTCGGACAACGATAAATTAGATGAATCCGAAGAAGTTTACGAATATCTGCTTTGTGCAATCTGTCCTGTGAACCTCACAAAACCAGGGCTTGGTTATCGTGAAGATGAAAACCGCATCGGACCACGCATCCGCGACTGGGTTGTCGGTGCACCGGATACCGGTTTCGTATTTCCTGCATTTACAGACCGAAGCACAGACATCCATTCCGTCATGTTTTACACAAGGGATACCAAAACTCCTCATGCCGAATTTATGGAAGCTGGTCTTGGCTGTGGTGCAAAATTCACTGCAACCGAAAAGAAGCTTACTTTCCAGAATATTGTAAAGGATGTGATTGGCGAGGACGATGAGGAAAGTGATGCAATGTTCCTTGACATTCAGGGAAATCTGAGTGGTCTTATCGAGGTTCCAGCAGAGGACGAAGAAGAAAAAGAACCAACACCCCTTACCATGTCCGATATTGCTTCCGTTCTCTCTGACAGCGGTCTTTCCGAAGAACAGACTGCCGTTATCGAAAAAACATATGAAGATACTTTTGGAGAAGATCTTCCTTCTGCGGAGCATTTAGTTGATCCGAAATTAGTAGAGGCAAATGCAAAACGTAAGGAAAAATTAGAGTTAGTCGAACAGGTAGAAAGCTTAAAACACCAGTTGGAAGAAACCCGCTCTATTCCTGTTGATGAATCAGATGACTCTGATGTTCCGGCTGTTAAAACGTATGATGTGATTCTTCGAGTAAAACCCGAAAAAGTTGGTCAGATTCATTCTGACACTATTAACGGACAGAAATGTCTCATCATTCCAATGGAAGAAAACGAACACGCAGCTGTCAATGGGGTCAATACTACTGTATAACCGGAATTTAACTGGGTAATGTAGGCTGATAGTTGTGTCTTGCTCACAAGTCAATATCATTGGTGTATACAAAGAAAAATCGTACAGACGAAATATGATGTTCCTGTTCGCAAAGCTCACAAAGGAAATCATATTTGTCTGTACGATTTTTCTTTTATTTACACTGAGAATAACTTGTGAAAGTCCCTGATACATACCAACTTTACGATTAGGATGCCGTTATAAAATCTGCTTTTGGTATTGTCAAGGCAATCAAAAACCAGAGGACAGGATTGATAAACTTGAATTTGACAAGTACCTTATAGCTTCATATTTTCAAACCTATTATATCAATTTTTTCTTGATTTAATCATAAAAAATGCTATACCAGCAACTATTATGTATCCGAACAATGAAATAACAGATGATTCAATTCCAAATTCTCCACCTGTGATGGCGAAATCTTTTGAATTAAGTACATATGTCATTATAGAATATTTATCCATTTTTTCCCCAATAGCTAATCCTCCACCAATAATCACAACGTTCCAGATAGCATGAACTATTCCACTATTCCAAACTGAACCACTTTCTATTGCAATCATCGAAAACATAACGCCTACCATCGTTCCGGCGATAATTACTAATAAACAACTGCCTATTGAAAAATCCTGTCCAAGAACATGTACAATACCAAATAACATTGATGGAACAATTACAGCCACCTTAATATTCCATCTTTTCTTTAATGCATTAAGTATAACTCCTCTAAACACCATTTCTTCAACAAATCCAGCCGCTATTCCGGTAAATGCAACCCCTGCACTTAAAGTATTGAACATCTGATTTCCATTCATATTTGAGGATACATACTTACCGTTGAATATTAAAAGATAACTTCCTTTTATAACAAATGGTAATAATACAGCTATTAAAATCCATCTTATTTTAATAGCGAATTTAGGCATTCCGAAATCCGAAGTCGGCAATTTAATAATTTTGCTAATAAACATTTTCAGAATAAGATATGTCAATCCAGCATATATAATTCCAGCAATAATATTACAAATGCCAGTTGGAATTTTTATTATAACAAACATACTTGCAATGGATTGTGCAATAATCTGTGTGATTATTAAAATAAATATGGCAACAAATGATGTGCTAATTACTTTTTTTGTACTCATTTTATTTCTCCTTTATAACTTCCGATTGGTATGACAACATCTTATCATAACATATATGTAACTTGTCAATTTATATATCGTAAATTAGGTAGATTTTGTGGCTACATTCATAACGTAAAGCAGGGCAGATATAAGAGTACATGCACAAGTCACTCACAGCGTAGATGAAAGGAAAAATCGTACAGACAAATATTATTTTCTTCGTGAGCTATGGAGATAAGACTCTTTAGAGGCTTATCGGAATGTCCAGCGAACAGAAACATAATATTTCGTCTGTACGATTTTTCTTTTTAATCAACATAGTAAGAATGACTTGTGAGAGGACGCTTATATCTGCCCTTCACTACCTATAACATAGCCACAAAATCTGCCTACATTATGTTAGTTAAACTCTGGTTATACATTAATCTCAGCTGTCATGCCAAGATCTTCTTTGTTTGCCTCCAGAATCGGATTGACAACATTCGCAAGGAATTTATCTACCTGAATTGGTGCACGTCCAACATACTTCGAAGGCTCCATTGTAGCCTGTAATTCCTCTAATGTAAGATTGAAGGACGGATCTGCCGCGATCAGCTCTAACAGATTATTGTCTTTTCCTTCTACTTTGACATTCTTGCCTGCTTCCATGGAAAGCTGACGGATTTTTTCGTGCAGCTCCTGACGGTTTCCACCATTTTTTACAGCATCCATCATAATATTCTCGGTTGCCATAAATGGAAGTTCTGCCATCATATGTTTTGTAATAACTTTATCGTATACTACAAGTCCGTCTACGACATTCAGGCAGAGATCTAAAATACCATCAATTGCCAGAAATCCCTCCGGAATGCTTAATCTCTTATTTGCAGAGTCATCCAATGTTCTCTCAAACCACTGTGTTGCTGATGTGATTGCAGGATTTAATGCGTCTACCATCACATAACGGGAAAGAGAGGCGATACGCTCAGAACGCATTGGATTTCTCTTGTATGCCATAGCGGAAGATCCAATCTGATTTTTCTCAAACGGTTCTTCTACCTCTTTTAAATGCTGTAATAAACGGATATCGTTTGACATCTTATGTGCGCTTGCTGCGATTCCAGCCAAAATATTTGCAACACGTGTATCTACTTTTCTGGAATAAGTCTGACCGGAAACTGCATAGCACTCTTTAAATCCCATTTTCTTTGCGATCATTGGATCGATCTTATCGATTGTTTCCTGGTCACCATTAAATAACTCTAGGAAACTTGCCTGTGTTCCGGTTGTTCCTTTGGAACCAAGTAATTTCAAACTTCCCATCACATACTCAAGATCTTCGAGATCCATGATAAATTCCTGTGTCCAGAGTGTTGCTCTCTTTCCAACCGTTGTCGGCTGCGCTGGCTGGAAATGTGTAAATGCAAGTGTTGGAAGATTTTTATATTTATCTGCAAATTTTGCAAGCTCGTTAATGACGTTGACCAGTTTTTTATGAACAAGCTTCAATGCCTCATTCATAATAATAATGTCTGTATTGTCACCTACATAGCAGGATGTTGCTCCAAGGTGGATAATTCCTGCTGCCTTTGGGCACTGCTGACCATATGCATACACATGGCTCATAACATCATGGCGTACTAATTTTTCACGCTCTCTTGCAACATCATAATTAATATCGTCTGCATGTGCCTTTAATTCGTCAATCTGTTCCTGTGTGATAACCGGTTTTCCGTTCTCACTCAAACCAAGTTCCATCTCTGTTTCTGCTAATGCGATCCACAGCTTTCTCCAGGTCTTAAACTTCATATCCTGTGAAAAAATGTACTGCATCTCCTTACTTGCATAACGTTCTGACAGAGGACTTGTATATCTATCTGTACTCATTTTAATCTCCTTTTTATGTTACTTATTTTTTACCGCTCAAAATCGCCACGAATATCTTCTTTCGGCGGATCTAATGGATACTTTCCAGTAAAACATCCTTCGCAAATACTTAAGCCTTCCACCATTTCGTGTAAACGCTCAACCTTTAAATATCCAAGGGTATCTGCCCCAATTATATCACGGATTTCCTCAATGCTTCTATTATACGCGATCAACTGCTCTCTCTCCGGGATATCGGTTCCAAAATAGCATGGCCATAAAAATGGCGGCGAACTGATTCTTACATGCACTTCTGTAGCACCAGCATCACGAAGCATTTTTACAATGCGATCTGATGTTGTACCACGCACGATTGAGTCATCGATCATGATAATACGTTTTCCATTGACTGCTTCTTTTAAAACATTTAATTTTACCCGGACACTGGATTCTCTGCTGCTCTGCTTTGGTTTGATAAAGGTTCGTCCTACATAACCATTTTTTACAAAAGCAGTTCCATACGGAATCCCTGACTGTAAGGAATAACCTAATGCTGCTGCATTTCCGGATTCCGGCACACCGACAACAAGGTCTGCGTCCACTGCTGAATCCATCGCAAGGAAACGTCCTGCCTTGATTCTGGATGCATAAACGCTCACATCATCAATCCGGCTGTCTGGTCTTGCAAAATAAATATATTCAAAAATACATCTTGCTTCCTGCTCTTTTGGCAATGCCATGGATAAATCAGACTGAATCCCATTTTCCGGCGTGATCGTCACAACTTCTCCCGGCAGCACATCACGAACAAAATCTGCTCCGATCGTCTCTAATGCACAGCTCTCAGATGCAAGAATGTAAGCATTATCACGCTTTCCAATACAAAGCGGTTTGAATCCAAAAGGATCTCTCGCACCAATGAGTTTTCTCGGGCTCATAACAACCAGAGAATATGCCCCCTTTAATTTACGGCAGGCTCTTCCGACTGCCTCTTCTACTGTCTTGGATTTCAAACGCTCTCTTGCGATGTGATATGCGATCACCTCAGAATCGATCGTTGTCTGGAAAATAGCTCCGGTATATTCCAGATCTTTGCGAAGCTCCATTGCGTTGATCAGGTTACCATTATGTGCCAGCGCCAATGTACCTTTTACATAATTCAAAACCAGTGGCTGCGCATTTTCGCGGGTGGATGCACCTGCTGTGGAATAACGCACATGACCAACTCCAATGTCACCCTTCATAGGCTCCAAATTTTCCTGGGTAAATACCTCATTTACAAGTCCCATTCCTTTATGGGAGGTCACTTTTCCTTTCGGTCCTTCTGTCTCACTGACCGCAATACCACAGCTTTCCTGCCCTCTGTGCTGCAACGCAAACAGTCCATAATAAATGGTAGACGCTACATCTCCCCCATCAAAATCATACATTCCAAAAACTCCACATTCCTCATGCAGATCATCCCATGGAGTGTCTTTTTCAAACTCGTTGTTATACATATAATTGTTTCTGCCTTTCCGCTGATTTCCTGAAAATCCAGGTCAGTGTAACTCATTTATGCCTTTTGCTGATTTATTCAAATTCTTTTCCAGTTAATAAAGCAAACGCTTCTTTGTATTTATCAACTGTTTTTGTTACAACTTCTTCCGGTAAAAGGAAATCATTGTCCGGATTTGCTTTTAACCAGTCTCTTACATACTGTTTATCAAAGGACGGCTGTCCTTTTCCTGCTTCATATCCTTCTAATGGCCAGAATCTTGAGCTGTCCGGTGTTAACATTTCATCGCCAAGTACTACATTTCCATTTTCATCCAGACCAAACTCAAACTTAGTATCCGCAATGATAATTCCTTTGCTTAATGCATACTCTACACACTTTTTATAAAGGGCAATCGTTGCATCCTTGATCTTTGTCGCATATTCCTCACCTTTTCCAGGATGAAGTTTCTCTAAAACTTCCACGCTCTGCTCAAAGGAAATATTCTCATCATGATCGCCAAGATCTGCTTTTGTACTAGGTGTATAAATCGGTTCTGGTAATTTGTCTGACTCTACCAGTCCTTCTGGAAGTTTGATTCCACAAACTGTACCATTTTCTTTGTAACTTGCCCAGCCGCTTCCGGTAATATATCCACGGACAATGCACTCGATTGGAAGCATTTCCAGCTTTTTACACATCATGCTGTTGCCATCATATTTTTCATTCTGGAAAAACTCAGGCATATCCTTTACATCTACGGAAAGCATATGGTTTGGAACGATATCCTTTGTGTAATCAAACCAGAACTTAGACATCTGTGTTAAAATAGCACCTTTTTTTGTAATCTTATTTTTTAAAATATGGTCAAATGCTGAAATTCTATCGGTCGCCACGATAATTAAACTGTCTCCATTATCATAGACCTCACGTACTTTTCCTTCTTTTACTGGTTTAAATTCCTGCATCGATTTATCCTCCTTGTTTTTGCGAAGCAAAAATCCGAACTCCAATGCGAGGAGAGGATTTTGCCTCCTTGTTTTTGCGAAGCAATATTATATCAATATTCTAATACACACGCTTTTGCAAAGTCAATGCGTTTGCCTGTTCTTTGCCCTTTTGCACATATAGAAAATACAACCGTTTTTATAAGTATTTTTGTGCAATTTATATTGTGTTATTAGTATCGCTTATATATGTATTTATCTGTTCTAATTTGATATATTTCAGCCAAAAAGGAAATGCAAAAATCATTCACAACATAAAGAAAAATCGTACAAACGAAATATGATGTTCCTGTTCGCAAAACTCACAAAGGAAATCATATTTGTCTGCACGATTTTTCTTTTATTTACGCAGTGACTGACATGTGCATGTACTCTTATATCTGTCCTGCTTTACGTTATGAACGCAGCCACATAATCTGCCTACATTACTGTGTTAAACTCTGGTTAATCTTCCTTCGGCATCTTAATTGCAATATGCACATCATCCAACTGTTTCTGTTCAACAGTTGCAGGTGCGCCCATCATGATATCCATTGCATTTTTGTTCATTGGGAATGGAATGATCTCACGGATACTTTCCTCTCCACAGATGAGCATGATCATGCGGTCTACACCCGGAGCGATACCGGCATGTGGTGGCGCTCCATAACAGAATGCATTGTACATGGCAGGGAATTTTGCTTTCACATCATCCTCGCCGAGTCCGACTAACTCAAAAGCTTTGATCATGATCTCAGGATCATGGTTACGAACTGCACCGGAAGATAATTCCACACCATTACATACAAGGTCATACTGGTAAGCCAGGATATCTAATGGATCCTGATTATTTAATGCGTCCATTCCGCCCTGTGGCATAGAGAATGGGTTATGACAGAATTCTAATTCTCCGGATTCCTCACCAATCTCATACATTGGGAAATCAACGATCCAGCAGAATTCGTAACAGTCTTTCTTCATATGTTTCTCACTTGCTGCACCGAGAAGCTTACGGAGTACACCTGCTGTCTTCTGTGCTGCTAATTTTTTGCCTGCAGTCAGACCGACAAAATCACCCGGTTTTAATCCAAGGGCTGCGATCACTGCTTCTTTTCTGTCCTGTAAGAATTTTGCGATTCCTCCAACAAGTTCTCCGTTTTCATCTAATTTGAACCAAAATGCTTTATTTGCAGTCTGAACTTCTACTTCTGCACAGATTCCGTCAATTACTTTTCTTGTGGCAGTAAATCCGTCAACTACGATTGCTTTTACAGTCTGTCCCTCAAATGGACCAAATCCACAGTCTGCCATAACTTCTGTTGCATCCTGTAATACAAGGTCAATACGAAGATCCGGCTTATCACTTCCATACTTATCCATAGACTCCAAATATGGAATGCGGACAAATGGTGCTTTGGATGCTGTCTTGTATACACCATATTTTTCAAATACTGGTGGCAGTACTTCCTCAACAACGGAGAAAACATCTTCCTGAGAAGCAAATGCCATCTCCATATCCAACTGATAAAATTCTCCCGGAGAACGGTCTGCTCTCGCATCCTCATCACGGAAGCAAGGTGCGATCTGGAAATAACGGTCAATTCCGGATGCCATTAAAATCTGTTTGAACTGCTGTGGTGCCTGTGGCAGTGCATAAAATTTTCCCGGATGATTTCTTGCTGGAACAAGGTAATCTCTTGCTCCCTCCGGAGAAGAACAGGTAAGGATCGGTGTTGTGATCTCCATAAAATTCAAAGAATTCATCTTCTGGCGAAGTTCTGCAACAATCTTACTTCTTAAAACAATATTTCCTTTTACGGCTGGATTACGAAGATCCAGATAACGATATTTTAATCTTGTGTTCTCATCTGCATCTTTGGACTGATTGATTTCAAATGGAAGTGCATTGTAAATACATTTTCCTAAAATCTCAATCTTTTCCGGAACTACTTCAATCTCACCTGTTGCAAGATCTTTGTTCTTGCTGGAACGCTCTCTTACCACACCTGTGACAGAAATAGTAGACTCCTTATTTACACTGTCGATCACCTGCATCATCTCTTCGGTCTCGATCACAACCTGCGTTGTGCCGTAGAAATCACGAAGGATCAGGAATCCAAGATTTTTACTTACTTTACGGATGTTCTCATACCATCCAACGATCGTTACGTTTTTTCCTGCATCAGAAAGACGTAACTCGTTACAATTATGAGTTCTTGACTGAATCATTTTCTTAACTCCCTTTATTATTCATTTGACACTTTTTCTATCTTACACCATGAAATGCGATTTTTCAACGTTTTCATTTTTAGTTATTGAAAAATTCCTCGATATCCTTATAGCCTTCCGCTGTAAGTTTTTCCTTCTGGAACTTTTTGTTCTTGTTCATGCGGACAACTAATACCTGTTTTCCTGCCTGGCGCTCCTCCTGCGCTTTTGCAATCACATTAACAAGCTTGTCTGCCGGATACCCCTTCTCGATGAGATATGCAACTTTCGGACGCTGCATCGGAACTGTAAATCCGCTCTCCATCAATAAGAGTACAATACGTTCAAAACCGATGGAAAATCCACATGCCGGTACATCCTGTCCTGTGAACTTGCCAACCATCTTATCGTAACGTCCGCCGCCTCCGCAGGCTGCGCCAAGCTCCGGCATTGCGATCTCAAAAATTGTTCCGGTATAATAACTCATTCCGCGAACCAGTGTCGGATCAAATACCAGTTTGAAATCTGCCTGCTTTGCAGCATTCACGCTATTAATGATCTCTAATAAGTTTTTCTCAACATCTTCCTCTGAAAATCCCTGCAGAGTCTTTGCAATGTAACGGATTCCTTCCACTCCGTTTCCTGCTGTTTCCACGCCTTTGAAAAGTCCAAGATATTTCTCTATGGATTCTTTTGCATAACCCTCTTTTTCAAGTTCTTCTGCGACACCCTCAAGACCAATCTTGTCCATTTTATCAAGGATGATAAATACGGTATCATAATCTTCCTCTGCAAAACCGCTGAAAGCTGCCATTGCTTTTAAGATGCGTCTCTCATTGATACGGATCTCAAAATTTTTGAATCCAAGTTTTCCAATTGTTGTAGTAGTTGCAAGGATCAGTTCGATCTCTGCAAGGTTACTTGGCTCTCCGATAATATCAATGTCACACTGCATGAACTGACGGTAGCGTCCGCGCTGTGGTCTGTCTGCACGCCATACATTTCCCATCTGCAATGCTTTGAACGGAGAAGGCAGATCATTGGCATTGTTGGAATAATAACGAACCAATGGAACAGTAAGATCATAACGCATACCAAAATCCACTAAATCAGTCTCATCCTTTGCCTCTGCGATTTTTAACTTCTCGCCGCGCTTCATTACTTTAAAGATCAGCTTCTCATTCTCTCCACCCTGTTTGCTGCTTAAGTTTGCAATATTCTCCATGCAAGGTGTCTCGATCTGTGTAAATCCGAAATTTCTATAGGTTTCTTTGATCACCTGCTGCACATAATCACGGATCTGCATTTCCTCTGGTAAAATATCTTTCATGCCGTTTACCGGCTTTTTGCTTAATGCCATGCGAATTCCTCCATTTTTATCTATCTTAGACCGCCAATATTTTACTGACGTTAGTTATCCTTGTCTATTATACGGTTTGATATAACTCATGTCAAAGTATTTTGTATAAATCAGTACGCTTCCGGAACAAAGAGTTGCTTCGCAACTCTTTGTTCGCTGATGCGCGCAAGCTTTAGCTTGCATAATTCTTCTGCGCATCAGTCGCATCCTCTCGGAGCGTTTTTATTACATAGGAAGTAATTTCCTATGTAATAAAAAAGAGCGGTACGCTGTGGTATCGCTCTTTCATCAGTCTTTTCGGTTTTATATGCTTACTGCTTTTCAACAGAAATGACAGTTCCCTCGAATGGATCAACCTCTGATATTTCTCCTGTATAAGTAACCTTGACAGTATCTCCGTCAGCTACATTTTCGAGTCCTTCCGGTGCTGTCTCAAAGCTGAATGCATATGCTGCACCAGACTCATCTGTGATAACAAACATGAAATCTTTGATCTCATCAATTGTTCCTGTGATCGTCTGCTCCTCTCCCTGATCTGCTGTGTTCTGTACACCTTCTGTCTGCTCTGTACTCTCTGCTGCCTGTGATTCAGAAACCGCCGGTGAAGAAGTCTCTCCTGCATTATCCGTCTTAGCACCACATCCTGCTGCAAGTGATAATGTTAATAAACCTGTCAATAATAACGCATATCTTTTTTTCATAATAATTGATATCTCCTTTTCTTCTCTGCTGGCTCTTCTTTTGTTGTCTGCCAGATTTTTCTTTTGAACAGGTATCACTATAACACATAATTTTAAAGCATTCTTTAAGATTTATGGAAGAATATCTTTTTCATTTTTTAATTTATCATAAATACCGTTGCACTTCTGCTGCATTTAAGGTTTTTACGTTGCATCCGAAGTCCAAAGGACTTCTCATAATATCGAATAACTTCATTTCAGTAAATAATGTATCTTCCACACTGGAACATGGTACAATTTGAAATCTTATAAATCAAACCCAAAGTTATCCGAAAAAGCCAAGTCCATGATCACCTCATGCCGGAACACTTCTGCATCATTGCTCTCATCATAGGCAACCAGATAATACTTTCTGTCCTTGTCATATTTCTTATTCTTAAATGTGAAACGCATACGAAATATTCGCTTCTGCACATCTTCTTCACGCTTGTCTGCAATATAGATATTCTCATTGGAAATCTTCTCATTGTTATCCGAGATAAAATACAGCTTGTAATCTGCTTTCTTTACCACATCGCTGACCGGATCAGACTGGATGAAATCGAGGCTTGTGATAAGATTCGTGATCTTCTGAACTAAGCTCACTAGCATGATCTGTGCAGGTCTTGTCTCTACCGCACCCTTGTCCATCTTAATATCGAGTACCGGAATGAGCATTTCCTGTGGTGATGAACCACCATGCACATAGTTTAATCCTGCTCCACCCGGAACAGCGAAAACATTGGTGCTGCAGGAGTAAGAAATAATCTTATCATCCTCACTGCCAAGCATATATCCCAGACCGATATTGCAGACACCCTGCTCATTGATTGGCTCTTTGGATACGATATATCTTCTTTTCACAAGACGGTTTGCATCACTCATGCCGCCAATCTTATCACTGGCTGTTACTTTATCCCTCTTGTAGATAAAACCATGGTCTGCTGTCACGATAAAACGGTATGTATTTGCACTGGTTGAAATCTTCTGAATCAGCTTTGCAATCTCATCTACTGCTTTCTCACAGGCATTAAAAACTTCATCTTCCTCATGTTCTCCGGTATTATCAATCTGATCATGGTACACATAGATAACAGACTGTGCGGTGAACACATCACGAAGCTCCATACCTTTTAAGTTCTTTATATCATCAAACTGTACACATTTGCTCTCCGGCTCATAAGACTGCAATACTGCTTGTCTGGCAGCAAGGTCAATCGCATACTTTCCATCTACTACCTCTCTGAAATCGTCTGTCAGCTCCAGTGTCTTGTGTGGCAACAATGCTTCCATGCCAAGCCTTGTGTATGAAGGTAATACACTGAGCATAGGCTGTAAGATAGCACTGCACTTCGGATTGTCCATCATTCTTTCATAGAGCTGTCTGCCGACCTCATATCGCATCGCATCAGATATGATGACAACCGTTCTCACATTGGTACTCCGTACAAATTTGCTGAAGAAATTACGCTGCAACGGTATCCGTTTCATAGCATCTTCCTCTAGCAGTCCCTCATTCCACTTTGGAAGCAGTTTTCCGAGGTATTCATTTGTATAAATATTCTCTACAAGGTCACGAAGTTCCTCAAACTCTGAGGTATTTTCCAATTTATCATAATTCAGATAGAACACTCTGTAATGGTTGTCTATCAGGCAATCACTTGACACATACGCATCAATAATCTTCTGAAAACCATTCGGTGCTTCATATCTTGCGTTATTTACAATCCAGTATGCACTATCCAACATTTCATAGATAAAGGCAAACTTACTGCCAAAGTGCATTTTCGCACGAATACCGCACAAATCATAGATACTGTGTCCATCCAGTTTTGCCAGACAGTCCTCTGCCCGAAGCCTGCCGACAATCCAGCGTATCAGAAGTACATCCACGCAGGCAAAAGAATCACAGTCTACCAGAGTTTCTACTTCATATTTGCCAAGTTCTTCCGATGCATTCAGACGATCTGCAACATATTGTGACAGCTCATCATATTTCTCACGATACAAAATATTGTTCATCAGGTTGTCCAGAAATGCGATAATATTACCGGATTTATAAGAAATAAACTTCTTCCAGCTCTTTGGCATTTCTGCATCAATATAGCGGTCTGCATAGGTTACAAACATGGTAATGACCAGTTTTTCCAAGTTCGGAGCGTCAATAGAAAAGCCAAATTGCTGCTCGCATAACTTCCAAAAATCGCCCTCTATATCATACTTGGCAAATTCTGCCAGATATTTGTTGTCTGTCAGGCTGTCCTCCGTGACCAGCACACGGATCACTTCATCAAAAGAATTGGTTCTCGTTCTGCACACAGCACTCATGATGTCTGTCAAAATGTTTTCCTCATTAAAATTCTCTATCTCAAGGTCATAGAAACGCTTCAAACGGTCTTTGTGACCAAAGAACTTGATATGCTTTTCAATCACCGGCTTATATTTCTCGTCAATGCCCAAATCTACCGATAAAAGTGATGCCCTGTCCGCATAAAAACGCTTGGAATAAAGCATGGTGTCCTCCAGATGATTTTCTGTAACCGGAGGTTTCGGAAACGGAGCATATATCAGGTAATTGGTTGTGGTATCCTCTTTTTCAAGGAAGTATTTTGTATAAAACTGGTTATCTTTCGTCAGCTTGTAGACCTTGGCATTTTCCAGTTCCATGCTGTCAATATCATTTATTTTTTTATCTTCATCACCTAAGACAGCCTGAATGTCAGCTTTGGTAGTAATTATTCGTGGATTACCCATTTACCTTTCTTAGAAGAACCGCTATGCTCCACGATACCATCTTTCTTTAATTTATTGACATGATACCGAACCCCACCAACAGAAAGTCCTAGTTGTTGAGCAATCAGCTTTACCGTAATAGCTGGCTGTTCTCTCATGAGCCTAAGTATCCTCTCAACAGTTTCTGTGCTAGTTTTAATGTTAGTTTCTATGTCAGTGCTGGTTTCCCTGTTAGTTTCTGTGTCAGTATCTCTTTTCCGATACATATTTACTCTGAAATCACCATCAAAGTCAATCAGCTCCGGCTTCGGTAATCCATACTCCTCACAGGTTTCAAATAACCTCGGTATTCCGGTTCCCCATTTTTCAATAATTTTCATGTATGCAAAAGCTCTTGCGATTGCAGGATTTCTCGGTCTTGAGTAGCCTTCCATCATTTTTGCAATCGTAACATTATTCAGAAGCATTCCCGGAGAAGTAATCTCTAATCTATCATCAAACAAAGCCACTTGTATATTTCCCGGCTCAAGGTAGCTACGATGTGCCACGGCATTTGCAATCAGCTCACGAATACTGTCCGTAGGTAGTTCATACACATCCTGTCTGTACATTCCCTTTATCGTCATACCCATGTTGATTTTTTCAAGGACATACTGATATGCTGCTTCCATTTGTTCCTGAATGGAGCCTTCAAATTCCCTACGGTCTACAAAATGTGCTCGATTGGTTCCCTTGAATACGCCACACTGAATAACAGGCTGTCCCCACATTCGTCCGGTCAAAAGTGCATACGCATTGGTCGGATAAACTTCTCCGCCTTCCTCTTTCAGAACACCCCATGAAATCAGTACATTCTTTGTAACATCCTTAATCTTTGCCTTTTCGCTGTCCTGCCATGTATTTCTTATGGCAGTTTCCTTCATGCTCTTACAAAGCTCCTCAATTTCACTATCCGTTAGTTTCATATTCTGGCATATTTCGCTGTCATAATAGCGGTTCTTGCCTTCCAGCATCAACTCTCTTAGCATATAATCTTCTACATGTCTGGTTGTGCCTGCTACACGCACATAAGTACCCTCAAACATCCCCTGTGATTTGATATAATACGGACGCTCTGCACCCGGAAATACCTCAACCACAATCACAGTCTTATCCTTAACCGTCTGCATTGCTACGTCCGGTCTGATTGCAGGCTCACAGGAATCAGAGATTGCATTGGTAATGGCATCCATCGTCTTATAGATGTTATCTACATCCATTCCCATAATTTCCAAGGTCTTATCGTCTATTCCGAAAACAATCCTACCACCTCTGCCATTGGCAAAAGCTACCACTGTTTTCATATATTTTTCGCTTTTTTCTGGTACAGCCACTTTGTACTCTACATTTTTTGATTCGCCGGAAAACAGCGTATCTTCTGCCATATTGCTACCTCCTGCTTTTGGGTTCTACGGTAAAATCCTATACGGTGCAAAACTGTTATTCATAACAGCCGTCCATTTATTTACTGTTCTTTGAATTTCATCGTTATAACCATCTATCATTTTCAATATTATTATTCGGTACATCAGACCAAATTTATGTAAATATAAGCCTGCCTGCTCACCTTGCACGGCATTTTTTTGTTTACTTATATGGTCAATTTTGTTTCTAAGGTTTGTCCCTTTCCTTGCAATCTTTGTTTTTGACTCTCCAGCAAAAATGTCTTTACCATATTGTTTCATAATTGCATACAGTTTATCAAACAGGAAAACTTTTTTGTTTGGAACCGTTTTTTTCATCGGTGCACCACATTTACTACAAGTATTTTTGTAAGTTATGTATGGCTGTGCCTTTAAGGTGATTTCTCCATTACTTGCCAGTTCATTTACTAAAGATTCAAACACCTCTAAAATCAAAGACATCCTTACATCAACAGTTAAATCATTTACAAAAAGTGCATTCAAAAAGGCTTGGTGTCTAAGAAATGCTTTCTTGATGACTTTCTGCGATTTCAAAAACAATTTCTTATATGTTTGATCATCAAAATCCATTGGAAGCATAACATATTGCTTATTGCTGTGTGTGTAATTGAGGAATACTTTTCTGTATTTTTCTATACACTCCGCACCATCTACTTTGAAGGATGTAAGCATGAAAAAGATTCCTTCATACAAATTCTCAAATCTTAAAATCTCCATAAGGAGACTATACACACTGTCCAACGAAACATTGCCATCAGCTATAATTTTAACAGTTTTTCTATTAACAATTTGTTCTATCTCAATTTTGTATTTCGTTCCAGCTCGCCTTATTTGAATTTCATTTGTTCTATTACATCCTAATAATTTTGCAACTTGAGAAGGATCATCACCTGTATATTCTCCCACAGCTATACACTCTTTACATACCTGATCATCAAAATTATCCATTATGCCGCCTTCCTGTTATAAGTATCTATTTCTCCTTTGCCATAATATTCTTAGTAGGCGTTTGCGAAACGCCAAACACCGCATAAATACGGTGTTTTTTTGTTGTTAAAACAAAATATCTCCTCAAGGTTTATGGTAAAATAGAGTTGTCTAGAAACTATTAACCAATCCACCTTAAAGGAGATCTACTCATATGATAACACATAAGCAACTCACTTTGGCAGAAGTTTTTGAAAATTGCCAAAATAAATTCGACAACGACAAATACCACACTTACAAAATTCGTGTAAATGTCGAAAAATCAATCAACCATTTCAAGGATAGTTTCTGTATTGAGAACTTGTTTCGCAATTACCTAATTATTTGTTATCATTCAGAGCCAAGCAGATTTCCAATCAAAAGCGTGAATCATGCTTGCCTTGACGTTACACACTAATCCCGGTCAGTATATTTTGTATCTTCTATACCTTTTTCACGGAGCGTATCAACCATGAAATCTAAGAATCTTCTCCATATTCTGCGGAACCAGTTTACAGAGCCGTACTTCTCTACAAGTCTTGGACTGATACGATAATATACTCTCACAAACATCCGTCCCCACAAATGCTGCCTTAATACATTATCCCTAAATCTGCGAAGTGTCCATACCCCCGGGCAATCATAGCTGCCATATACACAGGTTGCAATGTAACAGCCGTTCTTTTTGCCACTGTTGCGGCTTTCTTCATATTTATTCGCAGTGTCAAATGCGATTAAATCGTCTATAAATTCCCCATCATCTTCATATAACCCCATACTTGTGTTCCTTATTTGTTATAAAAATCATGCAACGCATCTACTATACGCCTCTTTATATTCAATATAACAGATAACACCATTTATGAAAAGTTATACCAGCACCGAAAGCTCTTCCTACAATCATGCACAGTAAATCATCAAGATAGCATCTTTTATTTTTCTGCAAACAATTTCTGCTTTCTTTGGATCATCTCATCAATTTTCTCCATGTAAAGTTTCACATCTTTGACATTGTCACAGCGATCAATCCTGCCGTCCCCATAAACTCTCTTGGTGACAGTTCCCGCTCCGCACGCCACAATGGTCTGTTTTTCCTCCATGATCAGAATATTATAGATGCCTGCTTTCCCCGGACTTGCATAACCGACATTTTCCAGATTGCCAGCCATGCTCTTCTGTCGATACAGATAATAGGGTTCTAATCCCATCTCTTTAGCATATTCTGCGGTGAGGTTCATATGCTCTGTGGTGTTGACCATCTTGTAATCTTTATAATCTTCCTTAAACATGTTAAGGCGTGCCGCCCTCTTTAATGCAAGCGAATGAACGGTAAGATTATCCGGCTTCAACGCTTTTATCTGCTCTAAGGTATCCCTGACATCCTCAAGGCTTTCCTCCGGCAGGCCCATGATAAGATCCATATTGATATCATCGAATCCAAGCTCTCTCGCAAGCTGAAAACTCTCCACGGTCTGTGCCACGGTATGTCTGCGTCCGATGATTTTTAATGTCTCATCCTTCATCGTCTGCGGATTGATGGAAATTCTTGTGATGTCCCATTTTTTCAACGTTTCTAATTTTTCCCTTGTGATGCTGTCCGGACGTCCGGCTTCCACGGTAAACTCCAGACAGTGTGACAGATCAAAGCTGCATCGGATCTTACGGATCAGCCGGTCAAGCTGATATGGCTCCAGTGTTGTCGGTGTTCCCCCTCCAATGTAGATGGAATTCAGATGTTTTTTTCCAAATTTTACTGCTACATAATCCAGTTCTTTTTCCAAAGCATCCAGATAGCTGTCCACTTTCTGTCTCCAGCTCACTAATGGGTAGGATGTAAACGAACAATACAGGCAGGTTGTCGGGCAGAATGGGATTCCGATATAAAGACTGTATCCGTTCTCGTAATCGATCTTTTTTAAGATTTCAAGCTCACGCTCTGCAATATTAATGGAAAGATTGATTTTCTCATCGGATGCAAAGTATGTTTTTTGCATGTAGGCTCTGATCTCTTCCTCCGTTTTTCCTTCCTCTAAAAATTTCATCGGGATTTTCGTTGGCCGGATTCCTGTCAGAGTTCCCCACGGAAGCTTTTTGCCCGTGATCTCTGATAGAATCTGATAGAAATTCTGTTTCAGTTCATTTTTGGTTTCCGTGCGGTCTGAAAAATCTACCGGAAAACTTCGGCCTTGATTTTCCTGATTTTTTCCCTTCCACTCAATTTTTATCTGCTGTGGCTCATACTCCACCTGAAACTGTAAGGTGATCTCTTCCTCATATTTTTTATCTTCTGCCGTTGCACTCACATTCTCTTCCGGGAAAAATGCTTTGATGAGGGAATGGATGTCATACTCAAATTCCGGCTGGTTTAATTTTGCTAATATCATATTGTTTTCCTTTTCTGGCTGTGTTTCCTATTTTGATGAAAATCTTCTTTGCAGACGACTTTTTTTCATGGTCAGTCTGTTATAAATACGGATTGTACATCCGCTCTGTTCCGATCGTTGTCATATCTCCATGTCCTGTATACACGGTGGTTTCATCTGGAAGCGGCATGAGTTTTTCCCGAATTGCATGGATCAGCTGGGATGCACTTCCCTTCGGAAAATCAGTCCTTCCAATAGAAGTCTGAAAGAGACTGTCTCCGCTGAATAACGTGTTCTGATATGGGAAATAATAGCAGCAGCCTCCTACCGTATGTCCCGGTGTTAAAAATACCCGTATATGAAATCCTGCAAGATCTATTTCCTGCTCATCTTTTAAATATTCATCGGCATAGAACACAAGCTCGCTTCCCAGCCATCCGCTCAGATTCAGCTGCGGATTTTCCAGTGTCTCTTTTTCTTTTTCCTGCGCATATATTTTTATATGCAAAAGCTGCGCCAGCTCCCCTGCCCCTGTCGCATGGTCAAAATGTCCATGTGTCAGAAGAATTGCCACAGGTTTCAATCCCTGCTCTTTCACTTTCTCTGCAAGCTGTTTTGCACTTGCACCCGGATCAATGATCAGTACTTCTTTTGTGTCATCATTGATCGCAAAATAGCAATTGGTCTGTACCGGACCTACCACATATGTCTGTATACTTAATGGTGCCATATTTCTCTTCCTCCATAAAAAGATGAAAGAAACCACCTGAGCCAGATCAGCCGGTGGTTCTCTCAATATCAATAATACTGTCGATCTGACGAAGCTTGTCGATTACGCTCGTCAGCTCTGCTTTTCCTTTTGTGTTAAATGAAATATCAATGGTTGCGATTCCCTGCTTACTCGTCTTGGAATGGATCGCATTGATATCAATCTCACGCTCTGTAAAGGCTCTTGTGATATCAACGAGAAGCCCGGTACGGTTATTGCAGAATACTTTGATCTCTGCCAGATAAAGACCGGAATTGCCGGATTCTTCATCATGCTGCCACTCTGCATCGATGAGACGTTCTCTCTCCATATCTGAAAGATTGATGATGTTGATGCAATCCGTCCGGTGAATGGAAACACCGCGTCCTCTTGTCACAAATCCTACGATCTCGTCCCCCGGAACCGGACTGCAGCATTTTGAAAAATGGACTGCCACGTCATAAAGTCCCTTTACAATGATACCGCTCTTTGATTTTTTCTCCGGGACTTTTTCTTTATTTTCGGAGATCGTCTCCAGAACTTCCTCGTCTGTAATACGTGCAAGGTGATCTTTCTTATATTCCTCGTACATGCGGTTTACGATCTGACCTTCTTTCAAACCGCCATGACCAACGGTTGCAAGGCAGGAATTCCAGTCATGAAAACCATATTTGCGCATGATTTTATCCTGATACTCAGGTCTGTTGATATCAGAAAGGTTGATTCCCTTTGATTTACAGCAGGATGCTAATAACTCTTTTCCTCTTACAATGTTTTCTTCCTTTAACTCACTGCGGAACCACTGGTTGATCTTGTTCTTTGCCTGCGTGCTCTTTACGATATTCAGCCAGTCGCGGCTTGGTCCCTTGGAATTCTGGGAAGTCAATACCTCGATCCGGTCACCATTCTGGATCACATAATCAATCGGTACAAGCTTGCCATTGACTTTGGCTCCGATCATTTTATTACCAACTGCAGAATGGATACTGTACGCAAAATCAATCGGAGTAGAGCCATTCGGCAGATTTTTCACATCTCCCGTCGGTGTAAAACAGAAAACCGTATCCGAAAACAGATCGAGATCGCTCTTTAACAGACTCATGAACTCTTTGTTATCCGACATATCTCTCTGCCACTCTAAGATCTGTCTTAACCAGCTTAACTTTTCTTCCTCTGTAACCGTCATTGGGGCTGCAACACCGCCGTTATTACTTGCCTCTTTGTATTTCCAGTGCGCTGCGATACCGTATTCTGCGGTACGATGCATCTCGTAGGTTCGAATCTGTATCTCAAATGGCTGCCCGGTCGGTCCGATCAGCGTTGTATGAAGCGACTGATACATATTTGGCTTCGGCATGGCAATGTAATCTTTGAAACGTCCAGGAATCGGCTTATACATCTCGTGGATTACACCGAGTGCTGCATAACAGTCTTTGACTGAATCCACGATAATACGGATTGCAAACAGATCATAAATCTGATCCAGCGTTTTATCCTGATTCTTCATTTTCTTATAAATACTGAAAAAGTGCTTTGCCCGCCCATCGATCTGCGCCGGAATTCCGGCTTCGTGAATATGCTTTTTTACCTCTTCCACAAGGCTTTGCACATAATCATCCCTGACACTTTTTCTCTGGGCGATCTGATGCACCAGATCATAGTAGGCTTCCGGCTCCAGATATTTTAAAGAAAGATCATCTAACTCAATCTTAATCTTGGAAATACCAAGACGTTGGGCGATCGGCGCATAGATATCCATCGTCTCGCGCGCTTTTTCCTTCTGCTTCTCCGGCGTCATGTATTTCAATGTGCGCATATTATGCAGGCGGTCTGCCAGTTTGATCAGGATCACACGGATATCCTTTGCCATGGCAAGGAACATTTTTCTCAAATTCTCTGCCTGAACTTCCACCTTATCCGCATCGTAGGACAACTGTCCTAATTTTGTGACACCATCCACCAACAGTGCAACCTCTGCACCAAACTCCTGCTTGATCTCCTCATCGGTCATAACGGTGTCTTCCACCACATCATGCAAAAGTCCTGCTACGATCGTCTCCTTATCAAGCTCTAACTCTGCTAAAATAATCGCAACGCACAATGGATGGATGATGTACGGTTCTCCCGATTTTCTTACCTGCCCCTTATGTGCCTCGTATGCAATGTTGTATGCCTTTTCTATCAGACTGATATCCGTAGATGGATGATACTTACGGACACTGGCGATCAATTCCTGATATAATTTTTCGGGACTCTCAAACTCCTTCATTGGTTTGATACTATTGTCCTCTTCTTTTACGATTTTCTCTAATTCTTCTGATGAAAGTTCTGCCATGTAGATCACCCACTTTATCTATGCTTTTGTGTATAATATATGATAATATATGATTATATTTTATTTTCTATCAAAAATCAACGCTTAAACTGTGCTTATAAGCTTCCTGTATTCTTCTTATAAGCTGGCATTACCATTTCTGCTGATAATCCGACATCAAAGTACCGTCTAATATACGATCGCCACAATAGGAAAAACCTAATTTCTGCGCAAGTTTTTCTGATATATTGTTCCCTTTTTCGATCAGGCAGTGTAAAAGTGGTGTCTGAAGCTCCTCTTTCGCATATTCGACAATCGCCTGACAGACTTCATATGCATATCCCTGATGCTGAAAAGATGTCCGGATCGCATATCCTAATTCCATTTCACCATTTAATTTCTCCCGGTGCTCTAAACCAGCCCTGCCAATCAGCGTTCCTATCTTTTTTTCAAACACCAGCCACATTCCGTAGCCGTAAAAACCGTACATATATTTGATATAATCTCTCTGATACTGCAATTCCTCCTCGTACTCAAAAAGCCCTTCCATATAATCAGTCATCCCCGGCTCTGCGTACATCGCAAAGAGTTCATCCAGATCTGAAAGTTCTAATTCCCGGACAATGCACCGTTTCGTCTCTAAAATCGTCCATGGGATATGATAATGTCTCTCATACACCCTCTGCAAAAAGGTGCTGTCAACTTCCTCGAAGCCCTCCACAACCATATCTGCCTGAAGAAATATATCCTTCCCCGGCTGCTGATAAGCAATCGTTGGAATATCTGCCTCTCTGGCAAGATCTAGGAGTGACTGATCTGAAGTGATAAAAAGAGGGGCTGCGTCCGAAGAATATTTCTTATTTTTTTGCAGATTCAGTTTTTCTTCTGCTTCCATTGGGTTTATACAGACAAATGTAGTTTCATTATTTTCAAACAGATTCCTTTTTAATAAAGTGATTTCCTCATCTGGTATCTCCGACACCCATATCTGTTTTGGATACTCTTTTTTCTCACTATATTGCAAGCCTGTTCTCCTTCTCTCACTTACAAAACAACCGGTATCAAAAAGATACCGGTCATTCGTTTGCACTGTATTAGTACGCAATATTCACATCAACATTTCCCTTGATTCCAGGAACGCTTCCTTTGGAAGAATACTGCCACATATTGTATTTTCCTTTGTAATTGCAGGTTGTGTTGTACTGTGCAACCCAGATAAAGTAGTTACTGAATGCAGATGCATCAATTTTATTATTGTACCAGCTCTTGCTTGCATAGACACCTGCTTTTCTTCCACCGTTTGCAATGGTCTTACAGAACGCAGCCACGCATGCCGTTCTGGTGCCTTTATCTAATCCGTTGGCACGGGCTGCTCCGCTTCCGTTCTCTGTATCGACAAAGATCGGGTAAGAAAGATTGTAGCCGGAACATAAGGTCAATGCCATACTTGCTTCCTCAACAGCTTCCGCCTCAGTTGTTGCCTGTGTGAAGAAGTAAACACCAACGTTAATGCCGTTTGCAGTTGCACCCTGAATATTTTTCTTGAAGCAGGAATCTTCTACCAATGCTCCTGTCTGTGATCCACGGTAACCAACACGGATGATTGCAAAGTTGATACCCGCTGCCTTTACAGATGCCCAGTCGATATTTCCCTGATGGCTGGATACATCAATACCATTCTTACCAGAGCCCTGCTGTAATGCTCCGTCACTTCCAAAGGTGTAAGAAATACCACTGATGACCTGACTTCCGGTTACTCTCTGATGATTGCTGTTATAGTAGTAAACTTTTCCGTCGATGGTCTGCCAGCCGGTGTAAACTGGTTCTGTATAATAAGTTCCGTTCGCATTATAATCTGCTACGGTTGCTGGTTTTTTACACTCGGAATCTTTGTAAAGTAATCTGCCGGATTTGTCTTTTAACTGGGTTGTTGTATTTCCAGTAAAATCATTGACTGTAACGGTACAGGTAATTTTCTTGTCATTTGCAGTGGTCTTAGTATCTCCTGGTTTGGATAAGTAAGTGATCGTACCTGTAACTGTCGCACTTCCTTTTCCAACTGCTGTTAATGTGCATCCAGTTTTTGCTCCATTGGATACTTTTACAACTTTTTCATTGCTGCTTGTCCATGTAATATTTGTGATAATATTGCCTGCGTCTGTCAATGTTGCTGTGAGACCAATTGCATTTGCATTATTAATAGTGCTGTTATATAAAGCTGCCGTCTGTGGTACTGTGACAGATGCACTGGCTGCGGCTGCGGCTTTTACCCAGTTTAATGTGTATGCTGTTGTGCCTGCTGCCACTTTGATCTTCGTGGAACCTTCTGCCAGTTTATATCCCTGTGCTTCATAAGAAGATGCCTGTATCTCAGTAGCAGTAGCATCTACTGTGATATCTTCACTTTTGGATTCTTCTGCTTTGGTCTTTCCATCAACCTGAAAGAAATTATGTGTTACCTTATAAGTAGCCTTATCTGCTGCTGTTGCAACCCACATGATGGTATATTCTTTTGCACCATTCTGAATGGTAAAGGTTGTACCATTGGAAGCTTTATATCCGTCATATGTTTTTGCAGATGACACCGTTTTCGCATCCTTTGCAACAGTTACTGTCTCTTTTTCATCTGCTTTGTCTGCTTTTGTTTTTCCATCGTTTTTATAAAACATATGGACAATGGTAATTTCATATTTATCTGGTTTCGTATCATCCGGCTTTGTCTCTGTACCATCTGTTTTGTCTCCAGGTGTTCCATTCTGATCACCTGTACTCTCACCATTTCCAGAACCAGAATTCTGATCACCGCCAGTTCCCTGACCGCCTTCACTCGGCGTTGTTGTTTCCGAAGATTTTGGTGTCTCTGTCTCGGATGATGTTGTCGGTTCCTTCGTCACATCTGCAGATGCATGGTATCCCACACGTTTTGCGGAAGCCGTCACTGCTGCCTGTGCAATATCCACTTTTGTCGATCCGCCAACTTCAGCCTTTGGGAAATTCGAAGTGTCTACATCTCCTGCTCCGACTTTCGACGGTGTGCAGGTGCTGTCAACTGTTTCCACTGTATCCTGGATTACAGCCTCGACCTCAACATTATCTACCTCTGCATCCTCTGCCGGTGCTACTTCTGCTGCGGATTTGATTTCATCCTTGACATCTACCTTGGTGTATTCGATTTTATCTTTGACGGTTACTTTGTATGAATTTTCCTTGGAAATAAATCCATCGATTTCATTCAGGGAAACATCATATTTTCCTGCATCAATGCTCTTAATATAAATTATACCGTCTTTATCATCATCGGAATATGTAGTTGCTTTTGCTTTCTTCTTATCAGCTTTGATCGTGATCTCAAAAGGCTGTCCTTTTACATTCTTCGAGGACTCATCCTGAATCTTGATCTTTAAATCCTTCTCAATGGAACTTCCAACTAAGGTAACTGTTTCCGGTTCAGCAGCCTCTGTCTCTTCCGTAACAACTTCTTCAACTGCTACCACTTCCTCCGTTGGTTCCTCTGCCTCTGTGCTTATAATAACATCAGCTACGATCGGTTCCGGCTGATGAAAATGATCATATAAAAAATATCCTCCTGTTCCAACCCCTCCTACTGCTGTCACAGTGGCTACACCTGCTATGATCGCCTGTGTCTTTGTCAGTCCGTT
Organism: uncultured Roseburia sp.; assembly: GCA_900542495.1. Classification (GTDB taxonomy): domain Bacteria; phylum Bacillota; class Clostridia; order Lachnospirales; family Lachnospiraceae; genus Roseburia. Next base: position 129,368 of record UQNW01000005.1, read on the forward strand.
AAGCGCAGCCACAACTCCTTTTGCCTTTCCGGCTACGCCCTGAACTAAATTAAGAAAATTCATTCTCGTCTCCTCCTCGCTTGCATATCCTGTTTCTCTGATGAATCATCCATAATTCATACTATTATTATAAAGAATATATCCGTAACTTTTTCAGTCACTGTCCTATCTTTGTAATCACACGAAGTTTATTATAGCATTTTTCCATATTATGTAAATAACATCTGCCATATTTTCTCTGGAAATTTTTTCCCGATCAGTCACTGTCAGCTATGTTTCAACAGCTTCCCCGCTGTCACACTCCCTCACAGTCAAAGGCCGGGATAAAACTCTCTTCCGCTGTGTCGCCCTCCTGAATAAAACCATTTTCTATTCCGATATCGATCGCATAATCCACTAACGCATCGTATTCTTCCACAGTGATCTTCCGGTTTAATTCCGGATATTTTTCCAGATTCGAAAGCGGTGTAAACTGGTTCATGATGCTGATATAGATCGTATTTCCATATGTCTCATGGAGATATTTTAAAATTCTTTTAGAATCTTCCATACAGCCCGGCAGCATCAGATGTCTTACGATTGTTCCCTTTAATATAAGGTTATCTTCGTCTCCATCCACAAACTGTGCCTCTTTTGTCTGCCGTACCATCTCTGCGATTGCCTCCTTTGCGACCTTCGCATAATCCGGTGCATGGGAATACTTTCTGCTTAGCACAGAACTCATATATTTAAAATCCGGCAGATAAATATCCACATAACCCTCTAACCTTTTGATTGTCTCGACGGTCTCATAACTGCTGGTATTGTATACAATTGGAAGTTTTAAGCCTTCTTGCTTTGCCTGATCCAGTGCTTTCGTAATCTGTGGAACAAAATGTCCCGGTGTGACCAGATTAATGTTATTGGCACCTTTTTCCTGCAATTCCAGAAAAATTTCTGCCAGCCGTTCCACAGAAATTTCTTTTCCCACTGTTCCATTTGCGATATTTTCATTCTGACAGAACACACAATGCAGCGGACATCCCGAAAAAAATACGGCTCCTGATCCCGCTTCTCCTGAAATACAGGGTTCCTCCCAGAAATGGAGCGCCGCCCTTGCAACCTTTAATTTATCTGTCTGCCCACAGATTCCCTTTTCTCCTTTTGCCCTGTCTGTCAGGCATTTTCTTGGGCATAAATCACATTTCACACTTACTACCTCTTGCTAAATACAACATTTTCCGCTATTATATAGCAGTCAAAATGATTTTTTAAATAATTTTAATATTTTCCATTATAACAAAAACGGAAAAAATGGATACTGTTTTTAACAAAAGTTAATCAAATATTAAGGAGTAATCTATGAGTTTAAAAAATGTAATGGTCGCACAGTCTGGTGGCCCGACAGTTGCAATTAACGCCAGCCTTGCAGGTGTGATCCGTGGAGTCATGGCATCTGAGCAGTATGAGACTGTCTATGGATCTGTAAATGGAATCCTTGGCATCTTAAACAATAATTTATTAAATCTGACAGAGATTATGAATGAAAATCCGGCATATCTGGATCGTCTGGAAACAACACCGGCAATGTATTTAGGTTCCTGCCGTCATAAACTGCCGGATTATCTGGATGATGATTCCTCATATGTTTTCATCTTCAAACAGTTTGAATTATACAATGTCGGCGCCTTCTTCTACATTGGCGGAAACGACTCTATGGACACTGTTTTAAAATTATCCGAATACGGCAAAAAAATCGGCAGCAATGTCCGCATCATCGGTATTCCAAAAACAATCGACAACGATCTGTGTGAGACAGACCACACTCCTGGTTTTGGTTCCGCTGCAAAATACATTGCTTCCTCAGTTTTAGAGATTGCCCATGACACTTTTATTTACGCAGTCAAGAGTGTCACAATCATTGAGATCATGGGACGTGACGCAGGATGGCTGACCGCTGCCGCTGCTCTTGCAAGAAACGGATATAATTCCGCTCCACATTTGATTTATCTTCCGGAAGTTCCGTTTGATACGGACGACTTCCTGTTAGATGTAAAACGTATGCTGTTTGAACGCAATAACGTTATCATTGCCGTATCAGAGGGTATCCGAGATGCATCCGGCAATTACATCAGCGCTTCTGAGAAGTCAGTCGATACATTTGGCCACAGCCAGTTAAGCGGTGCCGGAAAAACCTTAGAGTTCCTCGTAAAAGAGAAATTAGGCGTAAAGGTTCGTTCCATTGAAGTCAACGTATTACAGCGCTGTGCCGCCCACTTAGCTTCCAAAACAGATCTTATGGAATCTGTGGAATTAGGAAAAAAAGCCGTTGCGCTCTCCGAAGAAGGCGTAACAGCTTCTATGGTCACCATGAACCGTGTATCAAACGATCCATATACAATTGAATATGGATATGCCGAGATAAAAAATATTGCCAACGAAGCAAAATCCGTTCCTACCGAATGGATCAACGCCGCTGGCAACGATGTTACACAGGAATTAATTGATTATCTCACTCCATTGATCCAGGGTGAATCCAATGTCACCTATGAAAATGGTCTTCCTGTTTATATGGACGTCAGTCATCTGACAAAACATCAATAAATTTTCCAATCTCAGCCCACGCTTTTCTGGATTCTGGCAGCATTTTTGCTGCCATCTGGAAAATGTGGAACATTCCGTCATAAATACTAAGTCTTACTTTTACTCCCTGATGTCTCGCTTTTGAAGCGACACTCACTGAATCACTTAACAGCATTTCATAAGAGCCAACCTGAATGAGCATTGGCGGAAATCCTCTGAAATCCCCATACAAAGGCGAAATATAAGCATCCATCGGATCATGGTCACCGACATAATCTTTATTATAGATCAGACTGTCTCTTGTGTTGCCAAACAGCGGATCTTTCTCATAATTCGTGTCATAAGACTCGCCGCTTGCCATAAGATCAGTCCATGGCGACATTGCAACAATCCCACATGGAAGCTGTATTCCGTGGTCTTTCAGATAATGGCACAGCGCCATTGCAAGTCCGCCACCCGCGGAATCGCCTGCCACAATAATATCTTCTGCAAACCAGCCCTGATCTAAGAGCCACTGGTATGCTGCCACTGCATCTTCTAAAGCCGCCGGATATGGATTTTCCGGTGCCACACGATAATCAATGGTAAGCACACTCATTCCTTTGCTGACCTCATTGTAAAGTCCTGCAAACATCCGGTATGCATTCCGCATAGCTCCGATATATCCGCCACCATGAAGCTGCAAGATCACCTTTTCCCTGTTCGGATTCTCTTTCAGTTCCAGCCATTCCATCATAAAATGTTCCATTTCAATAGTCGTCAAAGTGAACATATCCGGACATTTCCAAGGCGGTTCTACCATTTTTTTCCGCAGTTCGCCGCTCTTGATCTTGCGGCCGATCAGGTTGTCGTTTGTCACGTGTGCGATCAGATCACGCATGACATTTCCGGCAACACTCGCATCATTTTCCTCATGTGTTCTCTCTTTTTTTAATGTTAATTTTCGGATCATTTATCCCCTCTGTTTCTGTTTTTTTCAAGCTTTCGTGATTGTTCTACCAGCTCTGTTTTCTCAATCTTTTGTGATCGGTTCAAACTCATTTTAAGTTCCCGATCAACTTTTGCATGCTTCATCCTGCTTTATTTACCGCACATGAAATCTTCTCTTTAATTCCACCCTCGCTCTTCTGTCTCCAATGATCAGTGTTCCAAGGAATAAAAACACAGAAGTGCCAAGTGCCGCAAGTGCCAGATATGGTACATAAATAATACCTGTCAGGTACAATATGATCGGTATAAAACTGCACAAAATCATAAAAATCTGCCACATAATATAACTCTGCCAGTTTCTCCTGTTTACGCACATTAAAATCAGGATGCCTGCATCTACCAGTATGATTGTTGCCGGGAAAACATACCGTACCGACCATCCCCGGTAACCACTCACAAAATCAATTGCGATCAGAATCAGAATCGCTATAAGCGTTAAAACAATTGTTTTTGCGATATAACCGGTTTTTCCGAGAATTGCAAACCGGACTACGAGGTACCCATAGAAAAAGAGTAACCCGGTCACCAGACTCCATGCCGTCTCAAAGTTGCCATAATGATTTATCACAACTAAAATTGCCTCTGCCACAATTGCCACAAAAAGATAAATTCTTGACAACAGCATCATCCGTCTTGTTTTTATCTTTACATCCGGATACATATTTTCCACTTCAACCGTTGGTTCTAACACGGAATGGCAGAGCGGACAGCGCTCCGTCTCATCCAACACTTCTATATTACATTGTTTACATCTACTCATCTTACACCATTACTTTCCTGTTATTTGCTGTTTCAAACTGTTTCCGCAATTAATCGGCAGTCACGCCATTCGTCTCTAATTCCACTTCAATTCCATCTGCTGCGATTTTCCGGAAAAATCCTCTCTGAACAGATACATCCTTCAGATCAAAGCTGAAGGAAAACACAAGCGTACTGCCATAAGAACAGATCGTTCCTTTCAGATGCTGTCCCTTAGACATGGCAAGAAATGCATGGAACATCTCGACATATGGACGATAGGTTTCGTCTACTCCGATATTTCCAATGTTCGTGATCGTAGTGGTATTTGCCAGCGCGGATTTTGTATACACAAGCTTCATTGCAATATTTTTCAAGAAAAGCGGCACTGCCCGCGCCACCAGAAGTTTTTCATTTGAAACATTGTAGGAGAAAAGTTTTTCCAGATGTTCCCGGTTGATCTGGCTTCTGAGATTGTCCCTGACACTTGTCAATACTTCCTCAAATGTATAGATCTCTTTTGTCGGGTGGAACTCTGCGGATACCATAACAAAAAAGTTTTTCGTTGTGATCGAATTAAAATACGGCCGCAGATTCACCGGAACCGCGACACGGATCGGTTTTTCAGAAGGCATTCCCTTCATGCACTCTGTATACACGCTCCAGATATAAACAGATACCAGATATTCATTGATACTGCACCCGTATTTATGACAGACTTCTTTTAACTGAAAAACCGGCATATATCCATGCATGACACCAAATTCGCCAGGTCCTAACCGCTCTCCCTTTAAAAGATAAGCTTTCTTGGTCTGATAGCCTTTTGCAGAACTCTTCTTATAATTCTTTAAAAAACTGTCCTCTCTGTTTAAGGATGTACCGCTGTTTAAGGAATCCCCCACCTTCTCTTTCAGTTCCGGGTGCGCAAGGCGCAGATACTGGTACGTCAACTCTTTCAAAAAATTAATGCCGCCCATTCCATCCGTCAGCACGTGGAACACTTCCAGATTAATCCTGTATTTATAATAAGTCACGCGGAACATATAACTGTGGTTTTGATTCTGCTGGATATAGCGGCATGGGAAAGTACTTTCCTCACGCACTTTTGGTGCCGTTTTTCCATTTTCCTCGAAATAATACCAGAACACTCCCATACGAAGCCTTAAGTTAAATCCATCTATCTTCGGAAGCACCAAATTCAGTGCCTGCTGCAAAATATCCGGCTGCACAGACTCTGTCAGCGTTACACTGATGCGGTATACATTGCTCATATTCTCTCCTGCGATCACAGGAAAAAGATGTGCTGTATTATCAAGCCTGTCCCAGCGGATCTCGCGGTAGGCTTTCTTTTCTTTTTTTCTTCTCTGTTTCTTATTGTCTATTTTAATTTCTTCTGACTCCTGCGAAGAATTAACAATCTTTTTCTTCATTGATTACTCCACTCTTTTCTCATTGCCTACGCACAATTATAGCGGAATCCCTCTTAAAATACAAGGTTCTATCCTGCCGCTCCGCCTGCTGTTTTCTCCCTAGCGCCTATCCCGGTGCTGTGTCACTGCCACATACCATAATATTTTTATAAAATTTTCACAAATACACTTATTGATTTTTCTTAACATATTTAATAAAATAATCTCGTGGTCTCTGGTCTATCCAGAACCATCCATTATACTTTCTATTAGAAACAGGAGACATTATGGAATTTAGGAAATTGAACGCACCTTCTCTCAAGGAACTTTTTGTAACTGAACTGCAAAATATGATTTTATCCGGCAAACTTGAAATCGGCTCAAAACTGCCACCGGAACGTGAGCTGGCAGAATCCATGAAGGTTTCCCGCGCAGTGATCAACTCCGGGATCACAGAACTGGAAAAGAAGGGATTTCTTGTGGTACGACCAAGAATCGGTACTTTCGTGGCAGATTACCACAGAGACGGTTCGATCGACACACTGGTTGCCATTATGAATTATAACGGTGGTGTTTTAAAAAACAAGGAAGTGAAATCCATTCTGGAAGCAAGAATCATGTTCATGGTAGAGGCTTCCCAATTTGCGATCGACCGCGCATCTGACGAGCAGATTTTAGGACTTCAGAAATATGTATACCAAATGGAAAACTGTACTGAACCCGAAAAAACAGCTTCCCTTATTTTTGAGTTCAGCCATGAGATTGCCTATATCAGTGGCAACACTTTGCTCCCACTCTTTTTTATCTCATTCAAGGAACTTGTGTGCAGCCTCTGGATTCGCTACGGGCAAAAATACGGAACCAAAGAATTGTATTACAGCGCAAAAAAAATCTTTGACTGTCTCCTTGCCAGAGACAAAGAAGCGGTCAAAGATTTCATCACAACTTCCACCATGGAAAGTATTGACGGTACACGTACCATTTATTATATTGATTAATGATTCTTCAGCAAGTAGGCACATTTTCTGTGTATACTTGCTGTTTTTATGCCTGCGAGGATGTGTTCACAAACTGGCTCTCATACAGATTTGCATAGAATCCTTTTTTGGCAAGCAGTTCTTCATGGCGTCCCTGCTCGATAATATGTCCATCCTTCATTACAAGAATAATATCTGCTTCCTGAATCGTAGACAGACGATGTGCAACAATAAAGCTGGTGCGTCCCTCCATCATCTTGGCAAACGCTTTCTGGATCTTAATCTCTGTTCGCGTATCAATGGAAGAAGTCGCCTCGTCTAAGATCAGCATTGGCGGCAGACATAACATAACTCGTGTAATGCAAAGCAGCTGTTTCTGTCCCTGTGAAAGATTGCCTCCGTCTTCTGCCATCACAGTATCATATCCCTGTGGCAGACGCTTGATAAAACTGTGTGCATGGGAAGCCTTGGCTGCTGCGATCACTTCCTCATCTGTCGCATCCGGTTTTCCCATGACAATATTGTCTCGGATCGTTCCGCTGCGCAGCCATGTTTCCTGAAGCACCATACCATAATTATTCCGAAGGCTTTCTCTCGTCATATCGCGGACTGGTACTCCGCTCACACGGATTGTCCCCTTATCTGTATCATAAAACCGCATCAAAAGATTGATCAGCGTTGTCTTTCCACAGCCAGTCGGTCCTACGATTGCTACCCTCTGTCCCGGTTTTACGGAAAGATTAAAGTCTTCGATCAGCTTCTGTTCCGGCACATAAGAGAAGGATACATGCTCTAATGCAACATGTCCGTCTGCCTCCTCTAAAGTTACTGCATCCGGTGCATCCGGAACTTCCGACGGCTCCTCCATTAATTCAAACACTCTGGCTGCACATGCCAATGCGTTCTGTAACTCTGTCACAACACCTGAGATCTCATTGAACGGTTTGGTATACTGGTTCGCATAACTAAGCAGTGCTGAGAGCTGTCCGACAGAGATTCCTCCTGCGATCGCTGTAAAAGCGCCTACAACCCCAACCACTGCATACACTAAGCTGTTGACAAATCTGGTTGCCGGATTGGTAATGCTGGAAAAGAAAATGGCTCTCAAGGAACACTTCTGTAATCTGTCATTGATCTCGTCAAATTTTTCCAATGCCTCATCTTCATGGGAAAATGCCTGTACCACTTTCTGGTTGCCGATCATTTCCTCGATAAATGCGGTCTGTTCTCCTCTTGTCTCTGACTGTAACTTAAACATGGAAAATGTTTTTTTCGCAATAAAGCTTGCGACAAGCAGGGAAACCGGAGTGATCACAACCACTGCGATCGTGATTTTTACACTGATTGTCAGCATGAAGATCAAAGTGCCTAAAATAGTCACGATCCCGGTAAAAAACTGGGTAAATCCCATTAATAGACCATCTGCAAACTGATCCACATCTGCGATCACACGACTCACAATTTCGCCATAAGAATGTCCGTCAATGTATTTTAATGGAAGCTTTTCAATTTTTTCAAATGCTTCCTTTCGGATATCGCGGATAATATTATAAGTGATTTTATTGTTGCAGGCGTTCATAATCCACTGTGCAACAGCTGTCAGTACAATGATAACTGCCATCTTTTTTAAGATTGCAAGGATTCCCGCAAAATCCACCAGTCCTTTTTCGATGATCAGATCCACTGCGCGTCCGGTCAATACCGGAAGATATAAAGTCAGTGCAACTGTCACTGCTGCAAGCACAATCGACATGCCAAGATAACCCCAGTATCTTCTGATGTAGTTCATAACTTTTTTAATTGTTGATTTCTGCTGGCTGTTGATCACCTTTTTCATTTATCTTCCCTCCTTTGCATCTTCGTTCTTCTTGAACTGGGAATAATAAATTTCCTGATATACTTCACATTGCTGTAAGAGTTCCTCATGTGTTCCTATTCCTACGATCTGACCATCATCTAACACAATGATCTTATCTGCGTACATAATGGATGCTGCCCTCTGGGACACGATAAATACGGCTGCCTTGTTCTCCATATCACGGATCGCCATACGAAGTTTTGCATCTGTTGCAAAGTCAAGCGCGGAAGCACTGTCGTCTAAGATCAGGATATCCGGCTTTTTCACAACTGCACGCGCGATTGTCATTCGCTGTCTCTGTCCGCCGGAAAGATTCTTACCGCCCTGTTCGATCTCAAAGTCAAGTCCGCCCTCTTTTTTATCCACAAACTCTTTTGCCTGAGCTATCTCTAATGCCTGCATAATATCCTCATCCGTTGCATTTTCATTTCCCCAGAGCATATTTTCCCGAATGGTTCCTTTGAATAAAACTGCTTTCTGAAGTACCATACCGATTTTTTCACGAAGTTCTTCCAACGAATACTCACGCACATCTTTTCCCTCAATCTGTACGCTTCCTTTTGTCGCATCATAAAAACGTGGAATCAGATTGACAACCGAAGATTTTCCGGAGCCTGTACCTCCAATGATACCGATTGTCTCGCCTTTTTTCACTGTAAAGTCAATGTCGGTCAGAGATTCCTCACCTGCACCGGCATAGGTCAGTCCTACATGGGAAAATACGACTTCCGGCACATCTGCACCGGATGTTCTTTCTTCCACGGCTGCCAGAGCCACAGCAGAGTCTGTGATAGACGGCTGCAATTCGAAAATAGCCTGGATACGGTTTCCACAGGCAATCGACTTATTAATATTGATAATAAGATTTGCAAGTTTAATAAGTTCTACTAAAATCTGTGACATATAACTTACAAGAGCAACTACTTCACCCTGTGTGATTGCACCGTCATTTACACGGATTGCACCGGTCCATACCAAAACAACGATCGCACCGTTAATGATCACATAAGTAAGCGGGTTCATCAGCGCAGAAATTTTTCCAACGTAAAGCTGGATTTTCGTGAGTGCATCATTGCTCTCATTGAAGTTTTCAATCTCATCCGCTTCCTTATTAAATGCGCGGATCACTCTGCTTCCGGTCAGGTTTTCCCTTGTAATTCCAAGAACCTTATCCAAAGCGGACTGCACTTTTTTATAAAGAGGAATACTCACAAGCATAATGCCGAATACAACGATCGACAGTAATGGAATCGTAACTACAAAAATAATTGCTGCCTTGACATCAATTGTAAATGCCATGATCATTGCACCGAACACGATAAATGGGGAGCGCAGAAACAGACGCAGTACCAGATTCACACCGTTCTGTGTCTGGTTAATATCACTTGTCATTCTTGTGATCAGTGTAGAAGTTCCAACTGTATCCATTTCCGAGAACGAAAGTGTCTGAATATGCTCAAAAAGTGCATGGCGCAGTCCGGTTGAAAAACCGACAGCCGCCTTTGCAGCAAAATACTGTGCCGTGATCGAACATGTAAGACCAATGACTGCAAGCAGAATCAGCACCAGACACATTTTCATAATGTACGGCTGATCTGCATTTACCACACCCTTATCAATGATCGCCGCCATGACAAGCGGTACGATCAGCTCAAAGGACGCTTCCAGCAATTTAAAAAGTGGTCCTAACACGCTTTCTTTTTTATAGTCTTTCAAATATACTAATAGCTTTCCCATTTTCTATTCTCCCGTTATGATTGTAAATCTCATGGTAATACTAAAACCGGCACAAGCCCTGCGCCGGTTTATAAATTATTTCTTAATATCTTTCATCTTCTGCAAACCAAAAATCACTGCCCCACCAATCAGGAAAAACAGAATACTGAAATCATGGATTCCCATAGCCGGCTGCGGAGTATCCAAAGTAGTTGGTCCCATGATAACCGCATAGATTGAACCAAGCATCAGACCAATGATCGTATAGATCGTCTGTGCCCTGAACTTTTCCAAAGCCCTGCGGATCAGTTTTACCACACTGAAAACGCCGACCAGGACACCACAACCAAAAATAAATACCGTCCAGAAGCTTGAAAAATCCAGATGCAGTAAGTCTTTGATCGCCGTAATAATCGGAAGATACAATCCAAAGATCAATAACAGTGTTGAACCTGAAATGCCCGGAAGCACCATCGCTGAAATAGCGATCACTCCTGCAAAAAATACAAACAACGCAAGTCCCGGTGTCAGATGCGCCAGATTCACGCCATTGTTCCCTCCGGAAACCGGATTAAAGTAAGTGATAGCACACACAACTGCAACACCCAGTAAAATAAATGGCATGAATTTCTTACCTGCACCTAAGCACTCTTTTTCCTCTTTTACCACGATTGGAATGGCAAAAATAATAAATCCGATAAACAACGAGCTGATGTAGTAAATATGTGATTCAAACACGCTCGTTAAGATCAGAACCGCGATCACAAATCCGCTGACCCAGCCGATTCCAAGCTTGAGCAGAAAGAAAAATGCTTCTTTTCTCTTCTCTTTTGTGCCTGTCAGAAGATCATCAATGGAATCAATGAACTTATCATAAAATCCAAGTAAAAATGCAATGGTTCCACCTGATACACCCGGAACACTGTCTGCCAATGCCATGCAAAAACCTCTGATAAATTGAATAATAAACATCTCATTCCCTCATTTTTTCATTTTATTGCTTTACAGCACTGCATAACATTATAGCCTATGTGTGTTCTATTTGTCTATATATTTATCCAATTGATGTGAAACATCCGTAACAGTTCAGCCTTCCGGCTGAACTGATTCCACGTATCGTAGCGTTCCAGACAAGTCCAAGCACCCAGACATAATATACGGTGACTCCCATCGTCAGGAACTTATTCGTTCTTTTGTTCTTTTTCCATTCATTCAATCTCCCTGTTTTGTATAATACGCAATTGGCTATATTACCCGGTGATCTTAATTATATCGTGATTTCATCACTCAATAATTTCGCCGTTCGTCAAATACAAATAAATTTGTATTTTCCTCGCTTGCGCTCATTATATTATCTACATCATAAAAAAAGAAAAGTTACAGTTATTACGCCATAACTTTTCCGGTTATCTATACTTTTTTATTGAATATTGTGATCCTTAATCAAATGTAAATCCGGTAAAACAGAGTTCTGCGTCTGTCCCCTTTATGAAACTTTAATAAGATCTTTTACAACTTCTCCGGCAATGATCAGTCCTGCCACGGAAGGCACAAATGCGACACTTCCCGGAATATCCCGGCGCTCTGTGCACTTATGTTTTGCACCCGGTGGGCAGATGCAGTTTGTCCTGCAGCTGATCGACATATCCTCGATCGGTCTGGTTGGGATTTCCTCAGAATATACCACTTTTAATTTTTTTATCCCGCGTTTTTTCAGTTCGCGGCGCATAACCTTCGCTAACGGGCACACTTTTGTCTTATAAATATCTGCTACTTTAAACTGGCTTCCGTCTAACTTGTTTCCCGCGCCCATACTGCTGATGATCGGGATATCCTTTTCCTTTGCCTTCATGACAAGCTCGATTTTCGCAGTTACCGTATCGACTGCATCCACGATATAGTCATATTCGTCAAATGGAAAATCATCCGCATTTTCTGGAAGGAAAAAGCACTTATGAATTCTGACATCTGCCTGTGGATTAATCTCTAAAATGCGGTCGCGCATTACTTCTGCCTTATACTTTCCAACGGTTTTTCTTGTTGCGATGATCTGACGGTTCAGATTTGTCAGACAGACTTTGTCATCATCAATCAGGTCAAACGCTCCGACACCGCTTCGCACAAGTGCCTCGCATACATAACCTCCAACGCCTCCGACACCGAAAACAGCCACTCTGGAATGTTCTAACTTCTCCATGGCTTCTTTTCCTAACAATAATTCTGTTCTTGAAAACTGGTTTAACATAATGAATTTTCCTTTTCTTTTTCCTCTATAAACATTAATAAAAAGCTGATGACTAACGTTGCACTGGAAATCCAGATTGCCTTAAAGCCAAGCAGCATTGACAAATTTCCACCGATTCCTGCACCCACTGCAAAAAACAGGATAATTCCGAAATAATACATTGCCTGCCGGATCTGCTCTGGTCTTCTGTCTCTCATATAGGCTGACAACGCCGCTGTACCGCTTCGCAGATTTCCGATACACATCGTGCTCGCATAAGAATATCCGCCCACTTTACGGAACGTCTGCACCTGCATTGCACAGGAAAATGACACCAGTGTTGTGGCAAGCATATTATAATCCTGTGGGATAAATCCTACCCCAAATAAAATCACGATCTCAAGCAGTAAAATCCCCTGTCTCCAATGAAGTCTGTTGGCATATTTATATTTTCCCTGGACGCAGTCTGCAAAAAAGACACCGCCTGCAAACGCAAGCAACGGCAGCAGATAATGCAGTCCTCTCATCCATTCTCCCGACATGAAATGCTGGCTCATCAATACCACGTTTCCGGTCTGGGCATTTGAGAATACTTCATCTCTGGTAAAGTAAGTATATGCATCCTGAAAGCCGCCTGAAAGCGCCAGAAATACACTTGTTATAAAAGCTTCTGACATCTGGACTTTTGCATTTTTCGATTTTTTCTTTGATATAAACAATCCTGTCACCTCGCATCTTCATTTTAACCGTGTCGTATTATAACGCTTTTTCTGTAAAATGTAAAAAATGTTCGGCAAAAAATACACTTTTTTTCTTATTCTGTGCGTAGGACTTTAAAATCCTCCCCCTTCTGTGATTCACACACCATGATGCTTGATGCATTGAATCTCCTTTATCTGATGGATGGGATGCAAACAGGATTTTCGAACATTCTATCTGTATAGTATAGAGTCCCTCATTATTCTTCAATGCTGTCTGCACCGATTTTTTTGTCTGTTTCTGAATGTTACACGGATTTCGTGTATGATAGCTGATTTGGAAAGAAAGCAATGCATACAACAATCAACGCGTCAAAGTGTGCTCACAATGCAAAACATTTTCATATATTATATTGAAATTGTTTGCTATATTGGTTATAATTTAAGCACATTAATAAGAAAGGGGTATTTTATAATGTCAACAACTAATATTAATGTCCGCATTGACAGTGAACTAAAAAAATCTGCCGAGGAATTATTTAATGACCTTGGATTGAATATGTCTGCAGCGATTACCATGTTCCTCAAGAGTGCTGTCAGCCATGACGGCATCCCTTTTGAAGTAAAACGAATTTCACCAAACTCTGAAACGAAAGCTGCACTAGCTGAATATGATGAAATGAAAAAGAACCCAAACAAATATAAACGCTACAGTTCCTTTAATGATTTGATGGATGAGGTACTTGCAGATGCTTAATATTGTTCCATCCAATCAGTTCAAAAAGGATTTGAAGCTTGCAAAAAAACGTGGGTTAGATCTAGGGCTGCTCACATCAGTAATCGACACACTAGCTTCCCAGAAACCACTTGATGTCAAATATCATGATCACAATTTGTCTGGAAACTATCGTAGCTTTCGTGAATGTCACATTGAACCAGACTGGCTTCTTGTTTACCGCGTAGATGATGATCAACTAGAATTATTTCTTTTTCGTACCGGAACACATTCTGATTTGTTTTAAATGCAAAGAGGAGTGTGATAAAAAAACACACTCCTCAGTATATCAAAACATTTTTCATTACCGTTAAAAAATTTCCAGTTCAAACCATTGGTATATATAACTTTTTTAAACGACTTAATATGTCCTAGTAATTGTGCATCATTGTCATCTAAAGCCCTCGTTGGCATTTTAGATTCTATACATCCATATATTAGAGCATCTTGAACTTTTTTCTTTCAAGCAATACAAAATCGGATGAAAAAGGCGAATCAAAAGGTGGCAGAAAGTTTCCGCTAACCAATGCCATTAACAGCTTGTTAGATGAACTAAAAGCAGTACAAGAGCGCAAATGAATTCATTCTGAATTTGTTTTTTGCCATGAAAATGGGGAATGGATTAAGACGGATGCATATATCACTTGCTTAAGACGTATGCTAAAAAGTTTAGGCTTTGAAATTACTAATAATCATGCTTTCAGAATGAGCTTAAACAGCAACATACTATTCAACGTAGAGACCGAGGTCTTACCTAGGTCTCACCAAAATGTCATAGATTTTGACAAAAGAAAAAAGCCCGAATCGACTAAATCCAAGGCTTTTATCTAAAAATTTCGAATGCGGAAGATGGGACTTGAACCCACACGCTCGCAATGAGCACAAGATCCTTAGTCTTGCTCGTCTGCCAGTTCCGACACTTCCGCATGTCAGTCATCTCTCGTGACGACTTCCTAATAATACCAAAGGAAAATAAAATTGTCAACTACTTTTTTCAAAAAAATTGTAAAAAATTTTTCAAACAATTAAAACAATTTTTTTGCAAAAAAAGCTTGACTTATTATCAAAAAACCGATACAATACTCATTGTTCGCAGAAGTGGCGGAATTGGCAGACGCGCAGGCTTCAGGTGCCTGTGGTAGCAATATCGTGTGGGTTCAAGTCCCATCTTCTGCATAGAAAAAGCCTTGATTTAATCAAGGCTTTTTTGCTATCCAGATTTATCACACCTAATATATGATGAAAGGTTTTTTCTGATCATGGAATTAAAAGAAATAGCAGTCATTCATACTGATTTTCCTGAAAAATTTGGGATTCCAAGACAGAGCGGTCTTGTAAAAGGTCTGCTTGGAACTATTGTTTTTTCCCCGGAATACAGAAACGCAGATGCGATCAGAGGACTAAGTGACTACTCACACCTCTGGCTCATATGGGGATTTTCCAAGGCAAAAAGGGAACACTGGTCTGCCACCGTCAGACCGCCGCGGCTCGGTGGAAAAGTACGCATGGGAATTTTTGCAACGCGCTCTCCTTTCCGCCCGAATCCGATTGGATTGTCCTCTGTAAAATTAGAATCAGTCACGATTGATGAAAAGCTTGGTCCTGTCATTACGGTTTCCGGTATTGATATGTTAGACGGCACTCCGATTTATGATATCAAACCTTATCTGCCGCACATCGACAGTCATCCCGATGCTGCGGGCGGTTTTGCGCTCTCGGTAAGTAAAGAACATTTATCCGTTGATTTTCCAGATGAACTGCTTCATAAGCTTCCGGAATCTGACCGTGAAACAGTACTTGCACTGTTAGCCCAGGACCCCAGAGACCGCTTTATTCAGGATGAAGACCGTATCTGGGGACTGACCTACGGAAATTACAACATCCGTTTTCAGGTACACGATCAAACGCTTACTGTATTAAGTATCGAATAATAAAATATACGCTTTGCAAACATTCTATTTTCATGCATTATAAAAGCGACAAAAAGAGAAGGACAAATCTGCCCTTCTCTTTTTGTTATAAATATTTCCGTTCAAACTCTCTCGCCGTCACCGGCTTTCCGAAATAAAAGCCCTGAATAAGCTGTATCTTGCTTCCGAGCAGTATATCAAGCTGTTCCTTTGTCTCCACGCCTTCCACGCACACATTGACATCAATTGCAGATGCGAGTTCTGCAACCATTTTTACAAACGCATTGGAAAAATCATCTTTTCCGATATCAATGATAAAACAGCGGTCGATCTTGATCACATCGATTGGCATTTCCCGGATGTGATTTAACGAGGAATATCCGGTTCCAAAATCATCTAATGCCACCCGGACACCAAGTTTTTTGATCTCCGCAAGGATTTTTATCATACGGTTCATGTCATTGATCGCCAGACTTTCCGTCACTTCCAATGTCAGGTTCTTTGGATTAATCTCTGTCTCTTTGATCACCGCAGCGATCTGCTCTACAATATCATTCTGTAAAAGCTGTACAACGGAAAGATTGACATTCACCTTGTAGTCCGGATGTCCCATATCATTCCAGTATTTGCAGCGCATACAGGCTTCCCTCAGGATAAAGACGCCGATTGGGTTGATAAGCCCTAAGTACTCTGCCAGAGGAATAAATTCTGTTGGAGAGATTGCACCAAGCTCCCTCGAATTCCAGCGAATCAGTGCCTCTGCACCGGAACATGGCATTCCCGGCTTTGAAATATCCGTGATTGGCTGGTAATAGACCTCAAATTCATCAAATGCATTTCTGGTCGCATTACGCATATTTTTTTCCAGATCCAGCCGCTTGAAGGATGTGGAGATCACGTTTTCATCATAATAGGCAACGCGGTTCTTTCCGGCGCATTTTGCATCATACATTGCAATATCCGCCTTTTTGATCAGTTCTTCCACAGAATCACCGTCTGTCGGGAAACGTACAACCCCCATACTCATCGTACAGTAGTACTCGGTTCCTTTTAATCTCCAAGGCTTCGCAAACTGTGCCTTGATCTGCTCGATGATGTTCTGCAGATTGGGATATGCCTTATGGGAGATTAAAATGATAAATTCGTCGCCACCCATACGGTAACAGTTATCATCCACCCCTGCAATCTGCTTAAAACCGGCAGAAATATTTTTTAACAAAATATCTCCATACTGGTGTCCTAATCCGTCATTGATGTGCTTGAAATCATCCAGATCGATGTATAAAAGCGCTCCCTCACCGCCGAACTCCCTCGTATCATTGATAAAACGATGAAGATCCTGCTCACAGCGCATACGGTTATATAATCCTGTCAAAAAATCGTTATTTGCCTGTTTTTCAATCTTCTGCTGATACAGTTTCTTGTCCGTGACATCATAAATCGTGCAGAGTTTCACTTCTCTTCCGTCCACCCACTGGATATGCGTGCTGTAGCAGTCAAACCAGCGGTTTTCCTTTTCGGAATAAATTTCCCGGAACAGACCGTTTTTCGTCTCTGTTACATTCTGTAAACTAACCGGGCTGATTGGAAGCTCCTCTAACGCCTTTTTAAAAGAATTCTGATATTTCTCATTCGCATACAGAATATGTCCGGTCTGAGGGTCTTTAACGTAGATCGCACAGCCAACATTTTCCAAGATTGCCTCAAGCGATGCATAAGAGCTCGCCAGCGAATTTTTTGTGATACGCTTCGTCAAGATTGTCTGGATGATGCGCTTCACGTCATTGATAAATTTGATGTCTGCGATTTCCCATTTTTTCTTCTTTTCATTTTCGCAAAAGCAGAGATACATGCTCGCATGACCATTTACTTCAATCGGGAGAAATACGCCTGCTGTGAGCGATTTCTTTTCAAACATCCTTGCGAATCCCTCCGGGAGCATGGCATTTGCGGAAATCATATACGGTTTTCCATTAAAAAACGGAAGTTCTTCTTTTGGAATGTTCTGTTCCTTTAAAATCCGTGGTTCGCGCCCTTCGGCGGCATACTCACAGATCATATCCACCTTTTCCTGTTCCTGATTTTCCCGAAGCAGCGCTCCTACGGAAATTCCAAGATATTCACAGGCATCTTTTAAAATATCATCCACGATCTTCGTGAAACTGTTCTCAGATTCCAGCATTTTTAACATAGAAGTCATTGCTTCATTGCGATGCAGTTCCGCTTTCATCTGCGTTTCTGACTCTCGGCTTTTATTAAATGCCTCCTGCGCTAAAACTTCCTCCATTTTCACTGCAAAGATCTGTTTGGAAAGGGATTCTAAAAATTCCAGCGATTTATAATAACGCTCCGGGCTTGTCCGCATTATATAGTCTGGAATATCCTCTAAGATATCATCCATAATGCCGACCACGATCCAGATTGCAATCGTCTCACCACTGACACGGATCGCCACTCCGCACATTTTAATCTGCTCTGTATCTAGCGGTTCTTCCACAACGCTCTCAATGCTGCTTCCGGCCATTTTCTGTAAAAGAGAAGCATGACGCTCCATGCCCACTTTGCTGTGCACATATTCTAACTCTTCTTTTGATCCATAGGCTTTTGTCACAACCCCGTTCTGTGCATTTAAGCATACCATATAAACATTATTTGCATCACAGAACCGATCCTGCATATTCTGCATCAGCGACTGGTCTAACAGCCAGTTATTTGATTTTGCCGCGTTTTCTTCGCTTTTGTCGACTGAAAAAGCCATGTTCTAGTTACCCCTTCATTCCTATGATAAACAGATAGTATGAATCCTTCTTCCGGATGCAATACTCCTGGAGCAGCCTGTAGCAAGGCTGCAGACGTAATTGTTTTTTTACAAACCCCACTTCGTTGGAATACATGATGATGATTCCGTCTTTTGCCAGCAGGCTTCTTGATTTTTCAAAAAAGGCTGCATAAAATGCGTCAAGCTCCTCTTTCGACTTCTTTCCCCTGACCGGCATATTCGTGATGATCTCATCGAATTTATAATCATGCTTAAAATCCAGATAATCGCGATGAATAAAGTTGATCTTCTCGCCTGCAAATGCTGCATTCTCCCTTGCCATTTCGATTGCATCGCCAAAGATGTCAATTCCATACTTTTCCCTTGCCGGGACTAAAATATCACGCTCGATCAACATGGTTCCGACACCGCAGCATGGATCTAAGATCTGCGCATGCTCTTTCATATACGGCTTTGCAAGATACATGAGCATTGCCGCATTCGCCGGGTGGATAGACATTGCAATGGCGTTTTTGCGGTATGCAAACCGTTTCATCTGCAGTGTATATAGTTTTAAAAATGGAACAAAATTTCCGTCTTTCGTCTCGATCAGACGGATCTCTAACTCATAATCTGTCGTTGAATTGATCAGTTTCCAGTCGGAAGCAGCTTCCAAAGCCATTCCCAGTTTTTTCACAAACTCTGTCCGTGGCTCCTTTCCCTTCACTTCCAGACGGAAATAAAAAGGTGCCTCTCCCTTATGACATTCTGTCAGAAAAGCATAAAGTTCAGATTCCCATAATAACTCTGCTGCCTTTTCTGCCTTCATCGGTACTTTGTCACTTGTGTGAATTGGAAACAATAATTCCCGGTATGTACGAAGCTTTGTAAAAGGAATGATCTCCTTCGAGAAAACCAGCACACCTAACGGATGCAGCTCGGCTTTGCGCTGTACGGATGCTCCGATCTCCTTCACTTCTGAAAGTGTGACCTCTCTCTGCTCCCGGTTTGTCAAAAGCAGCATCTCATGAGGCACCGAAAATCCGGTAAAGGAATGTTTTTTCATTCCTTCTATATTAAGGACTATCTGGTTCAACTCCCGGATTTCCTCGTTTCTGTGTTTTTTTTCTTCCTCTGCTGCCGGCTGGTTTTTAAGCGTTTCCAGACGTGTCTGAAAGAATTCCAGATTTTCTCTGACATCAAGCTTTCCTAATGCTGTCAGGTAAGAACTTTTGACAAACAGTGTTGTCTCCTTCTGATATGCTGCAAGCAATGCATCCTTTGCCTGTTCAAGTCTTAAATCTCCGATCAGAAGTGCCGCATTCTTTCTCGTCTTAGCGTCCTCATCTGTTAAAAATGCAAGAAGCATACTCTCTTTTCCGGCAAGCAGTTTCAAAAATTCCTCCCGCATGTCCGGTTCCTTGATCTCGCTTCTGATCTGACTTAAAGTGCTTCTGATCTCCTGTTTTTCTACTAATTTATGAAATTCATTTTCTAACATATTTTCTTATATTAACCCTTTATCCGATTGTTTCCGTCATTATTTTGTCTCATTTAACAAAAAAGTCCGGTTCATAAGTTATTCTAATTTATTTCCTGTGTTTTTTCAATACCGTAGGTATCAATATATGTCAATAAGTCTGCCTTGAAATTCGACCATGCCCCGCTATTTTTGACAAAGTATTTCGGGCAGTCCTTGCCGGTAACATCATAATGTCGAATTACGTCGTCTGTGGTCAGGTCATACCTTCCCATCAGCCATGCCACAAGACTGACCAGCGACTGATAAGTTTCATCTGTAAATTTTCCGGTTTCATCCGGGATGCAGCACTCTACAGAGATTGTGTCGCTGTTTCTCTCATTGGAAGCATAGGAAATCTCATTGCACGGAATACACTGAATAATCTCACCGCTTATTCCAATGATAAAATGACTGCTCGCATGTGTCTCTCCTGTCTCAGACAGGCTTTCAAAGTAACTGCGGTTCTGCTCGGCTGTTGTTCCGGGATTTGCGGTATAATGAACCACAATTCCATTCACCTGCGCAAGCTCCGTCCCCGGTCTTGAATACTCGTTGACCGTAAGCAGCTCCACTGCAAAATCCGGCGATTCTTCGATATATTTTGAAGTTTCTGCTGTCACCGGCTGCTCTGCAGCCTGTTTTTCTGACACTTTGCGCACCAGCACCACAAGAAAAAGCAACAGCAGAAAAAATCCTGCAAATGTCGCCAGACGGAATATGATCTGCTGCTTCCGTCTTTTTCTTCTCCGCGCTCTCCTCGCCTCAAGCCGTCTGCGCTCCTGTTCCTCATAAATTTCTTCATCACTACGCTGCATAAAACTCTTTTGTGTTCTCCCTTACCCCATTTTTTCTTTCAAATTGTATTTTTGTGAATACTTAACAAAATCTTAACACTTTTTTTGTTGACATTTCCCAAATCAAGTACTATACTAGCCACGAAAACAAGGAAAACAAGTTTTCAAAAATAAAATAAGGAGGCGAGCATATGTATTCAATCGATCCAGCAATGTCTTTTGGTGAAGTAATTCTTTACTACGAGAAATACATCACAGAGACCAAAGCACAAGGTAAAAAACCGGTATCATTCCTTCATTTCATTACAGGTAGATACTAAAAGCCGGCTGATCAGACCGATAGCGCAAAGCTATCCGGTACTCTGTCACCCGGCTATTTTTATATCTGTCTCATCAGATGCTTCACATGAAATGCTTCATCAAAAGAAATATCATCTTCTAAAATCTCCAATGTTTCCTCGGAATGTTCCACTTCCCTTGAAAAAATCCTTGCATTTGCAATCCGATCTTTCAGTTTAAAACTTTTTCCATTTTCAAAATACCGCACAATATCCATATCTCGGATCACTAAAAATCCGACAATTGCGAACTGTGCCTTCGCCAGCACATTTCCGTCGTACCATGCTCTCATAAAGTAACGGTAGGTAAAATAAACAAGAATGTGTTCATACCAGATTTCGTTGTAATCAGCAGACTTCTTATATTCCGCTAAAGCCTCCTCATAAGAATGGGTTTCAAAAAACGTTCTCACCTGCTGTTTTACATTGATCCATTCCTCATTGACATTCTCAAGTTCCTCAAAGGTATCCATGCGGACATGAAAGTATTCCATCAGATCCCACGGTTCCTCCCCCGGATTTTCCACCACATTCTGTAACTTCTCGCAGAATTTTAAGAACTCTTTGATCCTGTCATCAATGCTTTTCTCACGGTTCTGTAAAATGGCAATCGCCTGTCCGCGGTATTCCTCTAAATGAGAACAGAACTCCTCCATGTCTTCCTCAAAAGGTTCCTCTTCCTCATCCTCGTAATACTCATCTCCAATTCCAAGATCCGGCAGTTCGATATCTTCATAATACATCTTGCCTTCCTCAGAAAAAATAATGCGTCCGACTTCCTCACAGGACACACTTAGGGATTTTTCCCTGACATCACCATATTCCACAACAAAACGAGGGTACTCTGTGCAGACTTCGCACAACGCTTCTTCCCCCAATTCACTGTAAATATCACACAGTTTATTTTTATCTAAAAACGGACACCAGCCGTTTTTTCGCAGAACGAAGCTATGTTCTTCATCCTCTGTCACCGTCTGCTCTTTCAGGCGTTCTCCGAACGCGCCTTCAATTCCCATATAATATTCATAGGAATCCTCATCAATATCAATCTCCCAGCCAATACAGCAGCTATGCTCACATTTGTCTGCAATGCACTGGAATGTTTTATAATAGGAAGGTACTCGTAAAATCATTTTTTTATCCTTATTATTTTTCTTTCAAATATTCGCTGATCATATAGCCGACACACCAGATTCCACCTGCTAATGACAGGTATAAAAATCCCTGGATCAGTGCACCGATCAAAAGCCCGATTGATAAGTGCCCTGCCATCTGTGCCACGATCACGGAGCGCACCGGCTTTTTCAATATCTGCCAGACGCCTGTATAAATCCATCCAAAAACACCTATTCCATAAGCAAATGCTGCCAGAATGGTTTTCCATGTCATTTTCATCTTGTCGCTCCCCTTATTTCTTCAAAGCAGTTCCATTTCTGCTTATTCTTCTTTTGCCACTGTTCATCATATCACAGTTTGCTATTCCATAGCAAGAATCACTTTGCCGGCTTCCTCGGTTGCACGAAGGTCAATGATCCTCTGATTTTCTGAGCCACGGAATTTTAATGAGATATTCTTCTTTTCCAGAACAAATGGGCCGTCTACTAAAATGTCACAATAAGACAGCATCTCCTCTGTCACTTCGCAGTTTGCCCTTCCGCCCGGCAAAAGGTCTTCGTAGAGATATCCGGTATAGATCCAGACTGTTTTTCCCGGCAGTTCCTTGCGGATACGTTTTAATAAGCCTACTAACACCCTCTGATTCTGCGGTTCCATCGGTTCTCCTCCAAGCAGTGTGATGCCAGCCATATAATCCGGCTGCAGGCTTTTTATCACCTCATCTTCTGTCTCTTTTGTAAAAGGCTTTCCATAAGAAAAATCCCACGCCTCCTCGTTAAAACATCCTTTACAGTGATGTGTGCATCCGGATACGAACAGGGAAACTCTCACACCTGTACCATTTTCTATGGAATACGTTTTGATATTTGCATAATTCATTGTATGATTTCCTTCATGACAAGTTGAAACGAAGCGGGATAATTTCCCGCTCCGCCCAAGATGTTTTGTATTCAAATTCTTTTTTTATAAATGAAGAACCCTCTCTTTGATCTCCTGTGTTCTTCCCTGATTCCAGAACTGTGTTCCGATGTATCCGCAGGTACGTCTTGCAACAGACATCTTATTCTGATCGCGGTTTCCGCAATTCGGACACTCCCAGACTAATTTTCCATCTTTGTCATTCACAATTTTGATCTCTCCGGAGTAGCCACATTCCTGACAATAATCGCTCTTTGTGTTCAGTTCCGCATACATGATATTGTCATAAATATACTGCATTACAGAAAGAACAGCATCTAAATTGTTCTGCATATTCGGAACTTCCACATAGCTGATCGCACCACCCGGAGAAAGCTCCTGGAACTGTGATTCGAATTTCAGCTTGTCAAAAGCACTCATCTGCTCGGTCACATGAACATGATAGCTGTTTGTAATATAGTTCTTATCTGTGACACCCGGAATGATTCCGAAACGTTTCTGTAAACATTTTGCGAATTTGTAAGTTGTAGACTCTAACGGTGTGCCATACAGACTGAAATCAATGTTGTGCTCCTCTTTCCATTTTGCACATGTATCATTTAAATGACGCATTACTTCCAATGCAAAAGGTGTGCCGTCCGGATCTGTGTGGGAAACTCCCTTCATATATCTAGTACACTCGCAAAGTCCTGCATATCCGAGCGAAATAGTGGAATATCCACCATATAATAATTTATCGATTGTCTCGCCTTTTTTCAAACGTGCTAATGCACCATTCTGCCAGAGGATCGGGGCTACGTCAGAAGGTGTGCCCTTTAATCTCTCATGTCTTGCCATTAACGCTCTGTGGCAGAGTTCCAGTCTCTCATCCATGATCTCCCAGAACTTATTCATATCTCTTCCGGAAGAACATGCCACATCTACAAGGTTTAAGGTGACAACTCCCTGATTGAATCTTCCGTAGAACTTAAATTTATCATTTTCATCTTTATATACAGTTAAAAAAGAACGGCAGCCCATACAGGTATAGCAGTTACCCTGTTTGAGTTTTTTCATGATCTTCTCGGAAATATAATCCGGTACCATTCTCTTTGCAGTACACTCTGCTGCAAGTTTGGTCAGATACCAGTATTTGCTTCCCTCACGGATGTTGTCTTCCTCTAATACATAAATGAGTTTTGGGAATGCCGGAGTGATAAATACACCCTTTTCATTCTTAACTCCCTGGATTCTCTGATGTAATACTTCCTCGATCACTGCTGCGAGGTCATCACGAAGCTGTCCTTCCGGTACTTCGTCAAGATACATAAATACAGTCACAAATGGAGCCTGTCCGTTTGTTGTCATAAGTGTGATCACCTGATACTGGATCATCTGGACACCACGGTTGATTTCCTCTTTGACACGCATCTCTGCGATTTTATTCACCATTTCCTCTGTTGGTTCAATACCGGTAGCTGTCAGTTCCTCACGAACTGTCTTACGGAACTTCTGACGGCTCACATCTACAAATGGTGCCAGATGCGAAAGAGAAATACTCTGTCCACCATACTGGGAACTTGCGATCTGCGCAATTGCCTGTGTTGCAATGTTACATGCTGTGGAAAAACTCTTCGGGCGGTCGATCATTGTCTCACTGATCACCGTACCATTCTGGAGCATGTCCTCAAGATTCACAAGACAGCAGTTATGCATATGTTGTGCAAAATAATCTGCATCATGGAAATGGATAATTCCCTTCTCATGCGCCTCTACAATATCTTCATCCAATAAGAATCTTCTGGTAATATCCTTGCTTACCTCACCAGCCATATAGTCACGCTGTACGCTGTTGACTGTAGGATTCTTGTTGGAGTTCTCCTGTTTTACTTCCTCATTGTTACACTCTAATAAACTTAAAATCTGTTCATCCGTAGAGTTGGATTTACGAACCAAAGCTCTCTTGTAACGATAGGTAATATAATTACGTGCCACATTGAATGCGCGCTGGTTCATGATCTGGTTCTCCACCATATCCTGAATCTCTTCAACACTCGGGGAACGTTTCATATTCTCACATGCTTTTTCCACATTGGCGAGAATCTCCTGTATCTTCTCCTCTGTTAATTTTTCGTAATCGATTACACTCTCATTTGCTTTACGGATAGCTGCCTCAATCTTCTTAATATCAAAGGTATCTTCCATTCCGCTTCGTTTAATAATTTTCATTTCTTTGTTTCGCTCTCCATTCTACTAAACACTTTTCATTAAACTTCCTATAGAAGAATTTGTTCTCTATTGCAAACCTCTCTTGTTTGCTGACGAGACTTATTATACAATATCTTGTGTTTTTGTCAATATGTATTACTAGATTATGTGGAATATTATGTAAACAAAAAAGGCAGCCGACACCCCTCAAACCCAGTATCCACGCTACCTTTATCTATTCTGTACAAAAATACATCAAATAAATCGTCACTTTTTTACGATAAAAGAAAAACACTATATATTGTGGTGTCTCTATTCCTCCACACCATTTTTACAGGTTCTTCCACAGCCCTCCTCGGTCACTCCGATATTCTCCATGATCCGGTCAAGATATTGCTTCAACTGTTCTGTTTCTTCCTTATTAAACCCCTTTGTGATGAGCTGCTCCATTTCACGAATATCCACATCCGCTTTCTCAACCATGTTCTTCGCTTTCTGTGTCAGGGAAATTTTCTTTAATCTTGCATCATGACTGACGGATTCCCTGCGAATCAGTTCTTTCCGCTCCATAATCTGCAGCATGTTCGATGCTGTCGCTCTCGATACGTTAAATTCCTGCTCGATATCTTTCTGATAAATCTCACGGTCTGCATGATCATTCAGATAGCCCAAAGCCCAGCGCTGCATGCCGGTAATATCACCTTCATTTTCGATCCGCTTTGCCTCCATTTGCTTGTGAATCCGGTTATGGATCAGTCTCATTTTATATCCTACACTGTCTTCGTGTCTCATTTGTTCCTTTTCCCCTCTAAAATTTATTCCGCAGAAAGTATCCAATCTGCTCTTAAAATTTGGAATAAAAAATATGATTGACATTCACAATCGAATGCCGTATAACTATATAGTTAGCACACTAACAATTAAAAATCAATACTAAATTAGAAAAGGATGTGAAAATATGTTAAAAACTCTTGGAGCACAAATTAAAGAGTTTAAAAAAGACTCTTTTCTTACTCCGGTCTTCATGATCTTAGAAGTTCTCATGGAGACGATCATTCCTCTTATGATGGCATCCATTATCGATGATGGTGTGGAAAAAGGAGATATCCACCACATTTACGTCATGGGTGGATTGATGATCGTCACAGCCTGCGTTTCACTTTTTGCAGGTGTTATGGGCGGAAAATACGGTGCAAGAGCCTCTACCGGTTTTGCACGCAACTTAAGAAAAGCAATGTATGAAAATATTCAGACATTCTCTTTCGCCAATATAGACAAATTCAGTACTGCGGGTCTTGTCACAAGACTTACCACAGATGTTACCAACCTCCAGATGGCATATCAGATGATCTTACGAATGTGTGTACGTGCACCGATCTCTCTGATCTGTGCGATGTGTATGGCATTTTTCATCAATGCAAAGCTTGCGTGCATCTACCTTGCTGCAGTCATTGTCCTCGGTGTAATCCTTGCTTTCATCACAGTGAAAGCACACAAATATTTTACCCAGGTATTCCCGAAATATGATGACTTAAATGCATCTGTTCAGGAAAATGTATCTGCTATCCGCGTGGTAAAAGCTTATGTCCGTGAGGATTACGAGAAAAACCGTTTCACAAAAGCAAGTGAAAACATCTATAAAATGTTTGTAAAGGCAGAAAGTGTCATTGTTTACAATACACCTGTCATGATGGCAGCTGTTTACACCTGTATCATCTTAATCAGCTGGATCGGTGCAAAAATGATCGTATCCTCCACTCTGACGACAGGTGAGCTGATGAGTCTTCTCACTTACTGCATGAACATTATGATGAATCTTATGATGCTCTCTATGGTATTCGTAATGATCACCATGAGTATCGCAAGTGCAGAACGTATCTGCGAAGTATTAAACGAGAAAAGCAGTATCACAAATCCGGAAAATCCTGATTACGAGGTATCTGATGGAAGCATCCGTTTTGACCATGTGACCTTCCGTTATAACAAGACTTCTGACAAACCGGTGTTAGATGACATCAACCTCACCATTCAGTCCGGTGAAACGATCGGTATTATCGGAGGAACCGGAAGTTCCAAATCTTCCTTAGTCAATCTGATCAGCCGTCTGTATGATGTATCGGAAGGCAGTGTCTATGTCGGCGGCAAAGATGTCCGCAGTTATGACCTTGACACACTGCGTAATGAAGTTTCTGTTGTGCTGCAGAACAACGTACTGTTTTCCGGAACAATTTATGATAATCTCCGCTGGGGAAATCCAGATGCAACAGATGAGCAGTGCCGGCATGCCTGTGATCTTGCCTGTGCTTCTGAATTTATCAACCGTTTTCCGGATGGATATAATACGCATATTGAGCAGGGCGGCTCGAACGTATCCGGTGGTCAGAAACAGCGCTTATGTATTGCAAGAGCTCTGTTAAAAAATCCTAAGATCCTTATCTTAGATGACAGTACCAGTGCAGTCGATACTGCAACTGATGCAAAAATCCGTAAAGCATTTGCTGAGGAAATTCCTGATACGACCAAGCTTATCATTGCGCAGCGTATTTCTTCCGTTATGAATGCTGACCGCATTATCGTATTAAATAACGGCGTAGTGGACGGTTTCGGTTCTCACGAAGAATTAATGGAAACAAATGCTATTTACCGCGAAGTATACGAATCCCAGACACAGGGCAGCGGTGATTTTGATGAAGGAGGTGCAAGATAATGGCAGAAAAAAATCATGGACCTATGCGCAGCAATGCCTGTGGACCAAAACCAAAAGTTGCAAATCCCGGAAAACTGTTAGCGCGTCTTCTTTCCTACATATTTAAAAACTATGGATTTGCATGTATCGTTGTTGTGATCTGTCTGTTTATAGCAGTATTCTCCAATGTGCAGGGAACCTTATTTATGCAGACACTCATCGATGATTACATCATTCCTCTGACCAAGCAGGCTTCCCCTGATTTTAGTGACCTTGCCCACGCGATCGGACGTGTTGCGATCTTCTATGCATGCGGTGCACTTGCTTCCTATTGTCAGTCAAAAATCATGGTCTATGTAACACAGGGAACACTCCGGAATCTTCGAAATGACATGTTTGTTCATATGGAAGAATTACCAATCCGCTACTTTGACACGCATCCACACGGAGATATTATGTCAACCTACACAAATGATATTGATACACTCCGCCAGATGATCAGCCAGAGTATCCCGCAGGTATTAAACAGTGCCATTACGATCATCAGTGTACTTGGTGCCATGATCGCGTTAAATATTCCTCTGACGATCATCACACTTGTTATGGTAGGCGTTATGCTCTATGCCACCAAAGTTGTCGGCGGTGCCAGTGCCAAATATTTCATTGCACAGCAGCGTGATATTGCAACCGTCAACGGTTATATTGAGGAAATGATGAACGGTCAGAAAGTTGTAAAAGTCTTCACACATGAGGAACAGAGTATTGAAGATTTCAACAAATTAAACGACCAGTTATTTGAAAGTGCAGATAATGCAAATAAATTTGGTAACATCTTAATGCCGATCAATGCACAGCTCGGTAACGTCAGCTATGTTTTAATCGCTTTAGTCGGCGGTGTTCTTGCTTTAGAGGGAATCGGCGGTTTTACACTCGGTAAACTTGCAAGCTTCTTAACTTTCAACAAGAGTTTCAGCCAGCCGATCAACCAGCTGAGTATGCAGATCAACAATATTGTTATGGCGCTTGCCGGTTCCGAGCGAATTTTCAATCTGCTGGATGAAAAACCGGAAACAGACGAAGGCTACGTTACATTAGTCCGTGCCAAAAAAGAAAACGGACAGATTGTGGAATGTAAGGAACGTACTGGAATGTGGGCATGGAAACATGTTCATCAGGCAGACGGCTCTGTTGACTATATCGAATTAAAAGGTGATGTTGTCTTTGATGATGTTGATTTTGGATACAATCCGGATAAAATCGTTCTGCACAATGTAGACCTTTTTGCTACTCCTGGTCAGAAGATTGCTTTTGTCGGAAGTACCGGTGCCGGAAAAACAACGATCACAAACCTGATCAACCGTTTCTACGACATTCAGGACGGTAAGATCCGTTACGACGGCATTAATATCAATAAGATCAAAAAAGATGACCTGCGCCATTCCTTAGGAATCGTATTACAGGACACACATCTTTTTACTGAAACCGTTATGGAAAATATCCGTTACGGAAAATTAGATGCCACGGATGAAGAAGTCATTGCTGCTGCAAAACTTGCAAACGCAGACACTTTTATCCACCAGCTTCCAGACGGCTACAACACAATGTTAACCGGTGACGGTGCAAACTTGAGCCAGGGACAGCGCCAGTTACTCGCCATTGCCCGTGCTGCAATTGCAGATCCACCTGTTCTGATCTTAGACGAGGCAACCTCCTCCATTGATACAAGAACAGAAAAGATCGTGCAGGATGGTATGGATAAACTGATGCATGGACGTACCACTTTTGTGATTGCCCACCGGCTTTCTACCGTCCGCAACAGTGACTGTATTATGGTCTTAGAGCAGGGACGTATCATTGAACGTGGTAATCATGACCAGTTAATGAAAGATCATGGAAAGTATTACCAGCTTTATACTGGTAATCTGGCTGAGTAACCGGAGTTTAACTTGGTAATATAGGCAGATTTTGTAGCTATGTTATAGGTAGTGAAGGGCAGATATAAGAGTCCATACACAAGTCAAATTATTAATGTATATAAAAAAATCGTACAGACAAAATATGATGTTCCTGTTCGCAAAGCTCACAAAGGAAATCATATTTGTCTGTACGGTTTTTCTGAGACCGTTTCAAGTTTTGTGTAAACGTTAAAAACTGATATAAGATTTGTGAA
>UQNW01000006.1 GCA_900542495.1 uncultured Roseburia sp.
GATTGACTACGAAACAACCTGCGATGTTTCAACATGGTGGTGTCGATAACTTCAATTAGGCAGAAAGGGCATGATATTTTATGTTAATGACTTTTGATGAAAGTATCAACGCTTGTAAAAATATTGATGATTGGAAATTTGTAACAAGTTTTTCTGTTGGAGGGTTTGAATGGGCAGGCTTCTCTAAAGAAAATCCTAATAAACTGATTATTATTTCTTCACAAAAAACTACTATTTTAGATTGTGATAATGGAAAGCTTGAAAATTGTATAGTTGATTATGATGAAGAAGAACTTATTGCATTTTGTGATAAGTTACCGAGTGAAGCAATCTTAATAGCAGGACAGTACGGAGGAAAATTTCCAGAGGTAACAAATCAAGAAGAACAGATTATTATACAAGAAACAACGGAATATATTAGAACTGTAACTTTTATTTCCAATCAAAATAAGAAAACAAAAATTTTTGAAAGTTATGGTCTTTATATTTGCGGATTTAGTTATAATGGCGATTATTTTATGATTGCTGATGATGGCGGTATTATAGTCTTGAAAAGATGTTGTTAGCTTCCAGTTTATAGCAGTAATTCATTCTATAACCAGGAGTTCCATAACGTTAATTGCAGTTTTTGTGGTGCGGTTCATGACGTTGACCGGGCATGTATAAGTGTCCTCTCACAAGTCATGCGTAACGTAAATGAAAGAAAAACGGTATAAACATAATATTTCGTTTATACCGTTTTTCTTTTTCATTACATATAAAATCACGACTTGTGAAAGGACGCTTATAGCTGCCCTTCAACCCCTGAGAAAGCACCACAAAATCTGCAACACTGCGTCCTTTAAACTCTGGGTGTTATTTCACCAATAATGATTTTCCAGTCATCTCAGCCGGCTGCTCCATACCCATTAATTCAATGAGTGTAGGAATGATATCAGCTAAGCATCCGTTCTCTCTTAACTTATAAGAAGGATCTGCATTTACTAAAATAAATGGTACAGGATTTGTTGTATGAGCAGTGAATGGTGCACCTGTCTCGTAATCTACCAGCTGCTCTGCGTTACCGTGGTCAGCACAGATAAATAACTGTCCATCAACTTCTTTGATCGCATCGACTGCTTTTCCAACGCATGTATCTACTGTCTCGACTGCTTTAATTGCAGCTTCTAAGATTCCTGTATGACCAACCATATCAGGGTTTGCAAAATTGATCACGATCACATCATATTTTTCAGAACGGATCGCTGCACATAATTTATCGCAAACTTCCGGTGCGCTCATCTCTGGCTGTAAATCATAAGTAGCAACCTTTGGAGATTTTACTAAAATTCTGTCCTCACCTTCGTTTGGTTCTTCTACACCACCGTTAAAGAAGAATGTAACGTGTGCGTATTTCTCTGTCTCTGCAATTCTTGCCTGTTTTTTGCCATGAGCTGCAAGATATTCACCAAATGTATTTTTCAGTTCTACTTTCTTGAATGCAACTTCTTTATTCGGGATTGTTGCATCATATTCTGTAAAGCAGATATAAGTAACATTCTTTCTTGCGTCTCTCTCGAAACCATCAAATTCATCTGCGCAGAATGCTCTTGTGATCTCACGGGCACGGTCTGGACGGAAATTGAAGAAAATAACGGTATCGTTATCTTTGATTGTAGCAACTGGCTTACCATTCTCTGTGATAGCAGTTGGAACAAAGAATTCATCTGTCACATCTTTTGCATAGGAAGCGTCCATTGCTGCGACTGCGCTCTCTGCCTGTTCTCCCTCACCTGTTGTAAGTACTTTGTATGCTTTTTCCACACGATCCCATCTGTTATCACGATCCATTGCATAGTAACGTCCGGAGATAGAAGCGATCTTACCTACACCAAGCTCAGCCATTTTTGCTTCTAATTCTTCAATAAATCCTTTTCCGGAAGTAGGTGCTGTATCACGTCCGTCTAAGAAGCAGTGTACATAAACATTCTTGATTCCTTCTCTCTTAGCAAGCTCTAATAAACCATAAACATGTGTGATATGGCTGTGAACACCACCGTCAGAAAGAAGTCCGTATAAATGAAGATCAGAATTGTTTTTCTTCACATTCTCCATTCCATCTAATAATGCCTGATTTTTAAAGAAATCGCCATCATTGATCTCTTTTGTGATTCTTGTGAGCTCCTGATATACAATTCTTCCTGCGCCCATGTTCATATGTCCAACTTCAGAGTTACCCATCTGTCCATCCGGAAGACCTACAGCGAGACCGCTGGCATTTCCTTTTACAAACGGATATTCTTTCATTAACTGATCCATGACAGGTGTTTTTGCCTGTGCAACAGCGTTTCCGTCTGTTCTGTCATTTAAACCGTATCCATCTAAAATCATTAATACAGTAGGTTTTTTACTCATGTTCTTATCCTCTCTTCTTCTTAAACTTTGAGGTGCCTGTACGACACATATCTCATTTATCTATAGGAAACCATAGATTTAGAATCTGCAGTCACTATTCCAAAATTAAATTACCGGTCTTCTCTCAGGTTACCGACAATATCAATCGCGTCTCCCTCATTATCAGCCATACCGATAATATCTGTCCGGCTTGTATCAGAGTCATATAAAATCTCTCCTGCAGGATAATCATCCGCATTTTTATGATAAACCACCCCGTCCGCATCAATTCCGATATCTGCGGAAACAGAAGCCAGATATTCATAAAAATCTGATCGTTCTTCCGGTTCTGTAAGAATCCTTGTTGTAAGATTCTGCTGTATACAAGGGATAAAAGAAAGTTTTACTGTTCCATCCTCTGTAATGGTAACTTTTGACAATGTTGTATACAATGTTCCGGTAGAAAACCAGAAATTTCCAAGACTATATGCAATTGGAACATCACCCACAAAGGCAGCGCCCTGAAGCCGGTGCGGATGTCCTCCTATGATCACATCTGCTCCTGCCTGTGCGATCTGTTCTGCCAGATGCCGCTGTGACTGATCCGGATAAAGCATCCCCTCTGTTCCCCAGTGCACTTCTGCGATCACATAGTCGCTGTTTTGTGCTGCCTCCTCTACTATTTTCAAAAATTTTTCCGGATGTAACGCTTTCAAAACACCCGGTTCCGTTTCGGTTGCAGCCTTTGTATACTGTTTGGAACGCTCAATCTGTGTTGCCGATACAAAGGCAACTTTACGTCCATTCATCACATAATAAATAATTTTCGATGCATCTTTGAGATTTCTTCCGGCGCCCGAATAAGGAATGCCCTCCTGATCCAATACATCTAACGTGGAAAGTAATCCTCTTTTCCCATAATCATAGACATGATTATTCGCCAGTGTCACTGTGTCGGTTCCAAATATTTCCAACAATTCTGCTTTCTGCGGGTCGGCACGAAATGTGTAAGCTTTGCCGTAAACTGATGTTGCCCCTTTTTTATTTGCGTAGGTAAATTCATTATTCATGATCATCACATCTACGCCCTGCATCTGCGCAAGCAAGTCTTCTGAAAAACAATCCCACAACCCATCCGGCTGTTCTTTCATATACTCGGTTGTATACCAGTTCTCTGCGAAATTAATATCACCGGCGAATCCAAATACCATTTCCGAGGCAGCCGCTGTCTGCATCCAATATACGTTTTCCAGTTCATACTGTCCAAATCCACTGTCCCTGCAATATAGCAGCCACAGCACATGGATAGAATTTCCGGTTTCCTCATACCAGACATCTGGGTCATTCCCGCCATCCAGCACATCAAATGCAATGTGTATCACTGCATCCCTGCCATACTGCGCATAAAACCACATCAAAAATGATTCATCCACCGTACAGCCTGCAAGCATATCTTTCGGAGCATACTGTAAAATCACAGTAAATGCATCTGTCAGATCCTCAATCTCTATTTTCGGTATATCACTCTGTTCCAGTGAAACTGACTTTTCCCCAGAACGCATACTCTGTACTGTTGTCTCCCCGATAACTGTATCGGTCACTTTCCGGTCATTCTCACAGCAGATCATCCATAAAAAAGCAGCAAATACTGTCACTACAAGTGCATATATAATTTTTCTGCACTTTTCAGACATTCTATTTCTCCGTCGTAAAATATTAAAACATTGTTATTCCTATAGCTACTATCCGCGAAATTGAATCCGCTTTCTTGCGCCGATAGAATTATAACTTATTTGAAACGGGTTTTCTACCATTTCTGATAAAAAAGGCACGTTTACCACTGTATTTCTCCCTACATACCGTGATAAAACAATATTTCCACCGGACAGGGCGGTTGAATACGCCCATTCCGGAGAAAACTGAACCTCAAGTGTCTGTACCGCTGATGTATTGTTAATATTAAAAGATACGCTTCCTTGACTGCTTCCATCAGAAGCGTATGTTTCCTTCAAGCTGCCTAACATGCTTTTTCCGTTATATATAACATCTTTCAGGAAATAATCTTCATCAGCCTTAAACTCTACTGTAATCCGGTCGTTATCTTTTACATATAATTCATCCAGTCCGGAAGCTCCATTGACTGTATATTCATCATGCAAAGAAGTATTCCCCGGATGTGCCTCTGTAAAATCCTGTGCCTTTTGTGTATCCTCGCCCATATTATCAATAACATTGATCTGGTTATAAGTATTTACACCGTCGTACTGTAAATCGCTTATTTTTAGCTGATATGGTTTCTTTTTAAAATTTGCTTTGTAAGTGTGGTTTCCATCAAATGTGACCTATGCGGCCAGAACAGAGGTTGAAGAAAACAGCAAAAATAAAGCACATAAACCACATATCCATTTTCTATTTTTCATATAATTCACGCTTTCTTACTATGTAAATTACACTTGCCATACATCCTACAATAACCATTGCTGCCATTGTTTTTCCCAGTTGACTTTCTCCGGTCTTTGGTGATAATGTATCTTCTGCCTGTATTTCTTCATTTACACTCTGATCTTTAACTGTATTATTTGTTTCTTCTTTTACTGAATTTTCATTCAGTCTACCCGATATATTTTGTCCAGTTGTATTAGATTCTTCCGGTGTCTGTGGTGTTTCTGGATTTTGTGGCGTTTCCGGAGTCTGTGGTGTTTCTGGAGTCTGTGGTGTTTCTGGTGTATTCGGCTGCCCTGGTTCCTCGTTTTTTTGTGTTAAAGCAGCAACTAATATTTGACTTGCATATTCGTTTACTGTATACATATCATTAATTTCAACCGGGTTTCTTAATACATTAAATTCACTGCCAAAGTAATACCATTTCAGATCATAATTTTTTAAATTATTGTTATATTCAGATAAATCAATCTCATCATTCTGCATAGAATATTTTATGTCCAATAATTTTTCCGTTCCATTTTCATCTGATGTATATAACCTGACGATCTTTTTATCGTATTCAGGATATGCATAATTGAACTGATCATCATTCATCTTTTGTCCATCTTCACCATGCCATTTTATAAAATTTAACCCGTCTATATCGGCTGGCTGATATAATGTCCCAAGATCTTCAGCTGCTGTACCTCTCTGTACAGATTTTGTAGTTTTGTTCTCATATTCTCCCGAAATTGGATTCCATTCCTGAAAATGAACAAATACAAGATCTTCTAATACTCCACCCTTATAAACATTTACATAAAAATCCTCAAGGTCTTTATAAGTTCCATTGTTCTGTATGAAATAACAATCATATGATTTTCCTGCATTACTTAAGACAAATTTTTCTATTACCCATTTTCCTGATGCAGCATCTGCATCATTAACAAATGTGTATTCATACTCTCCTGTTGCATTATTGTATACAAAATCAACATAATGAGAATATTTCTTACGCTCGTCTGGATTATCAAAGCTATAATGATATGAATTTTTATTTGTTATCCATGCATGCACTGCAGTTGCACCGTCTGCTTTGACGCTCATTTTTACAGAATCCCCTTCATTAAGCCGTGCGCCTACATCTTGGTCCATAACAACCTGTGTAATCGTAGGTTTTTCATCTGCAAATACATGTGTAATTCCGATTATGATAAAAATAAAACAAATCGTAAATGATATGCATAACTTTCTTAAATTCAAATTTTTTAAAATATAAACCATTTTCAATTCTCCTGTCATCTTCAATAAAAAGGAAATATTATTTTTTTGTGCATAAGCTCCAAATGATCTTTCTTAATCTCTGCAATATATAGATACCTAAAATCAGTAACAATACGTCTACCGGGATCATCAGATATGCCATGATATCTGAATTTAATAATTCACGAAAGAAAGTTCCTAAACAATAAATACCTGCCATTGCCACTATATCCGCAATCAATTCCCCTGTGGTTAATAAAAACATAATAATTGTGATCCATATATTCTGTTTTTTTCTTTTACTGACATTATTCTGTCTGCTCCCATCCTTCAAACGTATATCCGAGTTTTTCCGGATTTGGAAGTGTCACGGTGTTTCCTTCCAGTCCTACGATGTAACGTACCGGACAGGTTGCATCTCCATAATCTAATGTGATCTTAAAGAAATCTGCTGATATACATGTCATGTTTCCGGATGTATCTTTGCATGCCATATAATACGTTCCAGGCTCTACAACCGTCTGATTACTCTGAGCTGATGTACACGGTGTGAAAACCACCTCTGTTTCTTCCGGATTTTGCAATCCAAAATAAATCTCTGTAATTCCGGAGCCTTTATCACTCATGTTCATTGCTACCGTCTGTGTCTCGGCAACATTATTGGTCGATGTAAAATCAAGTTCCGGGGCAATATCATCTATCCAGTCTGCGTAAAATATCTTGTCCTGTGCCACACTGTCTTTGTCCATCGGATTACCCTTATCATCTTTCCATGCCAGAAAAGCAGCCATTGAAGAAGCTGATTACCTGACAAAGACTGAAAACAAAAAAAACTTTGAACCCGAGAAATACAGCAAAAAGTCTTCATTATTCGGCGTGATCGTTTTTGAGAGTGATCAGGATCTTAATCCTAAAACCGCATACCAGTGTTACGATGACAGATGGCTGCTTGAACTTGTATTTAACCGATACAAAAGTGATGACTGCCTTGACAAGACAAATGTCCAAGGTAATTTCTCTGTTATCGGGTCAGAATTCGTAAATTTCATCACTACAGTAATGACGTGCCGGATTATCCGTAAAGCCACCAGAGCCGGTCTCCTAAATAAGATGAGCTACGGCGATCTGATGGATGATCTGTCAAGTGCATGGCGAAAGACCAATGCACCTCAGAAGCCAAAAACAGATGATGGCTGCTGGGTTCATACACTGCAGATTGTTTTTGAAGAACTCGAGGCACTCGGTCTTTCAGAACCCGTCCATAAGCCTGAACCAAAGAAGCGGGGACGCAAGAAAAAAGAACCTGAAGTGTCAAAAACCAAACGCTCAAGAGGGCGTCCAAGAAAGGATGCTAATCAGTCTGTCGGACTTCTATAGTCCGACAGACTGGGAATGTTTTATTTAATTTGTCGTAAAGTACCAATACCTGATCCTGGATATTTGAAACATCTGTCTGCATTCCATTAAATGATGTGATCAGATTTGAAATAGATGTAACACTGTTCTGGATGTCCTGTGCATTCTGTGTAATAGCATTTGTGTTGTTTTCGATATTCTGTGTATTTTCATTGATTGTCTGCTGAATGCCATGAACAACTTCATCTTTTAAATATTTTTTAAAATCCGAAAGATCTTTTTTGTTATGTTCTGCCATTTCTTCCAATGTTTTTTTAATTGCCGCAATCTCCTCATCCGACAACTCTTTATTGCTTGTAAGCTGTTTTATTATTTCTGTCTTTAATGATTCAAAACCGATGGCTGTGCTGTCTTTCAGTGAATTTATAAACCCGTTTTATATTGCTCTGTGAAATTACTTTTTACCGGTAATTAGCACAAACTCTCTGTGAATTCACCTTATTTGTAGTTTACGATCTTGCCGAAATCAGCTTTTAAGCTTGCTCCGCCAACTAAACCACCATCGATGTCTGGCTGTGCAAATAATTCTGCTGCATTACCTGCATTTACAGATCCACCGTACTGGATACGAACTTTCTCTGCTGTATCTGTTCCGTAAACTTCTGCGATGCACTCACGGATTGCTTTACAAACTTCTTCAGCCTGCTCGGTTGTAGCTGTTTTACCTGTACCGATTGCCCAGATTGGCTCGTAAGCGATCACCATGGAAGCAACCTGCTCTGCTGTTACGTCTTTTAAGTCAGATTTGATCTGTAAACGGATCCAGTCCAGAGTGATTCCCATCTCTCTCTGCTCTAATGTCTCGCCACAGCAAAGGATTGGTGTAAGTCCTTTTTCGAAAGCTTTCTTTACTTTCTTATTTAATAAAACGTCATCCTCTTTGAAGTAATCACGTCTCTCAGAATGTCCTAATACAACGTATTTTACACCTGCATCTACTAACATCTCTGCTGAGATTTCTCCGGTATATGCACCTTTCTCTTCGAAGTACATATTCTCTGCTCCAACTGCTACGTTGGTTCCTTTTACTGCTTCTACAACAGGAACGATGTCGATTGCTGGTAC
This sequence comes from uncultured Roseburia sp., assembly GCA_900542495.1. Lineage (GTDB taxonomy): Bacteria > Bacillota > Clostridia > Lachnospirales > Lachnospiraceae > Roseburia. Next base: position 8,542 of record UQNW01000006.1, read on the forward strand.
ACAGTAAACAACTTCTACATCATCACTGACTACAAGTGGTTTTAACTCTTCTACTAATTTTACAGCCTGGCTTGGAGTCATGTTCATTTTCCAGTTTCCGGCTACGATTTTCTTTCTTGCCATTATATTTTTCCTTCTTTCATGTACTTATATTTTGCGGATTGCCTGAAAACTCTGCGAGTTTCCAGGCGCGCGTTGCGCTTTCAAATAAGTAAGCAATCATGTGCATGCAAGCATGCGCACAAGATTACTTACTTATTCTCAATCCGCTGTAATCACGTCTATTTATCGTTTGCAGCTGCATTTATGTCATGGCTGCTCTTACTTATCGTTTGCAGCTGCAACGCCTGGTAATTCTTTACCCTCTAAGAATTCAAGAGAAGCTCCACCACCTGTAGAGATGTGAGTCATCTTGTCACCGAAACCTAACTGGTTAACTGCTGCTGCGGAATCACCACCGCCGATGATTGTTGTAGCATCTGTGTCAGCTAAAGCTTTTGCTACAGCGATTGTTCCTGCTGCAAGTGTTGGGTTCTCAAATACGCCCATAGGTCCGTTCCAAACAACTGTTTTAGCTGTCTTAACAGCGTCAGCAAAAAGAGCCTGTGTCTTAGGTCCGATATCGCATCCCTCACGGTCAGCCGGCATTTTGTCAGCATCATATACTTCTACTTCTACAGGAGCGTCGATTGGGTTAGGGAAATCTTTGATCGTTACAGCGTCAACTGGTAATAATAATTTTTTACCAAGTTTCTCAGCTTTCTCCATCATTTCTTTACAGTAATCAATCTTGCTGTCATCTACTAAAGATAAACCGATCTCATATCCTTTTGCTTTTAAGAATGTGTAAGCCATACCACCACCGATAATAAGAGTATCACATTTCTCTAGTAAGTTAGAGATAACGTTTAATTTATCAGCAACTTTTGCGCCACCAAGGATTGCAACGAAAGGTCTTACCGGATTTTCAACTGCATTTCCTAAGAAATCGATTTCTTTCTGCATTAAGTAACCAACAACTGCTGTGTCAACTAACTGTGCAACACCAACGTTAGAGCAGTGTGCTCTGTGAGCTGTACCGAATGCATCATTTACGAATACATCACAGATAGAAGCAAGATCTTTGGAGAATGCTTCACCGTTCTTTGTCTCTTCCGGTCTGAAACGTGTATTCTCAAGTAAAATAACTTCGCCGTCTTTCATAGCTTCTACTGCTGCTCTTGCGTTTGGTCCAACTACTTCCGGATCAGCAACGAATTTTACTTCCTGTCCTAATAACTCAGAAAGTCTTACTGCTACAGGAGCGAGTGTTTTTGTTAATTTGTCTTCTTCTGTTTTAACTTTTCCAAGGTGAGAGCAGAGAATTACTTTTCCGCCGTCAGCGATTAATTTTTTGATTGTTGGAAGAGCTGCTACAAGACGGTTCTCGTCTGTGATCTTTCCATCTTTTAATGGTACATTGAAGTCACATCTGCAAAGTACACGAAGTCCTTTTACATTGATATCATCTACGGATTTTTTATTTAATGACATATTAAGTAGTCTCCTTTATTTTTATATTTTATAGATAATTGTGAAACTCCTCATAGTCTTTTTTAAATTGTTCAAATTAACAAAAACATTCAAGACACGCTTTCGCTATGTGTCGCTCGCAACGGTACTAAGAAGCCAGACACAACTTACCGTTGTATCTGCCTTCTAAGTGCCGGCGGCTCCCCAATGTCTTTCATGTCTTTTGTCAATTTCTCACAATTCAATTTAGGTTGTTATGAGTTTCGCAATTATCTATCATAATCGTTTACACAAAAAGGAGCCCGGTCCCAAAAGACCGGACCCCTTTTTTGAGTCTTATCTGCACTCTGGCAGCCTGTCGCTTAAAAAAGTAGTCTACCGTGCAGTGAATGTTTCATTCTGATTATGCTAACTCAGAGAAGTATTTGATTGTACGAACCATCTGAGATGTGTAGCTGTTCTCGTTATCATACCAAGAAACAACCTGTACTTCGTACTGATCATCAGATACCTGGTTAACCATTGTCTGTGTAGCGTCGAATAAAGAACCAAATCTCATTCCTACGATATCAGAAGATACGATTTCGTCTTCGTTGTATCCGAAGGACTCGTTAGCTGCTGCTTTCATAGCTGCGTTGATATCTTCTTTTGTAACACCAGCTTTTTTAACAACTGCTGTTAAGATTGTTGTAGAACCTGTTGGGGTTGGTACACGCTGTGCAGATCCGATTAATTTTCCGTTTAATTCTGGGATAACTAATCCGATAGCTTTTGCAGCACCTGTGCTGTTAGGAACGATGTTAACTGCTGCTGCACGAGATCTTCTTAAATCACCTTTTCTCTGTGGTCCGTCAAGAGTCATCTGATCACCTGTGTAAGCATGGATTGTTACCATGATACCAGACTGGATTGGTGCATATTTGTTTAATGCGTCAGCCATAGGTGCTAAGCAGTTTGTTGTACAGGAAGCTGCAGAAATAATTGTATCTGTTGGTTTTAATGTCTCATGGTTTGTGTTGTAAACGATTGTTGGAAGATCGTTACCAGCTGGAGCGGAGATAACAACTTTTCTTGCACCTGCATTGATATGAGCCTGAGCTTTCTCTTTGCTTGTGTAGAATCCAGAACACTCTAATACAACGTCAACTTTTAATTCACCCCATGGGCAGTTGTTTGCATCTGGGAATGCGTAGATTTTGATTTCTTTTCCGCAAACGATGATAGAATCATCTGTGTAAGATACTTCATCAGCGTGCTCATATTTTCCCTGAGAAGAATCATATTTTAACAAGTGTGCTAACATTTTAGGGCTTGTTAAATCGTTGATTGCTACTACTTCATATCCTTCTGCTCCGAACATCTGTCTGAAAGCAAGACGACCGATACGGCCGAAACCATTAATTGCTACTCTTACTGCCATTTTAAATTCCTCCTAGAATTGTATAAAATATACTTTTGGAAAACTATTGTTCCCAAGCTTCCTTTATTTTAACCAATTTCTGTATAAAGTTCAAGTGTTTTTCATGAGTTTGTTAAATTTTTCACTATATTTATTTTTCGACTATGTTTTTCATTCACTTTGTACAAAATCACGTACAATCTATTCCATTTTCTTGTAAAATAAGTTATATTAGATATCAGATAAATGCATGATACAGGCGTTTTATTATAACTTAGCCGCTGTATTTTTAGAAATTTTTAATTATTAATTTTACTAATAATTTTTTCACGGAAAGGAATATAGATTTTATGGAAACCAAATTTTCGCATTACCGGCTCTGGGACACACACATGCACAGCCAGTTTTCCGGGGACAGTGAAGCCCCGCAGGAAGAAATGATCTCTTCTGCTATCAAAAAAGGACTTGCCGGGATCTGCTTTACAGATCATCTTGATATTGATTATCCTGAGGAGCCGGATATTTTTCTTCTCGATCTGCCAAATTATACTTCGTCCGTACTTGCCTATCAGGAAAAATATGCCGCAAAGCTTCCGGTACGCCTCGGCATTGAGCTTGGCTTACAGCCGCATCTGGCTGCGCTGTACACGGATATTTTATCGCAGTATCCATTTGATTTTGTCATAGGTTCCTCCCATGTTGTGCATGGATTTGATCCGTATTATGCGGCTTTTTATGAAAAACGGACAGAGAAAGCCGCCTACCGCGAATATTTTGAATCCATTCTTGAAAATATAGAAAGTTACCATGATTTCGACGTATACGGACACCTCGACTATGTTGTCCGCTACGGTCCGACCTCCAATGAAAATTATGACTGGAAAGAATATCAGGATGTGATTGATGAGATTTTACGAAAACTTGTCTCCCTCGGAAAAGGGATCGAGCTGAACACCGGCGGTTTTAAATACGGTCTTGATCACCCGAATCCAACTGAGGAGATCATCCGGCGTTACCGGGAACTTGGCGGCGAGATCATCACAATCGGTGCCGACGCCCACAAACCGGAACATGTTGCATTTGATTTTGCAAAAGTTCCTTCTATATTAAAAGACGCCGGCTTTGATTACTTTACGGTTTTCCGTGAGAGGAAACCGGAGTTTGTGAAGATTGAATAGCACACATTATTTTCCTGCGACCGCTACCCCATGAAATTCGACCGCAAATGGCCCGTCATAATCTTTATCTTTATAACGCTCGGTGGAAAATGCCATATCTTTCTGTAGTTCCAGCAGATTGCCACTGACGGAACCTCCGGTTACCGGCGTCACTTTCTCACCGTCGAAAAGATAGGAGAGACGAATCTCACCGCCAAAATATCCGCTTAAGCTATCCATGGAGAAGTCAGAAAAACTTACCACATAAAGGTATGGTTCTTTTTTCATCTCCTCAAGAGTTTTAGTGCCATTATCCAGTTTTACCGCACTGTAGATTCCGGTCGGCTCGACACCTAAATAGTATGCAAACCGGGCATTTCCATGAATTGCCTTCAGTTCTCCCTCTTTTAATAGTGTAAGATCTTTCATCGGGATTCCCTCACTTGAATAAGGATTGGATGCATGGAGCGTGATATTTAATTTTTCTCCCTGCACTTTTTCTCCCTGCACATCCATTCCTGCCTGATAGTTAGAATAACCCGGATAGACCATGCCAGAGGATGACCGGTCCATGTAAAAATCGATCAGTGTGCGCACATTTTTTCCGGAAAGAAGCAGCTTATAGTTTCCTTTTTCCGGTGCTTCTGTCGCCCTTGCCCTGTCGCATACCCGTTCCAATGCTTCTTTTGCCTGTGCCGTCAGTGCCTCTGTGTCAAGATCATCATAGGCGAACTCCTGATACTGCTCGACATCCTGTGGTGTGATACACTGTACGACAAACTCTCCGTTCACACTGTTTTTTTCATAAGAAACATCAATGCCCTCTGAATTGTAAATCGCAGTCGTTGTTTTTTCCATGAAAAACTCAGCCGTATTGATGAATGCATCTTCCTGCACATCCACACAGTAAAGCGCTTTTACAAATGCATCTCCGATCTCCTCAAGGCTTTTTCCACAAAGTGTGCTTTTTACCTGCACTTTATTCTCTTTTTTCCCTTTTGGGAGTTCAAAAAATGGATTTTTTACAAAGGAAGCTGCGTAATAAGCACCTTTTACCGCCTCATCTACTTCCTCCTGTGTCATCTCCGGAAAAATGTTGATGTTTGCGGAACCACGCATTTTCTTTCCGTCTGCCTCAAAATCACGGTAAATGGTAACCGCAGACACCGCATCCTGTTTCATCCTGCGCATATCAAGTTCTTTTTTTATAAAATAAAGTTCTGCACCCTCGACTGTTTTCTCTGTCACAAGGTAGGTTTCTATCTGAAATTCCCGAATTGCCTGTAATATTTTTTCACGCATCTGTCTCTCTCCTTTTTATCCCAATCTGATTCTGGCTTTGATATATGGACCGCCGTCAGATACTTTTACCCACTCTTTGTGTCCTTTTCCACAATAACCGGTTCCTGCGAGTTTGCACTCGTCTGACATCATGGAAATTGATTTTAATAAGTCCGGTACATATCCGGTCAGTACAATCGGAGAAAATACTTTTCCGGTAAATTTACCGTCTCTGATTTCTCTTGCAATGTCAACTAAGCACTGGATTCCCCAGTTTTTCGGATCTTCCATGCCGCTGCTCGCATTTTCCAGATAAAACCCATAGGAAATAGAGGCGATCATATCTTCCACTTTATCTGTGCCCGGCTCAAAGAAAGTATTGGTCATCCGCGTGTACGCTTTGTGGCTGTTCTTTTCCCTTCTTCCGTTTCCGGTCGGTTTTGTGCCAAGTGCCATAGCAGCCTGTGCATCACAGATTCCGGTCTTTAAGATTCCTTTATCAATGATGACGGTATCCTGCGCAAGTGTTCCCTCATCATCAAAAAAGAAAGTTGCGGTCTCAGACGCAGCCGATGCGCCATCATGCATGGTAACTAACGGGGAAGCCACATATTCACCGATATATTTTTCAGCCAGAGCACGTTTTTTCACAAACATATCCATCTCAACGCCGTGTCCGAATGCTTCATGCACGATCATGCCTGTGACATCCGGTGCACAGATGCAGTCATACTCGCCCGGTGTGATTGGTTCACTTGTGGCAAGATCATTGAGTTTCTGCACTAATGATGGAATTTTTGTTTCCATGTCATCTAAAATTTCCATTCCGCCACAGCCGGAGCAGCTGTCAAATGCCATCTTCATCTCCTCGCCCTTCGGGATCAGTCCCATGATCATGCCGTTTGTCCACATGACGTTCTGCGTCATATCTTTGTTTGGAGATAAAAATAATTTGTGATAAATCTGGTAAACGCACGCTGTCTTGATCTCAACGATTTTTTCATCCTGCGCCATTGCTTTTTCACGCAATGCACCAAGGCGTTTTACGATCTCCTCATCGCCTAAATCTTCCGGCAAAACTTCATAGTCAGTGCTTTTTTCAAAATGATATGCTTCATCCGGAATTTCTGGATACTGTTTCACTTTCATGTCATCCGGAAGCTTTTTTGCCCACGGCATCACATGATTTTTGATTTCTTCTGCAATGCTGTCAATCTCGCTCTCATCAATGTGGCTGAACGCATATTCTCCATAGCTCTCACCGTCATATACTTTTGCCACATAACCTAACTCCACAAACATGTTCTCCGTAATGCTGATTCCCTGTTTTGAAATGGTGTACTGTTTGCCTTTTGAATCTGTCATCAGAATGGACGCATACGAATATGTCTGCAGCAATCTATCTAATAATTGTTTCAGAATCGATTTCTTCTGTTCGATCAGTTTACTTGATGTAACCTTCATCTTTTCCCCTTACCTTTCCTACGTTCTTTGTCGTTGTCGACTATCTCAGTATAGGAAATGGAATGTGGTTTGTAAATAGATTTCGGATAAGTGGTAAAGTTTCTGCAGTAAGACGCAAAAAAGACCTCACAGAATGTTTTTTCCACTCTGTGAGGTCCTGATGTAATCTCTTATTTAAAGTAAGCTACGCCGGATTCAAAGATCTTGATATCCTGCTCTCCGTAAATGTTCATTGCAACACTTCTGTCACGGCGCTCTGAATGAGCCATTTTACCAAGTACACGTCCGTCCGGGCTTGTGATACCCTCAATCGCACGATAGGAACCATTGACATTCCACTCTTCATCCATGGTTGGAACTCCTGCTTCATTCACATACTGGGTAGCGACCTGTCCGTTTGCAAACAGTTTGTCTAACCATTCTGCCGGTGCTACGAAACGTCCCTCACCGTGGGAAGCCGGGTTGCAGTATACTTTACCAAGTTCTGCGCCCTGTAACCATGGGGATTTATTGGAAACAACTTTGGTGTAAACCATTTTGCTCACATGACGTCCGATCGTGTTGTAGGTCAAAGTCGGTGACTCGGCTGACTGTGGACGAATCTCTCCGTAAGGAACTAATCCTAATTTGATCAGTGCCTGGAAACCATTACAGATACCAAGTGCAAGACCGTCTCTCTCATTTAACAGCTTCATGACTGCTTCTGTCATCTTTGCATTGCGGAATGCAGTTGCGAAGAATTTTGCAGATCCATCCGGTTCGTCACCGGCGGAGAAACCGCCCGGGAACATGATGATCTGGGACTGTTCGATTGCTTTTACAAACTCATCTACAGATTCACGGATATCGTTTGCATTCATGTTTTTGAATACCTTAACGATGGTATTGGCACCTGCACGCTCAAATGCATCCGCACTGTCGTACTCGCAGTTGGTTCCCGGGAATACCGGGATGAATACAGTTGGTTTTGCCACTTTATTTTTGCACACATAAATACTGTCTGCTTTGTATAATCCTGTTTTAACTTCGTCTTTGTTCTCGGTTGCGCGGGTTGGGAATACTTTTTCCAAAGTAGCAGTCCATGCATTTAATGCCTCGTCCATGGAAATTGTCATATCACCATAAATGAATTTTTCCTCTTCATTCACCCAGCCGACTAACGCTTCGCTTCCGGCTAATCCTGCTTTTTCTAAGCATGCCTTTACATCTGCGACTTTGTTTGCTGGAACTTCTGCAACGATATTACCGAATCCCGGTGCAAATAATGTTTCCGCAGAAACATCCTCACTGATCGTCACACCAAGCTTATTACCAAATGCCATTTTGCTGACTGCTGCTGCAAGTCCTTTTCCGTCAAGTGCATAAGCGGATACGATCACGCCTGTCTGGATCAGTTCATGAATGGCATCATATAATTTCATAACTTCTGTATAATCCGGAAGATCGAACTCATCTTTTTTCATGGAAAACAGTACTAACTGATTTCCTACTTCTTTTAATTCCGGTGTGATGATGTCTTTTTCCTTTGCGATATCCACTGCAAAAGAAACCAGTGTTGGTGGTACATCAATATCATTGAACGTTCCGGACATGGAATCTTTTCCTCCGATAGACGGAAGTCCGAAACCGATCTGTGCGTTGTAAGCACCGAGTAATGCTGCAAATGGCTGGCTCCAGCGTTTCGGATCCCCGCTCATTCTGCGGAAGTACTCCTGGAATGTGAAACGTACTTTTTTGTAATCACCACCGGCAGTCACGATTCTGGATAAAGATTCTAATACTGCGTAAACAGATCCGTGGTATGGGCTCCAGCTTGATAAGTATGGATCAAAACCATAAGACATCATTGTCACAGTATCGCAGTCTCCTTTTGCAACCGGAAGCTTTGCAACCATGGACTGTGTCTCTGTGAGCTGGTATTTTCCACCGAATGGCATGTAAACACTGTTCACTCCGATAGAACCGTCAAACATTTCCACAAGTCCCTTCTGGGAGCATACATTTAAATCAGCAAGTTCTGCTGTCCATGCTGCTTTCATATCATTATTTGCAACTGCCTCTGCTACTTTTGGTGTTGCGATTTTTTTGAAATAGTTATCTTCTTTTACAGGCATCTCAACTTCAACATTGGTTTCCTGATGTGCACCGTTTGTATTTAAGAATGCTCTGGAAATGTTGACGATTTCTTTTCCTCTCCACTCTAATACAAGTCTTGGATCTTCTGTTACAACTGCAACTTCCACAGCCTCTAAGTTTTCCTCTGCTGCATATCCTAAGAAGGTCTTGACATCTTCCGGAGCAACAACAACTGCCATACGCTCCTGGGATTCAGAGATTGCAAGCTCTGTTCCGTCAAGTCCTGCGTATTTTTTCGGAACTTTATCTAAATTAATGCGAAGTCCGTCTGCTAATTCACCGATTGCTACAGACACACCGCCCGCACCGAAATCGTTACATTTTTTGATGATATGGGCAACTTCCTCACGGCGGAATAATCTCTGGATCTTACGCTCGGTCGGAGCATTACCTTTCTGTACTTCTGCACCACATACGGAAGTGGACTGTGTATTGTGTGCCTTGGAGGAACCTGTTGCGCCACCGATACCGTCACGTCCGGTACGTCCGCCAAGTAAAATAATGATATCACCCGGATCAGAAGTAAGTCTCTGAACGGCACGTCTTGGAGCTGCTCCCATAACTGCACCGATCTCCATACGTTTTGCAACATAATTTGGATGATAAACTTCTTTGACATAACCGGTTGCAAGTCCGATCTGGTTACCGTAAGAGCTGTAACCATGCGCTGCCTCGCGGACAATCTTTTTCTGTGGAAGTTTTCCTGCTAAAGTATCCTTAACAGAAACAGTCGGATCAGCCGCACCTGTCACACGCATTGCCTGATAAACATAGGTACGTCCTGACAACGGATCACGGATTGCACCACCAAGACAGGTTGCTGCGCCACCAAAAGGCTCGATCTCTGTCGGATGATTGTGTGTCTCATTTTTAAAGTTTACAAGCCACTCTTCTGTCTCGCCGTCCACTTCTACCGGAACAACGATTGAGCAGGCATTAATCTCATCAGATTCTTCCTGATCCTGCAATTTTCCTTCTTTTTTCAGACGCTTCATGGCAAGAAGTGCAATGTCCATTAAGCAGACAAATTTGTCGGAGCGTCCCTCGTAAAGATTTTTGAATGTATCTAAATAGTCGTTGTATGTATCTTCGATCGGTTTTTTATAAAATCCTTCGTCAAATTTTACGTTTTTTAACTCGGTGGAGAATGTCGTATGACGGCAGTGATCGGACCAATAAGTATCCAACACACGGATCTCTGTTACTGACGGATCTCTGTGTTCCTCATTTTTAAAGTAATTCTGGATATGTAAGAAATCCTTGAATGTCATGGCAAGGTTCAAAGAACTGTAAAGTTCTTTCAACTGTGCTTCCGGCATCGTCTGGAATCCGTCAAAAGATGCAACATCTGCCGGTTCTTCAAAATTCTGTACCAAAGTCTCCGGTTTTTCTAAGCCTGTCTCGCGGGAATCAACCGGGTTGATGCAGTGATGCTTGATTGCCTCTAACTGCTCGTCTGTCACATCCCCCTCGATCACATAAGTGGTCGCTGTGCGGATGACCGGCTCTTCTTCCTCATTTAATAATTTCACGCACTGCTCCGCGGAATCTGCTCTCTGGTCAAACTGTCCCGGCAGATATTCTACCGAAAATGTTTTTGCGTTTCCTAAAATAAATTCTTCTTCAAAAACAGTATCAACCGGCGGCTCAGAAAAAACAGTCACCAGCGCTTTCTGATATGTCTCCTCTGAAATATTCTCTATATCATAACGAATCAGTTCACGTACACCTGTCACTGATGAAATTCCAAGGTAGCTCTTGATCTCAGCCTGTAACTCTTTTGCTTTTACTGCAAAAGCCGGTTTCTTTTCTACATAAACTCTTCTTACATTGCTCATAAATAATCCCTTTTCCTTTCGCGATGCATTTTTATCTTCCGTAAGTATAGCATATAGTGTTAAATTAGCATAATTAATATATTTAATTTGTTTTATAAGAGAAATTAATATTTTATAACTATTCAGAACCAAGGCAATTTTCATAAATTTGCGAATCATGCTTGCATGAATGAGCATAATTTTGAATAGCTCAATACAAATGTATTGTTCAAATCATAAGAATTGATTGACACAATTATAAGTACGTCTTATAATTATATCTATTCAGGTGAACTGCCTGTCCTCAAATGATTATAATTTACAGATTTCTTTTCCGAAAATCTGCACCAGAAAGGTACACACATTTTTATGGATATTAACTATGAGTTATATAAGGTTTTTTATTATGTCGCAACCTCTTTAAGTTTTTCCGAGGCAAGCAAGCAGCTCTATATTTCGCAGTCTGCGGTCAGCCAGTCGATCAAGACGTTAGAGAAAAAATTAGAGCAGCCTCTTTTTATCCGGAGCACCAAAAAGGTTCAGTTAACCCCGGCAGGAAAGGTTCTTTTAAAACACATTGAACCAGCCATGAATCTGATCCAGCGCGGCGAAAGCCAGCTTTTTGATTCCGGCAGCCTTGGACTCGGTCAGTTACACATCGGTGCAAGTGATACGATCTGCCGCTATTTTTTAGTTCCTTATTTAAAGCAGTTTCATAAGAAGTTTCCGAATGTTCCGATCAAGGTGACCAATGCAACTTCCGTAAGCTGTGTTGACCTCTTAGAGCAGGGAAAAGTGGATTTAATCGTAACAAATTTTCCGAATGCGCACTTAAACCACTCTTATATCCAGAAAACAGTCTGCAATTTTACGGATGTTTTCATTGCAAACCCTGCTTATTTTAATTTGAAGCAACAAGAGATTCCGTTCGAGGAATTGAAACAGTATCCGATTCTGATGTTAGACCGCAAGAGTACCACGAGTGAATTTTTACACAATCTGTTTTTGCAGCACCAGTTAGAATTGATCCCGGAAGTGGAATTAAGCAGTAATGATCTTCTGATCGACCTTGCCCGCATCGGACTTGGAATCGCATTTATCCCGGACTACTGCTTAAGCCGTGAATCGAAAGATCTTTATGTTGTAAAAACAAAAGAAAAGCTGCCTTCCCGCCAAATGGTCGCCTCTATTAATCCGACATTGCCGGTTTCGCAGTCCACCGAGGAATTTTTGAAGCTTCTGCCGGAGTTGTAAATTGGTGGGGAATATAAAGTAGTGCAGGCAGATTTTGTAGCTGTGTCATAGTTTATGAAGGGCAGAAATTAGAGCCAATACACAAGTCAAATTCTTAGTATGTACAAAAAAAATCGTACAGACAAATATGATTTCCTTTGTGAGCTTTGCGAACAGGAACATCATATTTCGTCTGTACGATTTTTCTTGAGGCTGTGATTGACTTGTGTATGGCTTCTAATTCACGTTATCGAAGCAGCCACAAAATCTGCTAATTTACGTTTATTAAATATGCTTAAGCTTGGCAAGTTCCTCTTTCAATTGGAGTAATTCAGCATCTTTTTCGGCTAGCATTTTTTTATTTTCAGTGATAATGTCTTCCAATTGCTTGATTTTGGCATTGCGGTTTCGTTCCCAAAACTCAGCATCCGCTCTTGCCCTAGCTTGCTGACGGATTATTTCATCAGAATTTACGGTATACAGATCATTGGAAGCTTTCAATAAATCTGGATTATTTCGTGCAGTCATACGCAATTCCTCCCAAGTCGTAGCTTTAAAAAGTCTTGCCCAGCGATCAATTTCATAATACTTATCTTCTTCCGTGGCAAGTTCTATCTGCGTTAAGTCTAACACATGAATCGCAAATTTACTACTATAAAGATGTCCGGTTTTCTTATTTCGAAGCTCGTAAGTGGCAAAGAACTCCGGTTGATCATGAAAGAGTGTAAAGTTTAAAAATCCAATGCTGTGAACCGGAAGTACTTCGTTATACTGTTCCCCAGTATTGAGCTGATCAAAACTTCTGGCCGCATAACTGATAGAACGCTCTGGCCAGTTGTATTCGTTCGACATCTGCATTTCCAGATCAATAAGCTGTTCGTTATTCAAATTCACACGAATGTCGAGAATAAAGTCTTTGTCTGCAATTGCGGTTCCAAGTTCAATTGGATTCGTGATCGTCACTTCATGGATATTTTCTTTTTCCAGATGAAGCAATGCACCGATCAGTGCGGTGAGCACCTGCTTGTCTTTCTGCAAAATGGCACGAAACATATAATCATTGGTGAATGGGTAATCGATACTGCCAGTTGCAGTTTCAAAAGATGAAATGTTTTGCAAGGTCATGTGTCCTCCTTCGTAGATATGAAATTGATTGTGGTTGAAAAATGTGGCGATGCTGCCAGACTTTTTCGAATGTCTAAACACAGATAAGATAATGAAAAATTATGATTGCAGTTATGGGACAACTGCAAGTAATCTGCGATGGTCTAAGAATAACATATAGGAACTTGGATGTATATAGGTTGTTTTGATATTTAATAGGAATTTTAGAAAGTGAAAATATTTGAATAACCAGAGCAAACAAGGTAAATGGCGGATTTTGAGCTACATTCATAACATAAAGCAGGGCAGATATCAAAGTCTGTGCACAAGTCAGTCGTTGCGTTAACAAAAAGAAAAATCGTACAGACAAATATGATTTCCTTTGTGAGCTTTGCGAACAGGAACATCATATTTGTCTGTACGATTTTTCTTTTTCTTGGGGCTGTGATTGACTTGTGTATGGCTTCTAATTCACGTTATCGAAGCAGCACAAAACCTGCCCGCATTACGCCATACTGTTGACTGTTTTATATTTGTAGAGCATCTCCGCATGATTCTGTTCTTCAATCTGGATATCTGCCAAAAGTTTTCTCACGCCCGGGTCACCGAATGCAAACACTTCCGTATTATAAGTGGAAGAAACAAGTTTTTCTGTGCCAATGCAGTCGGTTGCAAGGAAACAGTCCGTTTTCTTATCCTCCGACGGTGCCATGCTGTAAGTAGCAGCCGGGTTGTAATTTTTTCCGTCACTGTCATTGCAATCGCAGGAAGGAACTTTTCCAGACAGCACCTGTGTCAGCGATTCCAAATGTTTCTGCTCTTTTCCATGAAGGTCTGTGAACAGGTCAATGAGAACCTGATCTTTTGCAAGTTTGCTGTATCTCTCGTATTTTTCCACGCAGGACTGCTCCTGTGTCTGTAAATCTTTGATCACCGTTGTCTCTTTTTCGCTCAATATCATCTTTCTACCTCTTTCCACGGACTTAAAACTCCGTACTTTTTTCACGATGATATTATGAGTCAAATAAAATATTATTATTCAGTGCTTTCCCTAAAATCTGATACAGCAGCGGACATGGTCATAAATTTTTTCGGTGTCATTCCGTATTTCTTCTTAAATTCGCGGTGAAAATAAGACAGATTGCAAAATCCACAGGACAATGCCACTTCCAATGAATTTGTTTTACCATTTTCAAACTGATCCGCCGCTCTCTCCAAACGGACATTTTTGATGTATTGCACACAGGACATCCCCATGTATTTTTTGAAAAAACGCATAAAATAATACTCACTGAAATAGCAGATTCCAGCCAGCTTTTCAATGGTCAGTTCTTCCATATAATGTGAACCAATGTAGCTTAAAACATCCTTTAATTTTCTTGCATGCTCCGTCAGCAGTGCATCTTCTTCTGTATTTCTGCTACAATACGGAAGCAAAATTGCTACAAATTGTAACAAATAAGATTTGATGACAAGCTCATATCCCGGTGCCTTTTTTTCATATGTAGCGTTTATTTTTTCAAACAGACCGTCTGCTTTTTTATAAAGCGGATGTTCTTTTTTGATCACAAATGGCGGGATCAGTTTCTGGTTCAAAAGCGGCGTTAAATATCGGATTGCACAGATATCTGCGGCGTTTGCCCCAAGAAAATTCATGTGGAATACATATGTCTCCGACTGCATCCGCTCCTCTTTTTCGTTGGAAATCGCATGAAGCACCGCTGGTGGCACAAAAATCAGATCTCCTGCCTCCACTTCATACGTTTCCAGATGAATCTGATATGTGCAGCTTCCTTTTTCAATTCTGGTCAGCTCCGCTTCCTCATGCCAGTGGGCTGTGACAAAAGGATAATCTTTCCACAATGGTGTCACATATTTTTGCAGTGGAAAAATTTCTTCGCCGTGTCTGGCGTTCTCATGCTGGTCTAAGGATAGGGTTATTTTTTCTTTCATTGTATTGATTCCTCTTTAACATCATTGAAACAGATGGCAAAACGCCTTCCAGGCTGTCTTAATCCATATTTACATAGCAGTTTTGTGCAATACTTTCTTATATTTATGCAAGATTTTTCGTTTCTTCTATTCTATTATAACAGTATCATACAATCAAGTGTAGAGATTGCGAAACTCAAAGTTGTGTAAATTTAATTGTGAAAAATTAACAAAAGCTGGAGAAAACACTGGGGAGCGGTCGGCACTTAGAAGGTAGGCACGACATTAGTTGTGACTAGCTTCTTAGCACCGTTACCAGCGACACGTAGCGAAAGCGTGTTTTCGAAAATTTTGTTAATTTTGAACAATTTTAATAAACCAAAAAATGAGTTTCGCACCCCAGAATCAAATGAAAGAAAAGGAGCATTTATGAAAAGAAAATGGTGGCACGATAAAGTAGCTTATCAGATTTACCCAAAAAGTTTTTTGGATACAAACGGAGACGGAATCGGCGATTTAAAGGGAATCATTTCAAAGCTGGATTATTTAAAGGAGCTTGGTATCGACATCATCTGGCTCTCTCCGGTTTATGAATCTCCTTTTGTCGATCAGGGATACGATATTTCCGATTATTATAAAATTGCAGAACAGTTTGGCACTATGGATGATTTCGACACACTTGTTGCTGAAATGAAAAAACGCGGCATGCATCTGATCATGGATCTCGTTGTAAATCACTGCTCCGACAAGCACGAATGGTTCCAGAAGGCACTTGCTGATCCGGACGGTCCTTATGCAGATTATTTTTATTTCCGTGAAGGGAAAAATGACGAAGCTCCAAGCAATTACCGCTCTAATTTTGGCAGTCCTGCATGGACTAAAATTCCCGGCACAAATAAATATTATTTCCACACGTTTGCCAAGGAACAGCCTGACTTAAACTGGGAAAACGAGGTTGTCCGTCAGAAAATCTATGAAATGATCAACTGGTGGTTTGAAAAAGGCATTTCCGGTTTCCGTATCGACGCCATTATCAATATCAAGAAAAATCTTGATTTTCCTTCTTTTCCGGCAGACGGTGCAGACGGGCTTGTCTCCTGCGATAAAATGCTGGCTTCTGCTCATGGAATTGGCATTTTCTTAGAGGAAATGAAGCATGAAACCTTCGACAAATATGACGCTTTTACCGTAGGTGAGGTATTTAATCTAAAAGATGACGAACTGCGTGAGTTTATTGGTGAAAACGGGCATTTTTCCACCAAATTTGATTTTTCCGCCCATGTGCTCTCTTACGGGGAACATGGCTGGTATGACGCTCCCGACCTTGATTTTACGCGGTGGCGCACGGCTCTTTTCGACACCCAGAAAGCTGACCTTAACATCGGTTTTGAGGCAAATATCATCGAAAATCATGATGAGCCAAGAGGTGCTACGCACTATCTTCCTGCACATGCCAGAAATGAAGCCGGAGTTAAAATGTTAGCCACAACTTACTTTTTGCTCCGCGGTATTCCTTTTATCTATCAGGGGCAGGAAATCGGCATGACAAACTGTGTCCGGAACGACATTTCCGAATATGACGACATCAGCACCAAAGATCAGTATCAAGCTGCGATTAATGCCGGATGCACAAAAGAAGCTGCCCTGCACGCCTGCTATGAAAACAGCCGCGACAACGCAAGAACCCCTATGCAATGGGATACCTCCCCACACGGTGGTTTTACAACCGGCACGCCATGGCTCTCGGAAAACCCAAATTATACCGAGATTAATGTAGCCGACCAGTTAAAGCGTTCCGATTCCGTTCTTTCTTTTTACAAAGAACTGATCGCACTCCGCAAAGCACCGGAATACGTGGAAACCTTCACTTACGGAACATTTGCCGCTGCTTATGAAGATGTGGACCATATGTTTGCATACTACCGCACCAACGAAGAAACCGGACAACGCATTCTGATTGCCGGAAATTTCGGCACAGATACCGTGACACTGCCGCTTGAAAAACCGGCTGACCGGGTGCTTCTCACCAATGGAAAAACTGCGGATGTAATTTTAACCAGAAACAGAGAAAGTGCTTCTCTTGTATTGGGAAGCTGCGACTGTGTTGTTTTATTATTATAGAGATGAAGTTTCAAATGTGAGAATTTCCGTTCTGTCATGGAACAAGGCGTATCGGCTACGCCTTGTTCCTTGACCTCACTACACACCTTATTTTATTTTCTCATCTACCAATTCTCCATTTTCAATCACAACGATTCTGTCTTTAAATTCTAGTATCCACTGAGGTGGTTCTCCACTTCTATTACTCTCCCCTTCTAAGCGAACTACATTTTCATCATGTCCCCATATATTTCGAGCATACATAACTTTCAAACTAGATTTGTTCTGATCCGTTGCCCCCGAAAAATTCAACTCATATCCTGGTTTCCCTTGCAGTGTAAGATAAGCCGTATCTCCTTGAACCCCATAATTTAAAATAACATTTTCATACATTGCTACGCCATGTGTCCAATGAAAACCAACTCCCATAAGAACTCCCGACAAAACAAACGCTCCAACGAATATGCCTAATGCTTTTTTTCTATTTTTTTTCTTGATTTTCTTAATTAAATTTACATCTTCAATTTCTTCATTTGTTATCACTGAAAAATTATCAATGTCCCCTGTCATTTCTTGATAGTATTTTTGACATTCTTCACAATTTTTCAAGTGTTTTTCGATTTCTTGATTACTTTCTTTACTTGTCAACCCATCAATATATAAAGGTAACAAATCTCTAATTATTTCACATTTCATGGTTACTCTCCTTTCTTATTCTTTGCTTTCCACGATAAAAAGTCACTCTTGCCCAATTTTCATCTTTACCCATAATTTCTCCAATTTCTTTAAATGTAAAATCGCCATTTAATCTCAAATACATAACTTCTCGCACCGGCTCCTCCAACAAATGAAGTTTTTTATACAACTCTATTACTTCCATTTTCTGTATTGCCGAATTTTCTGTAATTTTCTGACAAATAGTTTCTTCTACATATTCTGCCACTACTTCTCTATCTTTTTTCTTTAGCTCTTTATACCATAAATGTTTTGCAATCGAACATAACCATACATATATCTTACAGTCACCACGAAAACTATCAATAGATTTTAGCGCTTGAAAAAAAGTTTCTTGTGTGAGTTCTTCGCTTAAATGAGCATCATGACAAAGGCTAAATAAAAAATTATATACTTGTGGCATATATTTTCGATAGATTTCTACCATTTCTTCCATACTCTACCCTCCTTTATCTATATGTACTTTACATATATTTTTCGTTACACATTTTTTTAATTTTTAAAAATGACGTAGATAATGTTACCACTACCTACGCCATTTCTCATTACATCTTTGAAATATTTACTCCATTTTCTTTCAACTTTTACTCCAAATTTACTCCATTCTAAAAATCTGTTACGATATTTTGCGGTATTCTGCGATACCTTTTCTTTGAAGAAAAATGTCTGTAAACCTTGATTTCAAGCGAACTTTTCAATATTCTCAAGTGCTTTATTCTGTTGTCAGCGATGAGGAATAAATATTATTATTCCTCATCGCTGGACAGAGATTATTTCACTTGACAAATCATTTTTTTCGTGCTTATAATAGCGTTAATTGAAGCAGAACACAGGCTTTGACGGGAAGAAGTACAGTTAAGCGGAAGATACAGAAAGCTGCCGGCTGATGAGAGGCGCATCGGAATCTTAATTCGAATACATCCCCGAGCTTCACACCGAATTTGTTTTTGATATTTGATAATCTTGCAATAGTAGGCTGTGACGTAGTGGCGCACGTTAACCGCGCCGGAGTGTTGTCGGACACTCACGAAGGTAAGCAGTGTGAGCTGCTTATGAATTAAGGTGGTAACACGAGTTTAACCCTCGTCCTTTTATTAGGACGGGGGTTTTTGCGCGTATTAAATGAGCAGTGCCGTCTGAGGAAAGAACAAAATGCTGTGCTTGCACAATGCATTTTGTGATTTTCTTAGACGATAGGGCGAAGCCCGCGAACGAGAGAGCTTCGCTCTCGAGTGGGCACTGCGGATTTTAATCGTTCACTCAAAAAAAGAAAGGAACCTAATAAAATGACATTATACGACGAATTAGTTGCCCGCGGTCTTATCGCGCAGGTAACAGACGAAGAAGAGATCAAAGATTTGATCAACAACGGAAAAGCAACTTTTTATATCGGATTTGATCCGACAGCAGACAGCCTTCACGTAGGACATTTCATGGCACTCTGCCTCATGAAACGTCTCCAGATGGCTGGAAACAAACCAATCGCTTTAATCGGTGGCGGTACCGCAATGATCGGTGATCCGTCCGGACGTACCGACATGCGTCAGATGATGACACCGGAAACCATCCAGCACAACTGTGACTGCTTCAAGAAACAGATGAGCCGTTTCATCGACTTCTCCGATGGAAAAGCATTAATGGTAAATAACGCTGACTGGCTCATGGACTTAAATTACATCGACGTTCTCCGTGAAGTTGGTGCTCATTTCTCTGTAAACCGTATGCTCACTGCTGAGTGCTACAAACAGCGTATGGAGAAAGGCTTAAGCTTCTTGGAGTTCAACTACATGATCATGCAGAGCTACGATTTCTACACCTTATACCAGAAATACGGCTGCAACATGGAGTTCGGCGGCGATGACCAGTGGAGCAACATGTTAGGTGGTACCGAGCTGATCCGCCGTAAACTCGGAAAAGACGCTTACGCTATGACCATCAACCTTCTTTTAAATTCTGAGGGAAAAAAGATGGGAAAAACCCAGTCCGGCGCTGTATGGCTTGATCCTGAGAAAACTTCTCCATTCGACTTCTTCCAGTACTGGAGAAACGTGGCAGACTCTGACGTATTAAAATGTATCCGTATGCTGACTTTCCTTCCATTAGAGGAAATCGATGCAATGGAAAGCTGGGAAGGTGCACAGCTTAATCAGGCAAAAGAAATCCTTGCATTCGAGCTGACCAAATTAGTTCACGGGGAAGAGGAAGCAACAAAAGCAAGAGAAGCTTCCCACGCACTTTTTGCCGGTGGCGGTGATTCCGCACATATGCCAACGGTAGAGTTATCCTCTGCTGATTTTGCAGACGGGGATATGGACATCTTAGCTCTTCTCGTAAAAACAGAGCTTGCTCCATCCCGTTCTGACGCAAGACGTGCCGTAGAACAGGGCGGTGTCTCCGTTGCAGACGAAAAAGTAACCGATATTAAAACCGCTTACAATGCAGATTTCTTCGGCGCAGATGGACTTGTTGTAAAACGTGGTAAAAAGAAATTCGTGAAAGTGCTTGTGAAATAATTATGAACTGTATCATAAGAAATGCACAAATGAGCGACTATGACTCCGTCGTCCGCATCTTAAATCAGGGGCAGGCGCTTCATATAAACTGGCGTCCCGATATTTACAAACCCAATGATGCGCTTCTGCCAAAGGCAGTATTTGAGGAAATCGTAAAAGGCGATACTTTCTATATTGCAGAAAATGAAGGAAATGTGATCGGAATTTTAGAACTTATCTTCCGGCATATTGAATCTCCTGCACAGGTGACACGGGACATTGTTTTTATCGACACAATGGCGGTTGACGAACCTTACCGCGGCATGGGTGTCGGACATCTTTTCTTTGAAAAAGTAAAAGAGATAAAAGCAAAAAAAAATCTTGACGGCATTGAACTTCAGGTGAATGCAAAAAATAAAGCTGCCTACGAGATGTACTGTAATTACGGATTTACGGAAAAATCCATTAATATGGAATTACTGTAAAAACTATATTTACCTAAAAAAAGGACACATATCACAATGTTATATGCATTAGAGGATATGTGTCCTGATCTAATATATTTCTATGCGTTTTATTGGTTGACATAATTTTCTATCCACTTAATTGCATAAAGAGGAATATTCGTCATCCAATCCTGCTCTCTATAATCCGACATTGATGTCCGGACTGCATAAGATGGTTGATACTTTTCACAAAAAGCTTTCAAACTCTTTGCTTTCAGATTTTCTTCCGCTTTCACTTCAATTGGAATAACAGATGTTTTTCCCTGAACTAAAAAATCAATCTCTCCCTTGGAATTTTGCGTTGAATAATAGTAAGGTATCACTCCGACATCTGATATTAACTGCTGCAATATATACTGCTCTGTCAATGATCCCTTAAATTCTGTAAAAATCTTATTTCCTTCTATAATCACTTTTGCATCCAGATCTGTCATCGCTATGAGCAATCCAATATCCACTAAAAAAAGCTTAAAAGCATCAAAATCAATATATGCTTTCAATGGAAGATCCGGTTTTTGAATCCGCTGTACTTTATGAATCAATCCGCAATCCAATAACCATTGAATTGCCAGTTCAAAATCCTTTGCCCGGCTCCCCTCACGTACCTGTCCGTAAATATATTTTTTATTCTCTTTTGCAAGCTGCATCGGAATCGAGTTCCACACAAGATTCAGTCTTGGAACAAGCTTTATTTCTGCATGCTTTGAAAAGTCCTGCTGATAATAATTAATAAGATTCTTCTGAATCGCACGAACACGATTATAATCCTTTTTTTCCGAAAAATCTTTTACCACCTCTGGCATCCCACCTACAAAATAGTATTCCCTTAAACGTTCTATATATTTTGTTTTGAACACTGTTACCATCTGCGTATCACAACTGTCTAACATGGAAACAAATTGTTTTTCTCCCATTGCGCACAAAAATTCCCTAAAATTTAGCGGATATAAATCAAGAAAATCTACCTTCCCGACTGGAAATGACGTACCCTGGTGTAATGCAACTCCAAGAAGTGATCCTGCTGCAACAATTGCATACTGAGGTGCATTTTCATGAAAATACTTTAATGATGTAAGTGCTTTTGGTACTTCCTGAATTTCGTCAAAAATAATCAGCGTATTCTCTGCCTCAATAGAAACTCCTGTCTCAGCACTGATCGCCAAAACCAGTCTTTCAATGTCTAAATCTCCTTCGAATACCTGTTTCATACGGGCGTTATTATCAAAATTAACATAGGCTGTCTTCTCAAAATACTGTTGACCAAATGTCTTCATGATCCATGTTTTTCCGACCTGTCTTGCCCCGCGAATAATCAATGGTTTTCTATTTTCATTCTCTTTCCATTCTTTCATTCGTGATAATGCAAATCGTTCCATGAGCCTTCCTCCAACTCCTATATTCTATAAGAATCCATTAAATTATTTCCATATATCTGCATTATAAAATTCTACCCCACAGGTGTCAACATTATTAAGGATGTAAATATGTATTTAATCAACACTTTTAAGGACGAAAAAATGTATAAACATATCATTTCTTCCGGCGAATCGATGAGATATCCTCCCGCAGCTACCAGTTCCACATGGCGGAGTGCTCTTAAATTTTCCAGCGGGCTTCCAAATCATTATTAATTTCTTCGATCACACATTCATGCTCTTTTGTTTTCCGGTCATAATTGATCCCAACGAGAAGCAAATTTCCCTGATAATCTTTCAGACTTCTGCAGTACTCATTTCTTTTTATCTGGTTAATTGCTCCCTCGGCAGTTCTATCCCTCTTCAAAGGTAACCCCTGCATTAGAAAACAATCGCACTACTCTTATTTCTTCTCTCCGTCAACCTTGCGGAAGTTATTGAAATCGTTCACGATCTCCCGCACGCACCAGACAAGTGTATCGAATGCGCCCGCCTCATACAGATTGATCAGAATCATTCCGACTGGGATTGCAAGGATCATTCCGACCACACTGCTGATACGGTAGCCGATATACATAAAAAATAAAGAAGCAAACGGATCAAGTCCCACCGTATCTCCAATCAGCTTCGGCTGTACAAGCTGGTGCACCACAAGCGTAACGATATATAAAAGCAGCATTCCGGCTGCCATTTTATAATCTCCGGTAAAAAGCTTGATGACTGCCCACGGACAGAGCACCGTTCCTGTTCCAAACACCGGGAGCATGTCAAGAAACCCTATGCCAAATGCGATCAGCCATGCAAAATCCACACGCAGGATCATAAGCCCGATCAGAAGGATCACATAGATCACTCCCATGATCTTAAACTGCGCTTTAAAATACCCTCCGACTGCCTTCGCAAGCTGGCTGCAAATATTTCTGCTTTTTTCTAAAAATGCCGGTGAAAGATGTTTTTCAACTCCGCTGATCAGCTTATCTTTATCCGCAATGAAAAAATAAGTTGCAAGCAGGCTGACGACCACACTCACAAGCACATCCGGCAGACTTTTTGCGAAATCACTGATCGTTGCCAGTGTTGACGTATCCAATCCCGATACCAGATTTGTGAAAAAATTCTCAATTGCCGTTTCAATCTGGCTTAAATCCACATTCTGTGTAAACGGAAGCCTCTCTAACAAGCCCTGAAGCTGATTGATTGCCTCGGTAAATTCATTTCCTGCATTTGCTGACATCGTCGGCAGATACGCTGTAAAAGCAGTAAGTCCTTTTACGAGCATAGAGCCTGCACCGTAACACACCAGTACAATAAGACCGATCACCACCACGATCATCAGTACCGAACCGAATTTTCGATTGATCTTAATGTATTTTTCCAAAAATCTTACGATTGGATTAGCGATCAGCGCAAAAATCAGTCCGATCACGAATGGCATAAAATATGCGATCATCTTCGGCAGCAAACATATGATAAAAAGTAATACCACAATCGCTGCCAGAAAATTGCAGGCAATTTTTAAATATTTTGTCTTAAGATCACTCATAACCTCTCCTTTTCAAAAAATGTATCCAATTCTTACTATCTTTTTTATCTGAAGTACAGAAACTCATGAAAAACGTGTCTTCGAAAATTTTGTTAATTCTTCACAATCCTCTCAACCTTAATCAAAGTTTCGCAATTACCTAATATAAATCACATTGTAGCACACACCTTCCTGAAAAACTCCAATTTTCTGAAGGTTTTATACTTTCTTAACCAAATCTTTATTTTTCGGAAAGACTTTTCTTGCCAGAACCACCAAAAGGCTTACGAAAAGGAGAAAATAAAAGTTCAATCCCCTACTCACTAACATGGACGGAAGCAGACGATCCGCCGCAAATACCGGTGCAAAAACGGACTGATACATCAGCTCCGTAATGCCCTGTGCGCCTGGAAGTGGCAGCATATCGACTGCAATGTAAACCGATGCCTGTAAAATCATGACCTGCTGCAGGGAAGTCCCCGACTGTCCCAGCCCAAGATACACCATATACGTGAGTAAAAACACACTGCATCTCTGCAAAAATGTAACAAACAGGATCACCATTAATTTTCCCGGATGCTGTTTCAGCCACTCTACAGCCTGTCTATAGTTTTCCGTAAATGCACGCACCTTATCCATGCGCGCTGGATTTTCCTTCCAGATGCCAAGGCGGATCATCTGCCTCTCTACCCACGCTCCGGCACCGATCATCCACTCCGGAAAAAGCATGGCTGCAAGTACAACCATAACCACGATCGTATTGAGCGCAAGTCCTAACAGATACAATGGAAAAAAAGAATATAATTCCGTTTTCAGCGTTCCGCCACAAAACAGCAGAATACCCACGCCTAAAACTACCAACACAAATTTGTAAACAACTGCCACGGTCATAAGCACCACCGTACTGTTTGAACCTTTCTGTCCGTCCTTATTCATATAATAAAGCTGTGCCGGCTGTCCGCCTGTCGCGGACGGTGTGATTCCCGAATAAAAAAATCCGATAAAGGAATACTGGATGCATTGAAAAAACGATACCGCCGTTCTCTTTTCTAAAATCCCATAGTTTGTTCCGGCAGCTTTTTTTGCGCTTGCCATAGACTCCAGCAGATACCAGATCATGCTGCCCTCTGCGCAGACAAAAAACAATGCCAACCCTGCCGCAGCCACAAGGTACGGAACAGACATTGTTCGGACTGCCCGGTAAATTTCTGACAGATTCTGTCCATGAAGGAACGTATAAAACGTGAGAACCATCATTCCAAGAAAGAAAAGCAACTGCGCCATCTGTTTTTTCTTTCCGGATAACTTTTCCTTCTTTTTTCTGCAAATATCCTTCCGCATATCGGTCAGACCACCTTTCTTATGCCATTTTTTCAACAGCAAAAACCTGCTGCTCCTGCATGTTGGAAAGTTCGACTAATTCTCTTAGACTTCCCTCAAACACTTTTTTCTGTCCGAATTTTTCCATAAAATCTTTCGGTGTGACAAGGGAAAAATGTTTTTCCCACTGACAGACACCGTACTCCTCTAACACTCTCGCCACATAGGAAGAACAGGTGTAGTGCCTCTCCTGATAAAATGGAATGTTCCATAAAATAAACGGCAGACCTGCAACCGCATAATGATAATGAAATCTTTCCTGCATTGCCAGCCGTAATTCCTGCCGGATTGCCTCCTTTTGTGCCAGCGTGCATTCGACGCTGCACACCATATAATCAGCCGTTGGAAACACGGTCAGAATTTTTCTTTTATCTTCTTTTTCAAACCCGGCAAGAAGCGGGATTGCCGGATTTCTGCGTCCAACACTGTATGCTTCCTCAAGTTCTTCATCCATTGACAGTACCACATGGATGTATTTCTGTTTTATCACGCGCCGGATGATCCCTGCAAAAAAGCCCGGTGTATCAACAAACGCTATGTAAATCTGTGCCATAATTTTTTCCCCGTTCGTTCTTTTTCTGCTGCTACTGTGTTACTGGAACTGATAAATTTTTCTTGCCATCCTGTAACCGCCGATTGTGATTTTTCCACCCAATTTTCCAGGAAGATAGGTCAGACCACTCAATGTAGAGCACCGCAGCCGGTAGTATAGTGCCTTGTCATGAGTGCGTACCTGCTCCCACATTTTTTTCCGCTTTTCCCATGCCTCCTCTGTTTTGATCAGAAGTAAATGGATCGATGAAATAGACAGCATGATCGAAATATTCCGCATCATATAAACTGCCAGTTTCGGATATTTCTTTTTGACTTCCTTTAAATCCACACTTTCTGCCACAAGCTCTGTCACCCGGATCTGCTGGTCGATCCGTTTCATCAGCACTTTCTCATTGACCGACTGATCTTCCCTTCCCAGATAATAGTGGTACAGGTTAATATCCATATAGTAAAGACTTTTTGCATAAGGAAGTGGCTTATAGGAAAACAGATTATCCACATAAAAGGTATGCTCCGGCAGCTTTATCCCCGACGCTCTCAACACTTTCGTCTGAAACATCAAAGAGTGCATAATAAGGTACTGGGAAGGACGGAAATGCCCGATTGTATTCCAGTCACATATTTTTTCCTTTGGAAACACGTTTTTATAATTCATCGGCTTTTCGGTTTCTTCGTCCAGATGATCGTATACATAATTACAGATGATCAAATCCGGAAATGCATTTTCAAACGCTTTCAATTGTGCCAGAAGTTTCAGATATGCCTCCTTATCGAGCCAGTCGTCGGAATCCACGACTTTATAGTAAAGTCCCTGCGCCAGATCCAGTCCTTTGTTCACACCGGAACCGTGACCGCCATTTTTCTTATGCACTGCGCGTACAATATTTGGATACAAAGCTTCATACTCGTCTGCGATCGCTCCGGTTTTGTCTGTCGAGCCATCATTGATAATCAGAATTTCCACATCTTCTCCGCCGACCAGCAAAGAATCAATGCATCTTCTCATATAACTTTCTGAATTGTAACTTGGTACTGTAAATGTAATATATTTCATGATTTTTCCTCCAAAAATTGTAACAAAGAGCTGCTTTGTAACTCTTTGTGCGCTAATGCGCATAACATAAAAAGAACCGCTATGCCCTGAATCTTTTTCAGAGTATAACGGTTCTTTCTTAAAATACACATGAATAAATCTAAAGAAAAGTTAAAGATTACCTATATGAAATGTTAAATTTTTAATAGCTCGATCATAAAAAACCAGACCAGACCATAATAAGTGACGACTGCTACCAGATCATTCACGGTTGTGATAAGTGGTCCTGACGCAACTGCCGGATCGACTTTTATCTTATGGAAAAGCAGTGGAATCGTCGTTCCGACAAGGCTTGAGATCACCATTGCAAGCAACAGCGATACGCCCACGCAGCCTGAAATCAAAAACGAATAGCCGACCGCATTTCCCTTGATAAAGCACACATAAAGTCCGATAAATAAAAATGCCATAAGTCCCAGAAACAGACCATTAGCAAAACCTACCCGCATTTCCTTAAAAATCAGTTTTAGTTTGTCTTTCCGGTTCAAGTTTTCATCCATTAACACACGGATCGTCACGGCGAGAGACTGTGTTCCGACATTTCCTGCCATATCTAAAATCAGAGACTGAAAACACATAACGATCGGGATCACGGCAACCACTGTCTCAAAAATTCCGACTACCGAGGATACCACCATGCCCAAAAACAGCAGAATAATCAGCCACGGCAGACGTTTTTTCATACTCTGAAACGTTGTCTCCTCTAAATCTTCCTCCGCGGTAAGACCTGCCAGCTTGGCATAGTCGTCTCCCATTTCTTCATCCACAGCTTCCACGATATCATAGGCTGTGATTACACCTAAGATTTTTTCCTCCTCCGATAACACCGGAATGGAATCCTCTGCGTAATCTTTTAAACGCTCAATACAGTCACTGATTTTCTCATGAGCGTTCACATACGGATAGGAAGTTGACACGAGATCATCCAGATTCTGATAATCCCTTGCCACGATCAGATCTTTTAAATCGATAGCTCCGTAATACTGTTCATTTTCATCAACTACATATATCGTTGAGATATTATCGTTCTCGCCTGCCTGCTGGATCAGTTCATGTGTTGCCTGACGGATGTTTAAGTTCTTTCCTATAACGATAAAATTCGTCGTCATTTTGCTACCGATCTCATCATCCTCATAAGACAAGATCAGTTTGACGTCTTTTTCTGCATCATCATCCAGCAGATCGACAATCTTTGTCTTCGTATCTGCATCCAGATTTTCCAGAACATCAACCGCATCATCCGAATCCATTTCCGAAATGACTCTGGCTGCATTTTCCAGATTGATCTCCTGCAAATACTCTGCCGCATCCTCTGTATAGGAAAGGATCTCTGCAATATATTCCTCTCCAAGCAATGGATAGAGCTTTTTTCTTTCCTCCGGTGTCATCTGCTCCATTGCATCTGCAATATCGCTTTCATGATAGTCGGATATTTTTTCAAGCAATTCCTCTTTTCCGAGATTACTCCGGAATAATGCCAGTAATTCTTCTACATATGTCGGTTCTTTTAATACTTCTTTTTGCATTTTTGCCTCCTGTTCTCCCTGTAATAAGGGCAGCTTTATAGGAAAATTGCGCTGCAATCTTCCTAATAAAGCACAAAAAAACCACCGCTTTACTTCCATTTTCTTTCAAGCAGTATGTTTTTAGTTTCTGCTGTTCTAGTATAGGAAAATAAACCGGTGGTTTCGGAAGGCAAATAAAAATTCTTTATCTACGATTTTTTATTCTCATTCAAATATACACAATATCTGCGCAAAACAGGACGCACCCCGCTCCTGTTGTCTGAAGAAATGGCATCCATGCATGTTCTGCCCTGTGCCAAAACATTCCAAAATCCATCGGTTTTGTTCTTTCGCCCCGCACTATCACAACTGTCCATGCATGTCACCTCCTGAAAATTTATGTTTTTTCTATCTGTACCCCGCTTTGCAAATCCACAAATCTGCTCACGAGCCACAAAATCCTTTGCTATTATATAATTGTCATTTAAAATGGTCAACCAGATTTTCGGTAAAATCTGTGTAATCTTTAAATGGCAAATCAGACGCCTGATCACATCATCTGTAAAACTTATCTGTCCTTCATAAATGCTTCGATCTCGTCCGGATCACGGATAATTGCCTCTGAGAGACACTCGCAGCCGTTCTCTGTAATCAGCAGATCATCCTCAATACGGATTCCGATCTCCCACTCATCAATGTAGAGTCCCGGTTCATCGGTAATGATCGCACCCGGTTGTAATGTCTCATTGCAAGCCGCTGTGACATCATGCACATCGATTCCAAGATGATGGGATACGCCATGCATATAATAAGTATCAATCTCGTCCTCTTTTTCGATCAGACCGAGTTTCATGCAGCCTGCTGCAAGCACTTTCTTTGCAATCTCATTTAACTCTTTTAACGTCATGCCCGGTTTTGCAGTCTTTGCAACCTCACGGTTTGCAGCTAAAACAATGTCGTAAACCTGTCTCTGGCGCTCTGTGTATGTTCCGTTTACCGGATAAGTTCTTGTGATATCTGCGCAGTATCCGCGGTATTTTGCCCCGAGATCCATCAGCAGTAAAGAACCATCCTCACAAATGTCAAGGTTTGTGTCGTAGTGAAGCATGGTTCCGTTCGCACCGCTTCCTGCGATGGTAGGGAATGCAGTTCCCTCCGCTCCGTTATAGCGGATCATGTATTCAAAATCAGCCTGTGCCTGATATTCTGCCGTTCCCGGCTCTAAATGTTTCATCACATACTGCAATGCTTTATCGGTAATGCCGATCGCCTCACGCACAAGTGCAATCTCGTCATCATCTTTTTGCATGCGCAGTTCTGCGATCACCTGCGAAATATTTTTCACTGCATGTCCCGGATATTTTTCTGCAAATTCTTTTGCTTTGATCATATTGTAATCCGGCATGTCCTCAAGCTGATATCTGTAACAGTCAAAATACAGGCTGTCGATATCTTCCCTTGCCATCATGCGGTCAACAGCGCCCTCAAAAGAATCTAAAAACATCACATTATCGATACCTGAAATCTCTTTTGCCTCATCCACTGTCACTTTTCTTCCGTACCAGCGCTCCTGTGTCGGGTCTGCTTCTTCGATAAACAAAATCACCTGCTCCTCTTTTAATGTCTTTTTCATCAAAAGAATCATATGGTCTCTTCTTAATCCTGTCAGATAAAAAAAGTTTCTGTCTGCCTCAAATGGTGCATATTCATCTGCACTCACATGACTCTCAATCCCGGAAAATAAGATCAGAGCTGACTGCTTCTCCATTTTTTCAAAAATCTGTTTTCTTCTGTCTGTAAAATTCATGATTGCTCTCCTTTGATCTAAAATTTAAAAAGGCAGGTTCTTCCATCTCTGAAAAAGCCTGCCCGAAAAACTTATTGGTTATCCTTCTATGCCTCTGCGCTCATCTGGATTCTCGCTGTGATCTCTTTTACTTCAGCCATTAAAGCAGAATACATCTCCATCTCGATTCCAACCGGCGACATATGCGGATGCTCCTGTTTCATACGGTATGCCTGTACCAGTAAACTTCTCTTCACATCTTCAAGTTCTAAAAGCTGTTCTCTGCTCATAACCAATCTCCCATATACTTTTTATCTTCTGCGTCTTACTATATCTCGTAGACGCACCTCAACTATAATAGCATATATGGTAGATTTTAGCGCATGAAATTCATCGGCAAAAGTAACAATATTTTTCCTGACATTTAGCACATTTGTCTATACCCGGAAAAAATTTCATCACTTTTTACAATTGCATTAGCGTTTGCAGTGCCTCATTTTCTACAATACATTTTCCATGTTCTTTTATAAATGCAATCTGCGCCGGCTCTGCATACCGACACTTATTATATTCTACAATTGTAAATGCAAACGGCTTCAATTCCTCTCTGGAAAAATGGATCAGATCCATGACAAGATAGTATTTTTGCCGGAATTTATAAAGGCTGCTCGCCGGAACTTTATCCGTAAACGGCGATAAATGAACTACCCTGAGCACCTCATCCATACTTGCAAATTCCAGACTAAACGGTACGGATGTCTCAAACACTTCGCTCTCATCTTCCGCTTCTGCTTTGTCAGCCTCTTTCGCCTGTGCCTTCTTTGTGTCCTGACTGTATTTTGTTCTATACTTTTCGAGGAAATCATCAATGGCGCTCTGTTTTTCCTCCTGGTTCATCTGCCCGAACTCATTGATCTTGTCCGGTGCAAGCTGGTTTAAAAGCTGCCCGACCGTATCCACAAGATTCTTGAAACTCATCTCAGAATCACCACCAAACGTGATCGCCATACTGTGATCCTGCAAAAGCTCTGCTTTCACTACCGGGGAAATGTTCTGCATACTGATATCACTCTTCTGCTCCACCAGTTCTACCACCGCACGCATAAACTCCTGCGTCACCTCGGTATTGCCGATGATCTCATCAATGTTGTATCCCATTTCCTGAATCTCTTCCTCAGACAATGCACATCTGATCTTATTTTCACCTAATCTCTCAATTTCCATATGTATTACCTTCTAAACATCTGTTGATGCTTTTTGTTCACAGCTATTATCCTATTTTTTCTTATATTTGTAAATAGGCGAATTATGGTCTTATCTCCACATATCTGCCACGAAATAGGTCAGTGCCGTCCATGTATACACGGAATAGTATATTCCGTATTCGTCGACACCCTCTTTTAAGATCTTCTGTGCCTGTTCTTTTGTCAGAAAAGAAAATCCATCAAAACATTCACTTCCTACTGCACCGTCCTGTGACATGCCTGTCAAAGTATCCCGGTGCAGCACGATTTTTACAAGTCCATTGCTCTCGTCCGTCATTCCCGGCGTGCTGAAAAGGCATGGATTGATCACCGCTATCTCGTCCGTATCCTGCACCTCGATTCCCGTCTCTTCCTTTAACTCCCTCTTGGCAGTCACAAGCAGCGGTTCTTTCTCCTCTTTATCTGCCGGATCAATGAGTCCCGCCGGAACACTTAATAAAAATTGTCCTGCCGGATACCGAAATTCGCGGTTTAATAAAAGCTTTGGCTCTCCCTCGGACGGATTCCAGATCGTAATGCAGCTTACCGCATCCGGAAGCATTTTTTTGAATTCCTCTGTACTTTTTACCGCCACAAGATCCTCGGCGCTGCGGCGTGTTGCATTATAATAATGTCTGCCCTCGGCGTATTGAAGATCGAATACCTTAATGAACTTTGTTTCCAATAATGTTTTAATATTTTGTTTTGTAATGGTTGGGCGCATCTTCGCAAACTCCTTTCTACTTTACACACGATAGCGGTTGAGACAGGAGTAGATTTCCTGGATTCTTGGGATTGCGTAACCACCAGAGATTTCTCCGTACTCTGCGGCAAATGCAAGTCCTTCCTGCTCTGCCTTTTTCGCAAGCCACTCTGCGACTTCTGAAATGGTGTGTTTTCCATCAGTGAAATGTTCTACTGCATATTTTAACAGAATCCCTAATGCTGCGGTCTACTCGCTGTCGATCAACTGCTCAATATAACGCAGATCCACATTCTGTTTTCCAAGCAGAAATCCGTCTACGCCAAGCGTCTTCACTTTCAGGCGTTCCGGCTCTCCCTTTTTCACTTCCCCGCTCCGGTAATCTCTGCGTTTGACTGCACCATTTTTATCCTTTTCCAGAATACGGTGACTGTCCGGCAGTACAAATGGTTTTGCCGTCTCCTGCGCAATTGGAAATTCTCCACACAAATTCTTTGCCTTGGCTGTAATATCCACAGGTTCGTATTGATCCATCTGGATCACAGTGTCTGCAATATGGAAAAATGCGCCGGAACTTCCTGCCACGAGAATGGTTGAGATTCCCGCCTTTTCGTACAGATCCCTTGCTCTGGATAAAAACGGGGTGATCGGCTCTTTGTCCGGGCTGACTACCCTCTGCATAAAAGCATCCCGCACCATAAAATTAGTTGCGGAAGTGTCCTCATCCAGCAAAAGAAGTCTGCTTCCAGCCTCGATTGCTTCCACGATTCCGGCTGCCTGTGAAGTGCTTCCGCTGGCATCAGCAGTCGAAAAATCTTTTGTATCACGACCGTTTGGAAGATCATTGATAAACATGGAAATATCCACATTTTTGATAAATCTTCCGTCCTCCGAGCGCAGCTTTTGCGCGGTCTCATCTGCAATCACATACTCTCTGCCGTCCCCAGCAATATGGTTATATACGCCTAATTCCAGTGCATTTAAAAGTGTGGATTTTCCATGATAACCGCCACCTACGATCAAAGTGATTCCTTTTGGGATTCCCATGCCTGCCACTTTTCCATGATGTGGCAACTCCAATGTCACACGCAATGTTTCCGGAGAAACAAATTTTACGGACTGTTTCATCGGTTTTGAAGAAATACCGCTCTCTCTCGGCAAAACAGAATGGTCTGCGACAAAAGCCACCAGCCCAAGTTTTGGAAGCTGATCTCTTATTGCCTGCTGGTCTTCTGCCAATTCCACCGCTGCCTGCACTTTCTGTGCATCCAGATTTTTATAATAAAAGGACTTTTCCACGCACTGCGGCAGATATTCGAATAAGATTTTTTCCAGTTCACCCGCGTTAATCGTTCTTCCATTCGCCGGAAAACCAACCGCAAATCTGGCTGTGATCTCTTTTTCACTGACCTCGCATGCTGTCCTCTGCAGCACTTCCTGTCCGCAGTGTGTCACTGAGATCAGTCCGCTTTTGCCGGAGCCCTTCGCCTTAAAGGTATAATGATTTACCTGCGCTGCAAAACCGCGGAGCAGTTCATCTGCCAGTGCATTTCTCGTCAGCTTGTCCTTCATCGCAAATGCCGGGAATCCTGCTGCTTTTGCATCCACGGTCACGCGCACATCCGAAGGTGCCGCAAACGGATCTCCCTGCACATGGTCAATGGACAATATGTACTGGGGGAACTGGTAACTTCCGCGCAGGGATTTGTATAATGGGTAACTTTTATGATCTATGGATTTTAACTGTGACTGTAAATCGTAGTGTGTCTTCATGCGATACTCCTTTTTATCAATTTCATTTCCAGCATTATTATAAGCTTTGAGGTACGGGTTTTCAATGAATGAAAAAGAGTTTTGACTTTTCTATAGAAAGAGTCTCCCCTAAATCCATTTTTTGTGCTATGATGAGGGCACAAAATAAATAACAACGGAACCGTTTTTCCATTTTCTAGGAAAATAGATTTGATCCGTAAACAAAGGAGGATTTTATGTACGAATTTACAGAAGACTGCATGCTTCATATTGATGCAATCGATGAAGAACACAAGCGTCTGTTCCAGATGATAAATGAAGCATTCGAATTAGTTGAGAAAACAGAGGATGTGACAGCCATCGGTCAAAGCCTGATCGCAAACCTGAAAGATTACGCAGCTACGCACCTTGCTCATGAGGAGGCTTATATGGAGAGTATCCATGATCCTGAGCTTCCTCTCCAGAAGACAGAACACGCTGCATTTACAAAGACGATCAATGAATTTAAACTGGATACCACATCACCACGCAATGCCAAGAGATCGTTAAATGAACTTCTTACTTACCTCGTGCACTGGCTTTATCATCATATTTTAAGCAGCGATATGATGATCGGGAAAATGATCCCTACGGAAGAATCTACAGAGGATCCATTTGCATTCACGGACAAATACAAAACCGGCATCACATTTGTCGATGATGAGCACCGCAAGCTGTTTGAGATCATCAGTGATACCAATGACCTCATCCACGACCAGCTTTTACATGATAAATACGATGAGATCATGCGTCTGCTGGCAGAATTGAGAGATTATACGGAATTACATTTCAGCGAGGAAGAGGCTCTGATGGAGCGCATCCATTATCCTGAACTTCCTTCACAGAAACGGGCACACGCTGCATTTGTAGACCGTCTTGTAAATATCGATCTGGATGAAATGGAGGATCTGGATGACAACCAGCAGGTATATCTTCTTGATCTGATCCAGTTTTTACTGAACTGGCTTGCAAACCACATTCTTGCCTGTGATAAAAAAATCGGTGAATATATGCGCGAAAATCATATTTCTGAATAAGCAGGAACGGTTGTATGGGTTTTCACCCGAATGATAAAATATCACAAGTCATCCGGTCAAAAACTCATACAACTTTTTTTATTTTCTTACTTGACAAAGTCAAGTATTGGTTTTATACTGTGTGCAGTTGGAAACGTAAATACTCAGTTTTCGATATGAAAATTGGATTTCGCTTTGCGATGTAAGGAGGATTTATGCTAATATCAACTCTTTCCTACTATACAACTGAACTATATAAAGAATTTGCTGCTTACACAACAGAAAAGCTCCATGAGTTAGGTCTTAACTTTGGTCAGATGTACTTTATCATTTATGTGGGCAAACATCCTGAGTGTACCCCATCAGAACTGACCAGCGCCTTAAAACTGGACTGGGGACATTCGCAGCGCTCCGTTGCGAAACTTGCAGAAGATGGTTTTCTGATCAAAGAAAAGAAATCCGGCCGCAGTTACCGGTTAACCTTAACCCCTCTTGGGAAACAGGCTTTTGATGTCTGCCATCAGGTACTTTTCGACTGGGATGCCACCAAATTGACCGGTCTTACCAATGAGGAGCAGCAGCTCCTTTTAAATCTGTTGTGTAAAATATCAATTCAGAAAGTGTGAGATTATGTACGAAACAATTCAGACTCCCTTCAATTATGGAGGATTAACCTTAAAAAACCGCATTATTTTTGCCCCTACAACATTCGGTTTATCGGATGAAGATTACTTTGAAAAAATACGCCGGATCGCAGCTGGCGGCTGCGCTATGATCATTGTCGGTGACGTTCCTGTTGGAAAAAGTCATTTTGGCAAATCTCTTTTCGATAAAAAAGGCTTTGCCTTTTACCAGAAAGTAATTGAGATTGCACACAGCAATGACTGTAAAGTATGCGCCCAGCTTCATCAGTCCGATTCCAATATCAAAGCCATGTTAAAATATGTTCCGGGCGTGCTCACAAAACGGATCAGCATGCAGGAGCTCCGCCCTCTTCTAAATAATGAGGTTGCTCCATATATTACGAATATGCCACACAAAAAAGTAAAAGAGATCACCTCTGCTTTCGGCACTGCCGCTGTTCTCGCCAAAAAAGCAGGATTTGATATGATCCAGATCCACGGTGACCGTATGTGCGGAAGTTTCAGTTCTTCCATTTACAATCACCGCACTGATGAATACGGCGGAACTGCCGAAAACCGTGCCCGTTTTGCAGTGGAGGCTGTTTCTGCTGTCCGCAAAAAACTGCCGGATATGCCAATCGATTACAAGCTTGCCGTCCGTCAGGAGAATCCGCACTACGGAAATGCAGGTGTTGTGGAGGATGAGCTGAAGATATTTGTTCCAATGCTTGAAAAAGCAGGCGTTACAAGCTTCCATGTCACACTCGCAAATCACTCTGACCTTGAAAATACAATTCCACCAAAGAGTCACCCATATTTCGGTGAACCGGGCTGTTTCTTAAAATTCTGTGACGAAGTAAGACAGTACACCAGTCTTCCGATCTGTGGTGTCGGCGGACTTACCGATCCTGATTTTGTGGAAAAACAGCTTGCCGATGACCGCATCCAGTGTGCAGCCATGAGCCGCCAGTTGTTAGCTGATCCTGACTGGGTTAACAAGCTGAAAAATAATCAGGCAGATCAGATCCACCGCTGCGTCCGCTGTAACAAGAAATGTCTTGGCGGACTGATGCAGCATCAGGGAACACACTGTATTTATGAGAAATAAGAAACGAGCTATATAATTATCATAGGTATTGTTATTTAATTGCATAATTAATTATACAGAAAAATCGCTCAGACCTCTCACGGTCTGGGCGATTTTTCTGTTAGGGGATTGTTTACAACCTCTTTCTTATTTCTCCGAAATTTTATTAGTGTTTTGGAACGATTTTCTCAATTCCACCCATGTATGGCTGAAGTGCTTTTGGAATGTTGACACTTCCGTCTTCATTTAAGTTGTTCTCTAAGAATGCGATCAGCATACGTGGTGGAGCAACTACTGTGTTGTTTAAGGTGTGAGCAAAATACTTGTTTCCATCTTTTCCTTTTACACGGATTTTAAGACGTCTTGCCTGTGCATCACCTAAGTTAGAGCAACTTCCTACTTCAAAGTATTTCTTCTGTCTTGGAGACCATGCCTCTACGTCACA
The DNA here is from genome assembly GCA_900542495.1 of uncultured Roseburia sp. Taxonomy (GTDB): domain Bacteria; phylum Bacillota; class Clostridia; order Lachnospirales; family Lachnospiraceae; genus Roseburia. Next base: position 45,575 of record UQNW01000006.1, read on the forward strand.
GGATTTTACTTTTAAGTCAGCTAAGTCACCGGAGCAACACTCTAAGGTACGAACCGGAATATCTAAGCTGCGGAATAAATCTACGGTGTTCTGCCATAATTTATCATACCATACTTTGGATTCTTCCGGTTTGCAGACAACGATCATTTCCTGTTTTTCAAACTGGTGGATACGGTATACACCACGTTCCTCGATACCATGTGCTCCCTTTTCTTTACGGAAACATGGAGAGTAAGAGGTAAGTGTGTATGGTAACTTTTCTTCGTCATTGATTGTATCGATGAATTTACCGATCATGGAATGTTCAGAAGTACCGATCAGGTAAAGGTCTTCTCCCTCGATCTTATACATCATGGCATCCATTTCATCAAAACTCATAACACCTGTTACAACGTTGCTTCGGATCATGAAAGGTGGTACACAGTAAGTAAATCCACGGTCGATCATGAAATCTCTCGCATAGGAGATTACTGCAGAGTGGATTCTTGCGATGTCACCCATTAAGTAGTAGAAACCATTTCCTGCAACTTTTCCTGCTGCATCAAGATCAATACCGTCAAAACGCTCCATAATATCCGTATGATATGGAATTTCAAAATCAGGAACAACCGGCTCGCCGAATTTTTCAATCTCAACGTTGCAGCTGTCATCTTTTCCGATTGGAACTGACGGATCGATGATGTTTGGAATTGTCATCATGATCTTGGTTACTTTTTCCTGTAACTCTTTCTCTGCTTCCTCTAACTCAGCAAGACGGGCTGCATTGGCGCTTACCTGTGCTTTTACTGCTTCTGCTTCTTCCTTCCTGCCCTGTCCCATTAACTGTCCGATCTGTTTGGATAAGGTGTTACGGCTTGCGCGAAGCTCATCTGCCTCTTTCTGTGTTGCTCTTGCTTTCGCATCTAATTCAATTACCTCGTCTACTAATGGTAATTTCTGATCCTGAAATTTGTTCTTAATGTTCTGTTTTACGATTTCCGGATTCTCTCTTAAAAATTTTAAATCAATCATTGTTCTAAGCTCCTTTTTCTTCTGATTGTTTTAGATAACACAAAAGCCTTCCGCCCCTGTGCCAAAACACATGGGACGAAAGGCTGTCTCTTACACAAGCATTCCGCGTTGCCACCCATATTGCCAGAAACAATCACTCCACATGAAACTGAATCTGACCTCTCAAACGTACGATACAGGGTACGAACCTCGTGACTTTCATCACCGGCTCTGAAAGTGGAAAGACCTTACTCACTGCACCGGTTCGCACCTGCCACCGGCTCTCTGAAACAGCTTTGCGATCGTAGCTTTCGTCACTGCCAATTTCTTCCGACATTATACCCTCATTATCCGCAAAATGCAACCACTTTATACCTGATTTTTCGAAATAAGCGACTTTAAGCGTTCATCTTTTTGCTGTGTCTGCTTCATCTTCCGCGATCCAGTCTGCCAGCTGGTGTGCCCGCCTGATCCATGTGTGTTTTTCTTCTACCACAGGTGTACCCTGCCTTACGATTTCTTCCAGACGTGCGTTATCCTGCAACAGATTCTGCACCAGTTCCGGCAATTTCTCTATATGCGCAAGATCATAATAACAGACACCCTGTCCTTCTTTTAACTCCTCACAAAGATACCTGCTCGTATCCGTCACACAGACCGTTCCATTTAAAATGGAATTAAATACGCGGTCATGTGTGCCGTCTTTAAACCACGGCATCACATTTAAAGAAAGCTTTGATGCAGCGATCGCTCTCAGGCACTCCTCCGACGTTGTCTGCGGGTGCTGTATCATGTTTTCCGGATGCGCACAGGAAAGCTCATCCCAGCCTTTTCCAAACACATCCACTTTAATCCCTGCATCCGTCAACACTTTTACCGCTTCCCCGCGCCAGTAATTCCGCACATAAATATCAATAAAGATCATGCGGTGCAGCGCCATGCGGAGATCCTGATAGGTATTCTCTCCCATTTCACGCTCGCAGTGTTCCAACGCCACTTCCTCTACCGTCCGCCACGGATGCACAATGATGTCGTCAATAATCCCCTGATAAAAAGCAGCGTATTCATCATTGATCCAGTGAATGTACGGTTCGCAGAAAGAAGTTGGGGTAAAATTTCCTGTCATAACAACATTATATTTCTTCTCTGCCGTCTCATCCGGCAAACATTTTTCGAATAGTTCATCCTCATTTTTTTCTGTGCCGTATGGTTTACATAATTCTTCCAACCTGCTACCTGCAAGCGGAAGAAATCCACGGTGCGTAAACTCCGGATAAAAATGCTTAAAATACGTTTCATGCAGTCTGTCAATGCTGATATGATAATATTTTTTCGGGAGATCTGCCAGCCGCTCATGATAATAATACGGATGATCTACCGCAATGTTATAGCACGGGATTCCATATTCATCCCAGACATAGCCGATTCCTTCCTTATAAACTCCTGCCTCTTTTTCCAGTCCTTCAAAATTAAAGGTCACAAGAACCGTTTCCCCAGGCTTTACAAATTTGCGGAGTTTTTTTGCACTGTTCATCTCGTCCTCTAAATCAAAATAGAACACGCTATATCCCATGCGCTTCCACTCGCTTCCCATTTGTATGGAAAAGTAGGCAAGTGTCTCTACACCGCCAACAAATAAAACGATTTTTTTCATAAATATTTTAACAGTTTTACTGCTCCTTCATTTTTTATGAAATATTTTTTCCCTGGAAAAATCCGGTTTCTTTGCTTTTTTGATCCAGATTACAAGCTGTTTAAAAAACAGTTTCATACCGTGAAACATTTTTTGCCTGATTTCTGTCTTATGCTTCCACAGCCAGTATATTCTTCCTGCCACAAAAATGACCGGGTAGATCAGACATAACAGTTCGAGCACTAAAAGCAGCACTGCAACATCCTCATAGGCTCTCGCCCGGTTTTCCCAATACGGAAAAACAATATTCTTTGTATTCATCGAACGGATTCCAAAATTTCTTAAGATAGAAAAACGGTTGACCAGTCCGAATCTGGAAGAATTTTCAACGATCTCGTAACTGTTTTCATCCAGCCCCAGTGCTTTTTTTAATGCATTCAGACCGAATTTCTGTACCGGATTTTTAATTAATAATTCATAGGTATCCAGTGTCGTAACATCGGTCTGATCATAACCTGCACTTTTGACTGCTGTGCTGCTTCCTGTGGTAGATGAGGTCGCACTGGCTGTTGTCCCGGCTATGCTATCCATACTGCTCATCTGGCTTGACGTTCCGGTCAGAATCTGATAAGAAACATAAACCGTTGCAGCCTCCTCATCTGCTGCCTCGCTGAAATATCCTTTATCACTTTTTACCACACCACGCACCGGATACTGCACGCCATTGATCTCCACGTACATGCCGGAAACATTGTTAGATCCGAATAACTGCCATGCAACATTTTCATCAATGATCACACCATCGGCATTGAGATCATCTCCGGCAAAATAATTTCCAGACAATAATTTCAACGGATGAAATGTGAAAAAATCACCTCCGACTCCGAAAGCACGCGCCGTGATCGATGAGCGGTCTGAATAGATTGTAAGCCGCCCCTGTGTGCTGTAACAGTCTACCATCGTTCTTCCGTTTTCATCTGACGTGTCTTCGGATGCCTCCGCAAGCGCAGTTTTTAATTTCTGTTCGATCTGAACCACATAATCTTCTGTAACCGCTGCATCTTTGGAAAAAAAGCAGGAAACCTGTGCATAGCTTTCCTTTGCCGACCACTCTGACGCAATCTGCTGTGTAGAAAGCTGGCTGCTAAGTGCCCGCTCCACACATCCGAAAAGAATGGCAGCACATATCATCAGCACTAATAGAAGTATTTTTCTGTACTGCTTCACCTTCATGTGTCATTCCTTTCTGCTTATTCTGATGCCAGACGTACCTGTTCATTCTCTTTGATCGGTTTTGTGGTTGTCGTGATCACGTACTCATAGCCTTCAAGTGCTCCGGTCACTGCCGATTTCGTATCGTCGGAAGTAATGACGTCCACATCCACACGTCTCGCATAATAACGGTTTCCAAGCGGCGTACTCTTTGACTCTATGATCAGAATGAATTTTCCATTGGAATCTTCCCGGATAGCACTCGTCGGCACGATCGTGTCATAGTTGGAACTCTGTTCCCCGATAGACAGTGTATAGTTGTCTCCGACTGACACATCCCCTTTCATCTCACAGATGATAATACTGTTGGAGCGGTTCTGTGGATCTTTGCGGATGGCTGACACAACTGCGGAAACATCATTTCCGTACCAGTTATTCAGTATTTCCGCTGTATCTCCGACTCTGACCTTCTTTGCCTGATTTTCAGTCACAGAAAACTGTAATACATAGGCTTTGTTTTCCGGCTGAATAGTCATCATGACATCGTTGGCGTTGACCGTAGTTCCTGCTGTCACTGCAATATCAGTAACAGTTCCTGATATTGGTGCTGTAATCTCCGTTCCGATGGATTTCGCCTGTAATTTTGCTACTTCTTCCTGAAGATCTGTCATTGTTTTATAGGCAGATGCAATCGTCACCTCGCCACTGATCTTGTCTGTCACTTTTTTCTGGTCATTTGTCGCATTGGTCAATGCCGTGTTGGCGTCTGTCAATGCTGCCGTTGCGGTATTTAACTGTGCCTGCAGGTTATTGGCCTCTGCTGTGTTGGTTCCTGTCAGTTTTTTCACAGAAAGGTTGTAGTTTGCATTGCTCAATGCATTCTTGCTGTCTGTAGCTGCGGATTTGGCAGAATCGTAAGAGCCCTGGACTTTGTTTAAGTTCGCCTGACATGTGTTAAAGGTGGACTGGGCGGTATCAAGCTGGCGCTTTGCCTTGTTCATTGCACTGACACTTGCATCCAACGCAGTTTTGGCATTATCCCATGCAGTCTTTTTATCGTTGTCAGGCGTCTTATCATCTTTATAAGCTTTCTCTGCTTTATCACAATTGATCTGTGCTTCGTTCTTGAGTGCCACAGCCTCATCATACGCGCTCTGTGCGCTCTGCAAAGATGAAAGTGCCGTATCATACGCACTCTTCACCGGCGTATAAGAAGCCTCTGCGTTTGTTAAATTATCCTGCGCCTCACTGTTCTTTTTATCCGCATCTAACACTGCCTTTTCCTCTGCAGTCGTGTCTGCCGTTGAGTTGCTGACCGCATCGATCTGTGCTTTGATCTTATCGACACTTGCCTGTGCAGCATCCACTGCCGCCTGCGCATCTTTCACTCTCTGATTTGCTGCTGCGATCTCATTTTGTTTCTGGGTGAGGCTTGATCCCTTTCCAGCCTCAATGCTCTGACGCTCTGCTACAGTGATCCCTGCGGTAAGCACTGCGGATTCATAGGCTGCCTGTGCCTCGTTTAAACTCTTCTTTGCAGCATCTAACTCATCACTGTCTGTATCCTCTAAGGTAAACAGTAAATCTCCGGTTGCTACTTCCGCCTCCTTTTTCACGTTGACAGTTGCAATCTTTCTTGTCTGGTCAATCGTAACCGAATAGTTCTCACTCGCCTCGACTGCACCGCTTCCACGTACTTTGGAAGTGATAGAACCACTCGTCACCTGCTGTGTGCTTACCTCCACAAGCGAATAATTCATAATCGTGTTGGAAAAAAAGGTAAGGATCAGCATCACCAGTAAAAATATAATTGTGATATTCTTTATTTTATCTTTTCTATTTGCCATCTTCTAAACTCTCCATTTTTCTATCCTTTGACACCGCCCTGATAAGCAATTCCTTCTACTAACTGGTCTTCTCCATATAAAAAGATCAAAAGGCTCGGAATCATATAAAAGGTTGCAACCGCAAATGCCAGTCCGACTTCCTGCGCATTGATCTTTGATAAAAAGATTGACAATGGGTATTTATCGGTATCCGAAAAAAACAAAAGCGGCTGCTCTACCATATTCCAGTAATCCATAAATACGAGGATCGCACAGGTTGTGATCACGCCCTTACAGATCGGGATACATATTTTTGTAAAAACCTGAAACTCATTCGCGCCGTCAATCTTCGCCGCCTCGATCAGAGGCACCGGTATACGCTTCATATACTTTGTGATCAGGTACACCGAAAACGGTGAAAAAATACCCGGAAGCCAGATACTCCAGTTCGTATTTAAAAGCTTCATCCAGTTTAACACCAGATAGTTTGGCACCAGTGTTACCTGATACGGCATCATCATAAGGATCACATATGCAAAAAAGACGATTGCAGACATTTTTCCTTTTGTTCTGGTAAAACCGTATGCCGCGAGCACTGCCACCACAAGCTGGAATACTACGATCGGCACGACTAAAATAACGGAGTTCCAAAACTTCAAAAGATAGTCCGGACTTTTAAATAACACCGTCGCATACTGGGAAAATGTTACCATATCCGGGATAAATTTCAGATTCACCGTCTGGGAGATGTACTGCTTTCCTCCGGTATCCGTTTTCTGAAAAATAGAACCGTAATTGGAGGTAATTTCCGCTGCTGACATAAAAGAATTGCTGATAGTAAGAACAATCGGCATCAGAAAGATCAATGCCGTCACCACCGCGATCACCGTCAGAAAAATGCGGATGCATAATTTCTTTCGTTCTGATTTCTTTTTCATTCTTCCTCCAAATCCTTTCCAAAATGATGTTCCACCCAAAACAAAATTCCCATAATGACGATCATCACAAAGGACATATAAATTGCTGCCGTGGAAAGTTTCTGGTAATCTGCCGAAGCAAACGTATTGTTCATATAATGCTGCAGCATGTAAAGTGCGCCATACGGATATTCTCCTGTCAGAAGATAAATCTCACGGAATACCTTAAACGAATTGATCATGGAAAGTATTGTCACAAACATGATCGTCGGTGATAGATACCGCAATTTTACATGTATAAAAATCTGCCAGCGGTTTGCCCCGTCTAACTCTGCTACTTCAATGATATCCTTCGGGATATTTCCCATGGCAGATAAAAAGAGGATCATATTATATCCTAAGTTTTTCCATAAAAACAGGAGAATTACAACGAAAAGACCTGCGGATGATTTCAGCCAGTCCACCTGCCCTCCGCCAAACTTCTGAACCGCCAGGTTCACAACGCCATTGTAATCAAAAAGCACCTGCCAGATCAGCACGATCGATGCTGTCGGCACCATAAGCGGTGTTAAAAAGCAGCTTCTAAGTTCGCTCTTAAGTGGAATCCCCGCATCCAGCAAAAATGCGAGTGTCATTCCCAGAATGACTGCAAGCGGTACTGCCACAATGGAAAAAAACAGAGTATTTCCTACCGCTGTGCGGAACGCTCCATTTTGAATGACATTGATATAATTCGTCAATCCAACGAACTTCTTTGCCACCGGATTATTCACAAAGGAAAAATAGATCACTACAAGAAACGGGAGTACAAAAAAGACCAGTACTCCCAGAACGCTCGGTGCCAGGAAAGCTCCTGACACCAGCTTATGATTCAATAATTTATTCTGTTTTTTTGTAACTTTACCCGGAATACAATCCTTTTTCTTATTTTGTTTCACTTAAATATACCTGCATTCGACTCTGAATAATTTTTGCCACATCCTCTGCGGACTTCTGTCCTGAGAAGTAAGCAGCCGCCTCTTCGTTGATAATATTGGTGATATCATCCGATACTGCACCTGATACTGCGGTTGTGTTATATACAAGATCTTTTACCTGATCCACGTCCTCCTGGGTTGCCGGCTGGATCTCAACTTCAAAGTTGCCCCATCCCCAGGTGCTTCCGGAATTCGTATCATCCTTCATTGCATTCTCACAATATTTTTCAAACTCATCTTTTCTTACAGAAAATCCATAAGAATAATTATTGTCATTATCACTGCTCTTTTTCGGCAGATATAACGTTCTTAAGAACTGCCATGCACCGTCCATATCTTTGCAGTTATTGGAAATACCGAGAATGTTGTTTAAACTTAACATTGCTCCGTTTCCACTGGAAGTCGGATATCCGATAAAAGTTGTCGGTCCACCAAAAATAGTACGATACATCTGCACCTGCTCAAAATCGCTGAGATAGTAAGTGTCTAAAAGCTGTTTTCCCTGACTCATCAGAACAGTGCTGTCTTCCATATCATCTGTATACTCAAATGTATCCGGGAACATATTGGCAAATTCCAGAACATCAATAAATTCCTGACTGTCAAAGTTGCAGCTTGCATCTTCCCAGTTGATAAAATCATTGTATCCAAGACTCATCAATGTGGATAATGCAGTTGTGCGATCCATGCCGAAGAATAACTGTGTTCCTTCCGGTTTGGAAGCAAGCAGTGCTTTCATGTCTTCTACTGTCCAGCCCGGTGTGGTTCCAACATCCTCTGCTTTACCGATAACTGTCTGTAAAGAGAAGGTCTGTGGCAGGATTGCAAGTTTTCCATCATACTCACATGCAGCGAGAATGTTCGGAAGGAAATCATCTCTGGAAAGATCTGCGTCTTTATCGATCATTTCATATAAATCAACATTCAATCCCTTGGAAACAAAATTGATTGCCTGTGAATAATCATTAAATAAAATAATATCAATGTTGGAATCTGAAGTAACTGCTGTGTTAAAGTTATTTACTGCATCTGTATATTCTTCATCACCGTCACCAAATGACTGTACACTAATATGATACTTATCCTGACTCTTATTAAACGCTATTACCTGCTCCTCAATACCGCCCCCTGACCACATGCATGCAAGTGTAAGGTTCACGGTATCTGCCACTTCACTGGCATCCACTTCTTTGATCAGTGCGATCTCCGTCTGGTTTCCGTTGGAGTTCCAGTTTTGAAGATAAGCTGCGATCCTTCCATCGGACAGGACTCCGTAGCTGTTCACGTTCGAGCTGGAAATATTGCAGTCCATCCAACTGAAATATGCTTCTTTTTCCTTCGTATCGAGGTTGTACTTATAGACACTGCTTCCCTCTGTGATCAGAAGATTTTTTTCATCTAATACAGAGATTGTTTCGGACGGCACCTGAATTGCCTTATCCGTCTGTTCCTTCATGGATGCTGCATCTAATGGTCTTAATTCACATCCGGTATCTCCATAGCCTACTGCTGCGATCGTTCCGTCTGCTAATGTGACGAGTTTTGAAGTGTAACCGTCTGAAGGGATTTTTCCTTTTACGTTTCCATCAGAATCAACTACAAGTGTATAATATTCATCTGAACTACTGCTGTCACTGGTATCACTGTTTGACCAGGTATTCAATGCCAGATAAATATTGCCTTCCTTATCTGCGGCCATTCCATTACAGCTGACACTGTCAGCCTTATCTCCAAGATCAACATCCTGCTGGAACACAACATTTCCGGATGCATCCACTTTCATAAGTGAAGATGACTGGATGAACGTTGCATTCTGTGCCATCAGGAATCTGCCGTAATTGACTGTACCGTCCTCATTTGTATAATCTTTTGCATAATAATCGTTCCAGTCAGACTCTGCATCCTCTGCACCGTAGCCCCACTGTTCTTCCATATAACTTAACACATCATCCAGCGTTGCATTCGAATAATCTTCTGTCACACTCGACTCATCCATTTTATTTGAGGTAATAAATAAAAACACCTCTCCGCTGTCTGTCACTGTATAGCTGGATACCCAGCTATTGTTTCCTGCACCGTCACTCTGTGTCAGTTCATAAAGCTTCGCATTTTCCCCGGATACAAGATTATAGGAATAAATACCATACTTTGTGTAATCTTCGTTGCTGGAGCCATAATACATTGTGTCGCCAACAAACCTGATATCACTTGTCGTATCATTAAAACTGTCCGGCAGATCACTCAGATAATCTGCTTTGAAATATCTCTTCGTTCCGTCTGCGGATGCGCTGTCACTGCCACCGCCACAGGCAGTGAGCCCTGCTGTCATTGCAGCCACAAGTGTCAGTGCCATTGCCTTTCTCCATAAGCTTCGTTTCATATATGTTCCTCCCGTAAAATGCCGTCGTTTCCGGCTGTTTTTTTCTATAGTTTTAGAATATAGAAGTCCTTATGGAAAAGCAAGAAACAAAAGTTTATAAAATTCTTAATTTTGTCTGAATAGAGTTAAATGTCAAATGTATTCAAAAATCCCCTGAATAGCATCAGATACATTCATCATTTCTGAAATAGGTAACCTGTCCACTTTCTTATATCCGCGAACCGATAAATCTAATAATGCCAGTTTTTCACATTGTATATAACCTTCATTATTTTGTAGATTCTTTCAGAACCACCTCATACGGAAGCAGTGTTCTGTTTTCTACTTCCACGCCTTCAATGACATCCAATACGGTTTTACATGCAACCATGCCAAGTTCTTTTGCATCAAACGAAAGTGATGTGATCGACGGCACATTATTCTCCAGCACAGAACTGTTATAAAACGAAGCAACGCGGATATCCTTTGGAACATTCACATGCTTTTCACGCAGCTTTTTCAAAACCCTGCTGCAGACCGCATCATCCATGCATAAAATACACTCTGCCTTCCGCTCTAAAACTTCTTCCACGATTTTATCGATCACCACATTGTTGTCAAGATTCAGAAAAAGCATGGTCGGATCGATCGTCTCTCCCATTTTCTCATATGCCTCACGAAATCCGCGCAGACGGCTCTGTGTAACAACATGGTTCTCGTCTCCACCAATCAGGGCAATGCGCTTCATGCCCTTCATCAGAATGATCGACGTGAGTTCTTTACACGCACTCTTATGATTGTGGTCGATCTGGATCACATCTTTATAGTTAGAAGAACCAATCGTCACAAAAGGTACTTTTTTTGCCTGCAGATATTCAATCTGCCGGTCTTCCACAAAGGTTCTCATCAGAATCACGCCGTCCACTTTGCGGTTTGAAATGATACGTTCCAATGAAGAAATATCATTATTTTTACAAATGGAAAGCAGGATGTCATATTCCATGATTCCGGCGATCTCCTGAATCCCAAACAAACATTCCTGAAAGAATGTCAGATCCACAACATCATAATTTCCCGGCATAACCACGCACAAATTATACGTCTTGGACTGCGCTAATCCTTTTGCGATCACATTCGGCTTGTAGTCATGTTCCTCAATATATTTCAATACACGGTCTCTTGTCTCCTGCCCGATTCTTCCCTTGCCGGAAATGGCTCTTGAGACAGTGGTTTTTGAAACACCAAGTGCTTCTGCCACATCTGCGATCGTTATATTTTTCTTCTCTTCGTTCCCCATAAAACCCCTTCTTTCCTCAAAGCAGTTACTTCCCCCGAATTGTGTTGTGGCTTCCTGCATCGCTTGCGCTCCTGCCACAATGTTACTTTGTCCTGCCCTGGTGTACTGCGCATCCTTTGCGCAACAATATTATTATCATCCTATTTTCACAAAATTGCAATGCAATTTTAGTATATTTTTATTGATTTACATTTATTTTTACAAATGATATAATACGTTTGCGCAATCGGTTGCGTTGTTAAGTGATTTTATAAAATAATGTATCCGTTGTCAATACAAACTTTTTGAGGAATCTTATGAAAACAGACCACTTACTTTTCGGAGCCGCCTATTACTCCGAATACCTTCCATATGACAGAGTAGAAAAAGACATGGAAATGATAGAAAAAGCAGGCATGAACACGATCCGTATCGCGGAATCCACCTGGAGTACCATTGAGCCGAAAGACGGTGTCTTTGATTTCACGCATCTCGACAAAATGCTGGATGCTGCGGGGCGCCACCATATTTCCGTTATTATCGGAACTCCGACTTACGCGATCCCGGCCTGGCTTGCAAAAAATATCCTAATATCAACGATTTCAATCATGAATTCGGATTAGATTACTGGAGCAACCGCGTCAATACATGGGAAGATTTCCCGGATGTGCGTGGCACGATCAACGAAAGCCTTGCCGCTGAATTTGCAAAATTCCAGCGTCTTCTCGTGACCAGATTTTTAGCATGGCTCCCTTATCCGGGACAGCTTAGACTTCAGGCATACAGCCACATTGCAAACGGCTCCAACAGTGTCATGTACTGGCACTGGCACTCGATCCACAATGCCATTGAAAGTTACTGGAAGGGCGTATTATCCCACGATTTTTCGGAAAATGAAACCTACCTTGAAGCCAGCACGATCGGTGCCGACTGGAAACGGATCGGTGCTCACTTAAAAAATCTGCAAAAGAAAAACCGTGTTGCAATCCTGCTTGATAACAATTCCCTGACCGGACTTCGTCTTTTCCCATTAAAAGACCTTGGCAATTACAGTTACAATACGGGTTGCCCGCTGTCTGTGCCGATATGTCCAGTACAGAACTGTTGTCTGGCAACACAATTTCCAAAAATACTGCACTTACACTTGATCCGTGGGGTGTACTTATAATCGAAGAAAACGAGTAATAGCATTCGAAAAAATACCGCATGAGAAAATCACTTTCCCATGCGGCATTTTTTTGCGAAATATTTGTTAATTCATTATAACCTTTTCTTTTTTCCGTATGCAGTTCCCATAAGAGCGCATCCAAACAATAACAGGATCACTGCCAGTGCAATCGGTGTCTCGTCTGATGTCTTCGGACTTGCGATCACGCTTCCGGTTGTCTGGCTCATATCTGTATCACTGAAAACGATCACATAATCAGAAGCATGTGAAAACGCAAAGTCTACGGTTCCGTCCTCTTTTACCTGTGCTGCCTGATAATACTCAAACTTACCGGTTGTCTCATTATAGTAATAAAGATTTGCTATTTTTCCACTGTATTCCTTGCCAACGGAAAGTCTCAATATTCCCTCAAAGCCAAATACTCCGTCATAATTTAAGGAGAGCTGGATGGTTTCATTTCCGTCTGCCAGCGCTGTCACTTTCTGTTTTGGAATATCACTTGTTCCCACAACCAGACCAAGATCAATTGGCGCTGTCACATTACCTGTGATATCTTTTCCATTGATGATCCAGCTGGCCTGATCACTCACTTTGAAGATAACTGTCACATCTTTTCCTTTGATATTCTCAAATACATTTGCCGGAATCTTTGTTGTCTTTTTCAGGTTGACACGGATAGTACTTCCTGCCTTTGCCTTGTTTACTGCCTCAACTACATTTGCAAAGCTTTCTTCCTGCACTGTCACCTCTGCAACAGCCTGTTCTTCCTGTTTTGGAGCTGTCTTATTTGCAGAAGCGCTCTGGTTTGCATTGTTTCCGGAAGACTGTGCATTTCCATTGCTCTCTGCTGTATCTGTCTTCTTATCATCCTGTTTTTCATCCGGAGCCGGTTTTGGCTGCTCTTTTGTCTGTTCTGTCAGAACAATTGTACCACCGTCTTTTGATGCCGGAATGGTGATTGAAACTTTCTGATCCGCGGATACTGTATAAGTTTTTCCGTCATAAAGGTTTGTAAGAATCGTTCCTGCTTTTGCAGTTACCGGGATTACAACCTCTTTTGCTGCCTCTTTTACATTCATTCCAACATACAAAGTATCTGCTCCATAGCTTCTGCTGATCACTTCGTAACCTTCTGCGTCAGAAGCTGTCACTGTGCTTCTGTTTCCTCTTGCAAATACATCTGTGTACGCATTACGGATTGCAAGCATTGTCTTGTAATGATTGTAAATACTGTTGCTGTCTGTTTTCTGTTTTTCTAATTCTGTCCAGTCAAAATCGCGGCGGTTCGTCTGAAGCGGCCAGTTGTTTGCCCCGCCCTGTCCAATCTCCTCTCCATAATAGAGCACCGGCTGGCCTTTTGCGGTAATCTGAAGTGTTGCTGCCACTTTCATCAGATTATAAGCTTCCTCGTCGCTGAGCTTACTCTCATTTACAAGCTTATACTGAAGGCTGTCCTCATCATGACTGCTCAAAAAGCTTCCCATTGTAGCAGTGTTATTGATCGCACCATTTCGTTTCTGTAAAGAACTTTCCACGCCAGAAATATCTCCGGTTACGAATTTCTGTGCAAAGTCATTGAAATCAAAATCAAGAAGTGCATCCATGCTTCCGGTTCCAAGTTCTCCTGCATTATTGGCATATCCTGCTCCGGAATACTCTCCGATCATTTTAAAATCAGGATTTACTTTTGTCAGCGAGTTTTTGAAAGCTTCCCATGTCGTTGTCTCTACATGTTTTACAGTATCCACACGATAATAGTCAATGCTGTATTTTGACATCCACTCGGTCTGCCATGCAACAAGCTGGTCTGTCACTGCTTTGTTTTCTGTCACAAAATCAGGCAGATCTGACAATGAATCATATTTATCATCACCGCTGATCGTGTTGCTGGAGTCACGGATCATGGAAACCGGTTTACCGTCTGCATCCATTAAAATGTTGTTGAAATAGTCTTCTGTTCCATATCCTGCATGGTTTAATACAACGTCCACCATGATTTTCATTCCCTTGCTGTGAGCGGCATCCAGTAATGCTTTGAACTGCTGCTCGTTTCCAAGATGTTTGTTTAACTTTGTGAAATCACTTGCCCAGTAACCATGATAGCCATAGGTAGCGGTATCTGTCTCATTATCATGCTGATCCTCAGTGATATTTTCTACGATCGGAGTGATCCAGATTGTGTTCACACCCAGATCTTTTAAATAATCCAGTTTCTGGTTTAATCCGGCAAAATCTCCACCGTGATAGCTGGAACCGCCTTTTTCGCCTGTGTTATAATCTCCAACTCCGTATGCATCATTGTTGCTTGCATCTCCGTCAAAGAAACGGTCTGTCACTGCAAAATAAATCACTGCCTCATCCCAGTCAAAATCTCCGGCACTTTTTTTGCGCTCTGTGACGGTAACATTTGTCGCTGTTGTGTATACATTTCCATAAATATCTTTCACTGTGACCGGAATATTTTTCACGCCTGCTGCAACTGTATTCAGGCAGGAGATTGTTCCTTCCATAAGTTCCGGATCAATTGCAAACTCTTTTCCCAGTCCCATCTCACTCAGATCGGCTGTGATTGCAGCAATTTCAGATGTTTCAAGACCTTCTCCGTCTTTTGCAGTCAATTTTACAGATAACACATTGTTGTCATTGTAATCCATTGCATACTGTGATAAAGAAGTCTCTACGCTCACATTTGCTTTTTTGAAGTGGCATACGCTGCATTCTTTTCCATTGCTGTCGTTTGCAGTTACATCATTAAATGCATCTAATTCCTCTTTTCCATTTACCACATAGTAGTAATAGTAATCACCCGTGGAAACACCAGTGAAATCGTATCCAAAGCGGTCATTTGCTGCATCATAAGTCATCGGGCAGGTCTGTCCGTTGACAACAACACTGACTTTGCCGTCTAAAGAAGCAAGGTTATTTTCTGCTGCCAGTGTATCGTTCCTGTAATAAAAATGGATCGTATCATTAGCTCCATCCATCTCGTAACCTGCGTTGTATGGCAATACTCTTGTGATTCCTTCTCCCTGTGTGAACACTGCTTTTACCACTGACTGGTCTGCCGGGATCGTCACATAATGATCTCCGCCGTCTTTGTTTGCCCACTCATTGTCAGCAGTACTTTGTCTCATACAGAAAGATAACATCAAATCTGCCTGCGAATCTTTTACCGGAATTTTGGCAACCATTTTTCCATTGATGTCTGCAAATGCTACAGATACATCAGAGCCGAATCCACTGTTCCATGTAAAAATGTTCCAGCCCTCATAATCCTTCGCCGGTCTGTCGTACTCGATCATGACATAGCGGGATCTCGGTGCTATCAGCTCTGGAATCTCTGTGTATGCCTGCTTACTATTAGATACAATATAAAGTGTTACATTTTCTATTCCTGCGCTGTTGCTATAAGAAATCGTGTCCTTCTCCCATTTCCACTCGTCTTTTGATCTTGGGATGATCTGAAGGTCTGTATATGGGAGTTTTATTTCTGCGCGCAGCCACTCATTCCCATCAGAAAGTGTCTCGGTTGCGGTAAAAGGTGTTCCCTCTGTCGCTCCAACACCATTTTTCTCCCAGATCCATAAGTCAGATGCATTTTCTGACATATGTGTCTTATCAAAATCATAATAATAAATGGTATATGTATATAATTTTTCTGTCACATTGACCACAAAGTCAGAGGTCTGTCCGTTCTCTGCTTTTGCAGTCAGTTCTACGGTCTGTCCTGTATAAGATTTTCCGATTATAATGCTATTTCCATTTAATGTAATATCTTTATTTGCAGTTTTTAAACTGTAAGTAACCGGAGCTTCACTGCTTGTTCCGTCTTCAGACCACAATGTCAGTTTTTCTGGAAGTGCTGTCTCAATTCCCTTCATGGCATCTGCTTTTCCGTCAGCCAAACCCGGAACGATCAACACACTGTTTGTTCCGCTTACTTTATTATTTGCCGGATCTGCAAATGAAACATCCCAGGATTTATTAATTGCAAATTTATATTCGTATTTTCCTGGCGCAATGGCAAAGGTTCCAACCCACATACCTGTTGCTTCATCTTTTTTCAGTTCATAGTCGGAAGAATCCACTTTCCAGCCGTTCATTCCTCCCGGAACCGTAACTGCCTCTGCATTTCCGACTTTGGCTGCTGGAACACGGAATGTTACATTTCGTCCATTTACCTCCGGACTTACATAACCTGCCTCTTTGTATTCGATCAGAGTTTCGGATTTATTGGCATCTTTATACCATTTCATACCACCATTGCCGTCACTTAAGTAATAGATCGAGGTGTCTGTTGTTATGGCGTTGATAGCTTTCACTTCTTCGCTCTGACCATCAAACTTTTTCTCTGCTCCTGTGTCAGCATCTACCAACTGAAAACCTGATATTGTTGTTCCGGTTAATGTAACAGTATAAATATTTTCAGCTTCTGAAACAGCCAGTTTTGGTTTGTCCTGATTTCCCCACGCAGCAATAGGCGCATCCCCAGCTCCATGATTGTCCAATACAAAATCGCCGCCCCACAGATTGATAACAGGCGTTGTCCAATCTTCTGGTTTTTCAAAATAAATTATAACTTTATGTGCAGCTGCTTTTTCTTTCTCTGGTAACACCTGATTTTTATCTTTGTCTAAGTACCATGACATTCCATTATCATTTTTTAAAAGATAAAATGATGTATCTGATGTTGCCGAATTAATCGCATCAATAATGGCACAGTTTTCAAATTTCTTTTCTGCCGGGTTTCCTACACCAGTTCCACCGTTTACAATCTGAAATCCACTGATGCTGTTCGTCCGGATATCAATATAATAATAACCTGTTGATTCATCTTTCAACATAGCAGGTCTTGATTGATTCGTCCAGACTTCCACCTTTCCTGCATCCCCATTGTCTACTTCAACGTCAGATTCATTCCAATAGTTAAATGCCGGGATATTCCAATCATCCGGTTTTTCAAAGTACAACCTCACGACTGGATTCTCTGCCGCCTGTACTGTGCTGCTTCCGCCACCAAGTGCCGGAACCATAGTTACTACCATTGCAAGCACTAACAGAAAACATAGTACTCTGCTTGCAATGCTTTGTCTCTTTTGAAAGCTTTTCGTTAACTTTCTCATTCTTCCTTCTCCTTTTTCTCCCCTACTTGCATGTGATTATATCATAATCCCCCTCTTCACATGTTTTCGTTTTTTTTCGCATTTCTATTGTATTCTAAAATATCTTATTATTCTATACGTAATAAATCCCGAAATCTCGTCCAAATTTTTGTGGAATTTAACCAATTAAAGTGCAAAAATGCTCATTTTCTTATTTTGAACATAAAAAAGAATCCGGCATCGCACTAAAAAATGCGAATAACCGGACTGTTAATGATTTTATTTACTTTTTGTTATATCTATGGTATAATCTATCAATAAAAAGGTGCTACCGATAGACGGTTAGCCCGGTTTACGCATTATAAAAATAACCGCAACCTTGGCCTGGGGCGGTTATTTTTTTCTGCCATGGTTATCTTTCCCAATAAGGTAAAATAATCCGGCAACGCTTATCAATAAACTTGTGAACTGAATCAGTTCCGTAAGTGTTATCACCAGCATCCCCTCCGTTAATGAATTTCTTCTTTCGAAGATCTCTATGTAATCAGAGGGTTCAGTCCCTCTGTTGAGGGCTAACCGCCTACCGTTTTCTCGTAGCACCTCATTCATTATACCAAACCAATAAAATCAGTGCAATTTATTAAATTTTTAAAGGAATGCTTTTAATGTGTAAAATTCTGTACCCAATGATACAAATACTGTGTAGATCCATCTGCATATGTAAATTTTTCAACATAACAAGATACTGATATTTTTGTAGATACATCCGACAAAATATTTGCTTTATGTCCTGCGGAATTCATCCAGTCATTAACTACTTCACTTGCACTTGTCTCACCTTCTGCAATATTTTCTCCTACACTCCAGTTTCCACCTGCAGAATTATGGCTATAATCTGTAACTATCTCCTTTGCGCGTCTATCTGAATATGAAGCCATATTACTATCCCATGAATATGCTGGCAAACCATTATTTGCTCTTTCTTGATTTGTCAAATTAAATACTTCTTGTGCCATATTGCTATCATAATAACCAGATACTTGAACATTATTGTCTGTAGCACTTCCATAAGCTACAGAATTTAAGTAAGCATCTCTTTCATCTGGTGTCATTGCTTCAAACATAGCTACCCATTCATCATCTGTCATTCCAAAATCATCTACATCCTGATTTTTACCAGCCTTTGAAATTTTTTGAGTATTTGTTGTTCCAGGTTTATTATCACTACTTCTGGTTTTTTTTTCATTGGCAGTATCATCACTTGTCTGTAAAATCAGACCCGTCTTTTCGATCAGAGCGGCTGCATCCAAACCTGTATATGTTACCGTCACTTCATAATCTGCCTTGTTTTCGTTTCCAGCCTGATCCTGCACTGTGCAGTGTACATTTAATACTTCTACAGGGTTCTCTTTCTGCAGATTAAAAGATTTCTGCTCAAATTCGTAGCTGATTGCATTGTCTCCGCAAAATGCATCACTGGCTGCCGCCCACTCCGCATTTGAAAAATCCGGAAGTTCATGCAGCATGTCTGCAATCTTTTCCACATCATCCGTGTTGATGTCGTCAATACTGATCCCGGATGCATCCACATCCAGATCGATCACATTCTGTGCCAGCTCCGGAGCTGTGCCATCCACGTAAACGTTTAATGTTATATCTGTAAAATTGCCTTCACTATCTTTTACCTGTGCTGTCACTTCATAGCAGCCTTCATCATCCAACTGAACACTTTCTTGATAATCTGCTCCATCATACGGCTCTGCATTATCTACCGCCGCTTTTTCCTGCAGCATATCATCATAATCACAGACTACAAGATCCTCCTTCTGCTCACAAGATACAATTCCGCTGGAAGTTTCCGATGCATCTTTGATCTCCGTTACCAGATCATCCATGGTCAGAGTTCCCGGCTGCATGTAGATATAATCTTTTGCTTCGCATTGCGGTGAAGTCGTATCCTTCACTTCTACCGTAAATGGATAATTTTTCCCATCATATGCAACGGCAGCATTGTACGAACCAACTTTTGTTTCATCTACCGCGGACAGATCAAGGCTTGCACCCTTTAAGATTTTCTCATCCGGATTCTGCAGATAATCTGCAACATTTTCCGACAGCTCATCGCCAAGCTCCAGTGTCACTGTGCTCTGCGCGAGTTCCACCTTGGAACATCCGGCAATACCAGCCACGCTTAAAAAAGTCATTCCTAAAAGTACGAATTGTTTATTTTTATAACTTGTGTTCTTCATTTTGTGACCTCCAAATGTATTTTCTTATTATAATATAAATGTACCACAACATCAAGAACATTTGTTCTGTTACAAAAAAGAGAAGCAAAAATCATTTTTCCTCTGATTTTTGCTTCTCTTTTTTTTGAAAATTTCATTTTAAAATTTATAGATATCCTATAACATCACAATCGGCATATGCCAAAATGATCCAAACTCCGCTTACTGTGCCACAGTTCCATCCGTTGTCTGCGCTGCTGGATCCGCAGGAGCAACTGTTGAGCCATCTGCAGGGGCTGTTTGGTCTGCCGCAGGCTGCTGTGCAGCCGCTGCAGCGCCACTCTTTAAAGCTGCCAGTGCCGCCTCATCATCCACAAGTGTCTGATAGTTTGTGACGTAACTCTTAGCAGTATCTGATAACGCGTCATATGCGGTTCTTGCTGCCACGATGACAGGTTCACTTTCTAATGTAACAGTTCCGATACTGTTGATCGTATTTACAACCGCAGCTGCCTCTTTCTGTTTTACGGTATCACTTTCTGTTCCCGGAAGGTTATAAACAAGGACGCAGTATCCTTTGTCGATCGTCTCATAGATTTTCTTGGCTGCCGAATATGGAAGATTGATGCATCCGTGGGAACCTCTGGTCTTATAAATATCTCCTCCAAAAGCTTTTCTGGAAGTCAGGTCATGCATTCCGATATCTCCGTTAAATGGCATCCAATATGTAACAGGTGTTTCATAGTCCGGTCCACGTAAAACAGCATTCAATGTTTTATAGGTAAGCATAAATGCTCCGCCTGGTGTTGCGTGCCCTTTTGCGACATTTCCGGATACAAAATCGGACTCTGTCACAAGCACACCATCTTTATAAAGGAACAAATGCTGTGCAGTAAGGTTAATCTCCACATAGGAATTACCATAATCATTTTCGCCATGACTGTTTGCAGTCTGCGCATAAACCGGTTCACGTTCCACTTTTTTTCCGGCTTTCAGATCATCTAAAATCTGTGCCACTTCCTCGGAATTGTTGATTTTCCATCCGTAAGGTCCATTGGAAATTGTGACCGTTGAACCATAGGAAGTTTTCAGTTCTTTTGGCTTGTAGCAGGTGTTGTATTCACTTGCAAGCTCTTTTACAAAGGAAAGGACTCCTTCCTCATCCACCACAAGTTTTAAATCATCATCCACAGAAAGCCACTCAGAAATGCGCTCTCCGTCTAACACTTCTTTTGCGACATCAAAATCATATGTAATCGTTGTTCCAACATAACTGTTCATCTCGTCAATCACTGCCAGCAGCTTTTCATTGTCGTCTTCGATTTCAGGTTTCACATAACAGTCAGCCTCGTCAAGATCAAGCTCATCTGCGAGAACTAAAATGGAATCCTCCACTGCTTTTTTGAATTTGTTCTTATCGATCGTTGTACCATAATCTGCCGGAACTAAGGAATATCCGTCCGCTGTGTATGCGGAAACAGCTGCATCCACCGGCTCACGCTGTTCGGATGCCTGTATGCAGTTTAACTGATCAATCTGACTATCCAAAGCGTCCTCGTCAAATGTTACCACTTTTGCAAGTTCAAGATTGTCATGTTTAAACAGTGTCACCACCCATGCGAACCCATTCTGTCCATTCAAAAGTTCTTCCACTTCACCGTTGAATACCGGTGCGATCTGAATGGATTCTCCGGAAATGCTCTCGCTGCCGTCCTCACGCTCTGCCAGATTCAGCACATAGCTGTCGATTTCCTCTGTGATGAGCTGCTCAACTTTTTCTACTGATTTGCCACCGGCTTTAATTCCGTCAATGGTTGTTCCAAAGCAGAAATGACTCTGAAAAAAGATTCCAAACCCAACATAAACAACCGCGAGACATGCCACGACTGCACCGACAATCACGAAAATTTTCTTTTTTTCTTTTTTCATAATTCTTCCTCTCACTCTTTTGTAGCTTATTCAAAAAGACGTAGCGATATACGCCCTATTTTTAGCAAAACCATACTCTATTATAGGTAGAAAAAAGGCTTTGTCAACAAATTGCGACAATCGTAATATTTGCGTAATGAATTTGTTTCAATTCGTAACAATGCAGGTAAAAATTTCCTCCTGCATTTGTTTGTAGGGTTGCACAAAAACCTTCCTTTTACCTTAAGAAATCTTTAAATATTCAATAATCTTTCTTAAAAAAGAGGAAAGGGAATTGTTTCCTAAAATTGCCTATGCTATAATCCCACAGTGTAGGGAAAAGAAAATATTTTGACTTAAAAACCTGTTAGGAAGGTGATATTTTGAAGACCGATATGAAAAGCAGACTCAATGCTTTTATAGAAAAAAACAAACATGCATTTCTGCTTCTTTATTTTTGCATTTATTTTCCGTGGTTTCATCATTTAGAGCGGACTGTCACAACACATTTTCATGTGATACATACTGCATTAGATGATCTGATCCCATTCTGTGAATATTTTATTGTTCCTTACCTTTTATGGTTTGGATATGTTGCATGGGCTGTTGGATATTTTTATTTCAAAAATAAAGATGAATATTTCAAACTCTGTGCCATGCTTTTTACCGGAATGACCGTTTTCCTTGTTATTTCAACGATCTATCCAAATGGTCATTATTTAAGACCGGCTTACTTTGAGCATAACAATATTTTTATCCAGTTAGTTAAATGGCTGTACGCAACGGATACCCCGACGAATCTGTTTCCGAGTGTTCATGTGTTCAACTCCATTGCTGTCAATATTGCGGTATGGCACAGTGATAATTTCAAAAAGAATAAAGCTGTCCGCTATGGTTCCGCAGTTTTAATGGTACTTATTATTTTATCCACAATGTTTTTAAAACAGCACTCTGTTTTCGACGTTGTGACCGGAATGGTACTCGCAGTGTTTATGTATTCTGTTGTTTATACAACAAACTGGGCTGCTGTCACCGCTGAAAAACCGGTGCGCAAACCAAGACGGATTTAAGAATTACTGCAAAGTTAAAAGGTCATAGTTCCTTCCTGTATTCAGGATAAGAACTATGACCTTTTCGTTTTCCTATATAATTACCACCGATTCAGAAACCAAGTTTCCTATATTATTACCACAGCTTCAATAACTGGATTCCGGTTTTCATGACTTTGTACTTCACGTCCTCAAGTTCTGCCGCTGCATTTTTCAGTTCCTTGCGGTTCTCAATGTGCTGCGGGCAGCGTGTTTCGCATTTTCCACAGGAAATGCACTGGGAAGCACTGCTTGTATCCTTTCGGAAAGCAGTGCATTGCAGATAATCCCTCCGTCCGGATTTTTTCCCTTCGGAATACATTGCATTATAGCAGCGGAAAGTTCCCGGAATATCCACTCCACGCGGACATGGCATACAATAACCACATCCGGTGCAGCCGACCTTCACCTTTTTCTTAATCTCAGCTTTTACCTGTTCAATCAACTCCTGATCCGATTCTGTGAGACATCCCACCAGTGACTCGCTCGCTGTTTTTACATTCTGCTCTACCATCTCCATGGAATTCATGCCGGAGAGCACACAGGTGACTTCCGGCTGGTTATACAGCCATTTCAGTGCCAGTTCTGCCGGGGTACGATGTTGTACGTCCTTACGGAATAATTCTTTTGCCGACTCTGGGAGCAGATTCACCAGACGACCGCCTCGTAACGGTTCCATAATGATGACCGGAAGTCCCTTCTTATTCGCATAGCGCAGTCCTTCCACACCAGCCTGTGAATGTTCATCCATGTAATTGTACTGGATCTGACAGAAATCCCAGTCATAAGCATCAATCAGCTGACAGAACATTGCGGAATTTCCATGGTAGGAAAATCCGATCTGCCGGATCTGACCGGATGCTTTTTTCTCGCTGATCCAGTCCTCCATGCCGAGTTTTTTCAATTTTTCCCAGGTTGGAATGTCAGTCAGCATATGCATCAGATAATAATCGATATAATCCGTCTGCAGCCGGCGCAGCTCCTCCTGAAACATCTTTTCCACTCCGTCAATGGATTTGATCAGATAATGCGGCAGCTTCGTCGCAAGATTAATTTTTTCCCTGCAATGATTTCTGTGCAGGATTTCTCCCACTGCCACTTCATTTCCTGCATACACATAAGCCGTATCAAAATAATTCACGCCTGCTTCAATGGCAGCCATCACTTCTTTTTCTGCTTTCTCGATATCCGCACTGTTTCCTTTTTTCGTAAAACGCATACAGCCATAGCCAAGCGCCGAAATGTCATTTCCGTATTTGTCTTTGCGGTATTGCATACCTTCCGCTCCTTATTACTTTAAATTTTCCAGTTCTTCCATCCAGATCCTTGCGGACGCATCCGACGGCATACGCAGATCTCCACGCGGAGAAACAGCAACACTACCAACCTTCGGTCCGTCCGGCAGGCAGGAACGTTTGAACTGCTGTGCAAAAAATCTGCGGTAAAATGTTTTTAACCATTTCAAAATCGTCTCATCATCATAGGTTCCGGCAAACGCAATCTTTGCCAGACGATAGATTTTTGCCGGAGCATAGCCAAGACGGAGCATATGATACAGATAAAAATCATGCAGCTCATAAGGTCCGACCAGATCCTCGGTTTTCTGGGAAATCTTTCCGTCCTCCGGCGGCAGAAGTTCCGGTGAAACCGGTGTATCCAAAACATCTAACAGAACCGCCTCCAGCTTTTCATCGCCACAGGTATCCGCATAGTAACGAACCAGATGACGCACTAAGGTCTTTGGCACCGATGCATTCACCGCATACATCGACATATGATCTCCGTTGTAAGTCGCCCAGCCAAGCGCCAGTTCCGACAGATCCCCGGTACCAATGACCATGCCGCCAGTCTTATTGGCAATATCCATAAGAATCTGCGTTCTCTCACGTGCCTGTCCGTTCTCATAAGTCACATCATGCACCTTCGGGTCCTGTCCGATATCACGGAAATGGATATTGACCGCATCCTTGATACTTACTTCCATAAAATCTGCATTGAGGCATTTGATCAGGCTCACCGCATTGTCATAAGTGCGGTCCGTTGTTCCAAAACCAGGCATTGTCACTGCCTTGATATTCTGATGATCCATGCCAAGCAGATCAAATGCTCGTACAGTCACAAGCAATGCCAGCGTGGAATCCAGACCACCGGAGATACCGATCACAGCAGATTTGCAATGCGTATGCTCCAGACGTTTTTTCAATCCCATCGCCTGAATGGATAAAATCTCATCACAGCGGCGCTCTCTGTCTGTCTTGCTTCCCGGAACGAACGGCATCGGATCGATGTATCTAGTCAGCTCTGTTTCTTCTATTTTCAGTGCAAACGGAATTTCGCTGTAACCGTCTGCCCTTGTCTCAAATGTCGTCATTCTGCGACGCTCCGCATTCAGGCGCAAAACATCAATTTCCGAATAAATGGCTTCATTTGCAAAACGTTTTGCTTTCTTTAAAATTCTTCCGTTTTCCGCAATGATATTATGCGCGGAATAAACCACATCCTGCGTGGACTCACCGTCTCCGGCACTCGCATAAATATAGCCGCAGAGAAGTCTTGCGGACTGACCGCCCACTAACTCCTCCCGGTACATATCTTTTCCGGTTGTCTCATCAGATGCTGACAGATTGACAATGACATTCGCACCATTTAAAGCATGACGGATGCTTGGCGGTTCCGGCGTCCAGAGATCTTCGCAAAGTTCCACACCAATCTTTAACTCCGGCATTGTCTGACAGGTAAATAACAGTTTTTTACCCATAGGAACCGTTACTTCTTCTCCAAGCCTTACCTGCACGAGCTCGTCCATTCCTCTTGTGAAATGTCTTGCCTCGTAAAATTCATTATAGTTTGGCAGATATGTTTTCGAAACCAGACCGAGCACTTTGCCATTGCTCACAGCGGCAGCCACATTATAAAGCTTGCCATTGTACTCTATCGGAAGTCCCACAAACACGATGCAGTCCAGCGCAAATGTAAATGCGGCGATCTCAAGAAGTGACTGTCTCGCCTCACGCAGCATTTTCTCCTGCAAAAAGAGGTCACTGCACGTATAACCGGTGATGCAGAGTTCCGGAAGCACAATGATCTTAGCGCCCCCCTTCTCCGCTTTTTTGATTTCCGCACAGATCAACGCTGTATTTTCTTTGGTATCCGCTACTACAATTTTCGGGGTGACTGCTGCCACCTTGACAAATCCCTGTCTCACTACTTTCTCATCTCCTTCAGCTCGTCAATGTCAAAATGATATGCCTTATTACAGAACTGGCATTTTACTTCAATGGCTTCGCCATCACTGATAATATCGTCTAAATCTTTTTTGCTTAATGTCGCGATTGCACGTGAAACGCGCTCTTTGGAGCAGTCACAGTGAAACTCTGCCGGAAGCGTATCTGTAATTTCCAGACCAAACTCACCTAAGATGATCTCTAAAATCTGCTCCGGCGTATTTCCTTCTTCTAACATCTCTGTCACAGATTTGATCTCGCTGATTTTCTTTTCCAATGCATCCACGACCTCATCCGGTGTGAATGGCATGAGCTGGATGATAAATCCTCCTGCCTGTTTGACAGAACCATCTACATCCACCAAAACACCTAAGCCGACGGCAGACGGAATCTGTTCGGAAGTTGCAAAGTAATAAGTCAGATCCTCTGCGATCTCTCCGGTCTGAAGTGCGATCTGTCCCACATATGGCTCTTTTAATCCCATGTCCTTGATCACACTCATAACACCAAGTCCAAGTGCGCCTCCTACATCAAGCTTACCCATGGCATTTGAAGGCAGTTCTACATCTGCCACTCTTGGGAATCCTTTTACATGTCCTGCAGAATCCGCTGTTACCGTAAGTCCCTGTGCTGGTCCCTGACACTGGATCTGTACGGTCAAAAGGTCTTTCTCACCCTTCATCATGGTTCCCATCATGGCAGCACCGGATAATAATCTTCCCAACGCTGCTGTGATCACAGGACTTGTGTTGTGATCTTTTCTCGCTTCCTCCACAATGTTTTTTGAAGTGATTGCAAATGCGCGGATCGAATGATCGGCTGCGGTTGCTCTTACAATATAATCGTTCATGTTTTTCCTCTTTTCCTGTTATTTTATATTAGGCAATTGCGAAACCCCTCATAATCTTCTTTCAATTGTTCAAAATTAACAAAAACATTCAAGACACGCTCTCGCTACGTGTCGCTCGCAGCGGTACTAAGAAGCCAGGCACAACTTTCCGTTGTACCAGCCTTCTAAGTACCGGCGGCTCCCCAGTGTCTTTCATGTCTTTTGTCAATTTTTCACAATTCAATTTAGGTTTTTATGGGTTTCGCAATTACCTATGTTATTCTATATTTTCTGTTATATCATATTCCTTAAATCACCTTCGGTCTTGCAATGATATACATGCGTTCACTCTCTGCCGTCACCGGATCATGGGTAAATGCGTCATACGCTGCCACAAACTCCATGCCTGCCTGCAAAAGCAGCGTTTTCACCTGCTCTAGTTCATAGGCTTTCTGATAATGAAGCTCCTCGTATTTCCGGTAGAGATCATTTTTCTCCCGGATAAAAAGTGTCAGGTCATACTCATTGACCATCTCATCCTCGTAAAAATAATTATCCCAGATGAAACTGCTTTCCTCACGGTTTTCACTGATCGTGCACTCGCCCATAAGATCCCTGTATTTGTGCACAGTGTTCAGATCAAAAATAAAGACTCCGTCCTCTGCCAGATATTTTTTCACAAGTTCAAATACTTTTTTCAGATCTTCCGGTTCTAAAATATAGTTCATGGAATCACAGACGCTCACGATTGCCCGGATATTTCCGAATAATTCCAGTTCACGCATATCCTGAAGAAGATATAAAATATCATTCCGTTCTTCTTCCTCCTGACGCTCCCCTGCAATCTCCAACATCTCAGCGGAGTTATCCACTCCCACCATGTCATAGCCTGCATCTGCTAAAAGTCTCGTCATCTTTCCTGTTCCGCAGCCAAGCTCCACCACGGTTCCTTCTGTCACATTGTACTCCTGCAGCAGACCGGTCAGATAACTGCTCCATTCCTCATAAGGTACATTATCCATGAAAAGATCATATACCTGTGCAAAACTGCTGTATGCTTCCAATTTTTTCTCTCCTTGATTATTTTTTCACAAACCCTTATACTACAAGTAGTATTTTAAAGTGAGGTTTTTTATGCCCGAGAATTACGACCATTATATCACAAAAAACATAAAAGCATTATATAAACGGCGACTTTTTTCACCAATTGTATATCTGATCATTGTGATCGTCCTATGGCATGTATTTTCACTGACGGATCTTTTATTTCCGGTGCATCTGACGGATGATGTCCCACTGGAATCCGCCTACCGGAATGACGCTGCCAACATGCATACCACACTGACAGATTTAAAATTCACCGGATACACCAGAAGCAACTTTGCCGGGACTTCCGGTTATTATTATTACACAATCCGGAACGGAGAATGTATCATTGTCCTGCTTTCTCCTTCTACCTGTGAAGAAGGGCTTCCTTCCATTGATGAAGTAAAATTTACCGGAAAAATCAAAAAGTCCTCTGAATCTTTCCATGCACTATTAAAAAATATGGCGGAAGATTTAAGCTGGACAGAAAGCGGTATTCATAGTAGGGTATCCGGATATTATATCAGTGAACCGGATTACAATCGTACCATAAATACGATTCTTTTTACAGTCATATTTGGTACAAGTATTTATGCGATTCTTTGTCTTGGGCTTTATATTCTGTTTATTTTCTTTCCGGTACTCTCGCCGTGCTGTCAGGATCTCGCCCTGTTTGGCAATCCGAAGAAACTGCTAGAGCAGGCGGAAGAAGAACTTGCAACACTTCCTCAGTTAGCAACCGAGGATATGTTTATCACAGAACATTATTTTATTGAAACCTCTATTTATGGAAATGCGATTATCCCGATTGACCAGATTATATGGATTTATAAGTACTCCACTCTCCATAAGTTTTTCTGGTATCATTTCAGCATTTCCTATACGCTGCATATCAGCGCCAACAAGCATCTGTATATCCAGTGCCCGAAAAATATCAAATCTGATATTGACGGTATTATGGATTACCTTGCGGAAGCTAACCACAATATTCTCGTTGGATTCAATGAGAAAAATCGATTGGAAGTGCAGAAAATTCAGGGCACGCCGATGAATTTTGAGAAATTTATTGCATTTTTGAAGAAGCGGATTTAAAAAGAACATAGGTCACCAAGGAAACGAAAACACCAGGCAGAAACATCTGTCCGGTGTTTTTCTGTTTGTTTACGATTGTGGCGTAATCGTGTTTTTTGTTTTGATTGCACCAACTAAACCGCCATAACAGTTATGGAACTGCATTTGTTTTGTTTCGTTCTTTTCGTTTTCGAACTCTAATGTAATGCGTTTCTTTGTTACCTTGACAACACGAACGTTATTTAGGATGATATAGCCAACGGTTCGTCCATTCTGAGTTGAAATCTCCTGAAAAGCGTATTTGTTTACTTTCATGTCGATCCATTTATCTGCTTTCGATGCATTAAACTCTTTCGCAGAACCGAAATAAATTGCATCCAAAACATCAGTTAACGTGGCACTAAACACAGATGTATCCTGTCTTTGTTTCCTAATTTCATTTTCCATGGACTGTATTTTTGATGCGACTTTGATATTATTCGGCATAGTTGCTGCCTGAGCGATAGAACCAGAAGGCATGTACAAGGGAGTTCCGGCAGCGGCTGGATTATACATCAATTTAATCGCATACCAATGATTATCTCGATTTATAAATGCGATTGACTTCGATATATTCTTTTCGTTATTTGTCTGTACGATTTTGTACACACTAAAGTAACCGAGCGAAAATAAACCCAAAATCATTGCTATTGGTTCTAACAATACAACGATTGCGTTTTCAGTTGCAATTCCATAACAAAACGGACTAAAGAAAAGAACGAAGAAAAGAATCAATCCAATCGCCATATAGCCAAGACACGCAACAGCAGGGCATTCTTCCCAGAGCCCTTCTTTTTTAGTTTTCATATAAATTGTTTCGTTTTCCATAAGAATAAATCCTTTCGTTTAATAATCATAAGAATAACAAAATATGAGTGTATATACAACAGAAGGACACCAGATTTTGTTTCTGGCGTCCTCGTTTTGTATATTAGGCTCCAAGTTCGTCTTCTTTTTCTTTGTTATATCGGAACAATGTCAAGAATAAGCCGAATGCTGCAGTACCTGCTGGAATCAGTCCAACAAATTCATAAGCATTTGCATTTGTTACAACGATACCAAGTAATACTGCAATGATTTTTCCGATAACATAGCCGAGAGCAAGACCAAGCAACAACCAAGATTTTTCAGAGTCTTATCTCCATAGCTCACAAAGAAAATAATATTTGTTTGTACGATTTTCTTTTATTCTACATTGTGACTGACTTGTGCATGGACTATATAATCTGTCCTGCTTTACATTGTGAGTGCAGCCACAAAATCTGCTGATTTACATTACTACTCTCCTCTTTCAATCGTACATCTGTACCATAAGCCAGTGATCTTTGATTTTTTCAACCCTAACACAGTCTTTCATATATTCCATGGCTGTCTCATCCGTATAATAAACATATCCTGACACTTCTGTATAGTCTGTCATAAAGAATATGACTGCACTTTCTTCTTTTCTTTGATAATTGACCGTTCCATGTGAGGTCAGCATCCAGTTACAGCCATCTATCATCTGATAATCCGTATCTTCCGGATAATTATTTAAAATGACTTCTGCCTCATTTTCATATTGATTCTGCAATATCATAAATCTCATACGCTCAAGACTCTGAAAGAGCAAAGGAAATCGTCCTGGTCCAATTGCAAAATACAGTAAGATGATTATCGTAATATCTACGAGTAGCCATCTTTTTCTATGCCTTATCAAATCAATGACTGTAACACCTGCAAAAAGCAACAAGATAAAAAATCTCAGATATGTAAAGCCAAAGAGGAATAGCAATAGCAGTAATAAGCTTATACATTTTTCGTATATTTTATATTTTCGTTCCATCCTAATTTCTTTCTACATCAGTAAGACAATACACCCAGCCACTATAAATGCAGCAATACCACTTTTGTTTCATCGTCCAATCCTGCATCAATCTCATCTAAAATGACAAATGAAGTCGACGGATTCAAACTATTCCCTTTGTTCCTACTATTTTATTATGATCCGAATCATTAACCGTTATTGCAGCTATCAAACTGACCTTGTTCGATGGTGTATTTCCCCAAACTTCTAATGTTAAAATTGTTCTTGGTGTTGCCGCTTGAATTGATGTAGCCGAAAATCCTATACACAAAACTGCAACTAACAACATAACAATTACTTTTTTGTTTTTCTTCATTCGCATCTCCTTTTCATTCACAGCACTGAATCAATGTAACAATATCCAGCCTATCCATATCATTATATAAAGTCTTTTCCTTTATCCATAATCTCATAGAAATTCTTGTGCCTTTTTTCAAATCTGTAAACTGAATCAGTTCATCATTAGTATTAACAATTTTTATCTGATCTGAATTATAAATTTGATAATTCTCTGTAAGTCCGCAAACATTCGTTCCATCACCCTTTACTACTATTTTTCCACTATCAGCTTCTGTGATTACTCCCTCAAATGGAATATTTTTTAACGAAACTGTTGGTGAAAAAAATAATAATTTCACATTTACCACTATACTGACTACAAACAGAACAATAAAAATGGCTAAACAAATTTTTTTCTTCATAAGCTCTCCTATCAAATGAATATTCAGCTTTACAGGAAGTTAAAATGATCGTTTAAGCGTGAAAATTATCTATAGTTTACATAAAACGTATTGCATTGATTCTTTTCTCTATTTCCCGCTTCATGGAACTGCTGACTCCAAAATCAATCCCCATCACACCAAATCCATAACTTGAAAGAATATATGTTATTGTGGTCTTTTCATCCTCTAATTCTTCAAAAAAGAAGGTCGCCGTAGCACAAATATTCGGATAAAGAAAATACCTCTCATATACCTGAACCAACACCTGTTTTCCACTAACACTTCTCTCTATTTCCCCACAAAAAGAAAATTTCCCTTTTCCTTTTTCCATTTCCTGACGAAAATTTTTCACTGCATCTTCAAATTTTTGTTCAATAAGCGTTGGTTCTTTTTCCATGATATTCTCCATATTTAGAAAGATTTTTATTATTTACCATAACATTATCTCTTCATTCCATTCCAATTTCTTTCTATACAAGTAAAACAATACACCCTGCGACTATAAATGCAACAATACCAACGATCCGGCAAAAACGTGTCCATTTTAAATACTTCGTGCTGTCCTCCATTTTTCTGATATTCTGTAAAAGCAGCCAATAGTAGCATAGAAAAATAATAAACATACTCACATAAGTAATGATTCCCGCTACATAAGGTGCTCCACTCAACTCTTGCATGATAATATTGGAAATGCAAATAATATACATCCATAATGCAAATGGAGTTACGATCAATATGTTTAACTTGCTATTTGTACCCATACTCTTTCCCTCCTATTAATTGTTTCTGCATAACCGTTGACTTGTTTTCACTTTTCTTTTTAAATTCCTATATCAGACGAATAATAGGTTTCTTGAATTGGATCCCAATATATATATTTTACGCTCCAAGATAATAATGTGCCTTCCTCGTCGTAATAATTAATCGTAATTCTATCTGCATATTCATCTTCTATCTGATTGTCTGCATTCAGATAATAATTTACCTTACTGTATTTCGAAATGATATTACTTTGTACTCGTCCGTTCTCACATTCTACCTTACAATATGCAAACTCATCCTCCTGTGGAATATATTCAAGTTTCAGGTGATTCTCTCCATTTATATTTTCACACCAGAAATTTACACCTCCACTGACTCCCAGATAGTCAGATGTAATCCTGTTCCATGAATACAATATATTCTCTTGTTCTTCTATGTCGTTCTTTTCTACAACAGTTGTTGCATATATTTGCTGGTTATTATACCCTGATAATAATATGTTCACAGCAAAAGTCAGAAGGATAAGAAATATTTTCATAAATATGCCTCTCGTATTGTTCCTGCCTACTCGTATATCATCTGATTTCAGTGTATCATCATATATATTTTTTAACAATATTCAAATTATCTAATATTTAATCTGAATCTTTATGTACTTTATCATGTGCTTGCATGAAAATGTTATTTAAAATTTAATTTTCTGTTCTAGCTCAAGTTTATTCATGCATCTGTACCACCAACCAATTTTCTTTCAGTTATTTCAATCCACACACAATCTTTCATAAATTCAAATACTGCATTGTCTGAATAATAAACATAGCCTGAAGCATCTGCATAATCCGTTAAAAAAGAAAATAATTATGCTTCCTTCTTTTTTTTGATAATTTACGCTTCCATATGATGTCATAATCCAATTTCATCCATCTATCATCTGAAAATCCATATCTTTCTGATGATTATATACGATAATTTCTACCTCATTTGCATATTGATTCTGCAACATCTCAAATCTTATACTCTCAAGATTATGAAATAAAGAAGTAAACTGACCTAGACATATTGAAAAATACAGCAACACAATTAAAACCATTTCCGATTATCTAATTGTTCCCTATAAGTATCCAGACTTGTCACCTCTATATCATTATCTACTTTCTAAAGTTTCAAATATCCATCAGAATCCATATAGATATGTCCCTTTTCCCCCAAATCTTTCCATTGTTCTGCCACTTCATTATTACATAAATCGACCGTTAATATTTTTACAAAGAAAATGTATTTTCTTGAATTATAATAATATTTTAATATCAATTTTGAGGTGTATAGAAAGTTTCCGTATTTTCCTCAATACTACTTCTGTTTATTGTTCCAGTTCCTCCAAGATTTTCTGATTCTAGATTATTAATAATCACTTCCGTATCGCTTTTAGAATATATAGAATCTAAATTTTCTTCAACATTATTATTGATAACCTTTGAAGATTTTTCAACACTTTCCTTTTCGTAATTGCTATTTACCACAGCTGTGATTGCAAAAACAGAACCACAAATAAGTATCATACCTATAGAGATAACTACCACTAATTTTTTCTTCATCACTTTTTCCTCTATAAACTGTATGAACCAGTATATGTAATTGTAACAGATGAAGCATTTTCTATTCCGAAAGAATATACTGCTGAACTTATATTGCCCAAAACAACTGTTCCTTTCCATCCATTGGTAACTTTTGTATTTGTGAATCGCAATGACGAATTACTTGTTCTATTCTGAAATGTCAGATAACTTGTTCCTGTCTGACTCTGTGAAATACTCACCTGTATTTTAGAACCTGATGAAAGAGTATACTGATTCTCTCCATATGAATATTTTCCTGCTGGAATTTCCCAATTAATATTTGCTGTATATCTTGCTGTTTTTACTGGCTCTGGATTTGTTTCAGAATATGGCTCGTAGTATCCCATGAAATTGCCATTATCATCTAATAACTCATAGACTTCAAGACCATTTTCTCTTTTTTCTTCAAACTCATTCCATATTGCATTTTTCGATTCATTACTTATTTCTTGTGCCATAACTGGATGAATATTAATAAAAAACACCATTACCAAAGTTAAAGAAAACAAAATTTGCTTTACAGATCGTCTTACTTGTTTCATGTCAATTAATCTCCTTTTAAAATATTTTTGTTGCAGCATTTTTCTCAGAAACATTCAGAAAATACATTTCCTCTGTAAAAATATTACTTTTAACTATTTTTAATATATTATTGCTTTCCAATCAAGGGACAGAATTGTCAAAAAAATTTATGGACAATTCTGTCCCTTGTAATATGTAAACTAACTATGGCACAATAGAAAATATGATGTATGGAGGTTATCACAAATGAAAAAATTTATTTCAAAATTATTTATCACTTTAACAATTATTTGCTTTATCCAGGTAAACATTCCATCGATACACCATATAGGATTCATTGCTCCCTATAATGATATTCCTGTCAGCGGTGAAAACGATCATTAGCTTAATTTCTCTTTGTATACATTTTCATAAAAATAACGCTTTACATAATGACTCATAATAATACAACGTTTCAACTCTGTATTCATTCGATTATTACTGACTCTTTTTCCGCTTTTTTTCATAAGTTCTTTCTCATTCCATAATATATCATATATTTTATAATGAATATCCCACACCCTTCTACACGATAAGCTTGCCTTAATTGATTTTCTGTCTATTTCTTCTGCCCTCACATGTTCCCCATTATTTCCAAGTTCATTGACAGCAGCTCCAGTAACAATTTCATACACTGAAATTGCCTGTGACAATCCATTATTTAAAGCATAATTGTCATAAAGTCTAAGTATTAAATTAATAGATTCCTTTTTCTCTTTTCCCTCCATCCCTTTCCAGCTATTGCTAATACAGATTATTTCCCTCTCTGTCAGATACACGTTCTCTTTCCTATAAAGATTTTCCAGCGTACATTCCAGAGCCTCTTTTTCCATTTTTACAAATTCTTCTCTCGTTACTTTTCCCTGTTCAAACTCTAGTAATGCCTGCTTCTCTAAAAAATATTGTTTATTCTGTGGAATATCCAGATCAATCCGTGATTTCAGGCTTTCCAATTGTTTACTTGCCACAGAAAACTTCCGGTCATTGATGTAATCTGCCAGTTCTTCTGCCATTCTTATGACTTCACGGTCACTTGTGATAAGCCGTGACCACTGCATTTGTCCTGACAGTCCCAGTCTGTTTAATAATTTTTTGAGTGTTTCCCTCTGCATATCTGTCTGTCCTTTTTCCGCCCTGCGAAGTGATTTTACAGAACATATTCCCTCACAGAGCTGCTCCTGCGTTAATCCGAACATTTCCCTGCGGGTTCGCAGCACATCTTTCATACTAAAGATCCACTTCTGTTGGTAAAAGTAGGTGCAATCCTGCATATATGCCGGAACTTCATACTCTGCATACAATTTTTTAATCACAGACATTAATTCTTTTGCATTTATCCTATCTGTCCCATTTTTTTCTAAATACTCTGCAACTGCATCCTCTGGCATTGTCTCTAATATTTGTATTTCTATTTCCAGCAGTTCGATTAGATAATATGTCCGCCCGGCATCTCTTAATTTGTCAATAGCTTTTTCACATATCTTCAAATTTTCAGTCTGTGTTTCCATATTCCAATACTCTTTAAATAAAATCTGCTTTTTCAAATAATAATAAACAATTTTAGGATATATTTTTGCTTTCATAATTTCATCATAATATCCTGTGTCTATATACTCCATGAGCACTCTGCATTTATGCAAATAATCCATGTTGTTTCCATATATAATTGTTTCCAATAGCAGATTCATCTCCAATACCGATAATGGTCTTTTTTCGCTCCACACTTTTTCTGCATCCGGTATTGTAAGTATTACGGCTTTCCGATAACATTCAGCAATTTTTTCTTTCGAAGCCCCTTCCTGTTTCAAAACTTCTCCCCACATTGCCAAAATAAACTGATGATTTATTCTATCATTTTCCCTTAAATGTGCCTTATATTCTTTAAGCAAACGATATGCATCCTCTATTTTTTTATTCTGAATCGCAGATAAAATCTTCTTCTTATAATCCCATTCTTCGAAATCGCATAAATCTAACAGGTTTTCGTATAATTCTTTCGCTATACCAAGCCGCTCTAACAATCTGTCTCTGATATTTTTATTAATGGGGCGCTCTCCGTTTTCAATTTTCACAAGCTGGCTGGCACTCATTAATCCCATCGCTAACTGGTCTAATGATACCTTTTCTTCTGTCCGTATATTCTTTAGTAATTTTGCAAAATCCTGATCTGCTTCTGACTGCGGATAAACTTTTGTTTCCTTCATACAATACTCTCTTTTCTCCATCTATAAAAATGTCTACCGATATATCTTTTATGATAGTTTAAATCACAGGACTTTTCAATTTATATTTGCCGATATTGTCTCTGCTTTTGCCATCGCAGGCACAGAAACTGTCAATATCAAACACAAGCTGAAGACACTTTGTTTCCAAATAAATGATTGAAAAAGTGCGATTTTGTGGTAATATAATAGAATAAAAAGTGCGATTTTGTGGTAATATATCAAAATAAAAAACGCGATTTTGTTTGGAGGATCTATGTTTAAGCGAAAAATATACAGTAAACTACTATCCTGGAAAGAAGAATCCAACGGAAATACAGCATTGTTAATCGAAGGTGCGCGGCGAATTGGAAAATCAACGGTTGTGGAATCTTTTGCTAAGAATGAATATCAAAGCTATATATTAATTGATTTTTCAACTGTATCCAAAAGTATCAAAGCTCTTTTTGAAGACATTTCCGATTTAGATTATCTTTTTTTACAGCTTCAGTTACAATACAAGGTTGATCTTCACGAAAGAAATTCTCTAATTATCTTTGATGAAGTTCAACTATGTCCACTTGCAAGACAGGCAATTAAATCATTAGTAAAAGACCACAGATATGACTATATAGAAACCGGTTCACTGATTTCCATAAAAAAGAACATACAGAACATCCTTATTCCGAGTGAAGAAAGAAAACTCTCTATGTATCCCATGGATTACGAAGAATTCTTATGGGCTTTAGGTGATCATACAACCACCGCCTTAGTAAGAAAACTCTTTGACTCCCGCCATCCAATCGGAGATAAATTACATCGGAAATTAATGAGAGACTTCAGACTGTATATGCTTGTTGGTGGAATGCCACAGGCTGTAAATGAATATCTCCAGACAAATAATTTTCGAAAAGTCGATACCATAAAACGTGATATTTTAAATCTTTATGAGGATGATTTCAAGAAAATAGACTCAACAGGAAAGCTTTCACTTCTTTTTGATGCAATTCCTGCCCAGCTAAATAAAAATGCTGCACGATATCAAGTTTCCAGTGTACTGGCAAATGACCGAGCCGATAGTATATTAGAATTAATTGCCGAATTAAAAGATTCAAAAACTGTTCTTGTTTCATATCATGCCAATGATCCAAATGCTGGAATGTCAACTAATAAAGACCTTTGTAAATTTAAACTGTTCCTCTGCGACACCGGACTTTTTACTACATTGATGTTCAAGGACAAAGACTTTACAGAAAATATAATATACGAAAAACTATTAAATGATACGCTCAATACAAATCTCGGATATCTCTATGAAAATATAGTTGCCCAAATCCTTACTTGTAATGGCAATGAATTATTTTATTATACCTTTTTCAATGAAACTTCGCGGCATAATTATGAAATTGATTTTCTTCTTGCAAGTAGAAATAAAATATGTCCGATTGAAGTAAAGTCAAGCGGATACAAAACACATAAATCTCTTGATGAATTTTGCAAAAAATATTCTGATTGTATACTTGATAAGTATCTTGTGTATACCAAAGATTTGGCTAAGGACTCTGACATTCTTTGTCTGCCAGTTTATATGGTTCCTTTTCTATAAATTAGATTTGTATATAGGTGACGGCAAACTTAAAAAGAACCCCCGCAAACAGCTTCTTAAAACTGGATGCGAGGGTTTTCTCATACAAATTTTCTACTGTCTGATATCCACATACCCAAGCTGTAAGCTTGTCTCATCATAGAAATGGCTGCCACCATAATTGCTTAAGGTGAAGTACATCTCATTTAATTTTTCCTCCGGCACTTTGAATGCCATACGCACGGTGACGGTTTCACCTGGATTTATCGTATTAATGTAGTTGTTGTGGCGTTCTCCTCCATGAACATCCGATAAATAAACTTCCTGACTAAATCCAATAGATTCTTCGTTTACGCAATCCCATATATCGCCTGTTCCCGGTTTTTCATTCATGTATGCGTCAAACTGCATGTTTTCTCCATATTCTGCCAGAAGTGCAATGCCGCCGTTAAACATTACATTGGAAAGTGCCGTCTTTCCATTATTTTTATAATCCACTGTCACTGAAACAATTTTCATTGGAATCTCTTTGGTCTCCACAACTTCATCAACTGTGTTGATACCGTCTCCGCTCTTTAAATATTCCACTTTCATTGGCAATAAATTACCGTCTGTGTCAAATGCTGCTTTTGTATCATCCTCCAGCATATTTTCTGACAAACTGCTGATATTATCGGAAATTGTTACATCGGAAACGATTGCTGTAAGTCCCGGTGTTGCTTCAATTCCGTTCTGATCCAGAGAAATCTCACCGCCAATGAGGTGTATATTTTTCATTTTCTCTTTTGGAAATGTCATCAATGTTTCCGATTCATCCGTTTCCGGTTCTCCTTTTCCTGCCTCATTTTCCATGTCATTCCAACTGCACACCTGCATAACATTCTCTCCGCTCGTTTCTTCTGTCGGAGTAATGGAAACACCCTCTGCGATCTGGAATGCTTCTTCTTTTGTCACATCCGGGAAAATGAACATCTCAAGGAGGTAGTTGTGTTCCGCGTAAATCATATATATTTTTTTTGCACCGGTTGTATTTTCATTCGCAGTTCCTTCTGTAGAAGAATTTTCTGCTGAATCACCCTCGGCAGGAGCTGTTTCCATGTAAACTGCCGGTCTGCCACCGATGCTGGTTTCCTCGCTCACAGCAATGCCTATATTTTCAATGTCTGCTATTGTTTTTTCCGGTGTCAGCTGGTA
Organism: uncultured Roseburia sp.; assembly: GCA_900542495.1. Lineage (GTDB taxonomy): Bacteria > Bacillota > Clostridia > Lachnospirales > Lachnospiraceae > Roseburia. Next base: position 84,995 of record UQNW01000006.1, read on the forward strand.
CACGATCATGCTGACTCCACCCTGCATATAATTATCTTCAAAACTGAATTTTCCTTCCTCTGACTGCACCATACCTTTCGGCAGATAAGAGGTTTCCAGTCTGACATATTCGGCTGTTTTACCCACTCTCTCTTCTGTCGTCTGATCTGCCATATTCTCCGTACTTTCTGCCGCTGTCTGTGGTCCTTCAATCTGTGTTTTTAAGCCATATTTTCCAATCTTCTGGTTATGCATCTGGTAAGCAACACCTGCACAGACCGTTGTTGCAAGTGCCAGAGCAGCCACCATAGATGCCACCAGCATACGGTGTGCCATGTTTTTTTTCTTTCTTTTCTTATAAGTTACAACTTTTGGATTGTCATTTTCTTTCTCCTGCCCGATCTGCACTGTAACTTCCTGCTCAATCATCCGCTTCATGCTCTCCGGCATTTTCGGAAATTGTTCTCTCATATCTTCTAATCTCATACTGTTACCGCCTTTCCTGCTATCCAAACGATACGAAATTTATTATTTTTCATTCGATATCCGTGTTTTTGTATGTCTGTTCCAATGGATCATCACTATGTCTCAATCTGCCAGCGCTTCTTTTAATTTTCCCCGCGCTTTTGCCAGCCTGTTTTTTACTGCACTCTCTGTCGTATCTAACAATGCTGCGACCTCTTTCACACTGTACCCTTCCATATAATACAGTGTGACGCACAGTTTTATCTGCTCTGGCAAATGGAAAATCGCTTCATATAAATCTGAATAGTCTTTGGATTCCGTTTCCTGCTCGTTCATCTGATAATCCTGCAGGGAAATAATTTTTTTCTCTTTGCGCATGATCGCATAACACTCGTTCATCACAATGCGGATGAGCCACGTTTTTGCATACGAGTCATCCTTTAATGTATGTAATTTTGCAAATGCTTTTACAATGGCTTCCTGTATCGCATCCGCACAGTCTGCGTCATTGTAGAGCAGGGACTTTGCAATATGATACATTGTTTCCTCGGATTCAATGATCAATTGTCCTAATGTTTCTTTTTTCATTGTATTTTGTGCTGTTTTCCACTGACTTGTCCGTGGATCAGCTTCCTTTCTGCCGGCTTTTTTGCTTGTTTACATAGATTAGATGCATGAGAGGGGGATTTGGTCTCTGTGCATTTTTATTTTATAAGAATATTACAACTTCCTATATAATAGAAAAACCTCACCAGCAGATTATACTCAGCCAGTGAGGTTTTTACTATCAATATTTTTTTGTTATGCCCCTTCTATCTCCTTGATGGAAAATCCATTTCCCTCCAGAAGATACGTTGCGCTGCTTCCGCAGTGCGGACATATTTTTGCATACTGGACTGTGGAATATGTTTTTCCGCAGTCCTCGCACATGGTAACACCAGGTATGATCTCAATTTTTAATTCTGAATCTTTCAAAAGCTCTGATCTGCTTCTGGCATAGCCCCAGCAGTCAGTCATGTACTCCGGAACAACGCCGCTGACTTCTCCGATCTCACAGGTCACGGATCTGATCTCTGTAAGATTATTTTCTGCTGCGACTTCCTCCACGGTACGCATGACATGTACGATAATTCCAAGTTCGTGCATTTTATCTCCTATTGTAATTACAGACTGTTTATGCAATTGCGAAACTCATCCATAAAGTAGATTGAATTGTGTATATCTGAGTTTCACAATTATTTATACATTAATTACTTGCGTGAAAATTTAATCTTGATCGCCTGTTTTGCTCCATTTGGAAGGATGTATTTTAACTTATCCTCACTTGGAACCATCTTGCTGCATCCTGGTAAATCTCTATGTAATTTGATCGCATCAAATTCACACTTCGTTGTACAGATACCGCAGCCGATACACTTATTCTGGTCAACGACAGAAGCTCCACATCCAAGGCAGCGTGCTGTCTCTGCTTTTACCTGCTCCTCTGTAAATACAAGCTTTGCATCGCGGAAGGAGTGTTTTGTATCGATAGAATCATTATGTCCAGGAATCTGACGGCTGGAATTATCATAATTTTCTACTTTGATATCGTCTTTATTTAACTGAATGAAGTCATTTCTGTTACGTCCGATTGTAAGGCTGGAATGTGGCTGTACAAAACGGTGGATAGAGATTGCGCCCTGTTTTCCGGCTGCGATCGCATCGATTGCAAATTTAGGTCCTGTATAAACATCTCCACCAACAAAAATATCCGGTTCTGCTGTCTGGTAAGTAAGTGCATCAGCAACTGCTCCGTTTCCGCGTCCAAGTTCCACTTTGCTTCCTTTTAATAAGTCGCCCCATACGATTGCCTGTCCTACAGAGAAGAATACATGTTTACATTCTACTGTCATAAGCTGGTTTTCGTCATACTGTGGGTTGAATCTTCCGTCTGCATCTTTTACAGATAAACATTTCTTTAATACGATTCCACGTACTTCACCATTGTTATCCACAAGAACTTCTTTTGGTCCCCAGCCTGGATTTACAACGATTCCCTCTGACTCTGCCTCTTCGATTTCTTCTACAGATGCAGGCATTGTCTCTCTGGATTCCAGACAGAACATATTAACTTTGGTATTGTCGCTTCCACATCTCTTGGAATCTCTTGCAACGTCGATCGCAACGTTACCGCCACCGATGACAACTACATCACCTTTGATGTCGTATTTCTCATTTGCATTGACTTCTTTTAAGAGGTCAACTGCGGAAGAACATCCTTTTGCAGTATCATTTGGAATGCCCGGAAGCCTTCCGCCCTGACATCCGATCGCAATGTAGAACGCTTTGTATCCCTGCGCACGAAGTTCATCTAATGTGATGTCTTTTCCGACTTCCACGCCAGTCTTGATCTCAACGCCCATTTCTTTGATAACATCAATCTCAGCCTGAACAACATCTTTCTCTAATTTGAAAGAAGGGATACCATATACTAACATACCGCCAGCACGCTCATTCTTCTCAAAAATAGTTGGTTTGTAACCTTTTTCAGCCAGATAGAAGGCACAGGATAATCCGGCAGGACCACCTCCGATGATCGCGATCTTCTCCTCAAAATATCCTCTGACAGATGGAACAACTTTCTTCGGAATGTAACGTGTCTCAGCTTTCAGATCCTGGGCTGCGATAAATTTCTTTACCTCATCGATCGCAATTGCCTGATCGATCGTTCCTCTGGTACATGCATCCTCACAGCGTCTGTTACAGATATGTCCGCAGACTGCCGGGAGCGGATTATTTTTCTTGATCAGTGCCAGCGCATCCTGATATCTTCCCTGTGCTGCCATCTTTAAGTAACCCTGGACTGCAATGTGCGCCGGACAGGCTGTCTTACAAGGAGCTGTACCGGTATCATAGCAGTTGATACGATTGTTATCACGGTAGTTTTCATCCCACATCTCCGGTCCCCATTTCTTCTCAGAAGGAAGAACATGTTTTGGATACTCTACTTTTGATCCGTCTTTCTTGCAAAGCTTCTGTCCCAGTTTTACTGCACCTGCAGGACAGTACTCTACACAGCGGCCACATGCCACACAGTTCTCTGTCTCAACTTTTGCAACATAGGCAGAACGTGACATGTTCGGTGTGTTGAACAACTGTGAAGTACGGAGTGCATAACAGACATTGACGTTACAGTTACAGATAGCAAAAATCTTGTCCTCACCGTCAATGTTTGTGATCTGATGAACAAATCCGTTATCTTCTGCTTTCTGGAAAATATCTAATGCTTCCTCTTTTGTGATATAGCGTCCGCCTTTGTTTGTCTCAACAACATAGTCTGCCATATCACCAACAGCGATACACCAGCTCTCAGGATCATCTGCACAGCCTTCTTCATACGTCTGGCGGGAGCGGCGGCAGGAACATGGGCTTGCTGCATATTTTCCTTCATATTTGTCTAACCAGTGAGAAATATGCTCAATGGAAATAGACTGATTTTCCATGGAAATCGCTTTCTCAACCGGGATTACATGCATACCGATTCCGGCTCCACCTTCCGGTACCATTGGTGTTACTTTTTCCAGTGGAAGACGGCTCATACGCTCGAAGAAACGTCCTACTTCCGGATGCTCCTCTAACATTTTCAGATTCATATTTCCAAACTCAGCACTTCCCGGTACAAACATTGGAAGTACATACTGTTTCTCATGCTGTGGATTTTCCCAATTATACTCAATCACACCATTCACAGCCATCTGCTGTAAAACCTCTTCCAAGTGCTTTTTCTCAATGCCTGTCAGCTTTACCATCTGATCTAACGTCTTTGGCTTACGAACACCCATTTTCAGTGCGATTTCTGCCATCTCGTCTGTACACATTGCAGATAATCCCCAGTACTCCGGATCATACTTTGTGATCTTTTTCATTCCAAGCTTCTGTGGAACACGGTCTGTGATCATTTTTGCAAGCTTTACAATAACTTCTCTCTCCACCTCATTTTCAATAAATTCCGGTACAAAATTTCCCAATGGATCTGCCATTTCTTCCTCCTGATATGTATGTTCCCCCTATGGGGGATATTTTATTGTTAATAGAACCACCCGCAGATTCCCTGCAGGTGGCACATTCTGTAACCTTGCTCTACTGCTTCTGGTATTCGCTCACTTCGGTACGGATCCAGTCTGCCCATTCCTCAAAGCCTTCTCCTGTTTTCGCGGAAACAAAGAAGATCTTTGCATTCGGATTTAATTTTAAGATGCGCTCTTTTACTGCTTCTTTGCTGAAATCATCAAAAACGCTTAATGTATCGCATTTGTTAATGAGAACTACATCACAAATGGAAAACATTAACGGGTATTTTAAAGGTTTGTCATCGCCTTCCGGTACGGAAAGAATCATTGCATTCTTTGTGCTTCCTGTATCAAACTCTGCCGGACAGACAAGATTGCCCACATTCTCAAGTACTACAAAATCAAGGTCTTTTGTTCCGAACTCACGGATTCCCTGTCTTGTCATGTCTGCATCCAGATGGCACATTCCGCCTGTATGGATCTGGATCGCACGCACACCGGTCTCACTGATTGCCTGTGCATCTACATCAGAGTCAATATCTGCTTCCATGACACCAATCTTCATCTCGTCTTTGAGCATGAAGATCGTGCGCTTTAAAGTTGTCGTCTTTCCTGCACCCGGAGAAGACATCAGGTTTAATAAAAATGTTCCCTCTGACTTCAACTCTGCACGTAATCTGTCAGCATCCGCATTGTTATCTTCGAAAATGCTTCTTTTAACTTCAATTACTTTAAAGTCTTTCAATTATTCTCCCTCTTTCCCTTCCTCTTGAAACGTTCTCTGGTCCGATCAGATTCCATATCCGGTCACAGCTTCCTGTCTTCTGGTACAACCAGATTGTTAATTTTTAAACATTCTATCTATAACATACATGTTAAAAGCACTATTGTCAACGGTTTTGCCTAAATTTGTCAAAAAATACACAATGTTTTTTCTCTGGTATGTCCAGATAGTTCCAGACGCTTTTTTACTACATTTTATTAAAGTAATCTTTGATCCATTGTCCTGCTTCGCTCAAATCTTCCTCTTTCCCTTGGGAGAAATGTAGATTCACTCAACTGACTACAGCCTAAAAAATATCCGCAACCAGACATTTTCTAACTTGTCTGGCTACGGATATTATTATTTTCTATCTTTATTTCCTTCCCTAGAAATCCACCTCGGTATCATAGTAGCAGCATTTCAGCAGCTTCTCCATCTCTTCCTGGCTCGGCTGTCTAGGATTGGAACCGGTACATGCATCTAAAATCGCATTGGCAGCGATCTCCGGCAGTCTCTCTAAGAACACCTCTTCCGGAACAAAGCCCTGCTCACATGGGTAACTGTCTGCACCATAATTTTTGATGCAATGTGGAATCTTAAGGTCATCATTCATCTTGCGTAAGTATGCGATGAGTAATGCAACTTTCTCATCCAGACTGTCTCCGCCAAGTCCCATGAAATCAGCGATATCGCCGTAACGTTTCTTCGCTGTCTCATCTTTTGCATTGAATGCGATAACTTTTGGCAGATACATGGCGTTTGCAGCACCGTGGATAATATGAGCACCATAATCTGCAAACGCAGCTCCTGTCTTATGTGCCATGGAATGAACGATACCAAGCAGAGCGTTGGAGAATGCCATTCCGGCAAGACACTGCGCATTGTGCATGGAATCTCTCTTAGCCATATCTCCGTTGTAGGAATCAACCAGATCATTCTGGATCATTTTGATCGCATGTAACGCCAGTGGATCAGTAAAGTCACAGTTAGCGGTAGAAACATATGCCTCGATTGCATGTGTCATAGCATCCATTCCAGTGTGTGCAACTAATTTCTGCGGCATTGTCTCTGCAAGATCCGGATCAACGATTGCTACATCCGGTGTGATCTCGAAATCTGCGATCGGGTATTTGATACCTTTCTCATAATCTGTGATGATAGAGAATGCAGTTACCTCTGTTGCAGTTCCTGAAGTAGAAGAAATTGCACAGAAATGAGCTTTATTTCTCAAAGCCGGGATTCCAAATACTTTGCACATATCCTCGAATGTGATGTCCGGGTACTCGTATTTGATCCACATTGCTTTTGCAGCGTCGATTGGGGATCCGCCACCCATCGCAATGATCCAGTCCGGTTCAAACTCCAGCATTGCCTGTGCGCCTTTCATAACTGTTTCAACAGAAGGGTCCGGCTCGATACCTTCAAACAACTGAACTTCCATTCCGGCTTCCTTCAGATACTGCTCTGCCTTATCAAGAAATCCGAATCGTTTCATGGAGCCACCGCCAACGCAGATCATTGCTTTTTTACCCTTGAATGTCTTCAATGCTTCTAATGCACCTTTTCCGTGGTATAAGTCTCTTGGTAATGTAAATCTTGCCATGTAAAAACCCTCCTATAAAATATGTATGTGTTTGTTGTGATTGTTATGTTTTTAACAATCTGGTTGTCTATATTATATCATACATTTCATTTTATAAAAGGGTTTTTATACATTATTCACAAATTTTTCATGTATTTTTTGACAAACAAATTTCTAATACAATTTTAATCCGCTGCGCACCGGTTCGCTTGTCAGATCCACGCCAAGTTTTTTGAATATCTTAATGTCTACTTCGGAAAGCATGACGGAAGTATGTACCTGACATCCACGAAGCTCCGGAAGCTGCTCCAATGCTTTTTTGGCATTCTCATTCGTTGCTGCTGCAAGAGAAAGTGCGATCAGTACTTCATCGGTGTGAAGTCTTGGGTTTTTTCCACCAAGGAAACGGACTTTTAAGTCCTGAATCGGCTCGATTGCTTCCGGGCGGATGAGTTTTTCGTCATGCTCAATGCCAGCCAGATGTTTTAACGCATTCAAAAGCAGTGCTGCAGATGCGCCAAGGAAATCAGACGTTTTAGATGTAATGATACATCCGTCTGACAGTTCAATGGCTGCTGTTGGAACACCAAGCTCCTCGGCACGTTTTTTGGCTGCAACGGTGACATGTCTGTCGTCTGTTGTGATCTTCGCCTGTTTCATCAGAAGTTCGATCTTATAAACTTCGTTTTCCGTTGCTTCCTCTTTGACCAGTTTGTTTACCGCTGTGTAATAACGTCTTATGATCTCCATTTTGGATGCTTCACAGCACGCCTCGTCATCGATGATACAGTTTCCGGCCATGTTGACACCCATATCCGTCGGTGATTTATAATAGGTATTTTCTCCGTAGATTCCTTCAAAGATTGCATTTAACACTGGGAAAATCTCAATGTCACGATTGTAGTTGACTGTTGTTTTTCCATATGCTTCCAAGTGGAACGGATCGATCATGTTCACGTCATTTAAATCTGCGGTGGCTGCCTCATAGGCTAAGTTTACCGGGTGCTTTAACGGCAGATTCCAGATTGGGAATGTCTCAAATTTTGCATATCCGGCTTTCGTTCCACGGATATTCTCATGGTAAAGCTGGGAAAGGCAGGTTGCCATTTTTCCACTTCCCGGTCCCGGTGCAGTGATGACTACTAACGGTCTGGTCGTCTCGATATAATCATTTTTTCCAAATCCATTCTCACTTACGATCAGTGGAATGTTTGCCGGGTAACCCTCGATCTTATAGTGCTGGTATACTTTGATTCCTCTTTTTTCCAGTTTTTCACGGAACTGTACGGCTCCGCTCTGTCCGGCAAACTGCGTGATGACAACGCTTCCGACGTACATGCCTTTTTTCTCAAACTCTCCGATCAGCCGGACAACATCCACATCATAAGTAATTCCAAGATCCCCACGGACTTTGTTCTTCTCTATATCTGCTGCACTGATCACGATCACGATCTCTGCCACATCCGCAAGCTGCATAAGCATCTGGAGTTTGCTGTCCGGTGCAAATCCCGGCAAGACTCTGGATGCGTGATAATCGTCAAATAATTTTCCGCCAAATTCCAGATAAAGTTTGTCTCCGAACTGACTGATACGTTCCTTGATGTGCTCAGACTGAATTTTTAAGTACTTGTCATTATCAAATCCTATTCTCATCCCTGTTATCCCCTTATTTATTTTCATTCACTTTTTTATTTACAAACATAGAGAATATTATACAATAAAACCGGCACAAAATATACTTGAAATTTTCAATTTCCATCACAAATTTTAACGTACTATTTGAAAAATATTTTTGCAGATTTCATAATAAGGCTGACCCTTTCCGGATCAGCCTTATCATTAAATTCCCAATAACTGCTTTTTCTTCGCTGCAAACTCTTCTTCTGTGATGACTCCTGCATCCAAAAGACCTTTGTATTTCTGCAGCTGTTCGATCGTATCGCTCTCAGAAGATTGCTTCTGCGTTTCCAGAGATCCAGACTCCTGCTTTGCAGCCTGTTTTTTCTCTCCCGTTGTCACCTCTTTGACATTCGGATTCATCAGGTGTGCCAGATTGAGTGCCAGCGTGTGCAGACTCTCTGTTTTATCCTCATAGCTGCTTAAAAATGCCTCGACACTTGGGCTGTCACTGTCAAAGGAAACTCCTGTCCAATCCCACATAATATTATCCCAGTAAGGATGGTCAAACGTCAGCTCCACATGGAAGGTATCTGCCGGAGAAGCCACGTCAAAAGATGGTCTTGGATGATACTCATGATAATGGTTATCATCTTTGTCATTTTCCTCATGCATCCGCTCCAGCCGCTCAAACATCTCATATTCCCTCATCTGCATCTGAAACTGTGCGATCTGCGGCTCCAGCTGCTTTACTTTTTCCGGAACTTTACTGTCGTAATGCTTTAATTCCTGATGATTTCCCTCAAATAAAACCCGGCTGTCCTCTAAAATACGGAAAGACTTTAAATTATCCGCCTGAAATGCGAGCGAGTCTTTGTCACAGTTCACACGGAAAAGTCCATGGAAAATATCTAATACCAGATCTCCACCAAACAGTCCAAAATTAAACGAATAGTTTTCCTCGAACTGATCCCTCAATGCCTGGTTATCTTCGTAAAACTGGACGTACTGCTTAAAATCATCGATGGTCATCCGATCTGTCCTGCCTTTTGGCAGGTAGATTTTTTTATCGCATTCCTTACAGATCGGTGTGTCCTGTATTTTTGTTGCAAGCAGCCGCGGTGTCGGATTCCCGCAGACCGGACATAATTTTTTATTATTACTGAATAATCCCATATTAATCCCCTTTCTGTGACAGATATTCTCTTTTATGAAAGCCAAGAATACCTGCAATTACATTTGTAGGAAATATACCAAGCGCACTGTTTAACTTTGTCACAGAATCGTTGTAGATCAAACGGCTGGTATATATCATGCGTCCATAACATTCCACCGCATCCATACATCTGGTATAGTTTTTATCTGCACAAAGCAGTGGATTGCGTTCTGCCGCCAGACGGATGCTTTTTACGGTTTCCTCTATCACCTGCTCCTGCTCTGATACCTCCTCAGGTGCGGAGCGCGCAGTGATCACACTTCGTCTGGCCGCTGCACGCTCCATCAGCGGCTGTGTGTCATCTGCTGCATATCCTTTCATAAGATCAAGCACTGCAAATAATGCATCAAAACGTGAGGAAATCTGCACTCCGATCTGATTCATGGCATTTTGGATATTTCCGTCCATCACCGCAAACTTCCGCTGCACGGAGATAATCCAGAGAACAAGTAAGAGCAGGATCAAACCAATAATGATCAAGATTTCCATACCTAACATTTTTTCTTCTTAATCCCTCCTTCTTTTGTGTGCTTATTTTGGCTTTCTCCTTTGTCTGAATCTACAATACACGATTTTTCCCAAAAAATGGACGCACTGTCATGAATCGACCATAAAATGCATTGAATCGACCAAAAAAACAGACCGTCATAAGACAGCCTGCTCTCCGTTAAACGCATATTCCATATATGTATTTTTGATTTCCGAACATTTTCCATGCGGAATTGGGATCACCGCATCATTTACCATTTTGATGGAACGGCTGGAAATATTCTGGATATACTCCATATTCACAAGGAAGGACCGGTGGGGACGGAAAAAGTTGCTGTACTGCATCAGCTGTCCCGCCAGATCATCCAGACTCCCTGCACTTTCCAGAACTGCTCCGTTTTCCAGATGAAATAAAAGTTTTCGTCCCAGCACCTCGCAGTATTCCAGCTGCTGCAGATCGATCCTCGTAATACCGTCCTTACTGCGCAGGATCAGACTGTTCTTCTTTTTCTTCTCACACTCCGACAGCACTGAATCCATCAGCCGGAAAAAGCTTTCCTCCCAGATTGGTTTCAACTGGTAAAAATAAGCTCCAACCGTATAAGATTCCACCGCAAACTCCGGGGATGAGGTCAGAAAAATAATTTTCATATTTGTGTCATACTGCCGGATCTCTTTTGCCACATCCATGCCATTCTGCCCCGGCATCACGACATCAAGAAATAAAATATCCGGTCTTATGCCCTTCTCAATCTCCGTCAGCAGTTCAAACGGACTCTGGAATGCCGCATAGGTAATATCCTCATTCCGTTCTACCTGATAGCGGTCTAATAATTCGTTCATCTGATGAAGCACTTCCATTTCATCATCACAAAACGCAATCTTTATCATAAAATTATATTTTCTCCTGCGTAATTATAATATATCCATACCTCTTGTGATCCCTTTCACTGTCACAGGAAGCCTGCAAAATGTTTTTTCCACGTACCATTATACTTCAAAGAAGGGAAAATGAAAAGTCAATGTCCGCTACCTTCTCAGATCCTCAAATGCCCCATACACATCCAGTGTTCCATACCCCCACGACGGATTCGGATAACTCCTGTCATCCGCCCGGTCTGCGCCGCGGATCAGCATATTTTTGATATCCGCAGAGGACATGAATATCTGATTTCTTTTTACCAGTCCCCATTCCATGATCTGCGCACATGCCCCGGCTGTGATCGCTGCCGCTGCACTCGTCCCGGTCATGGTCACAAAACGGTTCTGCAGTCCCGGTCCATACACATTCACCGCCGGAGCACAGAAATCCGGCTTTACCTCACCGGAAAGCGTAAATCCCCTGCCCGAGTCCAGATACAGACCGCCATTTGCCACATTGTAGCCGCCCGTGCTTATGACCTGCCCTGCATTGCCCGGCACGGTGATCGTATGATTTGGATTTGACCGCAGGAAAAAAACCTTTCCACTCGTAAAATTCCGCATGGGAAGCCACATATTGTAATCCCCTGTCACAATGCTCTGCGGATACACGTTGATCGTCCAGATCCCCTGCGCTGCGTTTGAAAAACGTAAATAAATAAGCTGGTTTCCCTGCTGCCTGCCCGTCAGCCGATAGTCGATGCTGACTCTTGTCTGCTCGAAAATAAAGAGAAACTCCTGCCTTCCACCACTCCGATAAGGCACTTTGGGCAGCACTTCCCCGGTGGGCGAGCTGACCGATACAGCATAAAGCTCCGGCGCATTTGCCCACATCTCAATGAAAAAACCCAGCATATTTTCCTCCACCGAGACTTCCACCGATTCGTACTCCATATCCGGCTGTATTTTTCCAAGAAAATGATGTCTTGCATTCGCCTCGTTTCCTACTGCTGCCACACTGCATCTTTTCCGCCTTCTGGATACAATATCCAGATAAGTTGCCAACGGTCCGTCCTTGCCACGGTTTCCCATGTTGCTGCCTAGTGCAATGCAGATCACAAGCGGCATATCCCGCTCCATTGCCAGCCGGTCCAGATAGCTGACTGCCATCATGATATCATTCTCCTGATACGCCGGAACAGAATCCGGGATAAAATAAAATTCCCGCAGATAAGTTTTTGCCTCTTTCAGTTTTACAACTGCGATATCGGAAAATGGTGCCGCCCCAATAAAATTATTTTCCACATCCTCACTTCCACATGCCACACCGGCTACAAAAGTTCCGTGTCCATTGGTATCCATGGACGGAACGGTTTCCAGCGGATTTTCTGCCCGGAGTGCGGCATTGATCTGCTCTGCCTTATACTCGGAACCATATGCGATCCCTTCCGGCTTTGTTCCATCCCGGATCGTCTGATCCCAGATGCGGTAAATCCTTGTTGTCCCATCAGAATACTGAAATACCGGATTGCGGTAGTCGATCCCGGTATCGATAAATCCGATCATCACGCCCTGCCCTTTCAGTGCGAGCGCCGGCTGCTGCTGTAATTTTAATATCCCCGAAACCTCAAGCGCCGTCTCATCCAGAAGTCCATAGCATTTTGGAACAGAAGCATAGGAATCCGTCGGAAAATCAAATATCTGGAAAAAACTCCTCGGATAAAAATAAATATCGTTTTCCTCCTCGATCCGCTGGATACAATCACTTTGAAGGTCAATCACATCCAAAACGTCTTTCGATATGATAAAATCCACATAATCATTGGAATAAATCTTTTCTTCACAGTCAGACATAAAAAACTCCGCACACCTATTTTTACAATAAATGCCGGAGTTTTGTCTTTTATTCCTTTAAATTGCAGGTTTTTCTTCGATCGCTGCACAGCCGCGCATCGTAATGAGCGGGCCGCCCTTTTTCTCTACATAATCTTTTGTGATCGTCACCATGCCGATATTGTCATCCTTCGGGATCTCATACATGATATCTAACATAAAATCTTCGATAATAGAGCGGAGCGCACGCGCTCCTACCTTTTTCTCTTTTGCTTCCTTTGCGATAGAGTGAAGTGCATCCTCGTCAAATACAAGCTTTACCTCATCCATGGCAAGCAGCTTCTCATACTGCCTGATGATCGCATTCTTCGGCTCTTTTAAAATACGCACAAGCATATCTTCCGTCAGCGCCTCCAATGTGAACATGACCGGCAGACGTCCTAAAAATTCCGGGATCATACCAAATTTGCGCACATCTTCTGTCGTCACTTTTGCAAGCAGGTTCTCGTCATTGTCATATTTGTCCTTCAGATCTGCTTTAAATCCAATGGAAGCTTCTTTGTTCAGACGCTCCTTAATGATATCTTCGAGATCCGGGAACGCTCCTCCGCATATAAAAAGAATGTTCTTTGTGTTGACCATCGTCATCGGCACCATCGCATTTTTACTGCTTGCCCCTACCGGCACTTCCACTTCCGCACCCTCTAACAGCTTTAACATTCCCTGCTGAACAGATTCTCCGCTGACATCGCGCTGGTTTGTGTTGCGCTTCTTTGCGATCTTGTCAATCTCATCAATAAAGATAATGCCGTGTTCTGCGCGCTCTACATCATTGTCAGCAGCCGCTAACAATTTGCTGACTACACTCTCGATATCGTCACCGATATAACCTGCTTCTGTCAGAGAAGTTGCGTCCGTGATGGCGAGCGGCACATCTAATAATCTTGCCAGTGTCTTGACCAGATAAGTCTTACCACTTCCGGTCGGTCCGATCATGAGCATGTTGGATTTTTCGATCTCCACACCGTCCTGCACATCAGAAGCAATTCTCTTGTAGTGATTGTAAACTGCTACGGACATGACTTTTTTGGCATATTCCTGTCCGACCACATACTCATCCAGTGACGCTTTGATCTTATGTGGTGCCGGGATTGCATGAATATCGATCTCCGGCTTTCTCTCCTCTTTTGGTTTCTTTTTCTTGATCTTCTGGCTGTTTGGCATACCGCCCATCATATTTTGCAGATCAGAGAGATTGATCATGCTGATATTTGGCATCTTATCCAGATTCATATTATTAAAACTTCCCATGTTCATCATATCACCCATTGGGAATCCGGTGCCATTCATGCTGTCGAACGTTCTCTGCATACAGTCATGACAGATGGAAATGCTGTTTGGGATCCTGATCATTTTTCCTGCTATGTGCTCCGGTCTGTGACAGATGTAGCAGATCTCCTCGTACTCATCATCCTTCTTCTCATCACTCTCCTGTGCATCTGCCGTGCTGTTCACCACTTCCGCACTCTCTGCTTCCGTTGTATGTAAATTATTGTCAGAGGCTGCCGGCTCTTTGTTCTCTTCTCCGTCGATCACCTCTCTGAAATCATTATCTGACATTGAAATCTCCTTAATATCCCTGAAATTGCTTTCTGTTTTCACCGCCCTCAAAAAATGCGATGGGTTTATTATAATTCAAATGAAAATGAATCACAACTAATTTGGCAAGATTTCATTTTTATTTAAGATATTTTCTTTGAAAAGCATGATAATATTTGACCATCCGGATTTTATGGGTTAGAATACAGCTACATAAATAACTTCCGGAAAGGTGACTCATGTATACAGAAAAAAAATCTTTTCGCAGACAAATGAAACAGGCAGAACAGCATGCTGCCCCACAGCTGCAGAAAATTCTGATCTTCGTTTTGATTTTCCTTGTCATTTTTATGATGGTGCAGATCCAGAATCTGCAGGGAACTGCCCACGTGGTGAACTATGCCGGTCTTGTGCGCGGAGCCACGCAGCGTGAAGTCAAGCTTGAGATTACCGGAACTGCAGATGACATGCAGATCGAGTATCTGGATAAAATTTTGTCCGGTTTAAAATATGAAGATGGAAATTATAATCTGGTAAGCCTGAAAGATCCTGCTTACCAGCAGTGTCTGGACAATCAGATTGAATATTGGGAACTACTGAAAAAAGAGATTTATACTGTTCGTGAAAAGGGCTATGAAAACACCAATGTTGTCTCAATGAGTGAAACTTATTTTGAATATGCCGACGAGACGGTGACTGCTGCCGAACAGTACTCGGAAAAGATTGCCGCACGTATCCGGCTGACCGAGATTATTTCTGCGCTTGATATACTATTGTTAATCTTTTTGATCGTCCAGCAGCAGATCCAGCACATTCAGGACATCAGGGAAAATCATATTTTATCCAAGAAAGCCTACCTGGATGTGCACACCGGACTTCCAAACAAAAGCCGCTGTGAAGACCTTTTGAACTCTTCCGGTTTTATCACTGAGCCGCTGTGTTTTGTTATGTTCGACTTAAATAATTTAAAAAAAGTGAACGATACCATCGGACACGCTGCCGGGGATTCGATGATCGCCAATTTTGCCCACATTTTAAGAAAGGTAGTTCCTGAAAAAGATTTTGTCGGCAGATTCGGCGGTGACGAATTTATCGCTATTTTGTATGACACCACCTCCGGGCAGGCAGACGAACTATTGGAAAAACTACATGCTACGATCGAACAGTATCATTCCAGCAATATGCCGGATGCGATCAGTTACGCCTATGGTTACAGCTACTCCATGAATTACAAAGATTGTACGCTCCGCAATCTGCTTGACAAAGCAGACCATGAAATGTATCTGAATAAACAGGCACAAAAAAAGAAACGATAAGCCGTTTCTTTTTTTGTATTTCTCTATCATTTACGGATTTGCAGTTCCATTTCCACCGGTTCCGTTGGTATTCTCTGCATTTCCGCCGGTTGCATCGTTTGTGAGATCATCCACACCATTTTCCACACCATCAATTACATCTTTACCGGCATCGCCAACACCGTCCACTACATCCTCGATCACGTTGCCGTTTTCATCCACACGGTTGTTATCCTTGTCCTTATCCTCTGTGGTGTCAATATTATTTTTGTCATTGTCTGTGGTAGTGTCCGCATTGTTATTCAGACGGTTTTCCGTGCTTGTGTTTGTACCGTTTGTGCCATTATTTTTATCGTTTGCATTGTTATTTCCGCAGCCTGCGACAGCACTCAACGATAACATAAGCATCATTCCAGCCAAAAGTAATTTCCACTTTCTCATAGTCATTTCTCCTTTTCTTTTACAGAGTGTTATAGGCGTTTGCGAAACTCCTCACACGCTTCTTTTAATTGTTCAAAAATAACAAAATTTTCGAAAACACGCTCTCGCTACGTGTCGCTGGTAACGGTACTAAGAAGCCAGTCACGATTAACATCGCACCTGCCTTCTAAGTGCCGACCGCTCCCCAGTGTTTTCTCAAACTTTTGTTATTTTTTCACAATTCAATTTAGTTTTTCATGAGTTTCGCAATTGTCTATACAGAGTATGTCTGCTCTGTTCTTCGAAAATAGTATGACCATCGTTTTTTTTCTTATACATATTTTGTAAAAAAAATTTAATTTTGTGGATAATACCCCAGTTCTCTTGATAATTCTTCCTGCACTTTTTTCACATCCACAGCAAGTTCTTCCACGCGTTCTCTCGTCATACGGCTTACCGGTCCTGAAATACTGAAAGCGTATTTTACTTCTTTGCTATAGCCTCTTAAGCACGCAGCAATGCAGCGCACTCCTTCCTCATTTTCCTCATCATCTAACGCATAACCGTTCTTGCGGACTTCCGCTAACACCTGCATCATATCATCAATATCAGTGATCGTTTTGTCCGTTTTCTTCTCGATAATGCTCTCATTCCAGATCTGCTTGACTTCTTTTTCCGGGAGTGTTGCCATAATCGCCTTGCCGACACCGGAACAATACATTGGATGCACCATTCCCACATGGGAAACCATGCGGATCGTTCCAACTTTTGCTTCTATTTTATAGATGTATAAAATATTGTTGCCTTCGCGCTGTACCAGATGCACTGCCTCTCCGCTGATGTCGGACAGCCGCTCCATATAAGGTTTTGCGATCTGTAAAATATCGGTACGCTCCAAAATCTTGCCAGCCATGCTCACGATTTTGTAAGAAAGCATGTATTTCTGCGTTGTCTCGTCCTGTTTTGCATACCCCATATAGATCAAGGACATTAATAAGCGGTGGACCGTACTTTTGTGAAGTCCGAGTTCTGTGCTGATCTCCATTAACCCCATCTCGCCATGCTCTGCTAACATCTCAAGCACCTGGAAAATTCGTTCTGCAGACTGCACCGGATTTTTTGTTTCTTTTTCTTCTGCCATCGTAGGTGTCCCTTTCTTAATTCTTATGCTGCGATTGTTCAGAACCCCATGCATAAGCTTTCGGTCTTCTGACGAATCACTTTATGTTTCACATTTCAGTTTGTCGTTCCATATTGTGAAACAATCTTTTTTTCATCTTAACAGTTAGATATTGAAATGTCAAGGGAATTGGAGCGGAACTATTGACATCCTCTTTTCTGATGTTATAATAAAATCGTATCGTTTTATGGAACATTGTTTCATATAATGGAACTTTGTAAAAGAACACAATCATCCACTGGATGACAAAATAAGAATGATAAGGAGAATCATCATGAACAAAGTATTAGAAGAGATTTCTAAAATTGGTATCGTACCTGTTATCGCTCTCGATCACGTAGAGGACGCTGCTCCTTTAGCAAAAGCATTATGTGACGGAGGTCTTCCTTGTGCAGAAGTCACATTCCGTACTGCTGCCGCTGAGGAATCTATCCGTATTATGGCTGAGCAGTTCCCGGAAATGTTAGTAGGTGCCGGAACTGTTCTTACTACAGAGCAGGTTGACCGTGCGGTAAACGCCGGAGCAAAATTCATTGTAAGCCCTGGCTTAAATCCAAAAGTTGTAAAATACTGCGTAGAAAAAGGAATCCCGGTTACTCCTGGATGCTCTAACCCAAGTGACGTGGAAGTTGCCATTGAACTTGGTCTTGATGTTGTAAAATTCTTCCCAGCAGAGGCAGCCGGCGGATTAAATATGATCAAATCCATGGCAGCTCCTTATGTAAATATGAAATTCATGCCAACCGGCGGAATTAACGCAAAGAACCTTACAAATTACCTTGATTTCAACAAAATCATCGCATGTGGCGGTTCCTGGATGGTAAGCAAAGACCTTGTTGCAGCAAAAGACTGGGCAGGCATCACTGCTCTCACAAAAGAAGCTGTATCTACTATGTTAGGATTCAAACTTCTTCATGTTGGTGTAAATAATGCATCTGAGGAAGCTGCTGCTTCTGATTCTGCAAAATTCGCTACTTTACTTGGTCAGGATGTAAAAGTTGGAAACAGCTCTATGTTCGTTGGTTCCCTCATCGAAATGATGAAAAATCCAGGTCGTGGAACCTGCGGTCATATCGCAATCCAGACAAACTACCTTGCACGTGCGATCTACCACTTAGAGAAACGTGGTTTTGTATTTGATGAGTCTTCCTTCAAATATGATGCAAAAGGAAATATCACTGTTGCTTACTTAAAAGATGAAATCGCTGGTTTCGCTGTTCATTTCAACCAGAAATAAGACAGGAGACGGATATGAATGGGGTGGGGTGTTTGCCATGAATCCTGGTGAGAAGTTTTTATCAGAGGAAGAATATACTTCCCTGATTGAAGAAATACGCAAGTATTTGTAAACCGGAGTTTAATAGCGTAGTGTAGGCAGATTTTGTGGCTACATTCATAACGTAAATCAGGGCAGATATCAAAGTCTGTGCACAAGTCAGTCACTGCGTAAATAAAAAGAAAAATCGTACAAACAAATATGATTTCCTTTGTGAGCTCTGCGAACAGGAACATCATATTTCGTTTGTACGATTTTCTTTTATATACACTAATAATTTGACTTGTGTGGACTCTTTTATCTCTGCCCTTCATAACCTATAAAGTAGCCACAAAATCTGCCTACATTACTATGTTAAACTCCGGTTTAAAAATGAAGTAACAATAGAATTTACCCTGGCAATATGATAAAATACCGTTAAACTAATCGATTTTTCAAGGTTAAGGAGATATTACATGCGAAATATTCTGAATATAAACTCTGACTGGATATTATCCACCGAAAAGAGAGCGGACAATAAATCTGTCCACAAAAGAATCCTTCCATTAAATAAAGAAGATGAATATTGTTATTATCTGGAACTGCTGGGCGCTTCGTCTTCCATGGAAGTTTTTATGAATCAGGAAAAAATAGGCACACACAACGGCATTTATACGCTTTACCGTATCGATGTGACGGACTACATTGTAAATGGTGACAATGAACTGGATATTGTTTGTGACGGCGAAGTTCCATGCTTAGATGCCAGCCTTATTATTGTAGGAAAATATCATTTTTCACTGGATCATTTTGGAGATGCAGGACTTACTGTCATTCCACAGGAGATCTCATCATCCTCTGCCAGCATCCGGATTCTTGCCTCCGCAAAAGATCTCCCGGAAGATGCCATGATCTCCTACACTGTGCTTACGACCACCGGAACCATGCTTGCCAACAAAAGTGTGCCAGCCACCACACCGGAATATATCTGTCGTCTGACCAACCCATGCCTTTGGAATGGAAAAACTTCTCCAAAACTTTACGTGGTTGTTGCAGGATTAATTGTAAATGACACTATAGAAGACCAGATCGTACTTCCTTTTGGTCTGCGCAATCTTAAAATGGAATCCGGCAGTAATATTACCGTAAATGGTCTGTGTATCCCGGAAAATGACCTTGTCCACATTTTAGAATCCGATCCATTTGTCTACGACGATATGGACGAGGACGGCACTTTCGCCTGTGTAGAATTAAAGGAGCTCTGCAATCTTTCCACAGATGAGGCTGACTGTAAAAATCTGCTCACAGAATATGTGCTGCAGAATGCTTATCATCCTTCCATTCTCTGCTGGAAGCTTCCGGAAGAACATGCTGACTTTGCAACTTTGCTCCGCGAATTAGACAGTACAAGACCTGTTTTGTTCTAAATTAATTTCTATAATAGAATACCATTCTATTATCACGAATCAGGACACTGCTTCACAGGCTTTTTCAAATTCAGCACGCACTTTTGCCATCTGCTCCGGCAGGTGGCTTAATTCCTGTTTGCGTATGGATGCGACCACCTGTGAAGCTGCCTCAAATAAATCCGTCATTCCAAGTGTTCCTGCAACACCCTTTAATGCATGGACTGCCTCTAACACATCCTCATAACGTCCTTCTGCAAGCGCCTGTTCCCCGATTGCAAGATGATCGTCTTTTGTCAATTTTACTAAAAATTTTTCATACAAAGCCTCATTCCCGGCAAAACGTTTCACTGCATTTTCATAATCAATGCCATAGGCTTTCAACTTTTCTTTCTCCATACCCGTACCCCGTCATCCATAAAAATATAACTGTATTATACGCTATACCTTTTATTTTGTAATCGGGGTCTGACAATTTCTTTGCCATTTCTTAACTGCCA
Source organism: uncultured Roseburia sp. (assembly GCA_900542495.1). GTDB lineage: Bacteria > Bacillota > Clostridia > Lachnospirales > Lachnospiraceae > Roseburia. Next base: position 105,504 of record UQNW01000006.1, read on the forward strand.
CTTACTTTTTCATTTTCGGCTGGAAGATGATACTTGCGATATAAGAGAAAATCAGTGCTGCGGAAATACCGACTGCACTCGCTTTGAAGCCTCCCATAAAAATGCCGATAAATCCATTCTCATCAACCGCTTCTTTTACGCCCTTCCAAAGAACATTTCCGAAACCAAGCAGCGGTACACTCGCACCGGCGCCTGCAAATTCCAGAAACGGTTCATAGATCTGCAAAGCTCCAAGTACCGCCCCAAGGCACACTAACAACACCATGATTCTGCCTGGGAGCATTTTTGTTTTTTCCATGAGTATCTGAACGATTGCACAAATCAGTCCACCTACCCAGAACGCGTTTACATAATCCATAATTCCTCCTTTTTACGCATCGACATGCTCAATCACGACCGCGTGGGCAATGCCCGGCACATTCATTCCTTCATTAAAAGACACGGTGGAAAGCAATGCTCCTGTCGGCACAAATAAAATTCTTTTTAACGTTCCATCTGCGATCTGCTTTAGAAAATAAGCACTTAATGTCACCGCAGAACATCCACAGCCGGAGCCTCCTGCCCCGGTATTCTGGTTTTGCGCATCAAAAATCTCGATACCGCAGTCTGTGTGTATTTTGCTGATATCGTAGCCATCCTTTAACAGCAGGTCAATAAGGATTTTCTGTCCGATTGTTCCAAGATCTCCTGTGATGATTTTGTCGTATTCTTTTTCACTGCGTCCGAAATCTTCAAAATGCTGTTTGATCACATCTTTCGCTGCCGGTGCCATGGCAGCACCCATGTTCATGGAATCTTTGATCCCGAAGTCCACGATTTTTCCAGTTGTGATTCCTGAGATCTTTGCGATTCCCTTTTCTTTTCCAAGCACAAAAGCTGCACTTCCGGTCACTGTCCAGGTTGCAGATTTTGGTCGCTGATTGGCGTATTCCAAAGGAAAACGGAACTGTTTCTCTGCGCTGGCGAAATGGCTCGATGTCATGGTCACAACATGGTCGGCATAGCCTGCCGCCACACACATTGCGCCAAGCGACAATGATTCTCCGCACGTGCTGCATGCCCCGTATAGTCCGAAAAGCGGCACCTGAAAATCCAGCACGCCGAAAGATGTTGCGATCGTCTGTCCGAGAAGATCTCCCGCAAAAAGATACCGGATATCTTCTTTTTTAAGTCCTGCCTTGCCAACTGCCATGGTAAAAGCTTCCTTCTGCAGGGTGCTCTCTGCCTCCTCCCATGTGTTCTGTCCGAATTTGTCATCCTCTCCGATCACATCAAAATGAGCTGCCAGAGGACCTTCTCCCTCTTTTTTCCCAACAATGTTAGCTGTGCTGATAATAAAAGGAGCCTCTGTAAAACAGAGGCTCTGTTTTCCCTTCTGCATACTGATTCCACACTTTCTTTTTGTTTTAGTATGCATTCGGGGAACTTCTTTTATTCATTTTTTATAACATCATTGTAAATATTCGGCACCACATTCAAAAAACCACATCTTGGATGCTCGATTTATGCTCTTACTTTCTGAATTTCCTGTATCATAAGTGGAACGATCTCATAGAGGTCTCCGACGATTCCATAATCTGCCACTTCAAAAATTGGAGCATCTTCATTTGTATTTACTGCAATGATAAGTTCAGAGTCCTGCATTCCGGCTTTATGCTGGATTGCTCCTGAAATACCAAGTGCAACGTAGATTTTCGGACGTACTGTTTTTCCAGTCTGTCCAACCTGATGATCAGCGGTAAGCCAGCCGGCATCTGTAACGGCACGGGAAGCTCCCACTACACCGCCACCAAGTGCCTCTGCAAGCTGTTTTGCATATTCGATTCCTTTTTCCGGATTTTTGCTAATACCATTTCCGACAGAAACGATGACTTCTGCACCAAGCAGGTCAACCATTTTTCTGGATTCTTTTACAACTTCGATTACTTTTGTCTTCAAATCGCTGTCAGAAAGATTTACCTGTACTTTTTCGATTTCTACTGCATCTGCTTTTGTCTGGTCAAAAGGCGCTTTCTTCAAAACACCCGGACGGACAGTTGCCATACACGGACGGAATCTTGGGCAGATGATAGTAGCCATCATATGTCCGCCGAAAGCCGGACGTGTCATTTTCATATTTTTGTCTTCCATATCAAACTTTACAGAATCAACATCAATCGTAGATGCCTCTCTTAAAAAGTCTGTATAGATATCCATATTAATATCCAGATGTGTACAGTCTGCACAAAGTCCTGTATGTAATCTTGCTGCAACACGAGGTCCTAAATCACGACCGATATTCGATGCTCCAACAAGGAATACCTCTGGTTTTTTATCCATGATCACATCACAGATCACTTTTGTATATGCGTCTGTTGTATACACGGCAAGTCTCTCATCCGATGCTACAATAATTTTGTCTGCACCATATCCGCCAAGTTCTTTTGCTGCACTCTCGATTCCGTCTGCGCCAAGTAAAAGTCCGACGAGTTTACAACCGCGCTCATCTGCAAGTTTTCTTCCTTCACTGATAAGTTCAATATCCGTGCTCATAAGCTTGCCTTCACGCTGCTCACAGAACACCCAGATATCGCTGAATTCTTCTATTGCTGCACTATTAAATGCCATATCTTTTTCCTCCTTAGATTACGTGCTTTTTGGCAAGACTTTCTGCCAGTTCTTTTACCATTTCTTCATTGGAACCCTGTAACATTTTTCCTGCACCCTTCTGTGGTGGTGTAAAAGAACGGAAAATATTAGTAGGGGAACCTTTTAATCCGATGGTTGTCGGATCAATTAACGGTTCATCTTTTAAAGCCTCATAATCTAATACGGTAAATGGTTTTTTATAACACTCTAAGATTCCCTTTACCGTCATGTAACGTGGCTGGTTTAATTCTTTCACACATGTGATAAGACATGGTGTGGAAACCTCAACTGTCATATATCCATCCTCTAAAAGACGTTTTACAGTAAGTGTATTTCCGTTTTTGTGGATTTCGGCTGCATAAGTAACCTGTGGGATATTTAATTTTTCTGCAATCTGTGGTCCTACCTGGGCGGTATCTCCGTCAATTGCCTGACGTCCACAGAAAATAATATCTTCCGGTCCAACTCCGAGATTGGATAATCCACCTGCGATAATCTGTGAAGTTGCAAATGTATCAGAACCTCCAAATTCACGTCCCGAGATCAGAACTGCATCATCTGCTCCCATTGCGATACACTCTCTCAACATTCCTTCTGCTGGTGGTGGTCCCATGGAAACAACTGTAACCTTTGCACCTGTTTCATCTTTTAATCTTAAAGCTGCTTCTACTGCTGCTAAATCGTCCGGGTTTGTGATAGTTGCCATTGATGCACGATCAAGCGTACCGTTTGCGTTTACAGCAACTTTTCCGGAAGTATCCGGAACCTGCTTTACACATACATATATTCTCATTTCAAATTCTCCTTTTCAAACGATTCCGTACTTTTTATTTTAACAGACTTCTTGAGATGACGATCTGCTGTACCTGACTGGTTCCTTCATACAATGTCATGACGCGTGCATCTCTGTAAAGTCTCTCTACTTTGTAATCCTTGATAAATCCATATCCACCATGAATCTGAATTGCTTTTGCACAAACACGGTTTGCCATTTCAGAAGCATAGTATTTTGCCATGGAGCACTGTGTGGAAGCATCTTTTGCATCCATGTCTTTTGCCTGTGCTGCACTGTAAATTAAGTTTCTGGCTGCTTCGATCTCAGTTGCCATATCTGCGAGCATAAAGCTTACACCCTGGTTGTAGCTGATCGGCTTACCAAACTGTTTTCTTTCTTTTGCATAAGCAATGGCCTCTTCTAATGCTCCCTGGGCGATACCAAGGGACTGTGCTGCAACACCAAGACGACCGCCATCAAGTGTTTTCATTGCAACTGCATAACCTTTGTCTAAAGGTCCTAACAGATCACTCTTATGTACGCGGACATTCTCAAAAACAATATCACTTGTCGGATAACCGTTAATTCCCATCTTAGGTTCTGGTTTTCCACAGGAAACTCCATCTAAATGCATATCTACGATAAACATGGAAATTCCTTTTGCACCTTTTAATTCCGGATTTGTTCTTGCGTATACGATCGCATAATCAGCAATCGGTGCTCCGGAAATAAAGCATTTACGTCCGTTTAATACATAGTAATCTCCGTCTGCTGTTGCTCTTGTTATCATGCTTCCCGGATCAGAACCTGCTCCCGGCTCTGTCAGTGCAAACACAATATGTTTTTCACCTTTTGCAGCAGGAGTTAAGTATTTTTCAAGCTGCTCCTTATTGCCGCATTGTAATAATGGACCACCACCAAGAGAGTTCGGTGTATTGGCATAAATTGCAAGTACCGGGCATACGCGGGCAAATTCCTCATTCATAAGTGCGTATGCAAGATAGTCACCACCCTGTCCGCCATATTCTACCGGGATTTTTGTTCCTGCAAAACCATATTTTGCAATCTTTTTCCAGATGTCCCAGTTAAATCCACCTTCTCTGTCTAACTGCTCCTGAATTTCTGTTGTAAATTCAGTTTCCGCAAAGTTGCGGAAGTTCTTTCTCATCAGTTCATGTTCCTTTGAAAGAATCATTTTTTACCTCCTTATAAAATATGCGTCAAACCGCATAAATCTATTTATTTGCGAGTGCAAGCACTCTCATTCTCTCTTTTAACTCACCTATTTTTATCTTGTTGCTCGAATTTACCGGAAGTTCTTCAAAAAACTCGATATACCGTGGAACTTTATATGCCGCAAGATATTTGCTGCAGTGCGCTGTAATCTCTTCCTTTGTCAGTTCACAGTTTTTTCTCAAAACAATGCACGCCGCTATTTCTTCCTGCAAAACTGCCTGTGGGACACCGACCACCTTAACATCCCGCACCTGCGGAAACATCCGGATACATTCCTCTATCTCCACCGGGCTTATATTTTCTCCACCACGGATGATCATTTCCTTGATTCTTCCGCTTATGTGTATCCTGCCACTGTCATCTACGAATCCAAGGTCTCCGGTATGAATAAAACCATCCTCGGTCAATGCCTCCCTGGTGGCTTCCTCTCTCCTGAAGTACCCTTTCATCACATTAAATCCTCTGACACCGATTTCTCCTCTGGAAAAAAATGTACCTCTGGTACACACCGCATTTCTCTTATCTCCGATAAGACTTGTATAGTGGATATGTGACTCCCCGGTCTCCTCTCTTCCAAGGATCCTTCCATCCGGTTTTAAGACATCACAATGATAAATATTCTGATTTCCCTCTAAATCCCAGACACACACCTCGATAAATGGAATAATGAACCCTGCATTGTCACATTTCTGTTCGATTGTCTCATCATATTCAGAAAAGCTGATTCCCGGTGAAGTCTCAGTCTGTCCGTAAGACATCTGGAGTTTCTCCATACCAAGTTTTTCGCAGATCATTTTATAATCAGATGCCGAAAGCGGGGAACCTGCGATAATTCCAGATTTTAAACTGTTAAGCTTAAATTCCTCAAAATGCCTGTTGTGCACCATGGCAAGAAACATCGACGGAACACCGTTTAAAACGGTACATCCATGATTGTCGATTCCCTCAAGTGCATTAATGGTCCTATAATACTTCATAACATACAGGCAACTTCCGCAGATCACACTTGCAAGCAGACAGCTTGTCATTCCAAAACAGTGAAAAAGCGGAACCATCACACAGATTTTATCATCCTTTTCCCAGTGCATTGCCTTTGCAGTAAACATGGCATCATTCACAAGATTATAATGGGTAAGTAATACACCCTTTGGAAGAGCGGTTGTTCCCGAAGTAAACAACATACATGCGGTATCTTTACAATCGGGAAGCTGCTTTAACTCATAAATTCTTTGCTTCTGTGCCTCTGTCAGTTCTTCTGCACCTTTTTTCATAAAATCAATGGCAGCTTTCAGTTCGATCGGAATTGTCTGTTTTAAATTCGGTGTTGTGGAAATATCCACTTCCGCAAGTATCTTTGTCAGATCTGCATTTTTGAATTCCTCTCCATAAAACAGATACTCTACATCTGAATAAGATATTATTTTATGAAGCTCATCCGCTAAATACCCCGGATTGATCAAAACGGCTGTCGCACCTATCTTCTGCAGTCCAAGGAATACAATAATCCACTGAAGATTATTACCACACCAGATTCCGGCTCTTGTTCCTCTTTTTATTCCAAGGAAATCAAACCGCCATACAAGCCAGTCAGATAACCTGTCTAACTCGTTCCAGGAAATTCTCTCTCCTTCAAACTCAACGGCAGGAGCATCTGGCGTAAGACTTACTCTGTATTCAAAACATTGTGCAATTGTCTTTTCTAATAATCTGTCACTTTCTAAAATATTGTTTTGTTCCATATCTGCCTCTTGTTAACTTGTCGACAAGTTTGATACATTTATCATAGCAGTACACCGGCAATTTGTAAAGTAAAAAAGGCATTTCTTTTATCAGTTTCTATGACCTTTTTGTCTGGAAATCAATAAACGAAATGCCTTAAAATTAGTTTTTCTTTTTTATAATGGTTTATCTTACTTCATCATCAATTGGTTCTACTTTCAATGCGATCATAGCAATTAATCCTGCTGCTGCGATCACTGCCATAGCTGCATATGCCATCCAGTAGCTTACATTGTGTCCGATAATGAATACAACTGTAATGCCGACACCAGTCATCAGTGAATTAAGTGGCTGAATGACACGGAAAGCATTCTGGAAATCATATCTTCCCCAAATTGCAGATGTACAGGAAGCCATCAGGTTTGAAGATCCTCCTAACATACAAGCTAAGATTGGAAGTGAGATAAAGTGTAATGGGCGGATGGATGTAAGATTAAATACAACTGCGATAAGTGCTGCTGCATTTACGATAACTCCAGCCTTCTTTGTTCCAAATCTGACGTCTAACCAGCCGACGATCATGGAACCCGGAATTGCAAGTACACCGGAAACAGCAAGCATTACCATAATAGTTCCCATATCATAACCCTGCTCAAGGAATTTTCCTACAAAGTTTGACATAATTCCCATGGAAAGGAAACCTGTTGCTCCTACTGCAACCCATAAAACCCACATACGTCCTGTCATAAGACATTTCTTTACAGTCCATTTTGATTTTTTTAAATATTCAAGATTTTCTTTATGTTTCTTCTTTTCTGTTTCAAAATCAAATTCTTTATTGTTGTCCGGATATGCCCCAACTTCTTCCGGGAAGTCTCTTACTACAAATAAAATCACTACTCCAAGAACAAGTGCAATGATTCCTACAATTCTAAAATACATCTCCGGATGTCCTGTTCCTGCAAACATTCCACAGAAATTAGCTGTTGTAGCAGCAGAAAGTGGAAATCCTGCGGTTGCAATACCAAGTGCTGCACCTCTCTTGGTTGGGAACCAGTAAGCAAGTACCTGATAGCTTAAAAGCATTGCAGATGCCAGCGTACATGCATAACAGACAAAGTATCCAATTGCAAAAACCGGAAATGTCTTTCCTGTTGACCAGATAATTGCAAAAATACCTGTAATGAACATGGAAACTGACCACATCTTAGATGCTGTTGAAACTGACATCAATTTTCCCCAGATGATTGAGGTAATAATGCCTACAAACGCTGCAATGGTTGGAAGCGTTGCAATTGCATTTGCATCAATCTGGTAAATTCCGGCGTATGCATCCGGCATTACATTGATCATGTCTGATGTAAGTGCGGAATACATGTAGCATGATAAAAATGAAAGGATTACCATCAGAAATCCCCTGCCTCCAAGATTGAAGGCACCTGTTTTTTTGTTGTTCATAAAAACCTCCTAAAACATCCTCTAGTATTTTAATGATTGTCATTTTTTTAACAACCTTATGCAGAATATTGTAAACTAGTTGACAAGTTTTAGCAAGTTTTATTGTGCATTTTGCTTATACCTTTATTTGTATATGTTCAATAATTATAAGTTATAAACAAAAGCAAAAAAATTTCTATCCTTTGATTTTATCATATGCTGCCAACGCAGCTCCTAATGCGCCCATGTACTGCGCATCTTTTACCTGGATAACTTCTCTGCCGAGTTCTTTTGCAAGTGCATTCCTTACACCACCGTTTTTTGCCACTCCACCGCTCATGCAGACTTTATCTGTAATTGCAGTTCTCTTTGCAAGCGCAGCGGTTCTCTTTGCTACCGATGAGCAGATTCCTGCCACCAGATCGCTTAAATCCACATTGTTTGAAAGCTGAGAGATCACCTCGGATTCTGCAAATACAGTGCATGTGCTCGATATGCTGCATGGATGTTCTGATTTTGCTGCATACTGTTCCAGCTCGCTTATATCAAGCTGCAGGATTCCAGCCATGACATCCAAAAAACGTCCGGTACCAGCTGCACATTTATCATTCATAACAAAATTAGAAATTGTTCCATTGGAAGAAAGCAGAATCACCTTCGCATCCTGTCCTCCAATGTCAATGATCGTACGGCACTCCGGCTCCATAAAAAAGACGCCTTTTCCATGACAGCTTAATTCACTCTTTTCAGCATCTGCAGCCGGATATGTTTTTCTTCCATATCCGGTTGCCATTGTAAATGCTATTTCATCCTGCGTAAGGCCTGCACTGCGAAGCACCTCGTTATATGCGCCATCCGGTCCGCTTGTTCCGGTTCCGGCTTTTACCAGTGACTTTGCCACGATTGTCCTGCCGTCTTCTAAAATAACGCATTTTGAGGTCGTAGATCCAATATCTATTCCCAGTGTATACATATATTTTCCCTGCCTTTTATCCGATTCTCTTGCAGCCAGTTGCCTCTCCAGCCTCGATCATCGCCTGGATCTGCTCCTTGCTGTATCCTAAGCGCGCTAACACACTCTCGGTATCCTCACCTAAAAATCCGCCTCTTTCATATTCCGGCAGATCAGTGTCTGTAAAAATAACAGGTGTTCTGACCATTGTACGTTCGTTTCCATTTGGGAATTTTACTTTTGTAAGTGCATCGGAACCCCATGCCTGCGGGTCATTTAAAATCTGATCCCAGGTCTGGCAGACAGCATATGGTAAATCTGCCTCATCCATTCTTTTGCACATTTCCTCTAATGTGTACTTTCCGATCTCTGCGTCCAGAATCTCATAAAATTCCTCTAAATGGCTCTGGAGATTTTTCTGCGGATAAAATCTTTCATCCTCGATCAGATCTTCTCTCTCAATCACTTTCATGAAAAGAGGATAGTGGAAATCATATCTTGGCATTGCGATCTGAATCCATTTTCCATCTCCACATTTATGTGCAACATTTAATGGATTTGCAGTCAGCTTCCGGCTGATTGGGAACTGTGTAGAAGAATCTCCATACTGGTTTGCCTGTAAAAATAAAGCAATATCCCATAATGCCGTGTGGAACAGACTGACTGTTACCTGATCTCCTTCTCCAGTCTCCCTTGCTCTGTAAAGGGCTGCCAAAATACCGGATGCAAGATACATTCCAACCTGATGATCACCAAATCCCGCAATCGGGCTCATTGGCATGGAATCCACATCATACATGGTTCCCATAATTCCACCACGGGCAAAATATGCGGTAAAGTCAAATCCCGGAAGATCTTTGTCTGGTCCTTTTTCTCCGTAACCGCTGACATAACCGAATACAAGTTTTGGATATTTTGCGTGAAGTGTCTCATAATCAAGATTGGATCTCTTCAAGCCGTTTGGACGGATATTGGTAATAAAAATATCTGCCTCAGCGATCAGCTTCTCTAATGCTCCTCTTCCGGCTTCACTTTTTGTATCTAATGTTACACATTTTTTTCCTGTGTTTTCCACGGTAAATGAAGTATCCTCTGCATCTCCGAACGGACGTCCTTCATTTACTGCTGTAAAACGGAGCGGATCTCCCTTTGGAGACTCTACTTTAATGACCTCCGCCCCTAAATCTGCAAGATATCTTGCACAACATGGGCCTGCAATAAATGTAGCAAGCTCTACTACTTTTACGCCTTCTAACGGCCGTCTTAATCCTGCCATAATTCTCTCCTTATAACAAATCCTTAAATGTCTCTATCATCGTGCGTGCCTGTTCAAAATTCTCCATCTGTCTGTCGACTTCTACGACAATACAAGGAAGTCCTGCAGCATCACAGGCTTTTTTGATCAGTGGATTGTCAAATTCCTCAGGATCACAGAATTTTGTAAGCACAAGGATAACTCCTTTTGCATCTGCTGCCTTCGCTTCATCTACGATCATCTGTACACGTTTTTTGTCTACATCATATAGTAAAGAACAGTTGTCCATTGCAGAGAATTTCGCTGCCAGCGCATCCATTGCGCTGTCTTCATTGTCTGTGATGCAGTCTGTTCTATAAAGTCTGCTCTGTGTGAAAATGTCATCTGCTGCTATCATCAGTCCATTTTCATCAAAGATCTCCAAAAATGCCGGTGCATCTGCTAAAATACCTGATACATATACTTTGGTCTTTTCACCCTGTGGTGTATCCTTTTCCAGGGATGCAAGCAGTTCTTTTACCATTGCAGTATGTTCCTCTTTGAGGATAAATCCGGCACTCTTAAACACATCACTTCTGTCCTGTGCAGAAAGTTCCGGATGTTTTGCTGCCACTTTGGAAAATTCACGCATAACTGCATTATGCTCGTTATAAATCTTAATAGACTCTTTTAATTTTTCCTCGTCAAAGGAAAGTCCTGTTGCCTTGATCAGGTCTTCTTTTACTCTCTCATAGCCAGCTTTTGTAAACTCTTTTCCATATGCCGGTTTCCGGTTCTGTGGATAAGTCATTGGAATAAACGGAATAGATGGTACTGCATACTTCCAGTTCTCACCAAGACATTTTAAGGAATCACACAGACTTGGAATGACGATCGCACTTACACCGTCATAGGTTCCTCTCATTCCCAGTTCCAAAATACTCTGAAGTACGGAACAGATAAAAGTCGGGAAATATTTTTTTGCCTCATTTAACTGGATGTCTGCACCATAAGCTGCCATTGGAACAATGCCCATAGAATGAATCAGCTCTTCCGGTGTATAATAAGTGGTAAGAACTATTTTTCTTCCCTTTGCCAGATAATCAGCTTTCACTTTTGCAGGGTTTGTCGCAATTTCATGAAATTGTGCGAGCAATTCTTTTGTACTCATTCTATTTCGCCTCCTTGTTCGCTTCCATAATCTCAGTCAATCCCTGAACTCTCGTGTCATACTGTGCCTCAGAGAAGTTTCTTGGATCTGCCTGGTCACCGTCAAAGCTTACAACCGGGATATTGCACTCACTGCCAATCTGACGGCTCATCTCATACATGAAACCACTCCAGAGTTTGCAGGAACGGTTCGTATGTACCAGAAGTCCTTCTACATGATTGTCTTTGCACAGTTTCACACGCTTGTCTCTTGCTTTTTCAAGATTGATGGCGTTCGGTACCTGCGCATATGCACGGCACATATCATCAAAATCATCATAGATAAAACCGAAAGCATCTGCATAAATGGTAGTTACCATATTGATTCCACGGCTCTTTAATCCGGTAGATGTCACTCTAAGCCATGGCCAGCAGGCAATTCCTTCGAACATGATCCTGTATTTTTCTTCTACACGAAATGTAGATTCTCCTTTTTGATGATTTTCTTCGTATTCTTTCTCTAAAAGTTCCATCGCCTCTGCGGCTTCCTTTTTGCCACGTGCAGTAACCATAACTGCCATATGGTTCAAAAGATCGAAACCATTAAATGGAGATGGCGTATAGCATGCTTTTGCAGTTGCACGAAGCCATGCTCTTGAGCTTCTTCCGGAAAGTTCTCTGACTTCCTCGTATTTCTCATCGCTCCATTTTTTTCCTGTAAATTCTTCGAGTTTGTGGATGCAATCCAAAAACTGTGCCTTTACATATGCGATTTCTGCTTTTGATACTTCATAATCCGGGTTAAATGGAATGTCAATCATGAAAAGCGGAATGTTTAATTCCCTGGAAAGATTTTCATACCATTTAATCATACAGTTACAGATGTTATTGCAGCATAAAAGGAAATCCGGCTGTGGCATTTCCTGACCACCGTTGGAATCTTTTACTTTTGCATAGGCAAGACTGATACGCGCATAAGCGCAGATATCGTTCGAATATCCGTCTTCCTCACTGATCTGACACATTTCTTCCCCGTGTCCGCGGGCAGCGATTGCCGCTGCCTGATTCTCCGGGTATACTACATAAAGTCCGAGTGTTTCCGGTATCTCTACCGGAAAGTTGCTTGAGCACCAGCCTACAAGCTCTCCTCTTTCTTTTGCTTCTGCTGCGTCTGAATATGCTTTCGCAGCAATTTGTCCTAATTTATATTTTGCAGAATTCGGGTCTACCGGTCTGCGTGTTTTTTTTTGTTCTTCTGCCATATTTCTTCTCCCATATTTTTATTTGTCAACTTGTTGACAAGAAATGGTTAAAAGAATTTATTTTGATGGGGATGGAGTAGGCTCACATACTGCTGTATAATATGCCTTTCTTCTCTTAAATTCTTCATTTGTTCCCAGATTCATAAGACGTCCTTCATTCTCAAAGATGTCATCTCCATGAAGTTTTTTACCGGAGATAATATCATGTGCTTTGTGTTCATCTTCTGGATTAAATTTGAATTTGAATGCACCATCCACAATTTCAAGTGTTCCTTCAAGTCCGCAAAGCTCACATACACATTTTGTTGTTCCCGGGTAAATATAGAAGTTATTTCCCTGGCAATGTGGGCATGCTCCTTCTTTTCCTTTCCAGTAGGATTTATTATTCTCTGCAACCGGAATCTGCATTTTTGCATTATCTTCCATTACTTCTTTTGCTGCTTCTACAAGGTTACGTCCGATCTGCTGCATACGCTCGATCTTGTCATCCTGCATGATAACGTCTTTGCACCATGAGAAGAATTCATTATCTACTACTTTCCATGCCGGACTCATTGCAAGCATTGCATGATCTGTCTCTACACGTACTGCCCAGTCAGAACCACCGATTCCAACGAAAGAAACTGGCTTCTGTCTGAAATATTTTGGATCAAGACCTTTTCCTGTCTTCTCAAGCATCTGGAAATTTGCTCCAAGCATCATTCCTGCGTCATGTCCTGGTCCCATTCTGTCTGTAATTGCATGGAATAAACCGGATGCGCCGGATTCAAAAATAGGATCTACAAATAAAACGCCATCTGCTTCTACCATTTTCTCATAGAATGCTTTGTAATCATCCTTCTGTGTACAGACCATTCCCTTTCCCATTACAAGTGCACGTGAACATGCTACACAGCCGGAACAGTATTTGATATCCCAGTCAAATAAATGGATAAATTCAATCTCTGCCCCTGCATTCTTTGCAGCTTCCAATGCGACTCTGCACATTGTATCGTTGTTACCGTTTTTTGTTCCTAAAGAAACACCTAAAATTTTCATTTTACTCTCCTTCTGCCCTCAGGCGGCGAAAAAATCTTTGTTAATTTTTTCACGTTATTGTTGACTTTATTTTATCATATAAAGTAGCATCTGCCTAATTCCAAAAGTGTTATATGTTTCCATACATAAAGTTATAAGTGAATGTACAGATTCTTTTTTCATCAGTTCAAGAAATACTGTGCTTCTTTTTCTTTCAGACCTTTACTATATCGGTTTACAGTATCCAAATGGTTGTGCAGACAGTCTCTTGCTGCCACTCCATCCCCTTTTTCAATCGCACAGATGAGATTCTCATGTTCATTCGTAATCTCGATCAATCTCTTTTTCGATCTGATTTCAAAATTTCTCCACCTTCTGATATGTATATACGGCTCCGAAATCAGTTTTGTTACATTCGGTCTTCCGATCGCATCTAAAAGTGCTTCATGAAAAATGTTATCCAGTGCATAAAACTTCTCATGATAATCTGTATCCTCTCTCAGTTCCTGCTGCGCTCCGAGTGCAACCCGCATTCTCTGCAGTACCTGCGTTCTGTCGCTCATCTGCATGATCCTCGCAAGTGCCTCCTGCTCCACAGCCTCCCTCAGATATAAAATATCCTGAATATACTCCATGTCAATAAGACTTACAAAGGTTCCTCTCTGAGGATATACTTCTACAAGTCTCCGCCCTTTTAACAATGCGAGCGCATTTCTGACTACATGTCTCGATACATGGTATATTCCGCACAGCTCATTCTCGCTTAATTTTTCTCCCGGCATATACTCAAGTCTTTCTATTTTCAGACACATATCCTCATAGATTTCATCACTTGTCATGGAAGGTATATTCTGGATATTCATGTTCATTCCCCTTTACTGTTTCATGTAATACACAATAACACATTTTAGGGTAATAACTCAAGACTTACAGCTAGTCTATATTGTCTCAGGTTCGAAATCGAATCCGCTCCATACCGGAACACCTGTATATTCTTTTAACTCTTCCTCGCCATTTAATGCACGGACTGCGCCTGATGCTAAAGCTTCCATCTCGAAATCTCCGCCGTATACAATCATCGGTGCGATCCAGCCTGTATGTTCTTTTACTTTTTCGATAAACATCTCATCTTTTGAGCAGCCACCGGTCATGACAATTGCATCTACCTGACCATTTAATACACAGGCATAGGAGCCAATGTATTTTCCGAGCTGATATGCAAAGTTATCGAATACAAGAGATGCCCATTTGTCTCCCTCTTCAATCTTTTTATCAATGATACGCATATCATCTGTGCCAAGAAGTGAGATCAATCCTCCTGTTTTGGAGATTTTTTCTTTCATCTGCTGTAATGTGTATTTTCCGGAATAACACATTTTCACTACAGGCATAAGTGGTACATATCCGGAACGGTTTGGTGCCATTGGTCCATCTCCGTTCAATACATCATTTCCATCTACGATCTTGCCATGTTTTTGTGCAGTGATCGAAAGTCCACCGCCAACGTGGCAGACGATCAGGTTTGTCTCCTCGTATTTCTTTCCGAGTTCTTTTGCCGCACGCATGGCAACTTCCTTCTGATTTAATACATGGACATGGGATTCACGGTAAATTCCCTTGATTCCAGTGAGTCTTGCCACATCTTCGAATTCGTCTACATCCGGTGGATTTACCAGATAAGCAGGTTTTGAAACTTCGTCTGCAAATTTGCGGATAATCTGTGCTCCCAAGATTGCAGGATGCTCCATTAATCTTCCGGAAGTACAGTCTTCGATGATTTTATCATTCACCGGGAAGATTCCGCCCGGTGTAGATTCAAGTCCGCCGGAATATGCTGCAAAAGCGTCCATATCTTTGATATCAATGCCTGCTTTTTTTAATTCTTCCATGATTGTTTCCACTCTGTATGGAAGCTGTTCATTTACTCTTGCAAATGTTTTTAATTTTTCCGGATCATGTGTTACATTTGCTTTGAAAATGAGTTCTTCCCCATCAAAAACTGCAAGTTTTGTAGAGGTAGAACCTGGGCTTAACGTAAAAATTTTGTATGCCATCTTGTTTTCCTTCCTTATATAGTATATGAATGTTGATTAATTTCCTGCTGCAAGAACAAGCATTGCAATATCTCCTACGATCTCCTCAACAGTTGCTCCTCTGGAAGAATCTGCAACCGGTTTTGCAAATCCGGAAAGTGTATGTCCATATGCAGAACCATGTGCAAATCTCTGAACAAGTTTTACTGCGATATTTGCTGCATTCAGTTCTGGGAAAATTAAAACATTTGCTTTTCCTGCAACATCGGATGGACGGTCTAATTTCTTTGCTGCTACTGCCGGATCGATTGCAGTATCTAACTGGAATTCTCCGTCAATCTTCAGATCAGGGCGACGTTCTTTGGCAATCTTTAAGGCCTCTAAGATTTTGTCTACGCTTCCTGCCGTACCAGAACCACAGGTTGAGAAAGATAAAAATGCTGTTCTTGGTTCCCAGCCCATAAGTGCCTTTGTATTGTCCGCAGATGCGATTGCGATAGAAGCAAGTTCCTCAGCTCCCGGTTCCGGATTTAATCCACAGTCTGCGAATACGATTCTGTTTCCTTCCGGTCCTTCAAATCCAGGTGTCTCAACAATGGCAAGAATAGATGGAACATCTACACCTTCCTGCATTCCGATGCAGTCCATTGCGCACATCAATACATCACCTGTTGTATTGGTATGTCCACAGAAAGTACAGTCCACATAGCCTGCTGCTTCTAAGATCATTGCATAATAGATTGGTTTTTTCATTCTGCGGTTGCAGGCCTTCTCTGAAAGCATACGAGGTTCTTCCAGATATTTCTGGATTACTTCCTGTTTCTTTGCTTCGTCTGTAATATCAACAATTTCCATTCCCTCAAGGGAAACTCCTGCTTTCTTTGCAGTTTCTTCGATCACTGCCGGATCATTTACCAATACCGGTGTTCCGATTCCTTTTTCTAATACTTCTCTTGCTGCAAGCAGTGTTTTCTCTGCTTCACATTCTGGAAGTGCCACACGTTTTGGGGACTGTTTTGCTTTTTCTGTTAATTCCTCGATAAGTGTCATTTTTTCTCTCCTTTAGAATAATGGGCTGCCGCACTAAGACTTATGTTTTGTTCTGTCTTAATGCAACAGCCGCATTTTTAGGGGTTAGCGTGATACAAATGTGCCTGGTTTAAATTTTGGTCCGATGTATGGAACCTGAATGTAAGATTCATATTTTCCGCCTGTGTGGATAATATGATTTCCTACGTTCTCCTCATCCCATGCAAGTGGCTCGAACCATCCTTCACGGATGTAACGTCCTGCGATCTGTACACGGAGTTTCTCACCTTTATGCCAGAAGCGGGCAGATGGTACGATTGCGATATCAACCGGTACGATCTCACCTTTGGAAAGTTTTAACTCTCTCTCATGTTTTAATACCGGGTTGAAATCTGTTGAAAGCTTCTCGTCAAGTTCACGGCGTGAAACGCGGCATTTGCCCCATGCACCTGGATGTGGCTCGTCAAGTGTAAACCATGGAATCCAGTTGCCGTCTGCATCAGCTTTCTGTACATTGATAAATAAATCCATATCATCATGTCCATCTGCTTCCACAAACATATGTACTTTCATGTATCCTGTAAGTTCTGTATCTTCTTTAAACTGAAGGTCAAATTCTACCTGTCCTGTCTTTCCATCATAAGATACAGAAGACTCTGTTGCTACAGGTGTCTCGCTCATCTCATAAACATCGCCACCGACATGTTTAGATGCATCAAAATAGTATTTACGGTATTCTGTACGCTCTAATGGGAAGGATGTCTCTGCTCTTCTTGTGCAGTAATCATCATCATAAGCATCCATAACATCCACACGTACCTTTGGAGTCATCTCCCAGCCGTTATGGATATCTTTTAAGTAACGGTCATAGAATCTCTTTAAGTCTTCCAGATTTTCTGGTGTATATGTATCCGGCCACTCGAAGTCACGGTGAATTCTTAACCATTTCTGACGGCTCTTGCATAAACGGAATGCTTTTACAGAACCCATCAAATGGAAATGGGACATTCCTGCTGTCTGGTAAACAGGGATTGTTACTTTTGCAAAGTTTGGAATTTTATCTTTCCAGTATCCATTCATAAATGGATATTTCTGTGCCATTGCAACCTGATCATCTACACCGCCATTACCAGTAACCTGTGCAGCGATAAATTTGTTAAAGGAAAGTGCCGGGATACCGCCTTCGAAGAAGGACTCTCTGTAAAGGTCTGTGGTGCACTCCCATGGTGCCATACATGCAAGGTGTGGTGGCTGCTCTGCTGCAATTCCCCACTGATGCATTGCAACACCGGAGTTTCCGGACATACCAACTTTTCCGTTACACCATGGCTGAACAGCAACCCATTCTACGAAATCATATCCGTCTTCACGGTCCTGATGTGTAAACATATGTACGTCGCCTTCTGAATGACCAGCTCCGCGGACATCTACATTGGCAACTGCATATCCCTGATGACACCAGTATGCCGGGTCTGGAGATTCGAATTTTGCCATTTTGGATACAGTCTGTGGCGGCACTCCCATGATCTGCCATTCTGACATACCATCTCCAGGCCTCTTGCCAAACCAGCTCCAGGATACGATAACCGGTACCTGATGATTTGGTCCGGAATCTGCCGGGCGGTAAATATCAACATAAATGACAGCTCCATCTCTCATGGTAACTGCCACATCCTGATCACAGATGATTCCTGGTGCAGCCAGGTAACTTCTCTGATTGAATGCAGGGCAGAATCCCTGTCCCATACGTGCCATTGGATCTTCAGAGTTTGCAAGATCAACTTCTTCCTGATTTGCAACCGGTTTACGGCCCACACGATATACGGCATCAATTTCTTCACCCTGGAAAACTTCTTTTTTGATCATGTATTTTACACCAGGTTCTGGTTCAAAACCGTCCTTTGCCGGATCGATCTCTACAACATAATCGTCTGTGTTGTAAGAGCCTGTTGGTGCAGAAGAAGCAACTGGTGCTGTCTCTTTTTTCTCTTCTTTTACCGGTTCTGCCTTTGGTGCAGCAACTGGTGCTTCGTCGTCATCATCTAAGAATTCACAAACGAAATCAGCTGCTTCCCCGATTGTCTTGTTACGACGGAATTTCATGTAAGGAACCTCGATATCGAGTTCATCCTCTAAGAATGTTGTAATCTGTGAAATATGAACAGATTTTGCATTCACGTCCTCTGTAAAGCGTGTATTCTCGCTTAATTCAGATGGATCTTTTCCCCATAATTTTGAGCCTCTCTCAATGATCAGCTCGACAATTCTGTCTCTCTGTGACATTGTTTTTTATCCTCCTTTTATGTTTTAACACAATAGTTTATAACTTGCTCTGTATAAAGAAATTATATATAATAAGTATTACAGTAACAATGTATCCTGTTTTAAAGATCCACCAAAAAGAGGTTATTTTTTTGTGTTAGAACACAACACTTTTTACATAGGAGAAAAAGCCAATGCAATTAACTAAAATTATGACAAGTTTTCATAATTGCAGCCGTAAATGGATTTGTCAGTTCGACCGGAATCTTGACATTTATTCCTTCGCCTTTTTGTCAGGAACGACTGCTTTTGAATCTAATATTTTATATTTTGGAAAGGTATCTGATATCCCTGATACACTTCCGGATATCCACCTTACCCTTGTGTGTATTGCAGACATCCCGCTTTCCGATTCGTTCGTCAGCAAAAATCTTTCCAGCATGAACCTTATCATACTTGACGATTCAACCGAACAGATGGATATTCTTCGTATCCTTACCCAGCTGTTTGGCGATGCTGCGAGAGTTTCCAGCGGCCGCGCACATCTGATTGATGCCCTGCATTCGAACCGCGGTTTACAGTCTATCATTGACACTGCCTACCTTATTCTCGAAAATCCGATTATTGTGGTAGATTCCAGCTATAAACTGCTTGCCATGTATAATGATGATACTGCTTTCTGCGGCAGACAGGATTTAGAGGAACAGCGGACATTAGGCTACATGTTAAAATCCAATATTGACGCCATGAACCGCGCGCATATTTATGAACAGGCGCGGGCCAAAGGCTACCCTTACTATAACAAAGACAAAGATGCCGCTTACGGATGGATCACCGCGCTTGTATACATCCACGGAATCGAAGTCGGTCAGATCGGTGTAATGGACTCAAGACATTCTTTTACAGATGTGGATTTTGAAATTGTAGACTTTCTCTGCAAAATCGTTTCCTTAGAATTACAGAAAAGCGATTTTTACAGGACAAACCAGGGGCTTATGCACAGTTATCTGCTCTCGGATCTCTTAGACAACGAAGTTCATGATGGCGCTGCGATTGAACAGCGTATGGCAAATCTTGGCTGGGACATGAACAATAATCTTTATATTATGCTCCTGACGGATTCTGCCCGGAACTTTTTTGACGGAAAAGCGCAGATCATCACAAGACAGTTGCACGATATTATGCCAAACAGCCGCTGGGTCATTTATCACGGGCATATTGTTTTTCTTATCCGCGCAGAAAATATTTCGCTTTTTTCCGAAAATGGCATGCTGATCCATTATCTGTCGATCAACAAGCTTCAGGCTGCAATAAGCAACCGTTTTGACAATATCATTGACATGAAGCAGTATTATAAGCAGGCATTAAAGGCATTTGAATTTGGGCGGAAGCTTTCACCGGAAAAACAGATTTATTTTTACTCGGATTATATTTTTTATCACATGGGAGAAATTGCAGCCGAACAGCTTGACATCCACAGTTTTTATCATCCCGGTGTTATTGCCGTCTCTGAATATGATAAAACGCATGGCACGAATTTTTTAGAAACACTCCGGTTATATCTTACTTATATTGACAATCCCGGAAAAATTGCGGAAGAATTATATATTCACAAAAATACTGTTTTTTACCGCATTAATAAGTTAAAAGAAAAGTTCAAGCTCCAGTTAGACAATGGAGACGAATGTTTTAAAATGCATATGACGATAAAATTAATGGAACTGGACTAAAAAATCCAGTTCCATTTCTTCTTGTTTTATAGTTGTACAAGATCTTTTGCAATTTCTGCTGCAAGGTCATATGCCTGCGGGCAGTAACCTACTCTGTCTACAAACTCATGATCCATTCCCTGATACAGAATGGTTCTCACATCCACGCCTTCTCGTACCAGTTTTCTGGAAAATGCTTCTCCCTGCAATCTCAGATAATCGTACTCACAAAGAACATTTAAAGTCTTCGGCAGATAAGAAAGATTCTCCGCACAAAGCGGTGCTGCAAGCGGATCTTTGACATGCTCGTCTTTTCCTGTGTATAAAAGCGGCATCTCTGCTGTCATTGCCTTTAAGCTTAATGCAGCGCCCATGGCGAGCACATCATCCTCCGGAATGTCATATTCAGACATTTTCCATTTGTAATCATCAAGTTTAAAGTTGTCAACCAGCACACCCGGATAAACAAGTGCTTCGTATCTGATACGGGATTTTTTGATTTTCCCTTCATCAACTGCCTGTTTTTCAAGCATACAGCAGCCGATTGCAAGCGTTCCTCCGGCACTGTCGCCTCCGACAGCGATTTTGTCTTTGTCTGCGCCAAAGTCTTTTGCATGCTCATACAAATAAACCATGGTGTCATAACAGTCATAAAGTCCTGCCGGGAAATAATGCTCCGGTGCAAGTCTGTAATCAACACCCACAACTACCGCGCCAGACATTTCTGCAATCAGTTTGCAGAAGTTTTCCACTACTTTTGTGCTGCCGGCAATAAATGCTCCGCCGTGGATAAACAGCAGCATTGGTTTTTTATCCATTCCTCCGGCTGGCGTGTATACATAAATATCGGTATCTCCGTTTCTTGTGGAAATCACCTTTTTTTCTGTAAGCACTTCTGTCTCCGTCACATCAAAGCTTGGTGCTGCCGGAAGTTTGCGGACACGGTCAACCGGGATCTCCACATATTCTGCAAGCGGATTTCCCTTTTCCTCTGCGGCTTTTCTGTCTGCATATACTCTTGGATCTAACACAGTTCCTTCCATTGGATCCGGGATTTTCTTTACAGACATTTCACAGTCATGGATTGTTTTTGTCTCCACATCGCCGGATAACTGATCCAGCAATATTTCATTCTTTCTATAATATTCTCTCATTTTTCCACCTATTTACTTTTCCTGCACTTCTTTAGAATAAATCTCTGGAAAATATCTCCTACAGCTCCAACATACCATACTCCTGCAAGCATCGCTGCTCCGATCTGCAACGGAAGTGTGCCGATGTTCCCAATACCGATTGGCGCCATAATGGTAAGTCCGATTGCCCAGCCGCAAAGCCATGCCGGCACAAAAATAAACTTTTCAAACACGCTGCCTATGATAACTGCAAGTCCGCCCATGACAAAAAGTGTAAGATACAATTCTGCATCCGGGTTAAAGTTCATCATCTCCTGAACTTTTATGGCGATCACCGCCCACACATCTCCGCAGAGAAATCCGAGTGAGATTGCCACCGCTTTTTTGATATCATTGCCTGCTGCAACATATAAGCCCGCACATATTAAAGCAACTGCTCCGGTCGTCACCCCGATATAAGGGCTTAAAACCGCCCAGATTGGTGGGAGAAATGCGATTGTAAATGCCAGTGTAAAGACATTTGCCCAGTCTATTTTCTTCTTCATCTTCTCTCTTTTCTCCAACCGTTAAAATTTTCCTACTTTTGTAAGTTTCTTTGGAAGCTTCGGAAGTTTTCCTTCCACCGCAACAATTGCAGATTCCTCACATGCAGAAACACATTTTCCACACTGTTCACACATATCCTGGTCGATCATATGAATGAATTTTGACTTTCCGATAATCGCATCCTCATCACATTCATCGATACAGTCTCCACAGCCGGTACATACATCCGGTAAAATGACATATACAGCTTCTGCTTTATAACATACACCTGCTGAACATGATTTTTTCTTAATGTGTTCCATAAAGTCATCCTGATAGAGCGCGATCGCACTTAACAGTGGACGTGGCATGTTCTTTCCGAACGGACAGTATGCTCCAACTTCAATCAGTTCTCCGACATCATTGATCAGATCAAGATCGGTCTGCTTTGCTTTTCCGCATGTCATCTCCTCTGTAATCTGTTTAAACTGCGAAGTACCCTCTCTGCAAAGCACACATTTGCCGCAGGAATCTTCCCATGACATTGCCATGAGTTTTTTTACAGTATCCACAATACAGGATTCTTTTCCAAAAACAGTAACAGAACTGCTTGATGTTCCCTCTGGTATTACGTACTCTGCAAGTGACTGTGGTTTTACAAATTCACCTTTTAAACCGCCAAAAAGAACCGCTTTTGCATCAGAAGCAGCTACAATGTCGCTTAACTTTGTTCCGGCTGCAACCTGTTTTATTTCTGTTTCTTTTCCTTCAAGTCCATCCTTGTTCACTGCAACAAAGCAATCCTCTTTTCCGGTTGCTTTTGCATAGGCTGCCTCCGGTTTTACAACATTTACTTCCATTCCGTCATAAACTGCCACATAACCGTCTGCTATCATCGGACGAGGAAGCTTTCCTTCTAACACCTGTGCAACTGCATATGGATTACCGAGTGTCGGGCTTTTTATCGCGTATTTCACTTCGCCTTCTAAGCCCTCTACTGTTTCATTTTCCGGCAGAAGGTAAAGTATCTTTGCATCCCCTGCCAGTGCCTTCATCCCGGCTTTCACTTCTTCCAAATGATTTTTCATAAGGTACATGGAAACCGGTGCAAATCTGTCATCTGCATTACAACTGCATACAAATAATTTTTCCATTATTGTGCTCCTCCTTCCTCTGATGCATAATCACTCCAGAACTTCTGAGGTGCGATCTGCAGTCTCAAATCACATTGCAGACATCTCTCAGCTTCGCATCCTGCACCGTCACAGCCTAATCCCAAGTCCATAGGCTCAAAATTGTTAATTCTGTCACAAACTTCTGTTACCTGTGGTGCGACTCTGTCGGCTCTCTGCTCCTTCGTTGCTTTTCCAATACATGGATCGGCATTCTGGCAAGGTGCAAGCTCTTCGTCAATATTTCCGTCTCCGCCTAAGTATTTATCAATCTCACTTACAACGGTTCTCGCTTCTGCGATAGAAAGAATGACAGAACGTGTTCCTGTCACGCAGTCTCCGGCTGCATAAATTCCTTCTACAGGTGTTGCCCAGGTTGTATCGTCTGCTACAATTCTGCCTCTCTCTAATGGAAGTCCAAATGCTTCTGATACTTCCGGATGCTGTCCGACTGCAAAAATAATGGTATCTGCCGGAAGAATTTCATCGGAATTTTCTTCTTTCTCGATCACTGCTTTGCCATTTTCAAAATAGAAGTTCTTTACGCCAGTCACAGAAAGACCTGTCACTTTGCCATTTTCACTTGTGATCTCATTAAATGTCTTAGAGTTGTAAATTAAAATTCCATCCTCTTTTGCCCATTCCACTTCTTCATCGGATGCGGTCATTTTATCTGCTGCTTCCAGACAGGTCATGCGTACTTCCTTCGCGCCAAGACGAAGTGCACTTTCCGCACAGTCAATAGCAACGTTTCCACCACCAAGGACAACTACTTTTTCTCCAACAGGCATTGGATGTCCTTCATTGATCGCGCGTAAAAACTCTGCATTCAGATATACATCCGGCAAATCATTTCCAGCTAATGGAAGTTTATTTCCTGCATGCGTTCCGATTGCTGCAAACACTGCATCATATCCCTGCTCTTTTAATGCCGTTGCAGATTCTACGCTGCTGTTGCATACGATTTTTACACCGATGCTCTCAATTTCTTTTATTTCACGGTCAAGCACTTCTCTTGGAAGTCTGTAAGACGGAATACCATAACGCATCTGTCCGCCTGCTTTTTCCAATTTTTCAAAAATAGTAACTTCATGACCGAGTTTTCTTAAATAATAAGCTGCGGTAAGACCAGCAGGACCGGAACCAATGATTGCAACTTTTTTGCCGGTATCCGGTTTCTGGAAGGATTTTTCTTTCCAGCTTCCATCATCCTGACTTGCTGCAAATCTCTTTAAGTTACGGATAGATACCGGATTATCAAGTCCGTTTCTCTTACACTGTAATTCACAGTTATGTACACAGATGTAACCTAATGTCTCCGGGAAAGGAGCTTTCTCTCTCACCGTTGCTGCTGCCGCTGCATAATTGCCTTCTCTGATAAAACGGATATATTTCGGTACATTAATATGTGCCGGACATCCTTCCATACATGGAACCAATGTATTCTCACGGGATAATCCCTCTTTAAATACGCCGATCTTGTCACGGATTGAACCGGTTGGACAGACTTCCACACAGGCTCCACAGAAACGGCAGCCTGCTTCTTCTAAACTGCCTCCATTAATGACAACCTGCATTCTTCCATCCACTTTTTTGAAGGTAAGTGCTCCGACTCCGCGAAGTTCACCACACGCACGCACGCAGCGTCCGCATAAAATACAACGATACATCTCATGCAGCATCAGTGGATTTTCTTCATTTGCCGGCACACGGATCTTCTGTTCACGCAGATCACGTCCGGTATCTCCTACATACTGGGAAATAGATGCCAGCTGGCATTTTCCATACTTTGGACATCCGGTACATTCACTTGGATGTGTTTTAAACATCAGATCTACAGACAATTTGCGGACTTTTTCTGCAAGCTCGTCTTTTGTATGAATTACCATTCCCTCTTCTACTTTTTTGGAACAGGAAGTGACCACTCCCTCTACTCCATCCTGTTTTACAACACATAAACGGCAGCCACCATTCTCGTGAAGATTTTCATGATGACATAAATGTGGAATATAGATTCCGTTATCAAGTGCAGCTTCGAGCACTGTTTTATTTTCATCTGCCACGATTTCATGATCATCGATTACTAAATGAACCTGAGCCATTTTTCTCTCCTCAATCTCTCTTAAGTGTAACAGAGCAACCCTTGTTTCTTTGTAGCCGGGTTGCTCAAAAGTTATGTTTTTATATTATTTTCCGTTTTTATTTACTCTTCGTCACAGTATGCTGCTGCGCCTTCTCCTGCGAAACGTCCTGTGTTCAGGCAATATCCCATTGTATTTCCTGGAAGAAGGAACATGTAGCTGTCTCCATAAATAGTACAGGTATCTGTTCCACATGCAAAAAGTCCTGGAATCTTCTTCCACTCGTCATTTAATACTTCTGCATTGTCGTTGATCTTAATTCCACCAAGTGTTCCGTATCCGGATGGACGGAATGCTCCGGCATAGAAAGGAGCTTTTCTGATTGGTTTCATGAAACGACGATCTTTGAAGAACTGCTCATCATAGGAATCACACATATCGTTGTATTCATCAATGGTGTCCTCTAAAGCTTCCGGATCAATACCTAACATATTTGCAAGTTCTTCGATAGAATCCGCTTTGTAAACATCAGGGTTCTTAGCTGCGATAGAATCATCCACGCACTGTTCAAAATCATCGATATTATCTGGATGATGAACAAAGTTTGTAACATCAAGTCCTCTCTTTTTGTATCCTTTGATAATAGAAGAATCTAAAATAGAGAAACCGATTCTTTCCGGCTGGATTGCAATTGCATTTCCGGTAAAGGTTGTATTCTGCATTTCCTCTTCATTGATGAAACGACGGCCTTCTTTATTTACCATAAGGTTTGGCTGCATAAATGTAGCCGGGATACAGTCTGGTCCCATATCAGAGTTTGGAAGGATGTAAATCATCTCGATATTCATATCTGTTGTTGCTGCACCGGCTTCCATTGCCATACGAATTCCGTCACCTTTAAGACCTGGGATTGCAAAGTTGAACATATCTTTTCCCCAGGTATATCCCATACGCTCTTTGATCACCTGCGGGTTATCTCCTGCACCACCGGTTCCGATAATGACTGCTTTTGCACTTACTTCGATCTCTTCACCTGCTGCATCTTTTGCCATAACTCCGGCAACTTTTCCGTCTTTCATGATGATTTTTTCAACGGTTGTGCTGTTGTAATACTCAACGCCAAGTTCTTTTCCTTTTTCCATCATGGCTTTGTTCATGATTGCTCCGCCGTTTCTTCCGATTCCGCCGTTAACAGCTACGATATGCCATGTTGCTTCTGATTTTGGGAAATATTTATATGCACCTGCAAATTCTACTCCCATATCCTCAAGCCATTCGATTGTATCTTTGGAATTTTCAAAATATTTTTTTACAAGATTTGCATCAACTCTCCAGTGTGTGTAATCCATAAACATTTTGAAAGCTTTCTCTACAGAAATATCAACCATCTGAGCCTGCTGCTGTCTTGTTCCGATACCGAGTGGTCCCATACCCATATTGGCAGCTCCACCAACAATATCTGCTTTGTTTAAAAGAATAACGCTTGCCCCGTCTTCTGCTGCCTGCACGCTTGCTGCAAGTCCGGAAGGACCTCCACCAACAACTACTACATCCGCTTCAAGTTTCTTCATTGTAAATACCTCCACCTTTTTATTTTGTTAATTTTTTAACGTTTCAAGATTCAATGACCTCTGTATTTGATGTCCTTATTATACAATAGGAGCCTTTTTTCCGTCCAATAGCGAAAAGGCTTGTTTATTAATAACTAAAAGTTATAGGTTTTTTCGTCATCTTATGTTATAATTACCTTACGCATATATTTTTGTTAGAAACTGCGTCTACATATGAAGGGGGAAAAATAATGCAATATAAAATAAGTTTTCAGCAGATCGATTATTTTCTGACTGTAGCTGACGTACTTAGTTTTACGGAAGCAGCCAGAATCCTTTACATTTCACAGCCTGCCTTAAGCAAGCAGATCAATGTGATAGAAACCGAACTTGGTTTTCCACTTTTTGTCAGAAATAAACGTCATGTTGTGCTTACCCCGGAAGGAATTTCCCTCCACAGAGACTGGAAAAGTTTAAGCCAGAATATGGAATCTTCCATTTATAATGCAAAACTTTTGCGGAACCACGCATCCGGTGAACTTTATATTGGCTGTTCGGATACTTTTGATTACAGTGATGTGCTGCCAAAACTTGTCCGGAATTTTATGAGTGATTATCCTCAGATTAATGTTGACGCCTCCAGCCATTCCTTTAAAACACTCAGGGAATCTCTTCTTGCTGATAAAATGGATATCATATTCACCCCGTATTTTGAGTTAGACGGTCTTACAGATGTCTCCTGGATGAAGTTAAAAGACATTCCATTAAGCATTATTGTTCCGACCTGTAATCCACTCTCTGAAAAAGATTCTATTTCGCTTCGCGATCTGAAAAATGAATCTTTTATTTTAATTTCCCCAAAGGATTCCCAAAGCGGAACTGAACGAACACAGGCTTTATGCCGCCGTTGTGGTTTCAATTTAAAGAAAGTACGCTATGTGCCAAATGTTTCTTCCATGCAGCTTGCGGTGCAGAATGGTCTCGGCGTTGCGATCTGCAATTCAAAAATGTTTGAACATGATTCCGAAATGTGCAAAATTTATCCTCTGGACATTACGCAGGACGATTCTTTTCTTGTCGCGGTCTGGAAAAAAGACAGACATAATGTAGCAGTCGATCTGTTCACGACACTTTTGCAGAATCAATTTACCCATATGATACATTGAAAATGAGGAGACTTCCATGATCGTTCAGATTGGTACCGATATTGTAGAAATAGAAAAATTAAAGTATTCCGTCACGAAAGAACCTTTCGCATCAGACCCTTTTATCCGGCACACTTTTACCGAAAAAGAAATCCGGCTTGCACTTTTACGGTCTGATCCGCTGTCTTTTTTTGCCACAAGATTTGCCGGAAAGGAAGCCGTCTTTAAAGCACTGAATATTACCGGAGAAGATGTGCGGCTATCTGAAATCGAAATACTTTCGCAGGAAAATGGTCGTCCTTACGTCAGGCTTTATGGCAGTGCAAAAGAAACTGCAAAAGCACTTGGCATAAACAATATGCATCTCTCACTCTCTTATGAGGATCATTATGCGATTGCTTTTGCAGTTGCGGAAGATTAAAATGATTCTTTGCTTTTAGGCAATCTGCCGGCAAACTTAGCGGACAGATTTTTTGACACCCTAAGGGCTAATATATACAGAAAAGGATTTTATGAACATGCAGAAAAAAAAGATAGATTATCAGAAAATCATGGAAACAAGAAATGCCTCAAATGCTTTTGCCAATCTGATTGGTCTTAAGATCACCGAAATATCGGATGGTCACTGCACCTGTGAAATGGATATTACAGACGATATGAAAAATCCAATCCAGTCCGTACATGGCGGCGTGCTTTTTACGATTGCCGATGTGACCGGTGGCGGTGCCGCTGCCTCCCACGGTTTTGACATCACAACTGTCGATTCTTCCTTTCACTATCTGCGTCCCGGAATCGGCACAACAAAGCTGACTGCCACTGCACGGGAATTAAAGGCCGGAC
Source organism: uncultured Roseburia sp. (assembly GCA_900542495.1). Taxonomy (GTDB): domain Bacteria; phylum Bacillota; class Clostridia; order Lachnospirales; family Lachnospiraceae; genus Roseburia. The sequence continues at coordinate 134,392 of UQNW01000006.1, forward strand.
GCAACCTCTTAGTATATGATGTCTCCGTCGCTGACCAGAACAATACGGTTCTTGCTGAGGGAATCTTTACTTATATGAAACTAAAGGAAATCAGTCTGTAACTTCTTTTTTATGTATCTCTCTGGAAATTTCTTCCGGAGATAATCTCAGTAATGCACACAATCTTAGAAATTCCTCCGCAAGCAGCGGTTCTTTATAATCCGGGCATAGTTTTTCTTCTGCGATCCCTGTCTTTTCTGAAAGCTCAGAAGCTGTGATCTGATTTTCCCTCATATATGTAAGGATGTATTCTGTTACTCTGGACTTTTCCATGTGCGCCGCTCCTTGTCTTGTTTCATTTATAGATAATTGTGAATTTATAATTTACGTTATGAATGTTGTGAAAATACAACAAAATTTTCACAACTTAATTTACGTTTTGCATAAATTTATCAATTATCTATAAATTGATGTATATCTTTGCTTATTCATGTCAATTATATTCTTATATTTTAAGACTTTCAATCACATTTTTCTTTGATTTTCAGAATAAATTGACGGTCGAAAATATGTGAGATATGATAGTTGTGATTACGAAACTGCCGAATCACGACTTCATTTTCAAACTATAGAAACAGGGGATTTTTTATGCGAAATGAATTAATTCCAAAGGTATTAAAAGAATATAGAAAACGAAATCACTACACTGTAAAGGATGTTGCAGTCAAATTAAAGGAACACGAAATGGAGATCGCGCCAAAGACGATCTACGGCTGGGAAAGTGGTCAGGCGCAACCAACGGCTGACACACTGCTTCTTTTGTGTGAGATTTACAAGATCCCGGATATTTTAAGCTCATTTGGTTACGATCAGCCGGATGATCCGGCGGCAACGCTGACCTACCATGAGCGGGAACTCATCCATGCATACCGGAGTCATCCCGATTTACAACATGCGGTAGATATTCTGCTCGACTGCGAATAAAATGAAAAAAAGGTTTTTCTTCGAAAGTTTTCCTGTTCTGATTCTTTCGTGGGAAAACCTTTTTTTATCCTGCTTTTACAGGTTGCAACTTTTCCTTAAGAAGTATAAAATAGAAGATACTCTGCGGTTTTTGGGTACTTTAAACATTGCCGCAGGATATCACTAAGGGAGATTTATTTATGAATGCATTTCAATTTATCGGTCAGTATATCAAACGGCATAAAGTCCAATACACACTCGGCATTATCACACTTTTTATCGTGGACTTTGCCAATATTTTCATCCCAAAGCTTACCGGTGTCATCACCGACGGTCTCACTGCGCACAGCCTCGACTGGAGAGGTGTGAAATTAAACCTGCTCTATCTGTTTCTGCTCGGTCTTTTACTCGCAGTCGGACGTTTTTTCTGGCGTTACTTCCTCTTTGGTGCTTCCCGCTCTATTGAGAAGGAACTGCGCAATGATATGTTTGCCCACCTCGAAAAAATGGATGTGGAATATTACAACGAGCACAAGACCGGTGATCTGATGACACGTTTTACGAGTGACTTAAACGCGATCCGTATGGCGATCGGACCTGCCGTCATCTGCGTGTTTGACGCTTCTGTCATGACCATTATGGTCATTTTCCAGATGATGTATTATGTCAGTGTGAAGCTGACACTCATTGCAGTCATTCCAATGCTGTTTATTTTGTTTGGCGAGATTTATTATGGAAAAATCATCCGTCCACGCTTTACTGCAAGACAGGAAGCCGTGTCTGACCTGACCGACTATGTGCAGGAAAGTTTTTCCGGTATCCGCGTCATTAAGGCTTTTGTCCGCGAAAAAGCACAGCGTTATCACTTTTTAAAAGAAAACGAAAACACGATGGAAAAGAACTTAAGCATTGCAAAGATCCAGTCCATTGTCATTCCACTGTTGGATGTCATCATCGGACTTTCTTCACTGCTCACCTTAATTTATGGCGGTTATCTCGCACTGATTGGTGATATCACGTTAGGACGTTTTGTGGCTTTCAACCAGTACATCAACATGCTTGTCTGGCCAATGTTAGCCTGCGGGGATTCCGTCAATATGTTTTCGCAGGGTGCTGCCTCGATCCGGAGAATCCAGGAAATCCTCAAGGAACAGCCTGAGATTGCAGACACCGACAAAACAAAAGAAGTGGACGAGATCAACGGCGAGATTGAATTTAATCACCTCACGTTCATCCACCGCGGTCACAGCGAACCGACTTTATCTGATATTACGCTGCACGTGCCAGCCGGAACAACCCTCGCCATTATCGGTCGTACCGGAAATGGAAAATCCACGCTTGTAAACCTGCTTTTACACCTTTACAACACGAAGCCGGGCATGCTTTTTATCGACGGAAAAGATATCAATACCATTCCGTTAAAAACACTGCGTGAAAATATCGGTTATGTTCCGCAGGATAACTTCCTTTTCTCTGACACGTTAAAATCAAACATCGCATTCGGAGCGGAAAGTGAAGATATGGAAGCGATCCAGTCTGCCACCCGCGCTGCCTGTATCCATGAAAATATCGTGCAGTTTCCGGACGGATACGAGACAATTGTAGGAGAACGTGGTGTTACCCTGTCCGGCGGACAGAAACAGCGAAGCTCGATTGCAAGGGCACTGATGAAAAATGCTCCGATCCTGATCTTAGATGATGCACTCTCCGCTGTCGACACGAACACTGAGGAACATATTTTAGCTAATTTAAAGAAAAACAGACAGGGAAAAACAACCATTCTCATTGCGCACCGTATCTCTACCATTCAAAATGCAGATATCATCATGGTGTTAGAAGACGGCACTGCCGCTGAGATTGGAACCCATGATTCCTTAATGGCAAAACACGGCATTTATTATGATATGTTTGAGAAACAGCAGTTAGAGGCGATCCACGGCGAAGCAAAAAAAGCTCTTGTGGAACAGGATATTCCAACTACCGAAAATAAAAATGGAAAGGAGGACGCATAATATGAAACGTCTGTTAACATATTTAAAACCGCATAAATGGGTCATGACTGCCGCAACGGTTCTCGTCCTCTTTATCATTGTAGTAGAACTTTACCGTCCAATCGTCATTGGTGACGCGATCGACAATTATATCAACGGTTATTATGCTCCTTATATTGAAACGACTGCCGATGCACCGGGCGCAGTTCCTTACCATGACACGTATTTGACAAGAGATTTCGAAAAAGAAAGCGGACAGACTTACGACCAGATTCTTCTTTATAATAATGAATATTATATGGCTGAAAATCTTTCATCTGAGGAATGTGATGCATTAAAAAATGCAGATTCCGCCACGCTTTCATCTTATGTAAACCAAGATGCCACACTTCTCACCCGCGAGGACTTAAAGGCATTAAGGCACTACGATTTTGCCGGAATTTTAAAGGCTGCTGCCCTCTATCTGCTCCTGCTGCTCACCGGATTTGTCTTAAACGCATTAGACACCTGGATTTTGCAGAAAATGGGACAGCAAATCATTTACCAGATGCGTGAGGAAGTCTTTACCCACATTCACAGCCTATCGTTGAACTTTTTCAATAATACACCGGTCGGAAAACTCGTCACCCGTGTTTCCAACGACACCGAGGCTGTCAATGAGCTGTTTTCCACGATTTTGGTAAAGCTCTTTAAGAATATTGTAAAAATCATCGGCTATGCAGTCGTGATGCTCTCGATCAACGTGAAAATGGCTCTTGTTTCCTTTGCACTGCTGCCACTTGTCACGATCCTGACTTTTTATTTCCGGGTTATGTCAAGAAAAGCTTACGAGCTCACGAGAAACCGCATTACAGATTTAAACACCTTTTTATCCGAACACCTCTCCGGCATGAAACTGATCCAGATTTTTGCAAGAGAAGAAGAAAAGTATACACAGTTTGAAAAGAAATCTGAAGACCTGTACAAGGCAAACTGGCGCGAGGTCATGACTTTCGCCATTTTCCGTCCGTCCATTTATCTGGTATCGGTGCTTGCCATGATGCTCGTTATCGGAACCGGAAGTGCCGGAGTTTTAAACCAGACACTTTCCCTCGGAACACTGTTTATTTTTATCACTTACATTACATCCTTTTTTGATCCGATCCAGGAGCTTGCAGAGCAGTTCGGTACGTTGCAGTCCTCGCTTGCTTCTGCCGGAAAGATTTTCTCTATTTTAGACGAGAAACCGGACATCGTAAAGCCGACGCATACTGTCGACGTGAAGATCAATGGACGTATCGAGTTCCGTCATGTATGGTTTGCTTATGAGAAGGACGACTACATTTTAAAGGATATCAGCTTCGTGATTGAACCCGGAGAAAAGGTTGCCTTTGTCGGTGCCACCGGAGCTGGAAAGTCTTCTATTTTGAATCTGATTGGACGCTACTTTGATATCCAGAAAGGCGAGATTTTAATCGACGGTGTCAATATCAAGGATATCGACACAGATGTGCTGCGTGCCGCCATTGGTCAGGTCCAGCAGGATGTATTTATTTTTACCGGGGATATTAAGAGCAATATTTCGTTAGACAATGAATCGATCTCTATTGAAGATGTGAAGCGTGCCGCAGAGATCGTACACGCGGATTCCTTTATTGAAAAAATGCCGGGCGGCTATGATGCACCGGTAACGGAACGCGGAAGTACGCTGTCCGCCGGACAGAGACAGTTACTTTCCTTTGCAAGAACTTTAGCATACAATCCAACAATTCTTGTCTTAGATGAGGCAACTGCCAATATCGACACTGAGACGGAAGCACTGATTACAAATGCGTTAGAAAAACTTATGGAAGGACGCACCACGATCATGGTTGCACACCGGCTTTCCACGATCCAGCATGCAGACAAAATCATTGTCATGCATCAGGGGCAGATCAAAGAATCCGGCACCCATCAGGAGCTGCTCGCCCAGAACGGACTGTACCGGAAGTTGTATGATCTGCAGCTTGTGGAAGCGTAGTGGATGAAATTTTGTAACTACAGTTCCTATATCCGTCTGAAACTCAATCCACCTATCGCTTCCATGTGGAATCACGCACAACAATTTCCGGTTCCACGCGGATGTGAAGTTCCTCCTCCGTGAGTGCTTCGCCACGGATCAGCCGGAGCAGAAGTTCTGCCGCCATTCTGCCAAGTTTGTCCTGCGGATGTGAAATTGTCGTGATTGGAATATGATTATCTTTTGCGAGAAGCGAATTATCAAACCCTGTGACCGAAACGTCACGGGGTACTTTTTTGCCAAATTCGCGTAACGTCCGGATGACTTCAACTGCAATCTGGTCATTGTAGCAGACCACAGCATCCATCGGTATGTCTGCACAAATCGCGTTGCTGATCGTCTCCCGCGGTTTCACCTCCTTGTCTTCCGTGTAAAACCATGTAACCGAATCCGGATCGTATAACATCCCTGCCTCCTGCAGTGCCTTGACATATCCCTTGTGCCTGGCCTGTCCCTGCATATCATCTGCCTTAAAAATACCATGGATATTCTTATGTCCTAACTCGATCAGATATTTTGTGATCAGATATCCGCCCTTCATATCGTCCATCAGCACATATGGCTTCTTCTTCATCTGCTCAAAATATCCCTGAATAAACACATACGGAATCCCATATTCATCCATCTGGTCATAAAGGCTTGTATGTCTGCAGGAAATCTGCGTTTTGCTTGGCTCAATGATAAGTCCGTCAATATCCTTCGACAGCAGTTCCTCCATACAGCGTGCCTCCGCAGCTCTCGAATTTCTTGTTGTTTTGAGCATAATACTGTAACCATTTGCCGTAAGCACCTGCTCAATCCCCTGGATTAGTCTCGGAAAAATATAATCTGACAAATAGGTAGTCACCACCGCAATATTCATGGAATTTCTTGTGTGGATCGTGCGCTCCGATACAAACGTTCCTCTCCCATGCTCTGCATAGAGAAATCCTTCCTCCGCCAGTTCCCCGATTACCTTGCGCACCGTCTGTCGGCTGATGTGATACTGCCCGGCAAGCGTATTTTCCGAAGGAATTTTCTCCCCTGCATTCCACTCCTTATGAATAATTTTTAATTTTATATCCTCTATCAAAAAAATTGCGAAACCCATAAAATGAGTTTCGCAATTTTTTATTTCTGATATTGTTCCATTATACATTCATGCTTTTTACTTTCCTTATCATAACTGATTCCGACAAGCAAAATATTTCCAGTGTATTGCAGCAATGATTCCGGATATTTTTTCTCCTTTATCTGGCTGAGTGCTGTCTGCACATCCTGATTCCACTTTAATTCCACAACGAGAGCCGGATAATAACTTACATACTCAGGCTTTGGAATAAAAACAAAATCCGCAAATCCGCGCCCTGTCGGCAATTCCCTGATCGGTTTAAAATAATATTCCATTGAACTTAAATATGCAATGGAAAGTACGCTACTCAGTGAATTTTCATTATGATAAGTAATTACAGATGCATATTCCGTGTGTATTTTTTCAATCTGATCAGCAACAGCCGCTTCATCCATATCCAGCGTGGCTTCTAACAATTTTTCCGATTCCTGTTCAAACTGCCTTAATTCTGTCCACTTGCTCTCCTCAACCGCATCCACAAATTCTCCACGAATTTCCTCATTTGGAATATAGGCAAGTTTTCCCTTCTGGTCATATGCAAGATAACCGAGATGAATTAGTAAAGTGAGCACATCGTCTCTGTTCTTTATGGATACCATATCATTCTGGAAAGTGGTCGTTTTTACCTTGATCGCATTTCCGGACATCATCTCAATAATAGCCGTTTTCAATCCATCAAAATCCATGTTGATAAATGGACGGATTGATTCGAATGTACTGGTCTGTGACCAGTAACTCTGGAATGTTCCATCTAACATCACTTCAACAACCGCCTTCGGATTATAGGCATGATACTCTTTTAATATATATCCATCATACCATCTCTTTACTTCATCAAATTCCTGACCATACCGGGTACACAATTGTTTTACTTCATCCTCTGTAAATCCAATATAAGGAGCGAATCTTCCCGGATTTAACATTGTAAATTCATAAAAATTATTTAATGCCGACTGTGTGGTCTGTTTTTTGATCGGCAGTATTCCTGTCAGATACGCAAGTTCAATATACTTGGTAGGCTCAACTCCCTTAAACAGCCCTCTCAAAAAATTGATATATTCTTCCTGTGCTTTTTTATTTGTGGACTGATCACGAATCAACACATCCCATTCATCGATGATGATGATAAATTTGTGACCTGTGGTTTCTTTGATACGCGACAATGCATCTGACAAAGTGAGATTTTCATCCAATAACTGTTCTGGATACATTTTTACCAATTCTTCCAGAACACTTGCAGTAATATAGCCAACCACACTGTCTGCATCCTGAACATTCGACAGAAACCACTGAATATCAATATGGATCACGTCAAATTTGTTCAGATATTTTTTAAAATCTTCTTTCTCTGCAATCTTCATGGAAGAAAACATCTTCTCTGAATCGCAGCCTTTGCTATAATATGCAACAAGCATATTGGCAGTTGTCGACTTTCCAAATCGTCTCGGTCGGCTGTTACAGATCAATCCCTGTGTCGTGCCTAAAACCTTATTCGTTTCCTCGATCAATCCTGTTTTATCCACATAAATTTCAGAATTTAATGTTACCTGAAATGCACTGTTATCTGGATTTACAAATCTTCCCATCTCTTTACCTGCTCCTTTCCGAAGCCACATCCTATTATTGAGTTTATCATTGATTTTCCAAATAACAAGCTATCTGATGCAAATGCTCAATCTGCAATTGTGTATCCGGCTTTTATCATTGCCTGCTTCAATTCATCAACTGTCATAGAAAGCTTCTGTGCTCCGCGCTGTATAGAATAATCTCCGTCAGCCACAGACTGATAAACTTCATGCGTACGACCTTCTTCTCGTCCTTCTTCTCGTCCTTGCTCTCGTCCTTCCTCAATCGCATCTGCGCGCTCAAGTTCGATCTGACGTTCAAACGTATAATCAAGCTGCATATTCTTTACCACCTCACTTCTACGCGTCTTCAGGAAATCACGCAGGATATCATTATCAATGCAATAATCGATTGCCTTCTCAATATCGGATAATAATTCCTGTTCTGTATTTCCATGATGATATTCCCTGACTTTGTTTACAAAGATCATATATTCGTCTAACCACCGGCACTGCTCCATAAGTTTTTTATTCTTTCCGGTGTTGATGTTATAAACCATGCATTTTAATTCGAGCTTCGGATCATCCGTTGGCTTCTCAAATGCATCCGAAAGCCTTAGTTCCTGTATCTCCGGCTGTTTTTCTTCTCCGTTATAAAAGACTACAAACTGCGGTGTTGGTATCTTCACAAGTCTCCGTCCGTATATGTTCCTATGAAGCCTGCTTCCATCATCCCTGCTGCTTAGATATTCAGAAATGATTGCAGTAAAGTAAATCAGGCTGCGAACCGGCATATTCGGACAAACGGTTGACTCGTGCTCATAGATGCTTAACCTTGCATCCACAACAAATGCCGCATCATTTCTAACGGACAATGAGATGCCGCCATCTAAGGTTTTCATCTCGACAGCATCCGGATCATCATAGGATGAGCCATTCATCACATTGTAAAGCTCTAATGCTCTCTCCTTGTCCTGCATCAGCATACAGAACACATCACTTTTATACTCTCTGTTTCCACTCATATTAGTTCCTCCTTTAAAATAAAAACTTATAAAGCAGGATGTATGAGTGCTTTCATTCTTCCAACGCTGTCCTGAAACAGAAGCTACTGTGGAATCGTTCCGATTTCATTCTTATACCAGAACTCATGTCGTGAACTGTTATCTTTCTGATTAAATCCTGCTTTATATTACAATGGGTTTTCAAAAGCAAGATTTTCAGGGATCATTGACTAAGAATAAAAGGTATTTGTGAACACTGTACGATCTAATCGCTGCAAACAACTAAACCTATAGTTGCCAATACATCAATGTCTCTGTCAGACTGTATCAAATACAGCGACCGCACAGGTAATATAGAAAAACTGCTTTTTACCATATTATCATATCCGAAAAAAAAATGCATTATGTTTTTGAATTATCTATCAAAAAATTATCTTCGCAGCTCCACCCACTCAATTTCCAGCTTTGGTTTTACAACCTCTGTACGAAGCTCATAATAGCCTTGTTTTAATTTCAGCCTGCAGAGCTTCTGCATATTTAACATTCCCATTGTGCCGCTTGTCTGCAGGGTATAGGACAGTTTTTCGTTAATGTAGAGATTCGCTGCTGCCTGTGCGAGATCCGGCTGTGGAGAAGCAAATCTGATGATCAGCGCATACACACCTTCTTGATTTACATAAAATCTTTGTTTTACATTGTCTTTCGGGAAAAATCTCAGATTTTCCTCCGGGTTCCTGCTCCTGCCTTCTATTGCTGCCTTCGCTTCACTGTTCTCCTGATCAGGCAATGGTTCAAACGCCTTCACTTCCTCTAACGGTCTTAACGGACGCTTCATGACCGGCGCATTTAAAATAAAACGACAGATATTTTTTGCGGAACGCTGCAGTTCACCAATTGTCAATTTTCCATTGTCTAATGCTTCTAAAATGTCATCCCCGGCTGCGTTGATCTCTGCTCCGTTGTTATTGACAACCATATAGAGGTCATTCTGGGAGCGCACCATGGAAGAAAGTGATGTGTGATCCTGCACGCCTCCTTTTACAACATCATTCAAACTTGCCCACCAGTCTGTCATCACGATGCCCTGATAGCCCCACTCCTCTCTTAGGATTGTGGTATTCAGATCATAATTGGAGGAGGTCCAGTGACCATTTACAGGATTATACGATGTCATGATTGAAGCGGCTTCTCCTTCTTTTACGGCAATCTCAAATCCTTTCAGATAAATTTCCCGGAGCGCACGTTCCGATACAACTGAATCCGCGGTGTGTCTTGCTGTCTCCTGATTATTTGCTGCAAAATGCTTCACGGTTGCATAGGAGCCGCCTTTTTTTATTCCTCTTGTCACTGCTGCCGCAAAACATCCTGTCACATAAGGATCTTCGCTGAAATACTCAAAATTACGTCCGTTTAAAGGATAACGGTGAATGTTGATACCAGGTCCAAGCAGCGTATCCACCTCGTTTGCAAGCAATTCTTTTCCTTCCATGACATATAACTCCTCCACCATTGGAAGGTTAAAAGAACATGCAAGCAGTGTTCCGATTGGAAGCTGGGATGCAAGACTTCCATTTTCCATACGGATACCGGAAGGACCATCTGCACAGCATGCAACCGGGATTCCATACGCATGAAGACTGTCACTGACTCCGCCGAAAGCTGACGCTGTTCCCGGTGTAACTTTTGGACTGCTCATTCCCTCTCCGCGCACGATCGTGGCAAGTTCTTCTTTCTTCAACTGAGCGATAAATGCTTCGAGTGTTTCTTTTCCGTCTGCGACATCCGAGAAGCGGATTCCCTGATCCCCTGTAATGGTCAGCTTCTGTGGCAAATGCTTACGGATTCGTTCTTCGAGCGAGATCGTCTGTTGTGGCACATTCTCTCTGGCAATCTGATATGTTCCACCTTCCTTCTTTTGTTCCGGACGGATGCGTTCAAAATGTTCTGTCGGCGCAAGTGCTTCCTGCAAAGCCTCGATCACGCAGAGTTCTTTTACCTCGTATGCGCCTTTTGCATCCACATCTGCAATCTGTGTGTTACGCACACTGTTTCCAACATGGAATACATAGGCTCCTGCCTCTAACACATAGCAGGATTTGTGTCCTGTCACACCGGAATCGTCATAGGATGCGAGATTTTTTACCGGAATTGTCAACACAAGCTGCTGGCTTTCTCCCGGTGCTAACTCTTTTGTCTTGGCAAATGCTTTTAATTCTCTTGCCGGTTTTCCAAGTTTTCCCTGCGGTGCTTCCACATAAACCTGAACGACTTCTTTTCCTTTTGCATTGCCTGTATTTTTAACTATGGCTGTAATTTTCACAACTGCATGATCTGCATCTCCGGCATCTGATTTCGTCAGTTCAGCCTTTCTGTTTCCTTCTTCTGCAACCGTCTCAGCCTTTAAAATCTCAATTTCAAAAGTTGTATAGGAAATTCCATATCCGAACTCATACATGACTTTTTCCGGGCAGAATGTCTCAAAATAACGATATCCGACATAAATATCTTCCGTATAAAAATTGCGCACGGTATCCCCGAAATCGTTTGCCGCCGGGTAATCAGACAGGGAACGTGCAATGGTGTCCGTCAGCTTTCCGCTCGGAGATACTTTCCCACTCAAAAGATCTGCGACTGCATTTCCACCTTCCATGCCGCCCTGCCAGATATAAAGAAGCGAACGGATATGATTCTTGTATGCAGGATTCTCAAGCCAGCTCATATCAATGATGTTTGATACATTCAAAAGGACAGCCACCTGTTCAAAATGCTCTGTCAAAACACGCAGATTCTCCAGTTCTTCCGGTGTCAGAAGATAGCTTCCAGGCTCATTCGCATAGTCCTTATCTTCTCCGGCAGTACGTCCTATGATAAACACTGCCTTTTCCGATTTTTCTCTTGCAGATGCAGCAAGTTCCTCCGTGATCACCATTTCAGTCTGATGCCACGGCTCTGCCGCCCAGCCGCCACCGCCATTATCAAACGGATGCTCTGTCAGCCACTCTCTGTAAACCTCCGCCAGTTCCTCATTCATGGAAAAACTACCGCTTTCCTTCATGCCCTCATAAATGCTCACTGCATATGGCACATTCACGGCTCCGCCGGAACCGGTTCCACTGCGGTAAGTCTCAAACTGGCATCTGCCAAATACCGAAACGATCTCCTCTTTTTTTAATGGAAGCATGTCTCCCTCATTTTTCAATAAAACCGTGCCTTCTGCTGCCGCAGCTCTGCATGCCGTTCCAAAATTTTTATTCAGATTATTTTTCATCACAGATCTCCTTGCTTTCTTATTAGAAATATTTTGCAATCATCTTATAATAGATACATTTATTCTAGTAAAATCTTCCCCTGCATGCTATAATTTTTCTATCCAAAAATACAACAATTTTGTTATTGGAGGTTTTCTATGGCTTATCCGGAGGAAGGAAAACAATATATTGACGGAATCGCCTGTCAGTATTTATGTCACATTGAAAAAGCAGAGAAATCAGGCAATGTATTTCCTGCGCATTTTCATTCCTATATCGAAATGCTCTACGCGCTGTCCGGTCATTTCCGCATTTATCTGAACGGAATTTACCACGAATTTGCCGCCGGAGATTTTGTGCTCATCAATTCCAGAGAAGTGCACCAGATTGACGCGCTCTCTGCAGAGGGCGGTTCTTATATCGTGGTACGTTTTCTCCCGGAACTGATCTACGACGGCATGACACAGAGCCATTTTGAGCTGAAATATCTGCTTCCTTTTATTACGGAAAACAGTATTTATGAAAAAGTAATCTTGTCTTCCGTGTTAAGCAGCCACCATTCCGCTGTCCCGGAACTGATGAATGAGATTATCCGCGAATCCGAAGAAAAACAGTATGGCTACGAACTTGCCATTAAAAATCATATCGGAAGTATTTTTTTGTGGCTGCTGCGCTACTGGCACGCAAACGGCGAAGAACCTCTTTTGGAAGATTTTGAAAACCAGCAGTTAAAACAGCAGCTTTCCCCCGCCTTAACTTATATGATCTCCAACTACGAAAAGCCGATCAACGCCGCGGAAATGGCAAAACTCTGCAATTTAAGCTACAGCTATTTTTCCAGAAGCTTCAACCGGCTCTTACATATGAATTTCAGTGATTACCTGAATGAGATCCGTATTCGGGAAGCAGAAAAGCTGTTAGTCTCAACCACCCAGAACGTGACCGAGATTGCTTCTGCCGTTGGTTTCTGCACAACAAGTTATTTTATTAAACAGTTTTCAAAACACCTGCACGTTTCTCCCAAACAATACCAGAAACAAATGCGCCAAAGCCAGAAAGATTTCATTGCATAACCACGCAGCACAAGCTATAATAGTTGGCAGTAAAAAATTGATTGCATACAAAAGGAATTGATATTTTAGAGGATCTCACCCGCAACATCCGTGAGTTCTAGCCGAAATTTGAAGGTTTCATCACAGTTTACTAAAAGTAAAGAAGCCTGCAGCTGTAACTTCTGATTACACCTGCAGGCTTCTTTCTTTATGCGATTTTCTCGCTTTCTATGTTCAGTTGTCCTTCTTCATGTATCTGTTATTCATATACATGTTTTTTCTTATCTTTTGCTTTTACCTGTTTTTTCTTTAACATGTGTTTTGGATTCTTGTCTGCCATAATGTATCCTTCCTTTCCATTGCCTATAGGCTGTTCGGTCTGTAGGTTACTTTACTGTGCTAACTTTTTTATCCTTCAATTGCGATAAACTTACGCTCCGGCACTGCTGCTTTTGCTTCCTTCTTCGGAACAAACAGTTTTAAGATACCATGTTTGAATTCTCCCTTGATATCTTCCTCTGTCATATCATCACCAACATAGAAACTACGCTCGCAGGAACCTGCATAACGTTCTCTCCGGATGTACTTGCCGGTATCTTTCTCCTGCTCATCTTTGTCAAGACCTTTTGCAGCGGCGATGGACAAATATCCATTGTCTAACGATACCTTGATCTCATCTTTCTTGAATCCAGGCAGATCGATAATCAGCTCATAGCCGTTGTCCATTTCCTTGATATCTGTTTTCATAAGATTCTTTGCATGTCTGCCATACAATTTCTTCTCAACCTTACTGTCATCATAGAATGGTAAATCAAACAAATCTTCAAATAAATCTTCTCCAAAAATACTAGGCATCAACATAAGTCATCTCTCCTTTTTCTACGGTATCCGCTTTCTCGTGGATATCTCATGCTTTATTACCTTGTTTCTTTGGAACTGGGATGTCCGGAGAACTCATAGAACTTTCATTCTTTGAAACCTTTTCGGATCTCTTTGTCCTTCTTTTGTTCTCTTCCTTTGTTCTGACTATGTTATACACCCGTTTGCTAGCACTGTCAAGAGGTGAGTGCTAATTTTTTGTGAAGATTTTGTGAACGCTACAAGCCATGCACATTTACGTGAAAAGCCCTCTTTCAAGCTTGCTTGATAAAGAGGACTTCTTCATGGAAATGTATAGGGCGACAGCCCTACAGCGAGGGAATTTATTCCCTCGCTGTGCATGGCGTAACATTCTCTTTCTCACTCGATTTTCTTGATTTGACCACATTTTTACGACAAATTCTTGGGAAAATATATTTGTCTGATTTTCTTACTAGAATCACAAATTGCTCCTTGACCAGAGCAATCCTGTAAAAATAGAAAAAGGACAGCTCTGGTTATACCAAAACCGTCCCTATATTTTTGGAC
>UQNW01000007.1 GCA_900542495.1 uncultured Roseburia sp.
TTCTAAGAGACTTCCCAACCGCTTGATTAAGAAGTCTTTTAGAGCATACAACACCCGCCGCCAGCTTGAACTTGGCATATTGGCGGACAGCAAAGTGGTTCGGTTTTTTCTTTTTCAGAGCTTCAAACATCTGATCCACTGGATTCTGAAAGGTTTCATCATCCTCGCGCACTTCCATCGCGTTCAGAAATTCAATCAGCGTTGCAAAGTTCTGCTCTTCCAGCGGTGCCTCATAATGGATATAACCAATCAAAGCACAATACAGCAAGGTCTCTGCCTTCGTCCAGAATTCGTCACCGGCCTTGCCGTCCCCTTTAGTGTTGGCAATGAGGGTTGTGGTCAGCTTCAAAATATCCTTTTCGCTGTGAATATACGCGAAGGGATTATAATGCATCGACTTTCTGAAATTGATAGTATTGAAAATCCGGATACTGTATCCGTTCTTCAAAAGGGCTTGGCCGCAGTCGATTACGATATCACCTTTCGGGTCAGTGACCACGTAGGAACTGTGACATTGTAAAAGGTTGGGTTTAAGCCAAAATCTCGTCTTACCGCTGCCGGAACCGCCGACCACAAGCACATTTTTGTTTCTGGCATTTGCCGGATTCTTCGGGCGATTGCCCATCATCAGCCGCTCCGTCCGGGTCAGAATCACATTGTTTGCAAACACTGGATCTTCAAACGGTTCGATGTCTTTCTGCGTACCCCACCGGGCAGAGCCATACTCCATACCATGACGATATTTCTTGGCATTTTTGCCTTTCAGATACACAGCAAGCCGCAGACCCGCTCCGCAGCACACACCAATCAGCAAATCCAGCGGATGCAGACTTGGCATCGGGTTGGAAAATGCTGCACCCAGGGCAGAAAGAAAGCCGAGGAGCTTTTCAGACATGTCTGCGCCCTCGGCAATTCTCCACGCTTCTCCCAGATTGGTACATACAAGACCGGCAATGAAGTACGGCAGGTTCAGGATCAGCAGCTTCTTGGTCTTATTACTCATAGATCACGCTCCTGACTTTTGTGACGAACCTTATCCGGCAGAATTGCAGCCACCAGTTCTTTGAGCTTGTTAAGCTGCTCCAGAACACTCGGTTTTTCCTTTGCTTTCAGCTTGCGGTTGGTGAATTCCTCAAAAGCGGAAGTCAGTGCATCCGCATCCTTCGCCTTAAAGAACACCGTGTACTTGGGTGGAATCACATTTTGGTCTTTCGTAATGGCATAATCCACACCGTATTTCCGCGCCACCTGTTCAAAGCCTTTCAAATCCGTTTTCTCAATGGGGATACTGCTGACTCCCTGATTCTGACCGATCAGTTCTTTGATGCTCTGCTTTCCAAGCGGCATCTGCGCTGATTTCTGAGCCGCCTTTGCCTGATGGTGCCGTTTCCACGCATTATAGCCATTCACGATAGTGCGAAATGTCAGTTTCGTGGTACTGATTGCCAGATTGACGGTACGATTTTCAACTTCTTCCTGCATGAATCTCCGCCTCCTTCCTTACAAACTGTCCCGGTCCGGTGCCGGTTTACTCTTTTCTTGGGGCTTTGCAGCCTTTTCCTCCATCTTCTTCACCATGTCATCCGGAACCGGAATCGCCATGATGCTGCGCCCCATACGAACGAACATCTGGGGCTGATGGAACTGCTCCTCAAATTTCTGCATCTGCTCCGAAGTCAGAGAACCAAAGTCATCCTCTGTCAGCCCTACCACCAGAAAATCACCGGCATAAATGTCCTGCATATCCCCGTCTTCGGTGTAAATCGCACGGTTCAGCGGCAGACCATTGATTTTGCCGGATTCATTCAGAATAATGGCCACTTCATCCTCAAATGGATAGGTGACTTCAATATCGCCGCCGACCATGGCCTGCAAATCTTCCAGCTCCGTGCCAACACTGATTTTCTTCGGATAGGCATTGGGCTGTACCAGCAGCACATCCATTGTCCTGGCCTCTGCCAATTCATGTTCTCCCACGGTCTTGAAATCCACACCGGTGAAATCGCCGGAATCCAGAACATAGTCCTGATTGTTCCACGCCTGCGTCACCATGCGTTCCGCATCTTCCTGTGAGGCAGCTTCCACGGAAACCTTTCTCTGGAGAGTCTCTGTAATCTCCACATCAAATTTCTTCATAGGCACCTCCTTAGATCAGGCGCAGTGCCGGAACCAACTCGCCGCCAATGGAAACCACCGTCAGGTTCTCGTTCACATAGTCGATGGTGCGTTCCAGCGTAAACAGATTGATGCTGCATTCGTTGCCGTTCTGGTCGATTTCCGAAACCTCCGCAGCTCCCAACAGATAGCGGGTTCTGTCAGTCTCGATCACATCGCTCTTATCATAATGGAGAAGCAGTTCCCCATCTGCCACCAGATCAGCCTCCATCTCATCGTAAACATCCTCAAAGATGTCTCGACTGCCATCCTCGGTCAGGAGTTCGCCGCCAGCCCCCGGCAGGATCACCATCACAATGCGCTCCTTCGGGTGATCTTCACGGATTGCCTCCAGCATCAGCCAGTTATGAAGCATCGCAATGGACTTCTCAAACATGGGATCATCCATCGGATTGGGCTGCGATGCACCGTGCGGGCAGTTCTTGCAATCCATGCTGCACACTGCGTTGTTCTGATTCTTCTTAAAGTTCATCATCATAAAAATCTCCTTCTCATCGTTCCATATCTCGTTGTTTACTTCGCTGCCATTTTTCCAGCAGCCGGATAATCGTGTCCTGCATCTGCTTCGGCGTATAGGATTTTGGGAAATACTTCCGAAGAACCTCGTTTTTAATCGTCACATGGTCAAGCTCATCCTTTTTGACTTCATTCATCACTTCACACATGGCATCCAACGTGCAGCCGCCCTCCTGTGAGAGCTTCTTCAGCCGCTGTGCCTGCGACAGGGATGGAGATGCCTGTGCATAGTCCATTGCCTCCAGAAATTCCTTCTGTTCAGACGGTTTCAGGTAAGACAACTCCACCGCCGGATTAAAGGCGATTTTCTTCTCATCCACCATATCCAAAATTTCAGGAATCAGGTTGGTAAGGCGGATATAGCGTTTAACCGTATCCTTACTCATTCCAACAGCTTCACCAATAATCTCCGTAGACAACTTCGGTGCAAATTGCTCCGAAGTCAAATCTTTTCTCTGACCCTGATGTTTCATCGCCTCCAACTTCATCTTGTAGGAAAACGCTCTCTCGCTGGGAAGAATATTCTCCCGCTGCAAGTTGCTGTCCACCATAAAGATGATTGCTGCATCATCGTCCATTTCCTTGACGATGACCGGCACAGTCTCCAAACCTGCCAGCTGCGCCGCATGAAGTCTGCGGTGTCCTGAAAGAATTTCAAATCCGCCTTCCGGGTCAGGTCGGACAATCAGTGGTGATACCACACCGATCTGCTTGATGCTCTCTACGGTCTGTTCCATCAGCTCGTCATCCAGCACCTTAAAGGGATGCCCTTCAAAAGGATGCAGGTCAGAAAACGGCATCTCCGTCCGCTTCTCCTTAGCCGCAGCGTCGGCAGCTGAGCCACTGCGGTTTTCTGTTGTAATACTGGTTTTTGCTTTTGCCATTCAGCTTCTTAACCTCCTTCCAGCGGTGATAGATGTCATTCTTACCTGCGAAAAACGCCTTTTTTGCCTTGCACTTCATAGATCAAGTACCTCCTTAACGACCTGCTGTTTTTCTTTTCCAATGCTCTTTCTGCGGTCCTCTCCGCTGATTCGCACCGGCGTACACATTTCCAGAATCCTGCTGTAAATCCGGGCGTATGCCACATCCTGCGGATTGCGGATTTCTGCAATTTTCAGATTGGTTGTGATAATGACCGGAAGCCCGGACTTATACCGCTCATCAATGACAGCGTAGACCTGCTCCAGCGCATATTCGGTGCTGCGCTCAATTCCCAGATCATCCAGAATCAGCAAAGAATAGTTGGAAAACGAAGCGATATACCGGTATCGTTCTTCCGAATACATGGCACCCATCTGGTTCAGGATTTTGGAGAAGTTCGTCATCAAAACCGGAATGCCCTGATCCAGCAGCGCATTTGCTATACATGCCGCCACAAAGGACTTTCCGGTTCCGACATCTCCCCATAACAAAAGGCCAAGGTTTTCAGCCTTGACCTTTTTCCACTGCTCCACATAACGTTTTGCCATCTGGATGTCCTTGTTGTCTTCTGCAACGCCAAAATTCCATTCCAGAAGATGCTTTTCCTGAATCCCAGTTGCTTTCAGCTGCCTGATTTTACGCTGCCGCTCCACCAGTTCATCCTGGCGTTTCTTTTCCGCCATCGCTTCCTGCTGGCATCTGCAAAGGCAGGGAACAATCTTGTCTCTGCCCCAGAGCTTTACCCTGCACTGCACCGGAGTATGACAGTTCCGGCAATACAGCAGTCCGTCCACGCCCTGGTATTCCTGCTCTCCGGGTTCTTTCGGCGTAAAGAGCGAATCCAACGCCGCATTCAATACTTCAGGCACCATGTCGCTCATAGGCTGTCTCCTTCCTCAAATGTGTAGTCTGCCGGGTTATACTTCGGCTTTTCTCTCTTTGCCCAGCTCCGGATTGTGGCAAGGTGATTTTTGTAGCTCCTGCCGGTGGAAGCCATATACTCAGAGAGCCGTTCCACCCGCATCTGATAATCTCCTGGGAACTCCTGCCGGAGCTTGCCGTATTCCGTGTCAGAGAGAAGGACATTTTCGTATGAGCCATACCGGTGCTGGATTTCCTTCTTCTCTCTTTTATTGATTGTTTCAGTACTTGTTCTATTAGTACTTAATTGCGCGGGATTTTCCGTAACCGGTGTGTCCGTATCCGGATTTACCGTATACGGCTTTTCCGTACACGGTGATTCCGAACACGGCTTTTTCCTTGGCATCTCATAGATCACATACTCCGCTCTGCCCATCCGACCGTTACTCTCACGCTGCTGGTTCCTTTCCAGATATCCAAGACGTTCCAGTTCTTTCAGAGCTGTAAGCACCCCATCTACGCCATCCGGTGTAATCGAAGATAATCCCCGTACCGAATAGTTCCATGTGTCCGGTAAACTAAGCAGCATAGAGAGAAGTCCTTTTCCTTTCAGGCTGAGACCCTGATCCCGCAGGTGGTAATTGCACATCGTTGTGTAATTGCTGTTTTTCTCAACCCTGAATACCGGCATGGTGCTCACCATCCTTTTTCGCAGGCTCCGTTTTTTTCTTCGGACATTTGCGCGAACGATCTTCGCTGTCCTCCCGTCGATGGTATTTGCCGGTATCCTGCATCATGCGTTCAAACGCCTGAAGGCGTCCCTCTGTAAAAAGCGTCATTCGATCACACCCCATTTCTTAAACAACTTGAAGAGATGATTCTTTCCCTTGCAGGTCACTCTCGTCTGCTGCACCAGTTTTCCGCTTCTGCCGTAGCAATCCCGGACAATAAAATAGCCCCTTGCAGATTTGTCTGCAAAAGGCATCAGCCAGCCGCTTGGACTGCGGTACAGATAGCGGTGATCCAGTAAGAGAGCTACTGCCGTCTTCTCTGGGATTCCGATTTCCTTACAGAAATTCCGGATGCAGGTGCAATCTTCCGAATTTACAAAGGTGTCGAAGTAGTCTGCCTTGGGCTGTGCCGCATCCAGCTGTTTGCGGATACCCTCAAGCTGCTCTCTCTCGGCTACAAGCTCCTGTGCCAGTGTGTAGATGACCTCCGGATGCTGAATCACCTGATCCAAAATGGAATCGCTCATATACACACCATGCTTGCGAATGGACGGGAGAACTTCATCAAACACCCAGTGTTCAAATCGTTCTGCCGATGGCAGCTTGCTGTGAACGATCAGCCGGTAAACATCGCCTTCTGTGATAAAGGAGATTTCAACGACCTGCTCTCCAGCATCTCCATACTGATTCACCTTCTGAACGACCCCCTCGCGTTTCGTTAGGGGGCCTCTGCAATGGCGTTTCACTGCGGCGTAGGGATTCACATACCCCAACGCTTTCGCCACATCGCTTGCACAGAAGAAGGTCTTGCCCGCCTCTTGCAACACGCGGATCGAACCAAACTCCTGGTTCTCAAACACCTCCATCATCTGCCTTGACTGTCCGCCATGACTGCCCACATCGGTGTCATGGGTCTTCTGATTGAAATCCGTCATACCTGTTACCTCCTGCTCAAATTTGTCTCGCCGGATTTCGGGCGAAAAAAATAGAGCCTCGACCCATTCTCGTTTTCAAAGAATGAGCCAAGGCTCTATGTAACAGGATACCTGATATTAAATTTTTGCAGAATTTGTCAGAACTCGCCAAACGAACCTGACACTGTTTTTCATTCCGTTTCAGCCGGATTTTTGCCGAAAATCTGTCAAGGATATGGGGCTAATTTCCCCTCCAAAATGGCCTTCTGTAAACCCATTTTCCCACCCATTAGGCTCAAAAATAGGCCGTAAACCCATGGTAAACCCATCAAAATGGGTTAATTTGAAGTCAAATTTCCTCAAATTTCACCATCGGAATCAGGCGATTTCAGGCATAGAAAAAGCCCGGAAAATGGCGTATTTCCGGGCTTTTTTAGCATTATTAAGCTGTAGATTATCGCTTGCTGAACTGCGGAGCGCGACGAGCGGCTTTGAGGCCGTACTTCTTACGCTCTTTCATACGTGGATCACGTGTTAAGAATCCAGCTTTCTTAAGAACTGGTCTGTAATCAGCGTCTACTGTAAGTAATGCACGAGCGATACCATGTCTGATTGCTCCTGCCTGTCCTGTATATCCGCCACCTTTAACGTTTACTAAAACATCAAATTTATCAGATGTCTCTGTAGCTACTAATGGCTGACGAACGATAACTTTTAATGTATCTAATCCGAAATATTCGTCGATATCTCTTTTATTGATTGTGATTTTACCTGTACCTGGTACTAAATATACTCTGGCAACAGATGATTTTCTTCTTCCGGTTCCGTAATTCTTTGTATTAGCCAATGTCCTTTACCTCCTAATTAGAATGTTAAAACTTCTGGTTTCTGAGCAGCATGTTTGTGATCAGGTCCAGCGTATACAAATAATTTTGTGTACATCTGTCTTCCTAAAGGTCCTTTTGGAAGCATGCCTTTTATAGCGTACTCGATAACTCTTTCAGGATGTTTTGCTAACATTTCTTTTAATGTAGTCTCTTTCATTCCACCTACATAATCGGAGTGGTTGTAATATACTTTCTGAAGTAATTTCTTACCTGTAACTTTAACTTTCTCTGCATTAACAACGATTACATAATCACCTGTATCGATGTGTGGTGTAAAGATTGGTTTATTTTTTCCTCTTAATACTTTAGCAACTTCAGATGCTAAACGTCCTAATGTCATACCTTCAGCGTCAACTACATACCATTTTCTGTCAATGGTAGCTGGGCTAGCCATAAAAGTTTTCATTGATTTTCCTCCTAGAAATAATGTTATGAAATGCTTCCACAATGTGAATGTCCAGGACACATTGCTTCTTCATTAAATAAATTGTTTATAGTTCAAATGTCTCACCGGGGCTTTTGGTTCGACATTAATTCACTATCACAGACTTATGTATTATAGTACACGAATCCTTGTGTGTCAAGAAAATCTTTCTATAATTCTCGACTTTTCTTATACTTATCCACATGATTTTCTATTTTCACTCTCTTTATCCACTTTGGATTGTCAGATAATTATGAATATCATGTTCCAGATATACATTCTGCATCCTCATACTCAATCCCCATCATCGTCAGTCCATGCGCCGGAGCAGTCGGTCCGGCGGTTGCGCGGTCTTTCTTCCCAAGGATCTGTGGCATTTCATCCGGCGACATCTCGCCACCACCAACGCGGATCAGTGTACCGGCAATAATGCGCACCATATTATACAGGAAGCCATTTCCTGTAATACGGATCGTGATAATATCGTTCTCGTCTTTCTGCACTTCGCATGCATAAATAGTCCTTGTTGTGGTCTTTACCTGTGCCCCAACTGCACAAAAACTCTTGAAATCATGCTCTCCCACAAGATACGATGCCGCTCGCTTCATTTTGTCCACATCTAGTTTGTGATGATAAAAATAAGTATCCAGCCTGCGGTTTGGCATACGGAATGTCCGGTTTAAAATACGGTACTCGTATGTTTTCCGGCTGACCTGATATCTCGGATGCCAGTCGGGCGGAACTTCGCACGAATCCTGCACCACAATGTCTTGCGGCAGTCTCTGATTTAACGCAAAAGAGATTTTATCCGCCGGCATTCTTGTGTCCGTATCAAAAATCGCCACATTCCCCATGGAATGTACCCCGGAATCAGTGCGGCTTGCACCCGTCACTGTGATGTTTTCTCCAAGCAGCTTTGACAGATTTTCATTCAGCACCTGCTCGATCGTAATTCCATTCGGCTGCACCTGCCAGCCACAGTAATTTGTTCCATCATAGGCTACGATTAATTTTACCCGTTTCAAAAATATACTCCTTTGCTACATCTACACCCTTTCAGAATTTTTCTCTGTATCCAATCACTTTACATCGGCCAAGGCAAAAATGTCCGGCACAATAAAATCACAATAAAGTATGTAAAAATAACAGCGTATGCTTTATGGTCTGCCGTTTTGTATTTTAACGGCTTCATCTTGGTACGTCCTTCACCACCATTATAGCAGCGCGCTTCCATAGCCATTGCAAGATCATCCGCGCGGCGGAATGCAGAAACAAAAAGCGGTACGAGAAGCGGTACCATGTTCTTTACTTTATGAATCAGATTTCCACTCTCAAAATCTGCCCCACGCGCCATCTGCGCTTTCATGATTTTGTCTGTCTCCTCGATCAGGATCGGGATAAAACGCAGTGCAATAGACATCATCATAGCGATAGCATGTACCGGAATACCGATTTTGTTCAGTGGCATGAGTGACTTTTCCAGACCATCTGTCAACTGATTCGGTGTTGTTGTCAGTGTCATGATCGAAGTACCAAGGATCAGGTATGTGAGGCGGATTGCCATTAATACGGCGTTCTGCGCTCCCTCTGCCGTGATTTTTAATATCCACACCTGAACAATCGGCTCTCCCGGTGTCAGAAACAGGTTAAAAAGTGCTGTGATGAGCATTAACACCATGATTGCTTTTAACCCTTTTACCATAAACTTAAATGGCACCTTCGAAGTTTTGATCACTGCGAATAAAAATGCAGTAGCCACAAGCAATGCTGCAATTCCCTTAAAGCAAAACAGCGAAATGATATAAATTAATGTTGCAAATAATTTTACTCTTGGGTCCAGTTTATGTATGACAGAATCTGCCGGATAATACTGGCCTAACGTAATATCTCTTAACATAAGTTCTCCTTAAATCCAAAACACAATTTTGCTATTCTACGATTGGGATCTCCGTATGTGGTTCCCTTCCAAGCAAAACTTCCAACAGACTTTCCCTGGCTTCTGCCACAGTGGTTGCCTCTGTATTTACATTCAGTCCCTTTTCTTTCAGTTCATGCATCAGATAAGTTACCTGCGGCGCTGCCAGTCCGATCTGTTCTAACTCCTTATAATGTTTAAACACCTCGCACGGAGTATTATCAAACATCACCTGTCCATGATTCATCACAATAATACGCTCCACATATTTTGCAACGTCTTCCATACTGTGTGAAACAAGGATGACTGTGATTCCTTTTTCCTTATGCATTCTTGCGATCAGGTCTAAGATCTCGTCTCTTCCGGCAGGATCAAGTCCAGCGGTCGGCTCATCTAAGATCAGTACTTCCGGCTTCATCGCAAGTACACCGGCTATGGCAACTCTTCTTTTCTGCCCGCCGGACAGATCAAATGGTGACTGATAATAAAGTTCCTCCGGCAGTCCGACGCTCTTTAATGCCTCAAACGCACGCAGCCCGGCCTGTTCTTTGGACAATCCCTGATTTTTCGGTCCGAAACAGACATCATCGAAAATAGTTGTCTCAAACAACTGATGCTCCGGATACTGAAATACTAATCCGACACGGTTGCGAAGCTCCCGAAGATCAAAATCCTCGTCATAAATATCCTGACCGTTAAAATAGATTGTTCCGGAAGTTGCCTTGACCAGACCATTCAAGTGCTGGATCAGCGTAGACTTTCCGGAGCCTGTATGTCCGATAATTCCGATAAACTGTCCGTCTTTGATCTCTAAATTTACGTCCTTTAACGCCTGAATCTGATATGCAGTTCCCTCGCTGTATACATAATTGATTTTATCTAAAATGAGTGACATGGCACCCTCCATTATTTTTTCCACGCAGGTTTTCTCCACCTGCATGCGGTATTCCACGCTTCCTGCGTACATCTTATCCTGCGACTTTCATAATCGCATCCACAAGCTCTTCTCTCGTCAGAACTCCCAGTGGAATATCAAGTCCTGACTGACGCAGCAGATCAGCAAGCAATGTGATCTGTGGCACATCCAGTCTGTGTTCCTTCAACGTTCCCACCTGTGAAAAGATTTCCCTTGGTGTTCCCTGCATCACAATATGTCCCTTATCCATGACATAGACATAATCTGCGTCTACAACTTCTTCCATATAATGTGTGATGAGCAGAATCGTCACACCTTTTTTCTGGTTCAGTTCATGCGCAGCATGCAGCACTTCTCTACGTCCATTCGGATCAAGCATGGCAGTCGGCTCGTCTAACACGATGCATTTTGGTTCCATCGCCATAACACCTGCAATCGCAACACGCTGTTTCTGTCCACCGGAAAGTTTATTTGGGGAATGATGTCTGTACTGTAACATTCCAACGGATTTTAAACTTTCCTCTACTCTCTGCCAGATCTCATCTGTCGGCACGCCGATATTTTCCGGTCCAAATCCGACATCTTCCTCTACGACGCTGGCAATGATCTGATTATCCGGATTCTGAAACACCATTCCGGCAGTTTTGCGCACCGGTAAAATATTTTCTTCCTGCGTCACATCTTTTCCATCCACCCAGAGGCTTCCCTCTGTCGGAGCCAGCAATGCGTTGATATGTTTTGCCAGTGTTGATTTGCCGGAACCATTATGTCCTAAGATTGCAATGAACTGTCCCGGCTGCACATCAAGATCAACATGATCTAATGCTGTCTGGATAGATTCCACATTGCCTTCTTCATCCCTGCGAATATATTCATGCACAAGCTGTTTTGCTTTGATGATTCCCATTCCACGTGTTCCTCTCTGTCTGTTTCCTGTTCGTTTCTAAGCTGTTTCTTATATATGTTAATCTTCCCACTTCAGCCTGTGAAGCTGACCTTCTAACTTCATATGGTCAAACTGATTCTGTCTGAGTGCTTCATATAAAACGATTGCAACCGAATTTGCCAGATTCAAAGATCTTGTCTCACCGATCATC
Source organism: uncultured Roseburia sp. (assembly GCA_900542495.1). GTDB lineage: Bacteria > Bacillota > Clostridia > Lachnospirales > Lachnospiraceae > Roseburia. The sequence continues at coordinate 11,361 of UQNW01000007.1, forward strand.
GGAATACGCACACACGTATCCGGGTTGGCTTTTAAGATTTCTTCCGGGATTCCGGCGCTTTCCTTGCCAAACATAATAAAGCAGTCCGGTTCATAGGAAACATCCGAATACACATGTCTGCCCTTGGTCGTTGCCATATAAATTTTCGCATTTGGATTTTTTTCACAGAAATCATCCCAGTTTACATAAGTTGTAACATCTAAATCTTTCCAGTAATCCATTCCTGCTCTTTTTAACGCTTTTTCTTCCAGACTGAATCCAAGAGGTTCGATCAGATGCAGTCTGGTACCTGTTGCCACGCAGGTTCTTCCGATATTTCCTGTATTTGCAGGGATCTCAGGCTCATATAATACAATGTTTAATTCCGCCATTGTTTTTCTCCTGTCCGGCAAAAATTTTTTCTAAAAAAGAAAACTTTCCCGCCGTTTATTTTTCGTTGCGCAGTTCCTGAATGAAAATCTCCATACGGTCTAACGCTTTCTTTAAATCTTCAAGTGAGTACGCATATGAAATACGCAGATAACCCTCGCCGCAGTCACCAAACGCAGTTCCCGGCACAACAGCTACTTTCTGCGAATTTAAAAGTTTTGTTGCAAACTCCTCGGAAGTCATGCCAAATTCCTTAATGCATGGGAACACATAAAATGCCCCAAATGGTTCAAAACAGGACAAGCCCATTTCCTTAAAACGGTGCATCAGATAACGGCGTCTGCCATTATACTCCTCACGCATTTTTGCAACATCCTCATCACCATTCCGAAGCGCCTCAACTGCTGCATACTGGCTGGTAGTCGGTGCGCACATGATTGCAAACTGATGAATCTTTAACATCTGCTTAATGATCACTTCCGGTCCGCACGCATATCCTAATCTCCAGCCAGTCATGGCATAAGACTTGGAAAATCCATTGATCAGAATGGTACGCTCCTTCATTCCCGGAAGGGATGCAATCGTAACATGATTGTCTGTATATGTCAGTTCAGAATAAATCTCATCACTAAGCACGAACAGATCGTGTTTTTTCACCACCTCTGCCACTTTTTCCAGATCTTCCTTCTCCATGATTGCTCCGGTCGGGTTGTTTGGAAATGGAAGTACTAATAATTTTGTCTTCGGTGTAATAGCTGCCTCTAATTCTTCCGGTGTGAGTCGGAAATTATTTTCAGCCTTAAGTTCAATGATCACCGGTGTTCCATTTGCAAGCACACAGCATGGCAGATAGGATACATAGCTTGGCTGTGGGATCAGAACTTCATCTCCCGGATCAAGCATCGCGCGCATGGCAATATCAATTGCCTCGCTGCCGCCCACTGTCACCATGATCTCATTATTATAATCATAGGAAACACCAAAACGTCTTGTTAAATATTTATCAATTTCTATTTTTAATTCTTTCAAACCAGCATTGGAAGTGTAAAAAGTTCTTCCTTTTTCCAGCGAATAAATACCCTCATCACGGATATGCCACGGTGTATCAAAATCAGGTTCTCCGACACCAAGCGAGATTGCGTCTTTCATCTCATGGACAATATCAAAAAACTTACGGATTCCGGACGGCTGGATCGTTGTGATTGTTTTGCTTAACGGATTCCTCATATTACATCTCTACCCTTTCGTCTTTTGACTGTTCTGCCATAACAGTTCCATGATCTTTATATTTTTTCAAAATAAAGTTTGTCTTTGTGCTTAAAACAGAATCTAATGGAGATAATTTGTCAGAAACAAACTGTGAAACCTCACGAAGTGTTTTTCCCTCGATCGTTACCATGAAGTCAAATCCACCGGAGATCAGATATACGGAATTTACTTCCGGATAATTGTAGATACGCTCAGCCACTTTATCAAATCCCATGCCACGCTGTGGTGTCACACGGACCTCGATCAGTGCTGTTACTTTTTCAATTCCTGCTTTATCCCAGTCGATCAGTGTATGATAGCCACAGATAATATGTTCTTCTTCCATTTTCTGAAGCTCGTTGACAACGGATGCCTCATCCACGCCAAGAATAATGGCAAGCTCTTTTAAATCAATTCTGCTGTTTTTCTCTATAAATGTTAAAATTTTTTCACGCATAATATGCACTCCTTCTTTCTTTTATTACCTTCCGATTACTTTATATAATTCATCCGTCTTTGGTGGTTCTAAGAATCTTCTTTCGTCCTCATTCAACAGAACGCGGTCATTTCCCGCGGTTGCTTTTCCGATAATGGTTGCTTTGATCCCTGCTTTTTCCAGTTCGCGCACGAGATGATTGCCGTCCTGTGCCGCCATTAACATGCAGCCGCTGGAGATCAAAAGATATGGATTTACTCCGAAAAATTCACAAACCTCTACCGTCTCCTGACGGATTGGTATTTTCTTTAAGTCGATTTCAAGTCCGACGCCAGATGCTTCTGCCATTTCCCACAGAGCTCCGAAAATTCCGCCCTCTGTCACGTCATGCATTGCACTAACGCCAGACGTCACGGCGACTGCGGCCTCAGATTGTACGGAAATATATGCATCCAACGCTTTTGCTTTCTCGATAAATGGCACTGCAAAATGCGTCTTTAATTCTTCTTCTTTCTCTTTTGCAATAATGGATGTACCCTCGATTCCGATCCACTTGCTGACTAAAATATCCATGCCAGGTTTCGCACCCGCTGTCGAGATCAGATGACCTTTTTTGACTTTTCCGACACCACAGACACTGATAACCGGCTGGTTGACTACTCTTGTAACCTCGGTATGACCGCCCATTACCTGCACGTTTGCTTTTGCACAGGCTTCCTCCACCTGCTTCATCATCAGGCAGAGATCCTGCTCACAGACAGAAGTTGGCAAAAGTACGGTAAGCAGCACGCCAACCGGTTCTGCTCCGGCACTTGCAAGATCATTCACAGTGATCTGGATTGCGAGTGTGCCAATGTCTTTTGCCGTTCCGGTAATCGGGTCTGTTGACATTACAAGCGTCTCATCCTCCGCAAGCTGCACTGCCGCGCAGTCTTCTCCGACTCCGGCTCCTAAGACCACTTCCGGTCTCATTGTATGAATTTGTTTAAAAACAGAACGTTTCAGCACGTTCTCCGGTACTTTTCCAACTTTCATAATCTTTTCTCTACTGTCCTTCTGTCGTCGTATTTTCTGTAATCTGGCTCTCATCCACCGTTCCGAGGATTGCAGACGCTTCTGCTGAACTGTCCGCAGGTGCCTCCGCCGGAGCTTCTGCCGGTGTCTGTCCTGCTCCGCTGTACTGCGCCACCGTCGCATATATGGTTGCCTCATCTCCGGTTGCCAATGCCGCATTGACAGCCGCCGTTGCATTCGGATCTGCCGACGCTGTTCCAACATTCACAATCTTCGGAGAGGACTTGTAAGTACTCTTGTTGATCGCATCACGGCTCTGCTCCACGCCGTCAACTGTTATGATCTTCCAAAGTCTTGCCACATAACCCATATGCTTGCTCTGGGTTGTGGAGATTGCGCCGATCGCATCTGCGGTTGCTACAAACTGTGTGCCCGGATCTTCCTCAGACACAACTTCACTCTCGTAAGTTACTTTACGGTTTGACGGTCTTGTTTCCTGACCGTAAATGTTAAAATAAAGGTCTTTTCCAACTGTATATCCTTCAATATAAATTGGGGCCTCCAGATTATTTACAAACTTTAAATCTTTGTAATCACCGGCGATTGCCGCATCCATGGACGGTTTTACATAAGTAACGATCATGGAATGGTTCGAACGCTGCGTCACTTCCAGTTCGGCTTTTAATACTGCATTGTATAAGGTTGTCGATACCTGGCAGACTCCGCCGCCATAAGACTGAACGGTCTGGCCATTCTCATAGGCGCCTGCAAGCTCATATCCGCCTGCTGCTGTCAGTGGTCCGATTGTCTGTCCAACCGAAAATTCCTCTCCCGGATATAAAACGGTTCCATTGATCTTTCCTGCTGCCACGCTGATATTCGTGCAGCGCGCTGCCGAAGATGTACTGTAATTGGTTGTATAACTGCCCAGCAAATCTTTTACTTTGGCTAATTCTTCCTTTGTTCCTTCCGGCTCAACCACCTCTGCCACAAGATCTATGGAAGCGTCTGTGCCGTCCCAGTTGTTTTTCAGATAATCTTTGATCACGGCAAGAGATTTTTCCACATTGACTTCCACTCCGGAGCTTCCCTCTATAAACTGAAACTGTCCATTTTCACGGATCAGTCCGTTATTGACCGCATCATTGTTGAGTTTTTCTGCTTTTGCAGTCAGTACTTCCTTCGCTTCTGCCTCATTGACACCTAACGGAAGTTCAAATACTTTGCTGCCGTATTCCAGATCTTTTTTATCTTTATACCGTTTGATAAGATTTCCGGTTTTTCCAACTGCAAGTGCTTCCTCTACCGCGCTGGTATCCTGAAACGCAATACCAAGTTCCTGCGCACTCACTTCCACACTCTTTCCATTGGCATTCAGCGTAAAAACAGCTTCATCCACGTTCTGCGCATATGCACTGACAGCGGCTTTCGCCTCGTCTGCTGTCATGCCGCCAACGTAGACATTTCCGATATAAACGCCATCGGCAATTTTGTTGTCTTCTGTCTCTGCTTTTACGATCGCACTGTTTCCTGCAAAACCAATGCATAACACAGTCACAGCGAACAGTTGAATCCATTTCATCCATTTTTTCAAACTTTTATTCATATCTGGTCTCTTTCTCTTTTCTTTACACCGCAGTGCAAGCCCGACAAATCACAGATTTTTCGGGCTGACGGGCATTCGCCCTATCATTCAATTAAAATATCATCTTTTTGTGCCAGCACAACTGATGATATTTTAATCTCATGACACTGCTCATTGCTTATGCACATTTTATCCTATTATGCGAATGTTTTTCAAGGTGCATAACCACGAATATCGTTGACTGCCCCTTGGAATTTTAGTATATTTTACATGAAAGCAGCGAGCACAGTTGTGATAAGCATTGTAGCGACCACAACGATAACGATTGCTGCCATTAATTTTTGATTTTTTTTCTTACCAAAATTATACATAGAATTACCTCTTTCTATCATGAATTTATACAAAAGAAAGGACATGTATCATGAGATTTCCATTCTTAGGACTTTTTATCATTTTTCTCTCTGTTGCTGCATTTTACCGCAAACGGGGAACTGCACAACAAAAGGAAGCTGCTGAAAACTTCTGGAACCGCGAGGACAAAGCCAATCAGGTCCGCCGTAAGGATATCAGTAATCTTCCCTATATTAACATACCCTTGGAAAAATTTCCAATAGGTATCTCTGATGATGAAGAATTAATTGATTACGAGAATGATCTGAAAGCACTTGCCACAAAAAAGATTTTAAATTTAAGCCACCAGAGCAACACCGACTTAAAACTTGCCTACGGTCCTGCCAATCTTCCGGCTTTATCTGAATATGACCAGAATTATACAGCGCTTTTGCGAAGTATTGTCGCCTACGCAGGCTGTCTGGTCAAAAATGGTTTTGAGACAGAGGCTGTTCCGGTACTGGAATTTGGGATTTCCATTGATTCTGATATCCGCGCTAATTACACGCTTTTAGCCGATATTTATAAAAAACAGGGGGACACTTCTAAGATCAATGAATTGATCACCAGAGCATCCTCCCTTGATTCTATGATGAAATCTTCTATTTTAGAGCAGCTGACATTATGATTCTTTTTTTATTTTCCCATACCGGGCGATGAGCTGGTCGGTAAGCCTTGACACTTCGCTTCGGGTAACCTCCTCTGAAAGTTCCGGCATCGGGATCTGGTGAAAGTCCACGAACTGTTTCAGATATTTCATCTGCTGTGGTGTCGCCAAAGACTGCTTTTTCACCTTATATTGTAACGGATATGGTTGAAATGCTTCCGGCATTTTCTCTGCATATAAGTTCTGAAGCTGTTCAAATATCTGCTGTGTTTCCAGCACATCATCCAATGCGCGGTGCGCATGCACACGCTCGATTTTAAAATATTCACACAGGCTCGCAAGATCTTTTTTCTGTTCTTCCGGCAAAAATTTTCTTGCAAGCTTTAAGGTATCCACCGCATTCCGCTCAAATGACTGCTTGTGATTCACTGCCCACTGTTTCAAAAAACTGTAGTCAAAAATCACATTCTGTCCCACTAAAATATCCTCTCCGATAAACGCAAAGAACGCGCCAAGCGTGGCATCCATTTCCTTGCCCTGTTCCGCCATTTCATTCGTAATACCTGTAAGTGAAACCACTTTTTCCGATAATTTCCGTTTTGGATTGATGACTTCCGAAAAAGTATCCGTCACGACATTTCCGCGCACCCGTGCTGCACCGACTTCCAGAATACGGTCTGTCTTAACATTTAATCCTGTCATTTCCAGATCAACGACTACATAATCAGTTAACATAACTTTATCCTTCCCGTCTTTTCTACGCTTCTGCTGCACCAGCTGCCAAAACTTCTGTCACACACGCCTGATGATCTAACGGATCTCTGTTTTCATAGTCAAACAGCATATACACCGGTTTTTCGAGGCGCTTTGGCACTTCCTGTAATGCTTTTTTGCTTTTTTCCGGGAAGCGGTAATGGAATGGCTCCAAGTGAGATTTTGCACCATTTTTGCAGTAATATCTCGTCTGCTCTTTAAATTCTGCCGGTGACGGTGCCCAGGAAGGTCTGCTCTTACAATTTTCACGGTAATACAGATCAAATGTCAGGCTTTCTTCTAACATCTGCATCACTGCGCCGCTGTTTTTTCTTTGTCTCATAAACTCAAGCAAAATCTCCGCTCTGCGGATTCTCGAATGGCTCATGCCAAAATATCCCTTTGCCTCATAAAAAGCACCTAATTCCTGAAACATCATAAATGCACTGTCAAATAGCGGTTCTAACACTTTCATGGTGATCTCAAACTGCCCGCTGTTGTAATAAACCTCAAGCATTTCTTCCACCTGCTTGATTTTTAATACATCATCAAAGCTGAGCCATTTTGTTTTCATCACTTCGTATGGTGTTTTTTCGTGATAAACGATCTCATATTCCGCTGCATGCCCGTACATATAAGAACCCTTTAACACCTTCAAAAATCCAAGCTGTAACTGATTCGGTTTCAGTTCATAAATCTCGTCAAAAGATTTTGTAAAAGCAGCATAGTCCTCATACGGAAGTCCGGCGATCAGATCCAGATGTTCGTGGATATTTCCGCCACTCTGGATTTTTCTTACAATGTCTTTCAAAAGTTCCAGCTTCATCGTCCGGTGGATTTCCCGGATCGTCGGCTCGTTCGTAGACTGCACGCCAATCTCTAACTGGATCAGTCCCGGCCGCATATCATGGATCAGTGCTAATTCTTCCTCATTTAAAAGATCCGCTGATATTTCAAAATGGAAATTGGTAATGCCGTTGTCATGCTCTTTTACAAATCTCCAGATTTCCATTGCGTGATCATGCTTGCAGTTGAAAGTGCGGTCTACAAATTTTACCTGTGGCACCTTCTTTTCAATAAAGAATGCAAGTTCTTTTTTCACAAGCTCTGTATCCCGGAAACGCAGCTTTTTATCAATCGAAGACAGACAATAGCTGCAGTTGAACGGGCAGCCGCGGCTTGACTCATAATAAATAATACGGTTTTCAAAATTTTCAATATGATCGTAGCAGAATGGAATATCCGACATATTCATCGGTTCCTGTGGCTGTGTAAAAATCACTTCTCCGCTGACAGAATCTTTGTATGCGATTCCGTTCAGTTCCTTTAGTGTGCCATTTTGGTTTACATAATATTCACACAGTTGTTGAAATGTACGCTCGCCCTCGCCGATCATCACACCTGTCACCTGCGGATGTTCTTCCAGAAATGTTTCCACCTCATAGGACACTTCCGGTCCGCCCACCCAGATTGGCACTTCCGGACACAGTTTGTGATACTCCGTGATCAGCTCCTCGACATACCCTATGTTCCAGATATAACAGGAAAAACATAGGACGTCCGGCTTTGCTTTATAGATTTGTTCTAAAATATAATCGACTCTATTGTTGATCGTATATTCCCCGATCTCAATCTGTTCCTGAAATGCTTTGGCGTAGGCTCTTAAGCTGTAAACCGCCAGATTCGAATGAATATACTTTGCGTTGATCGCTGTTAAAAATATTTTCATGTTTTGTTTCTTCCTACATCATCGCATACCGGAAAACCACATCAAATCCGGCGATCCAAAGTAAAATCGCACCGCCTGCATAAGCTTTCGTCTTATGCTCAAAGCCGAAGTGATATCCTGTATAAGCACCTGTGATCACCACACCTATCGTCAGGCAGACGATCATGATCAAAATGACCATTAAATTTGTTTCCAGAAAGCCAAATGCAATTCCGGTGAGAAGTGTGTAAATACTTGTCACGGCTGCCATACGAAAGAACCGTTTGAAGCCAAGATTTTCCTCTCTGCGCTCATTGACTCTCTCGTTCTTGATTGCTTTTGCGATCAGTCTGACACCCAGGCAGAAAAAAATAACCGCTGCGATCACGGTTCCGATAAACCGCTCGTTTTTTGCCAGATTATTCGCATAAAGCAGCCTTGCAAGCAGGTTTCCCACGTACAGTGCTGCAAGCTGCCAGACTGCGATCAGTCCGCATACAAGTGTCAGATGTTTTTTATCTATTTTTGCCACAAGTGATCCCTGACATTCCATACCCGCAAAAATATCCAGCGATATGCCTACAAGAATCAACAGATTTTCTATCCAGTTCATGAATCCTCCCGTTTCTGCCTCTCTACCCGGCAGACGTTTCCTAATAATATTTCTAATTTATCATTATAACGTCTTTCTGCCACATTTCCATAGACAATGCTTAACGAATGTATGTTGTTTTTTTTAGATCCGTCACATCCTTGACTTTATGGAACTATCGCATCACAATTTCGCCTGAAAGAAAAAATGCCGCACCTTATGTGCGGCAATATTACATCTCTGCAATAATATCATCCATGGATCGTTTGATAATATAATCGTAAATCTCTGCCAGTTCTTTCGCCGAGATCGTCATTCCAGACTGAATCCATGTGATCACAACATAACACATCGACTGTGCATAATACTCTGCGATACGCTTTGGTGTGAGCCAGGAATACTTCTGTTTTTTCCCGGTATTGGCACAGTCGATCACGTTCAGAAGGATCTTTTCCACGCAGCTTTTTGCAATCTCTTCAAAAGAGTTCTGCCCTTCTAACCGGGTAGCGCGCGTGTAAAAATCTTTATCTTTTTCAATGTTGGTAAAGAGAAGTACCAAGCCTTCATTGATCATTCCATTCTGGATCAATGGTTCGATCGGATTGAGCAGATCCGTCGTGATGATCCACTCCAGCAATTCATACTTATCCTGAAAATGATTGTAAAACGTCGGACGGATAACCCCCGCCAGATCTGTGATCTCTTTAATTGTGATCTTCTCAATTGGATGCTTCTTGGCAAGCTCTTTAAAGCTCTCCGCAAGAAGTGTATCAATCGCACTCTTTCCCTGTCCTGTCATAATTACCTCATGTTTAATGTATTACTATTTTCGAAATAATAATGCTTCTTGCATTCGGATCATCACGAAGATTCAACATCTCGCCTGTTTCAATGATCTTAACAATCGGTCTTAAGAAAAACCGTTCAAAATTATGCGCAACTACGCCGTGCATTCCATTCGATAATTCTACTTCACATCCCACCGGATACACCGCAATCTTCTCAACAAACAATTCCACGATCTTTGGATCAAACAGGCTGCCTGACCCTGCCATTAGATATTCCACTGCTTCGGCCGGCGAAATCTCCTCTCTCTGCCGATGCACAGACACCATATCATCATACTGATCGATCAGCCGGATAATTCTTGCATATAACGGAATCTGATCCCCGCTTTTTTCCAGAGGACTGCCGCTTCCGTCATAGTTCTCATGATGCTGCTGCACACTGGCATACACCAGTGCTGAAAAATGATAATTGCTCCGCAGATAATCTGCACCGAGTTTTGGATGCTGATTTAAAAGCTTCTGTTCCTCCTCCGACAATGAATGATCTCCATTGACAATCCCGATATCAACGAACCTCTTGCCGATATCATGAAGGATTGCTGCTGTCGTAAGCTGATAAAGCTGTTCCTCGCTCAATCCATACCGGGCGCCTACCATTGCTGACATCATGGCAACATTGATAGAATGATAATAGATGTAGTCATCATAGTTTTTTATATCTAACACATTGCACATAATATCGCCATTGCTTAAAATATTCTCTACAATGCGCTCGATCATCTTTTGTATTTTAATCTCGCTGACCGGCACATCTGCCGCACCTGACTTCATGTCAAACGCAAACAAATCATGCACAACGCTCAGCGCCTGGCTTTTCACTTGTGGATTCAAAATCTGCTGAATCTCAATGCCGCGTGTAAATTCATCATCAATGTATATTCCTGGAAACCCTAAAAATTCAAGATTTGAAATATATTCTGCCGAGAGAAGTAAATGTTTTGCAAGTAACAGTCTGCCAGCTCCGTCGTATATATCCTGACCAAGGGCCATTCCAGGCGTCAGTTTACTCGTTGGTAAATAACGCATGTATGCTTCCTTTCAATTTCAAAAGAATGTTTCTATTCTATCTCATTTATTCATCAAATTCAACTGTTACAAAATATCCCTTTTCTGTTTCCTTCACATCTACAACCTTTCCTTCTTTGGATTTTATCCTGTTACCAACCGGATAATTGGCAGACATCGCATATGCTTTTCCTAATGTATAATAATATGAGTTCGGTAATTTTCCTTCTGTGATTGGAATGACCTGCCCTATCTCTACCAGACCTGTGCGTTCCATTTTAAATTCTTCCTGTCTCATACTCCGCCTCCAAATAAAACACATATAATTTTTATGTGCCATACATGCAATATTATAGTATAATAAAAGAGCATTCACAAGAGATACGGATTAATTTGCATAAAATTTAACAATGCTCCAGCTCTTTCGATCCGCTCATTAGAATCGCCATTCTTATATGTATTAAGGAGTTTTATGAAAGAAAAAGAAGAAATTTGGGACTATTTTGTATCAACCGTTATCAACACGTTAAATGCTGATGAAATCTACGATGCCACGATGCAGGCATTATCCGATCTGCTCTGTCCGGACGGGCTTTTACTGATGATGAACCAGAATACACGGCATATTTTTTCTGTCATCCGAAAATATGGTGATATCGCCTATACCAAACCATACAGTGTTCCAACAGAATCCATGTTAGAAGAATTAAATGACGCTCCAAACCTGATCATACTCGACGAAAATGCCTCTCATATTCTCTCGCTTATGACGGCGAGACAGCGGGAATGGCTGTCAGTAGAAAACATCACTGCGATCTATACCTTAAAGTATAATCGTGTGATCATCGGTTTTCTGTATATTGCAAATGGAAAACAGCGCCCCCTGACACCTGATGAGTCAAAATATCTGCAAAAAATCTGCTACTATTTTTCCTATGCGCTGCGCAATGCCAATTTATACCAGAATGCCTACCGTGCTTCCATTACAGACGAGCTCACTTCCCTGTATAACCGTAAGCATGCATTTGAGTGTATTGACAATGTGTGCCAGCACCAGAAGCCGTCCACGCTGATTGTGCTTGATATCGACGATTTCAAATTATACAACGAATTATACGGGGCACAGGAAGGCGATAACCTGATCCACCGTTTTGCACAGATCATTCTTCAGGAGATCACCTCAGGCGATATTGGTTTCCGCTTTGGTGCTGATGAATTTATTATTTTAAAAGAGGGGACTGATGTGGAGGAGGCAAAAGATTACTGCAAACGGATTGTAAATGGTATTGTCGAGGTCTCTCCTGCTAATACAGTCTGGGACATATCTGTCTCTTGTGGAATTTCTGTTTTCCCGGATATTTCTACCGATGCGATGTCTTTTTTACATAATGCGACGCAGGCTGTCTATTATGGAAAACAGGCTGGAAAAGGAAAAATAGAAGTTTATCGTCATGGAATGGACGAGCGTTCCCATGACCCAGATATCCGCACTGCATATGAACGTGTCGCACCGACAATTTATGCCCTTACGGCTGCGATCGACGCCAAAGACAGTTACACTTTTATTCACTCTATGAATGTATCCAAATACGCTGTGATTCTCGCCGAATCCCTCGACATGAATTCCAACGACATAGAGATTATCCGTGATGCCGGTCTTTTGCACGACATTGGAAAGATCAGTATTCCTGAACGTATTCTTCAGAAAACGTCGCGGCTCACTGACGAAGAATACGCCATTATGAAAACGCATGTGGAAAATTCAACTAAAATGATCCGCTATCTGCCGGACATGGACTATGTGATTCCTGCCGTTGTCGGTCATCATGAACGCTACGACGGCACTGGCTATCCGCGCGGACTTGCCGGACAGAATATTCCTTATATGGCAAGGATTCTTACGATTGCAGACTGTTTCGACGCCATGACTGCCAAACGTCCTTATAAGCAGGCACTTTCCGTCGATTATGCAGTCAATGAACTGGAAAAAAACAGTGGGACACAGTTTGATCCGGTGCTGGTCAAACAGTTTATTGAACTGATCCATGAAGGGAAAATATCAATTACATGACAGGAGCACTCCTATGAAAAAAATTTTTCTTTTTTCTCTCTCTTTAGCTCTCCCGCTTTTATGCGGATGTGCAAATGACAAATTAGCCAACGGCTGCAAAGTCACTGACTTTGATGATGAAAAAGTAACTATGGATTATATTGATTTTCTAACAGATTATGAAGGATATCTGGATAATGTCGAAGTCTTAGATGATATTTATGCCAAGCAGGATTATGACCAAGATCAAAAACCGGATAGAGTCCTACAATACTTTATGGATGATGGTGAAAAAATGTATGCCCTATGCTTTGGAAATGGAAAAATTCTCGAAATTGGTCCATTTGAAGATACCATGATGCAGATAAACTTGTATGCGTCCGACCTAACTGGTGACGGTAAAAACGAGATTATTTTCTATGGTTTTCATTCCTACTCCGACTATCCTTATGAAAACAGTGAAATTGCCATTTGGGCACCGACCAGAAATAAATATAAACTGCTGCCGATAACAATTTCAGAAGAAAATGACAGCTATAAAGCCGGATATCCTGTTTTTATCGAAAAAACAGATAAAGAGTATGAAATCCTTATTACATGTGAGGCACTTGGATTAGCAGAAAAATATCAAATTTCCAAACATGACCAGAAAACATTCGGCGACTATTATTCCGATTTACAAAATGGCGAAAAATTTCTTTCTTCTTCAACTGCATGGAATATTTCAATTGAAGAAGGAACTCCTTCTACCCTAACCTTGTATGAAGATATTTTATACCGCCTGAATACTACCCTTAAAATTGAAATGAAGTGGAATGGGAATCAATTTGAGGTTCTAAAGACTTCTATTCTTGATGAACGTCCATGATATTCAACATTCCCACATTACCCTATTTCTTTCTTATATAAATTTCCAAACCCAAAATAAGTTTGGAAATTTATATAGAAATGATAATGTTTTATACTACTTGCATTGCAAATTAATACCCTGGCAAATAATCAAAGAATGTATTTCCCCCTATTGCCTTTATTGTGGATGTATCAATTCCAGTTATTCCTGCCGAACTAAAAGAACTACTCGCACGATGATACTTCTGTCCTCCCAATAAAGAAGATGGAACAGCCCCAGCAACTAGTTCACTTGCTCTTGCTACGCAATTGTCCCAATACCTATTCTTTGTCGGTTTCATTGCATGTTTACAATGTTCTTCGCTACCAGTTGCAACGTTATACTCAGCTGATTTGAAAATAATATTTTTCCACGTCAAATTCACCTTGTCTCTTGCAAAACGTTTTGGATTTCCGCTCATTTTTCTATTCCAAATTTCTTTAGCCACTGCATATTCCCCCGCTACATTTACGGTGTCCTCAGCATAAATTACTCTTGCCAAACAATCAATTTCAGATATATTGGGATCACTCCACGCATTCTGCCACCGACTGTATGTTAATGGTTCTCCATATGTACTCATATTTTTTTCGCTCCTTTTATTTAATTGATAATCGATTATCTAACATATAAAAAGAGTTATATATCAAATTTGTAAACACAATTTTGTAAAATAATAATATTTTTTCAAACTTGGAGTAAAGATATGTTTTCTTTCACAAGTCAAACGCAATGTAAAAATAAAAGAAAAACTATACAAACAAATATGATTTTCTTTCATTTACACTGAGAATAACTTGTAAAAGTTCCCTGACACATACCAAGCATGAAATTATTAATCTAAGCCTTGCCATTCACATTCCGCTACGCTTCATGCTCACATCGAGCTATATAAATGTTATCTGCTACGCTTTGTAATAAAACTGTATATGTCACAGGAAATAACAGGAATGAAAAATGTCGAAAGTTGCAAAAATCCTTTCTAAATGTTATATATTTTATTGATTAAGAGATGGAAAAACGTTCTCAGGAAATCAGACCTTTCAGAAAGGCTGGCAGGAAACGAGGGGAACTATTGCAGGAAGACAAGGAAATTGTAAGTAACAGTTAAATAAATGCAAATGGAGGCAATCTACTATGAAAAAGAAAATAATTATATTATTATCCGCTATGGCAATTCTTTTTGCAGGCATCGCTATTTGGTATAATACGCCAATCGACTTGATGGATTTAGACCATAATGAAATTATGGAAATCGTTGTTTTCAATGGCAATAGTGGGAATACAACACATATTAAGGATAAAGAGCAAATACAACATATTATTGCTAATTTGAATGATGTCGAAGTAAAACGGGCAAAATTATCGGTTGGATATTCTGGGTATAGCTTCAAAGTAACTATTTATCTATCTGACGGCAATGAAGCAGATGATTGGAACAATTTTATTATCAATTCAGATGATAGCATTAGAAAAGATCCTTTTTTCTATTCTGTGACAAAAGGAAAAATAGATTACAACTATATAGAGGATATTGTCGAATAATGTGAACTCCAATATATAGTATGGAAGAATTGCCAAGTGCCGTTCTACATATCAAGTTACGTCAGTGGCTTTTGCCGCACATGAGCTGGAACAGACAAAGTGGTTGTTCAGAAACTTAAAGCTGGTATATATCAGTGGAGCTTCACAAGTTATTCTCAGTGTAAATGAAAGAAAAATCGTGCAGACGAAATATGATGTTCCTGTTCGCAAAGCTCACAAAGGAAATCATATTTGTCTGTACGATTTTTTCTTTTTCATCTCTACTCTCTGCTTAAATTCCGGTACTGCAGCGGAGTCATTTCAAACGTCTTTTTGAATGTACGGTTAAAATGCTCTACATTCTGATATCCAACTGCATAAGAAATATTCTCAACGGTCATATTTCCGTTTTTCAATAATGTTTTGGCACGTTTCATTCTTGTGTGTGCAACATGCTCTCCAAATGTTTTGCCGGATTTATCTTTAATGTATTTGGAAATGTATGGTTCTGACAAATGGAACTGCTCCGCCATATCTTCCAATGTAACAGTCTGATAGTTCGTCTGAATATAATTCAGCATGGAAACCAGACGGTCATCCTGATGATTGTCATCTTTTGTCATCTCTGGAAGTTTGTTAACCGCTACAACAAGTGCATGAATGGATGCTTTAATAATATCTTCATCCATGCCTGCGCCCCAGTAATTTTTTCCGTCATGAGTGATTCCTACATAAGCCATTGCCTTGGAGGAAGATCCATGGGACAATGCATGCTCCTCATAAGTTGACAGTTCATATGTGATTCCAAAATACTGTTTGATCGTATTGCTGACTGCATCCAGACGTCCATTACCATTTGCATCCACGATTGTCTTTTTCTCGCCATACTGGATCGTTGCTTCTGCCATGATGCCGTCATCCTGACGGAAATGGCATTCGGAAATCTGGAAGTATGGTGTATAGTGAATGTAGTTATCCTCAAAAATCTCATATACCCACTGTGGTGAAAGCTCTTTGTGCTCCTCATCTGATACCTGTTTTACAGCATAGCCAACTTCCTCACGCATTTTCTCCGGCACAGAAATAGAGAAGTTCTGTTTCAAAATGTAACTGATTCCGCCTTTACCGGACTGGCTGTTGATTCGGATCACGTCAGAATCGTAAGTTCTTCCGACATCCACCGGATCAATCGGAAGATATGGAACGGTCCAGGTAGTGAGTTTCTTTTCTTCTCTCCATGCCATTCCTTTGGCGATCGCATCCTGATGAGAACCGGAGAATGCAGAGAATACAAGATTTCCTGCATATGGCTGACGGTCATTTACCTGCATTCTTGTCAGACGCTCATACACTTCACGGATATGCGGCATATTGGAAAAATCAAGTTTTGGATCAATACCGTAAGAGTACATGTTCATTGCCACTGTGATAATGTCTACATTACCGGTACGCTCTCCGTTTCCAAACAAAGTTCCCTCGATTCGGTCTGCACCGGCGAGCAATCCAAGTTCTGCGTCGCTGACGCCACAGCCTCTGTCATTGTGTGGATGAAGACTTAAAACAACATTATCACGATATTTTAAATTTTTGCTGACATATTC
This sequence comes from uncultured Roseburia sp., assembly GCA_900542495.1. Lineage (GTDB taxonomy): Bacteria > Bacillota > Clostridia > Lachnospirales > Lachnospiraceae > Roseburia. The sequence continues at coordinate 27,980 of UQNW01000007.1, forward strand.
GATCTGGGTTGCAAACACATGTGGCATTGCTGTTTCCACAGTCGCTGGGATGTTGATGATTGCCTTGTTTTTTGCGGACGGCTGCCATACATCAAGTACCGCGTTGCAGACTTCCACTGCATACTCTACTTCTGTGCCGTGGAAACTCTCTGGGCTGTACTCAAATGAGAAATCTCCGTCTGTCTCGGCTGCCAGTTTTTTCAATAATTCTGCTCCGTCAACTGCAAGCTGCTTAATCTGCTCTTTGCTCTTTTTAAACACCTGTTCCCGCTGTGCAACGGAAGTGGAATTGTAAAGGTGAATGACAGCATGCGGTGCACCTTTTACCGCCTCAAATGTTTTCTTTATAATATGTTCTCTCGCCTGTGTCAAAACCTGCACTGTCACATCATCCGGAATCATATCACGCTCGATCAGGGTTCTCATGAAAATAAACTCTGTCTCGGATGCTGCCGGGAAACCAACCTCGATTTCCTTGAATCCGATATCTACTAACATCTGGAAAAATTCCAGTTTTTCATCCAGGCTCATCGGTTCGATCAATGCCTGATTACCGTCACGAAGATCTACCGAACACCAGATTGGTGCCTTTTCGATATGGTCTTTCTTTGCCCAGTCATACTCACAGACTGGCGGCATAAAATATTGTCTTTCATATTTGTTTACGTTTTTCATGTTTATTCCTTTCCTTAAGCGCCCATGCTGCACCCTCGCGGAGCATTTTTATATTATAGGATATTGCATCACAATTTCCTGTAAAGAAAAACCTCTATGATTCATCCGAATCATAGAGGCGAAACTAATGCGGCATCTTATTATGTCATATTAAATATTGCTTCTCTTCATCGTTTTGCAGATTATGCATGGCGGAATCTGTTGCAATTCCCGGTTGCATAAAATACATCAACAAATCTGATATAATATTAACACGGTGATAGAGAGAATAAAATGATTAAATTTAATCTCTTTTATTGATATATTTTACTATATGACATAATCTGAGCAGTTTTTCATTTCATAATCAACGAGATCCTGCAATGTCATGTGGTCTACAACATCATTGATTGCTTCGTTCATTTTCTGCCAGACAAGAACTGTGGCGCAATCATGAATCTTCTCACAGGTATTATCCTCTTCCACACAGGCGACCGGAGCAAGGCTTCCCTCTGTCAGCCGAAGGATCATGCCAATGGTGTATTCCTCTGGTTTTTTGGTTAATATGTAGCCACCCTGTGCGCCACGAATACTTTTTACATAGTTTGCCTTATTTAAAACAGAAATGATCTGCTCCAGATATTTATCTGAAATCTCCTGTCTTCTTGCAATGTCCTTCAGGCTGATTGGTTCTCCTGTATTGTTCACTGCAAGATCTAACATTAATCTTAAAGCATATCTTCCTTTTGTTGATACTTTCATAAAATAATCCTTCCCTTATAAGCCGTTTCACATTTTCTGTAAAAACATACTGACTTCTGAAAATCATTAGATTCAGTATATCCCCCTATTCATACTATGTCAATAGGAATTAAGTCATATCATTGCTTGTATCATGGAAAAAACAGCCTGTCAAAAAAATAACGAGTGATTTCCCTTGAAATAGCGCTCCCACAGTGATAGAATTTTAATTTGCGTGTTTATATTTTTTTAATAATTATTTTATACATTTTTTACTGAAAGGATAAATCATCATATGAATGAACTAAGGCCAAAACTTTTTGATGTCATGAAAGGTTACACCAAAGAGCAGCTCATCAAGGATATTATTTCCGGTATTATTGTTGCGATCATTGCTCTCCCGCTTTCCATTGCGCTTGCAATCGCTTCCGGTGTGGGACCTGAACAGGGACTTTACACTGCGATCATTGCCGGATTTTTCATTTCGTTTTTCGGCGGAAGCCGCGTCCAGATCGGCGGTCCGACCGCAGCATTTGTTGTCATCATCTACGGAATCGTGGAAGAATATGGCACTGACGGACTGATTGTTGCGACAATCCTCGCCGGAATTATTCTGGTAATTATGGGGATCTGCCGTTTCGGCTCCCTCATCAAGTACATTCCTTATACAATTACCACCGGTTTTACCTGCGGTATTGCAGTAACTTTATTTGTAGGACAGTTAAAAGACTTTTTCGGTCTTGAGATTGCGTCCGTTCCTTCTGAATTCTTAAATAAAATCACTGCCTATATTGAAAATATTAGTACCATTAACCTTACCGCCACAGTGATCGGTTTTGTTGCAGTCATCATTATGCTGCTCTGGCCAAAAGTGACAGATAAAATTCCGGGTTCTCTCGTTGCGATCATTATCACAACCGCGATCGTGTATTTTGCGAAACTCCCGGTCAATACCATTGGAAGCGTTTACGGCGAATTAAATTCTGCTTTTCCAAGCTTCCACGCACCTGCCCTCTCCATGAAACTGGTACAGCAGATGCTCTCCCCGGCTTTTACGATTGCTATTCTTGCCGGTATCGAATCCCTGCTTTCCGCAGTGGTATCAGACGGTATGATCGGTGATACGCATAAATCCAATGCCGAGCTGATCGGTCAGGGACTTGGAAATATTTTTTCAGGACTTTTTGGTGGTATTCCAGCCACTGGCGCAATTGCCAGAACTGCTGCCAACGTCCGAAACGGTGGACGCACACCAATTGCCGGTATTATGCACTGTATCACTTTGACTATTATTCTTCTGGTTTTAATGCCGCTTGCTGCATTGATTCCAATGACAACTTTAGCCGCTGTTCTTCTCATGGTTGCTGCAAATATGGCAGACTGGTCTTCCTTCTTCCGTCTTTGCAAAACCGCGCCAAAAAGCGATATTATTGTTTTAGTTGCCACATTTTTCTTAACCGTATTTTTTGATCTGGTAGTTGCAATTGAAATCGGCGTTGTACTTGCTGCCCTTTTATTTATGAAACGTATGGCTGAAACAGCCGACATTAAAGCCTGGAAGTACACGGATTCCCCTGACATCACACCGGGCGAGGCAGAAAAACTCCGTGATATTCCGCACTCTATCAGCGTATTCGAGATCTGCGGTCCAATGTTTTTCGCTGCGGCAGACCAGATTGTAAATATCAACAGTCATCACCACACCAAGGTCGTTGTCATCCGTATGCGAAGCGTTCCTGCCATCGATGCAAGTGCAATGCACTCTTTGCATGAACTTGCCACACGCGCGAAACGCAAGAATATTACGCTGGTGTTCTCACATGTCAATGAGCAGCCAATGCATGTTATGGAAAAGGACGGATTTGTGGAACTTATCGGAAAAGAGAATTTCCATAAAAATATCGTCGATGCACTGGATTACGCAGAAAGTCTTGTGAAGTAAATATTTAAAAAAACCGTACAAACAAATATGATGTTCCTGTTCGCAAAGCTCACAAAGGAAATCATATTTGTTTGTACGGTTTTTCTTTTTATTTACACAGTGACTGACTTGTGAATATCTCTGCCCTGCTTTACATTATGAATGAAGCCATAAAATCTGCCAACATTACTTAGTCAACCTCCGGTTTAGCTTGTCAGTTCCCCAGGATTTTTTGCAAGGTTCATAATCTCCTGCAATTCTGCACCCTCTACCGGTGCATTTCCATAGCTGACGTGCTTTGCATCCTCTGTCACGCCGCCGAGAAGTCTTACATCTTTCTCTTTTGTCATCTCGATCGTATAATAATGAGCTTCATCCTTTAATGGATTGTATGTAATATAGATACGATAGCAAAGTGGCGGAACCAAACCTTTATCCGGAAGATCCACACGGATCAGTGTCAGATCCTCGGAAATGTCCAGTGCCATAACAGAATAGTCATCCTCTGTGTATGGATAAAGCTTCGGCTCTTTGAATGCTGCTGCAAAAAGTTCATTGACAAAAGCTTCTTTTTCATCGCAAAGCTTCTGTACAAATTCTGCTTTCTCGGCATATAAGCGTTTCGGGATCACCGAAAACTCTGTCTGATTTTTCACGAATGCCTGAAACTGCTGTGGTGTCATCTTGATCTGCTTTGGCTGTTTTGCCATTTTCTCATCTGCCTCATGCAGTTTCTGGATCAGTTCAATCTTCAATACCAGATTATCGGTAAATGGATTGATGACCATTCCGCTTAAATTCAATTCCGGTTTTACGGCAACGCTGTTGCACGCCGGGAATGGCATGCTTAAGAGTGCCTGGCTTTTTGGTGCATTTGCCATCTGCTCTTTGGAGGTGTACACTACAAAATACTGTTCGCCGGCACCGCTCTTTAAAAAGCAGGGAGTTGGCTGATCCGGTGCTTTTAACATTGCCGGAACTAACAGTTTCGTCGGACGAAGCAGATTTAAGACTGCTGTAAGCTTTTCTTTTGTCCGGTCTGCCGCGTAATCTTTGATTGCCTCCTCTAATCTATCATTTGTGATTTCCATTGTTGTCTTTTCTTCCATAAAAAAATATCCTTTCCTAATAACCCAATGTCTAAAATATCGTTCGTAATGATTCAATTTCACAATATCTGACATTCGATAATTTCAATTCAAACCATGATTATTTTAACACATCACTGCAATTTATTCCATTCATTTCTATCCCCAATATATTGCCAGATTCCTGCACTTGTTTGTTATTGATGCATTTTCGCTGTTATTCTATTTTTTCTAATAAATCCGGCAATTCGCTCAATTCATAAATGCGGTAGTCCGGGTGAATGGCGCCGTCATCTGTTATATTTCGATCTTTTTGATACCAGATTGTAGTTAGTCCCGCATTTTTTCCACCAAGAATATCCGACGAAAGACTGTCACCTACCATGACGCTCTTCTCTAATTTAAAATCAGGAATATGGGCGAAACAATAGTCGAAAAATTTTTTATCCGGCTTATAGAAGCCGATTTTTTTCGAAATAAAAAAATCCTCAAAATACGGTTTTATCCCGGACTCCTCAATCCGGCGTTTCTGCACTTCGTAGGTTCCATTCGACGCTGCGTATAATCGGTATTTTCCATGCAGTTTTTGTAAAAGTTCCAGTGCGCCTTCTACTTTTTCATGCTCATAAGCAAGATTCTGCTCGTAACATTTCGCAGTTTCTTCCGGCGAAGCTGTTATCCCATATTCTTCAAAAAAGATCCGGTAACGGTTTATCTTCACTTCCGCATGCGTCAGTTTGCCGAGTTCTAATAATTTCCACTGGGACAGATTGATCTCGCTGTATCTTTTCAGCAGCGCCTCTGTCGGCTCCACACCGATTTTTTGCAGTGCTTTTTTCAGAGCTTCTTTTTCTGCCTTATGAAAATCAAGAATCGTGTCGTCTAAATCAAGTAAAATTGTAGTTATCATGTAGTTTCCTCTTTTTTCTATGTATAATCGACAACTCTCTGATTGATCCGTTCCTCTGCCATCACATGATAGTGTTTGTAATTCTTCGGATCTGCTGCAACCTCAATCGGATCTCCCGGTCGATAAACATACCCTGGATCTGTCCACAGATTATCACTCTTGAAACGATAGGTCAGATTCTGTAGTGCATCATAATACGAGCAGTAAATGACATATGGACTCTGTCCATTCACTCTCATGGATGTGTTCAGCACAATGTCTTCAATCGTTGCATGAAGTATATAACCCTTTTTCAAAATGCGTTTTTTTCTCAATTTCATGATCAACTGATAAAACGGATAACTGATTCCAACAAGGAAAAACACAATTCCCATAAAAAGCATCATGCGAAATCCATAGTATTCATGTCCTTTCACAGTCAGCCATGCCGGACGCAGCGGATTGAAATAAAGTGTCAGTTCCTCACCGATATACATGTCTGAACTGTAGCTGGTGATCTTCTGATCTTCATACGTTACCCCATCATATTCATAGGTCACAAACACATCATGATCCACATCTCCGTCCGAATCCCTGTGTGTCTGGATATCTGTAATGTATGCCGTAATTTCCTCTGCTCCATCCATAGCACTGGTTTCCATGTTCAAAATCGAAAAGCTTCCGATCAGCATCCCCACTCCGATTACAGCAAAAACCAGAAAAAAAATGATTGGTATTATTTTTTTCATAAACTCTTTCCCCCGCTTTCTTTTGTCCCCTTATAAATTTATTTTTGTATAAAAATACATTATTTTCTTAATCATAACAGACCTTTTACTAAAAAGCAAAATAAAGCAGGGATATTCCAAGATTGCAGGACACACATTGTGTACCCCTGTTTTCTGGAATGATATCCCTGCTTATTAAGATTCCTTTTACAAAACAACCCCATCCTTAAAAATGGAAATGCTTCTGTATCCACGCTTCTCAGTCTGTGTTTCTTTTCCATTGGCAACTTCGATCACCAGCTGTAACAGACGTTTTGCTGCGTCGTCAATGGATTCTCCTTCAACGATCGGACCTGCATCAAAATCGATCCATCCTTTTTTATTTTCCGCAAGCCGGCTGTTCGTGGACAGCTTCAATGTCGGAGCCGGCGCTCCGAATGGTGTACCGCGTCCTGTTGTGAACAGGATCAGGTGCGCTCCTGCTGCTGTCATCGCCGTTGCTGATACAAGATCGTTTCCAGGTCCATAAAGCATATTTAATCCCTTTGTCACAACAGCGTCCCCATATCCGATCACATCCATGATCGGGGCTGTACCGCCTTTTTGTACGCAGCCGCAGGACTTGTCTTCGAGCGTTGTAATACCACCCTGGCGGTTTCCCGGGCTTGGGTTGTCGTATACGACCTCGTTGTGGCTTATAAAATAATTTTTGAATCCGTTGATCATACTGACAGCTTTTTCAAACACCTCTTGATTAATACAGCGGTTCATTAAAAATCCCTCTGCACCAAACATTTCCGGTACTTCTGTCAGAACTGTGGAACCGCCTCTTGCCACAAGCATGTCGCTGAAACGGCCTACTGCCGGGTTTGCCGTGATACCGGAAAGTCCGTCAGAACCGCCGCATTTCATCCCGACTACAAGCTCGCTCACCGGGATCGGTTCCCTGTGGAACTGTCCGGCATAGGCTGCACATTCTTCCAATAATTTTCTTCCGGCTTCAAATTCATCCTCCACTTCCTGGCAGGTTAAGAATTTGACTCTGTCCGCATCATAATCGCCCAGTTCCTCCACGAACTGTTCATGTGTCAGATTCTCACATCCAAGTCCCAATACAAGTACTGCTGCTGCATTGGGATGGCGCACAAGCGCCGCCAGAAGTTTTCTGGTCTGTGCATGGTCATGTCCCGTCTGGCTGCATCCAAATGGATGGTCAAATGTATACAGACCGTCTATCGTTCCGGTCACAAGATCCTGATTGAGTGCTGTCATTCTCTTAGCAACGTCATTGACACACCCTACTGTCGGAATGATCCAGATCTCATTCCGGATCGCTGCACGTCCGTCTTTCCTGCGGAATCCGTTAAAACACTCCGGTTTTTCTGATGCCGGCTGCTTAAGTTCCGGATGATAGGAATATTCAATTTCTCCGGACAGATTCGTCGCCATGTTATGCGTATGTACCCAGCTTCCTGCCGGAATGTCTGTCGTTGCATGTCCGATCACAAAGCCATATTTGATAATATTCTCTTCTTTTGCAATATTTTTCAACGCAATCTTATGTCCCTGCGGGATTGCCTCTGTCACCACGACCTGACTCAGATCGCCGGACTGTACGGTCTCTCCTGCATTGATCGGGCAGAGTGCAACTGCCACATTATCCGCCGGTGCTATCTGTATCGTCTTCATAAGCATTTACAGGCAGCCTGCATAAGCAGCCTTTGCTCCTTCCCTGCGTATTTTCTCAAGATCCTCTGTGACCGCTTTCTCTAATCCTTCGATTCCGGTCAGATCCTGATCCCACATTTTTTTATTTGTAAGCACTTCATGCACCAGTTCCGCCGCTGATGCATCCCGATGTTCATAATAAAATTCCAGCACCCATCTGTCATCGCTTACGGTATATTCGTTTCCTGCCGGACGTCTGCAGATGAGTCCCGCATCTGTCAATTCCTGAATGTCATTGCTGTAAAAGGCGATATAGGCAGCCAGAGACATTGTCAGGCACACAGGAAGTTTTCCCTGTTCTTTGATATATTCCAAAAAAGAAGGCATGTTGCGCGCTTTCCATTTTGATGTTGAATTCAAAGAGATACTCATCAATTCATGATTTACAAATGGATTGTTAAATCTGTCTGAAACTGCTGCTGCAAATTTCAGCAGATCGTCTTTATCTAATGGAAGTGTCGGAATCACCTCCTCATAAAGCATTTTGTTCATAAAACCTTTGATGACGTCGTCATGCATGCAGTCACGCACAATATTTTCTCCTGCGAGATATGCGCCAAGCACGAACCCGGTGTGCGCTCCGTTCAAAATGCGCACCTTTCTCTTTTTATATGGACTCATATCCGGCACAACAAATACTTTATCGGAAAGTCCTGCCTTTTTGAAAGGAAGGACATCATTTAACTTTTCATCACCTTCGATGATCCATACGCCAAATACTTCTCCGACATCCAATAACGGATCTGTGTAACCATGTTTTTGTTCTAACTCCGCTACCTCTTTCTCATCACGGATGCGTCCCGGTACGATACGGTCAACAAGAGAGCCGCAGAAGGTACAGTCCTCATTGACATATTTTTTAAATCCGTCCTCAAGTCCCCACTGTTCAATGTACTGGTTGACACATTTTAACAGCTCTTTTCCATTGTTGTCGATCAGCTCGCAGGCTAACATGATGATCCCTTTTTTTCCTGCCTGATAACGATGGTACAGTACCTGTGTCAGTTTTGCTGGGAAACTTGACGGTGGGCAGTCATCTTTTTTGCAGGAAGGGTCATACTGGATTCCCGCTTCTGTTGTATTGGAAACGATGATTTCAAGTTCATCGCTGGCTGCTAATTCCATCATTGCCTCGTAGCCTGCTTTTTCATATGGGTTTAAGCAGCGGCTCACGCTGGAGATCACACGCTTGTCATCCACTTTCTGACCGTTTTCACTTCCACGCAGATATAACGTGTAGAGTCCTTCCTGCTCATTGATCATGTCGCTCAGCCCCTGTGCGATCGGCTGGACGAGACAGCATTTTCCATTCCAGTCCGCTTTTTCATTTGCAAGGTCGAACCAGTAATCAACAAACGCACGCAGGAAATTTCCCTCTCCAAACTGCATCACTTTTTCCGGTGCTTCTTTCAGAAGATATCCGTCATAGCCAACTTTTTTTATTACATCATAATTTAATTTTTCCATTATTTATTCCCTTTCTTTTTTATCACTGATATGGAAAATGGACTGCACATGTTTATGTGGCAGCCGCATTTTCTATTTAAACTAATAAACTAAATTTACAAGAAATGTTGTAAATGGCTCAAACCATGTGAGGAGCAACAGGTTTACGATCAGCAGAATGTAGAATGGAACTGCTTCCTTAATAAACGCTGCCGTCTTACATTTTGTGATGGAACAGGTTACGAACATCAATGTTCCCATAGGTGGTGAAAGTGCTCCGATCGCATTGTTAAAGATGTAGATCATTGCAAACTGGATCTCGTTAATGCCATATGCTTTTGCGATCGGTGCAAGCAATGGAACAAGAATGATCATGGAAGCATTTCCCTCGATAAACATTCCGACGATCAGAAGGAAAATATTCACAACGATCAGGAATACAAATTTACTGTGAATGTTTGCAAGCATCCATGCAGTCAGCGCCTGTGGGATCTGCTCTTTTGTCAGGATCCATGAGAATACAGATGCTGCGGAAACGATCAGCATAATGGACGTTGTTGTGCAGGCAGTCTCTTTTAACCCCTGAATCATGTCTTTGATATGCATCTCTTTATAAAGGAAGCCAAGAAAAGCTGCGTAAATGATAGCAACTGCTCCTGCCTCTGTTGCAGTGAACACACCAATTCTGATACCTCCAATGATAATGATTGGAAGTAAAAGCGGTAAAATTGCAGGTTTAAATGCCTTCCAGAAGCGTGACCATGTCATTTTCTCTGTGGAAATGTTACCATATCCACGTTTTTTTGAGATAACCCCGACTAATATCATCATGGTGATGCAGAGCAATGCCCCAACCCCAAGACCTGACATAAACAGTTTTCCGATGGATACGTTTGCAATACATCCGTAGAGGATCATTGCGATTCCTGGCGGGATCAACGGTGTGATCATTGAGGACGCTGCTGTCACAACACTGGAAAATTCAAGGGAAAATCCTTTTTTTGTCATTTCCGGAACCATCATTTTGGATTCCATTGCGGCATCCGCAATATTAGAACCTGACAGACCTCCCATGACTGTTGAGAGAAGGACATTGACCTGTGCAAGTCCACCCGGAAGTCTGCCTGTCACAACCTCACAGAAATCCATGATCCTTTTCGTGACACCGGTGTAATTCATAAAAATTCCGGCGCAGACAAAAAACGGGATTGCCAGCAGTGAAATTTTTTCAGTTCCGATAATCGTCTGCTGTGCAAACACTGCTGCGCTCACATGCGGGTTCAGTGCAAAATACACCATAGAGCCGCCCAATACTGCCAAATATACAGGCACCTTCAAAAATAAAAGTACCAACATTACGATTGCTGCCAATAAAAGAATATCACTCATCGCTGCCTGCTGCCTCCTTTGCCTCTGATTTAACGCCATGAAGTATGCTGTAAATAAAACTGATCACCATATCCACATAGGAAAAAAGTGAAATGCCATACACTACAATGTAAGGAATATGTAACATACTGGTGGAACGTCCACTTTCCAGAAATATCTTCAAATACGGAATGGTCTGTGCAAATAGGAAACCTAATATCACAACCACAATAACTGTAATCATGATCTCCATTACCTTTTGTGCTTTTTCCGGCATGAGATCCACGATCATCTCGATCGCAACGTGGTTACCGTTCCGGAATGCCGCACCTGCTGCCGCAAATGTGATCCACACCATACAGGATGTCTGAACTTCCTCTAACCATGTAAATGGTGCATGAAACACATAACGCCAGATAACCCCGGCAAATGTTAATATGATCAGGATCGCCAGAATGACAGATGCTACGATAACATCTAAATTCGCTAAAAAACTCCATTTGCTCTTTTTCTTATTTTCCATGCTCATCCTCTCCTATTCCTCTGCTCCCATTGCCTTGCGCACTGTATCGTACAGTCCGTCTGACCATCCGAAACGGTCTCCCATCTCATAGAATGGAGCTGCTTTTTCCCGGAAACCTTCCAGCACTTCCTCCGATGGATCGACAACGGTCACTCCCTCGTCGACCATCAGCTGTAAATACTCCTGCTCCGCCTCCTGCAATACCTGATTGTTGTATTCGCCAGCTTCCTGTGCCGTCTCAACAAGCCAGTTCTGCTGTTCCTCTGTGAGGCTGTTAAACCAGTCAGCTGACACCACCCATGTAGTGAAGTTTTTAACATGTCCGTCCAGGATCAGATATGGAGCCACTTCATGCAGCTTTCTTCCATACAGGGTAGCGATCGGATTCTCCGCACCATCAATTGTCTTTGTCTGCAATGCCTGATAAACATCTCCTAATGCCATACCGGTAGAGGTTGCTCCGAGGACATCAAATCCATATGACTGTATCTCATTGGATGGTACGCGGATTTTTAATCCTTTCAGATCATCTACACTGTTTACCGGAACATTGGTAAGTGTATGGCGTTCTCCATACATCCAGTTGGAAGCGATAATTTTTAATCCTTTTTCTTCCAGCTTTTTGCACTGATCCTCATACCAGTCTGATTCGATCAATGTCCAGCACTGATCCCAGTCATCAAAGAGAAATGGTCCAAATAATATTCCCATGTCCTTGATCCCATAATCTGCATAAAACGCTCCGTCTGCAAGCGTGCATACTGGCTCTCCCAAAAGCATGGAATCAATCAAAGATGATTTATCTCCCAGCTGTGAATCCGGGTACACTTCAATCGCCATTTTTCCACCGGACTTTTCTTTTATGATCTCCTGTGCTCTCTCCCATCCTGCACCGATCGGTTCACTGCTGTTATTCTCAAATGCCACATCCAATACAATCTCCGGTTCTACGGACGATGCTGCATCCGATCCTGTCTGGCTGGTGCTTCCACAGGCAGTTAAAGGCAATAACATCAGGCCTGACAGTATCACTGCTGTCATTTTTTTTAATCTCATAGTGTAAACCCTCCTTTTTCTCCAACCGTTTCTGACTTTTTATTTGTTAATACCGGAAAAATCAAAAACTACTTTTAACATGTCTCCTGGATTGTTTGCAAAGTCTGCAAAAGCCTTTGCTGCGTCCTCAAACGGATAAACATTTGTGATGATCTTTTCCAGTGGAGCTTTGCCCTCATGAACAAGATCGATCAACTCTAAGAAGTCTTTTTTCAATGCATTTCTCGAACCAAATACATTCAGTTCTTTTTTCTGGATCAGTGTGAAGTTGAAATCCAGATTCTTTTTTCCGACTCCGATCAATACCATGCGTCCACCGAAACAACATGCATCAATACAATTCTGGAAAGTAGATGGAAGTCCTACAGCCTCAATCGTCACATCAAATCCATTTCCCTCTGTAAGCTCTGCCACTCCTTTATCAAAATTCTCCGGTGAATCATTCAGCAATGTTCCGTCTACGCCGAACTCTTTTGCCATTTCAAGCTTACCTTCGGATACGTCTGAGATATAAACTGTTGCGCCTTTTGCTTTTGCTGCGATGGCTGCAAGTACACCGATTGTTCCGGCTCCGACTACAAGCACTTTATCTCCCTCTTTGACATTTGCACGGCTGACACCATGATAACTGATACAGAACGGTTCGATTGCTGCTAAGGTTTTCGGATCCATACCTTTTCCGTCATACACTCTTTCTACCGGCATTGTGATGTACTCGCGGAAAGCTCCATCCCGCTGGCATCCCATGGTCTGATTATCCATACATGCATTTACGATCCCATGTGTGCAGGAATAACAATGTCCGCAGTTAAAATATGGATTACAGGTAACGATCATTCCCTGTTTGATCCCATATTCATTGTTCTCATCTGCCTCAATGACTTCGGCTGAAAATTCGTGTCCCGGAATTCTCGGATAATCAAAATATGCAAATGTTCCACGGTATGATCCAAGATCACTTCCACAGATTCCTCCATATAAAAGTTTTAATAATACTTCTCCTTCTTTTCTCACCGGCATATCGATCTCCTTGATTTCCACTTCGCCTGGTGCGTTGATATACATTGCTTTCATGTGTCATCCTCCTCTTATCCTTTGGTATGCTTTTTATGTTTCTGTCTTGTACTTATCGTTACATACTATGTTGTATACATCAGATTATAATATCATGTTATTTGCATGTCAATTGTACATGTTGCAAATAATTCTTTATCATATTTTGTCAATAATGCACAATTCACTTTTGTCACCCCTCATCAGGCAGGCTTCGCATTCATTTTGGCAGCTCATTTGTGAATCTGTTGTGTTTATTTTGTCCGTATGCTAGAATGAAAAAGAATATTTAATATTATTTTCTTGTTATGGGAGTATCTGTTATGTCAAAAATGAATTTAAAAACACAGGCTTACAATACGATCCGCCAAAAGATCGTAACCTGTGAATATGCACCGGGAACTTTTTTAAATGAAGAACTTCTCACTACTGAATTAGGTCTGAGCCGCACACCGGTCCGTGATGCGCTAAGCCGTTTAGAGCAGGAGGGATTAATTGAAATAAAACCAAAAAAAGGCATTATCGTAATGCCTCTTTCCATTAATACGATCAATATGATTTTTGAAGTACGGCAATTATATGAGCCGTATATTCTTTTAAATTATGGTAATGCCCTCTCTGTGGAGCGGTTAAAAGATTTTTATAATATTTTCAGTTCCAGTAAAACGAATCATAACTGTTATAATAATAATGATTATTTTTACGAATTAGATACGGAATTTCACAACTTCGTTGTCGATGCGTGCCCAAACACTTATATCCATCAAAACTACAATATGATACAGACACAGGCAGAACGTTTCCGCTATATGACCGGGAATATTTCCGAGAAACGATTAGACGACACTTTTCAGGAACATCTTGACATTATCCGGGCATGCCTGCGCAACGACTGGCAAGAAGCTGCCAAACAGATGTCAGCACATCTTGAGGAATCAAAAAAGGCAACCTTCCAGCTTATTTTTAGCAGTACTTCTGCGCAATCACTCACGGTATAGGCAACGTTCTGCATTTTTCATAGCACCATTGCCCATTTTATCTATCCATATCAGGTGTCGCATTCACATGATATTTCGCTTCATGGAGTTTGGACAAAAGGCACACACACTCTACATGTTTCGTAAATGGAAACATGTCGCAAGGCTGGCACTCGACAGCCTGATACCCATGTCTTGTGAGATATTTTAAATCTCTCGCAAGTGTCTCCGGGTTGCATGACACGTAGACCACTTTTTTCGGTGCAAGTTTTACTACTGAGGATAAAAATGCCTCATCGCTTCCCGCTCTCGGTGGATCCATGAATACGACATCCACTTTTTTGTTCTGCTCCGAAAGCTCTACCATAAATTTTCCGGCATCTGCATTGTAGAACTGTTCATTTTTGATATTGTTCCGTTTTGCATTGATGACCGCATCCTTCACAGCATCACGGTTTAACTCCACGCCGATCACTTCTTTTGCCTTGGACGCAGCGATCAGACCGATCGTTCCGGTTCCACAATATGCATCGATCACTTTCTCTTTTCCGGTCAGTCCCGCATATGTGATCGCTTTGTTATAAAGGATCTCTGTCTGTACCGGATTCACCTGATAAAATGATTTTGGCGAAATACGGAAGGTACAGCCACAGAGCGTATCCTCAATATAGCCTTTTCCATAAATGACGGTTTCTTTTTCTCCAAGCACCATGCTTGTCTGCTTATCGTTCACATTTATTACAACCGTAGTTATCTCCGGATGCAGTTTGCGCAATGCCTTGACAAAATTATTTTTTGACGGAAGGATTGGTGATCCCAGCACTAAAACAACCATTACCTCTCCACTGTGAAATCCGCGGCGCACAAGGACATGACGCAGCAGACCATATCCTGTATCTTCATCATAGGTTTTTATTTTAAAGGAATGTAAAAGTCCTCTGATATCCCGGATGATCGCACTAGATAATTCATCCTCAATCTCACAGGAATCAATGTTAATGACCTCATGCGTTCCTGCCTTGTATACACCAGAGATCACACCACCCGGTGCTGCCTTCGCATGTCCGTTTCCTGCGGTGCGTCTGCCGCCATTTGCATGTTTTCCTCTGCGTTCTACGTCAAAAACAGCATGCACTTTATTTCTGTAATGATATGGATTTTCCATGCCGATAATTGGAAGCACTTTGCAAAACTCCCCAATGTTTTTGCGCACATAGGTCTGTTTTTCCTGCAGCTGTTGTTCATAGGACATTCCCTGATAATCGCAGCCGCCACATTTTTTTGCGTATGGACAGACATTTTCCTTTTTCTTTTCAGGCTGTTTTGGCTGGTTCTTTCTTTTATCTGTTGCTTTTTCTGCTGGGTGTTTATCTATTGGTGTTTTTGCTGCTGGCTTTTTCTTTGCTGCTGCAGTTTCTTTCTGCGCTTTCCAGCTATATTTCTTCTGCAATACATCCGCATTATCTATCGCTTTTTTTCTGCTTTTTTCCTGCATAACTGCTCCTTTGAATTTTCTCAATTATCTATTTCTTTTGACATTCTAACATTTTTCTACAAAACTGTCTGTAGATTTCCGCAGAATCTTTCTCAAAAAATCTGAGTTACCTTTACCTTGCAAAACAAATTTTATTGTTGTATATACGCAACGTGTATGCTATAATGTTAGCAAACACGCAATGCGTGTAAATCCATACTGAATACTACTTAAATAGATAATTGCTAAACTCATAGATAAAATGGAATGAATTGTGAGGAACTATCTAAATATTACTTAAATAAAATACGGAGGAAATCTAACTTATGGATAACCGAGACTACTTGATTACATTAAGAACAACTACGGGCATGACACGCAAAGAATTCTGTGAATATTTTGAAATTCCTTATCGAACCCTTCAGGACTGGGAACTTGGGAATCGCAAAATGCCTGATTATCTGTTGCGGTTAATGGCATATAAAATCGAAACGGAAAAGCTTGCAAAAGCAAAGAAAGATTAAGTTTTTGTATTTCCAAACTATTTTCATATTCATATCACTTTTATTTTGCGCTTGACTTTACAACATATAAGTTGTATTTTAAAGAAAATGAGGTCTATAAATGATTTTACACCCTTATTGCTCCAACTCTGGCAGGAACCTGATATACGAATATATCGACTCACTTCCATTGAATGAAAAAATTGACGGATACACTGTATTACAACATATGGAAAGAGACGAATTTGATAAAATTTTCTTCAAACCGTGGGAAAAGAAAATCTATGAAGTATACTTTCAAAAAAATAATCGCATATTCTATATTACTGTAGACAACGATAATATTTATTTGCTCCACGCCTGCCATAAGCAAAAGAATAAAACAGAAAAGAAAGACGCAAGTATTGTTCGAAAACGGGCAAAAGAATTGAATCAAATGCTAGGTAAAAAGTTTATATAAAGGAGGCTGTGCTTATGCCATTTATGCAAACCAGTGTGGAAAAAGAAATTGAACGGCAAAGACAAAATGATCCTGAGTTTAAAAAAGCATGGGATGATTCTCGCGCAGAATATAAACTTATCGGTGAAATGGTTTCTTTACGAAAGCAGAAAAAAATAACCCAAAAACAGCTTGCCGCATTAACCGGAAATAAACAGCAAGTTATTTCAAGAATTGAACGAAAAGAAAGTATTCCTACTATTAAGGTATTTAGCCACCTACTAGATGCTCTTGGATACGAACTTCAAATCGTAAAAAAGAAATCCTGACACAAAAATGGGAACATCCACGTTTTCGGATGCCCCCATTTTTTGCATTCTCTTAATTTCGCCTACTTCATATTTTTCGATTATTCCACATTTTTCAGTGCCTGATTCATTGGGATTCTCTTGATTCTCTGGAAATCCAATACCATGACGAATAAGTAGCCGATCAGAATGAACAGGTACATTTTGATATATCCGACGGTGCTCATGCGGAATGCATACCAGCCGCTATAGGAAAAGAGCATTATCCGCCATACGACTTTCATAATGATTCCGCCTAATAATACACTGACTGCATCTATTACAAGAAGAACTAACGTCGTAGAGAGCAGGTATAAGCTTGCGATCTCACGATTCTCATATCCCAGGATTTTTGTCATGGAAATTGCATTTTCATTCTTCTCGATAATGAGTTTCGTCAGCAGATAGATCAATACCGCGGATAAAAGGATACATAGGTATTGGAAATAGGTCATATACGATCCCATAGAGTGATCTAACTGGTCACTCATTTTTGTGATATCACGCTCTGTAATAACTGTTGCGATATCGTTCTCATCAATATCTGTAATCTCCGAATCGGAAAGGTATCCGGTAAAAGCGTCACTGTCTGTGTCAAAGATTTCACAATATTCTTCATTTGACACGAAAACTGCTAACGACTGGCATTTATCATACGTTCCGGCAACGGTAAATTCATATTGTTTATTCTCGTATTTTGCATCCAGAACTGCCGTATCGCCCACATTCAGATCATATTTGTCTGCATAGGAAACTGAAACGTATGCCTCGTTTCCTTTGAGCGAAGAAAGATCACTGATTTTTACATAACGGCTGTCCGGTTCTACTCCGTAAACTGAAATTTCCTCATCCAAGGTATCACTCTTATGCTGCAAGGATGTCATGTTGAATTTCTCTGCATCTTTATTCTTGGTTGTGATAATATCGCCGTCCTCATCCTCATAGGACTTTAATACATACTGATAGTTTGTAAACATCATATTGGAAACATTGGATTTATAGTAATCGAGCGTCTCCGGCATACCAACTGCCATGGCAAGCATAATCGCGATAAACCAGATTCCAACAAACAAAATCAGATAATTTGAAACATTCTGGAACACGATACGCAGCCGGAAACGGCTTAAAAAATTCCATTTCGGCAGACGCATTGCTTTTTTCCGTTTTGATTTTTTCAGGTCATGGCGTAAAAACTGCAATGGCGTGTGCTGCATCATTTTCATAATTACGATCAGATTTACAACAAGCATTAACACAACCGGAATGATCGTTGTCTTGAAAAATGCATCCGGATTCCAGATTGTCTCGTATGTTGGCAGACTGTAACTGTTATAGTACATGCCAACGACCACGTTTTTAAACAAGGTATATCCAAGGATATTTCCCACACATGCCGCTATCAGTGTCACAATAATCGGCATGGAAATATAGTGTCTTATCAGTTCCCCTTTTGTGTAACCGGAAGCTCTTAATGTTCCGATCGTCGATGCCTCTTTGGCAATCGTATTGCTGATTGTTACCGCAAAAATAAATGCAATGATCACAATTAAGATATCGAGAAGCACGCCACCCATTGCTTTGTCCGATCCCATATCGTCTGTTGCAAAATTAATTGCCGGATTTGCATAACGTGGAAGATAATCTTTTAACTCCTTATCATCACATACGACCTGCGTAAGCAGTGCCTTCATAAAATCATCTGATTTTGCTTTCTGTTCCACTTCATCCGCCGGGGTATCCACATAGTTCCATGCATAGGAATAGTGTACCGTCTTATGTAGTCTGTCAAATCCAGCATCCGTCACCATGGCAACATCAAATTTGATTGCGTCAAACATCAGGTCCGTTGCCTTTTCATGCAGGGTGGAATAGTTGACATACGCGATCAAGCCGACTACCTGAAATTTTTGTCCGCTGACAGAGATTTCATCACCCACTTTAATTCCTACATTGTCCGCATGCATACGGTCGATTGCGATCTCATTTTCATTTTCCGGAAAAGCTCCTTCAATCAGGCAGGCAAGGTTGACATCATCATTTTTTGCATAGACACGGATTGTTCCCTCTGCTTCTCCATCATTATTGTAATCTTCCTCCTCATTCCGGAAGAAGTTCTCGTAGACATGTACCGGAACTTCTTGAAAATCAAGATCATTTAATTCATATTTTTCCTCAGCGTCTGTATATTTATCATCAATCTCATCCTCAACTTTATCCCACGCTTTATCGTAGGCTTCCTGGTAAGCCTCATCATCAAACTTTTCGTCTAACTCTTTCTTCGCTTTATCGAGGTAATACTGTTTCACGTCTGCTTTCGTGCCAGTTTCGATTGCTGTGATCAGTTTTTCATCCGCTTTTTTGTTCAGCTCAAAATGTCCGTCTTCCAGCTTGTACTTTGTCACACCCTCATCCGCTGCAAATAACATGCTTTCATTTGCAACATACATTCCGGAGACAAACCCTATGGTAAGAATTAAAAATAACGCAACTACCAGATATTTTTTCCAATCACCAAGCAGTTCCCGTGGAATACGTTTGATCAGAGGGTTTTTTATTTTTTTCTTTTTCATAACTGCCACACTCCTTACCATTCAAGATCTGCTGCTGAAATCTTGTTTGTATTCCTCTCGTTGTGGCGCACTGCCCCGTCACGAAGCTTGATCACATGATCTGCCATGTTTTTGATTGCTTCGTTATGTGTTACCATGATAATGGTGTTTCCGTATTTCTTGTTGACATCTTCGATCAGCTTTAAAATTTCCTTGGATGTGTTGTAATCCAGCGCTCCGGTTGGTTCATCGCAGAGCAGGATATCCGGGTTTTTCACAATCGCACGACCGATAGAGACACGTTGCTGCTGACCGCCTGACAACTGATTCGGCAGTTTATATCTGTGCTCATAAAGTCCTAACGTATGAAGCAGTTCGTCGATATCCAGTGCATTATCAGAAAGATAGGCTCCTACCTCGATATTCTCCTTCACATTCAGATTTCCGATCAGATTGTACATCTGAAATACATAGCCCAGATGTTTTCTGCGGTACTGAGTCAGTTTTTTCTCACTCATATCTTCTAACTTATCACCATTGATCGATATGTAACCGGAATCTGCACTGTCGATTCCACCAATAATATTTAACAGGGTAGACTTTCCGGAACCGGACGGTCCAAGCAGCACGCAAAACTCGCCTTTTGCCACAGAAAAATTCATTCCCCGCAGCACTTCCTGACGTGTTTCTCCGCTGCCGAATCCTTTCTTTAAATCAACAATTTCCAAAAATCTCTTTTCTTCCTCTGACATATGCTCCCCTTTTTTCAA
Source organism: uncultured Roseburia sp. (assembly GCA_900542495.1). Taxonomy (GTDB): domain Bacteria; phylum Bacillota; class Clostridia; order Lachnospirales; family Lachnospiraceae; genus Roseburia. Next base: position 48,234 of record UQNW01000007.1, read on the forward strand.
ATATGATATTTGATGATTTACTGTTAATCATATCGAAGGTTAGTTTCTTCTAACTTCTTGACTGCATTATAGCACAGTCTTTTGAGGTTACAATATCGATATGTCGTTATCAAGAAATTTTATCAATTAGTTGTTATTTCATTTTCTATTCTGTTTCGTCTTGCTGGATATAACATAATCTACATGCTATAATGTGCGTAAACAATGAGCAGTGCCATATGACGGGCAGGCTGAAGGATTATGATATAATATTTTTCACTACGGAGGGTAATATTTATGACTGAAAAACTATCGAAAGCCTGGGAATTATTTGATTCAGGAAATTATACAGAAGCAGAAAAAATCTATAAAGAATGCTATGCATCGATTTCGTCCACTGATCATGATAATTACTGGCAGGTTTTAATGGGACTCATTTATGTTGAAAGTTTTACAAAAAATTTTTCCGAAGCACGCGCTTATGCATCCCTTTTAGTCTCATCTTCTATAGATCAAGAGGAACAGCATATTGCCCTTCATCAATCCGGCATGGTAGAACGAATGGCAGAAGATTACAAGAAAGCCACAGACTATTTTTTGCAGGAAGAAAACATTATACGAAATTTTTTCCCAAATGATACCCTTACAATTTCAGCCAATCTTTATGAACAGGGATATATTGCAATGAAACTTCACAATCTGTCCCTTGCAGAAAAAACAATGCTGTCTGCCCTCGATTTTGCTGAAAAGTCAAACGATCTTATTTCCATTGGATGTGCTTACCGTGGTCTTGGTGAAATCATGAAAGCCGCAGATAATTCAAAGTCTGCGACTGCTTATTTTCAAAAAGCAATCGACGCATTTCAAAAAGCCGGTGATCCTTATGGCGTAACAGAAGTTGAAGAACTGATGCAGCAATAACAATAGAGATATTCATATAAGTTATTACAAAATACTACTTCAATTCAAATTTCTGTACAAGTTCATTCAATGTAACAGACTGAGCAGCTAACTCCTCAGAATCAAGCTGAATTTCTGTATTAGTTTGTCTCGCTGTCGCTTCCTTTCCTTAGTATCCCGATCCTGCATCCGTATTCTTCAGGATTTTCACAAGCCGGCTTGTGCCAAGTCTGTCTGCTCCCAGACGGATAAATTCCTCGGCATCATCAAAGGAAGAGATTCCTCCTGCCGCTTTGACTTTGACATTGGCTCCAACATGTTTTTTCATGAGTGCTACGTCTGCAAAGTTGGCTCCTGCTGTAGAAAATCCGGTAGATGTTTTGATATATTCTGCGCCAGCCTTTGTGACGATCTCGCACATTTTGATTTTTTCTTCGTCTGTTAAAAGGCAGGTCTCAATGATGACTTTTAATATTTTTCCGCCGCATGCTTCGTGGATCTGCCGGATCTCGTTTTCAATTTCTTCATATCGTCTATCTTTCAAAAATCCGATATTAATGACCATATCAATCTCGGATGCTCCATTCGAAATGGCGTCTTTCGTCTCAAAAACTTTTGTTGCCGTCGTGTGGTAGCCATTTGGAAAACCGATCACCGTACAGATTGGCAGTTTTCCGTCCACATACTCTGCCGCCTGTCTGACATAGGCCGCCGGGATGCATGCAGAAGCACAGCCGTATTTCATCGCATCCTCTAGAATTTCTCTGATCTCTTTCCACGTGGCGGTCTGCGAGAGCAGAGTGTGATCCACACGCTTCAAAACCTCTTTTTTATCCATAATGTTCCCTTTCCGTGTTATGTTAACTTCTCCAACAATGATGTTCCAATGGTGCCCTCCGGCATCTGCAAGCCGAAGTTGTCTGCAATGGTCGCTCCGATCACCGCAAAAGTGTCCTGATTTTCTAATCTTCCGGCACCTTTCATGGAAGGGGAATAAGCTAAAAACATGACCTGTTCCCTTGTGTGATCGGTTCCGGTATAGGTCGGATCATTTCCGTGGTCTGCCGTGATGATAAGAAGATCATCTTCCCGAAGTACTTTAAGAAGCTCGCCGAGTTTCACGTCAAAGCGTTCCAACTCCTCTGCGTATCCTTTTACGTTCCTTCTATGTCCCCAAAGAGCATCAAAATCCACCAGATTCACAAAGCAGAGTCCGGTAAAATCTCTCTGTGCGATCTCAATAGTCTGTTCCATGCCATGCACGGAGCTTTTGGATTTATTTGATTCTGTAATGCCTTCCCCGTCAAAAATATCACGGATTTTTCCAACGGAGATCACATCATATCCTGCGTCCTTTAACACATTCAATGTCGTTTTGCCATATGGTTTTAACGCATAATCATGGCGGTTGCTGGTGCGCACAAACTCACCCTTTTTCTTACCCACATAAGGTCTTGCAATGACACGTCCAACCTTCCACTCGTCCTTCATGGTGATCTCTCTGGCGATCTCACAACAGCGGTAAAGTTCCTCTAACCCGAAAGTTTCCTCATTTCCGCAGATCTGGAGAACAGAATCCGCAGAAGTGTAAACGATCATATGCCCGGTCGCGATCTCTTCCTCGCCCAGCTCCTCTAAAATCTCCGTTCCGCTGGCACTCTTATTTCCAATGACCTTGTGACCGGTACGTTTTTCCAGTTCATCGATCAGTTCCTTTGGAAAACCGTGCTCGGTAAACGTCAAAAATGGCTTGGTAATATGAAGTCCCATCATTTCCCAGTGTCCGGTCATGGTATCTTTTCCGTTGCTCGCCTCAGAAAGTCTTGTAAAATATCCCATTGGTTTTTCCACCGGTGCAATGTTCTTAAGTTCTTTTAAATTGGCAATGCCAAGCTTCTGCATATTCGGGATATTCAGGTTTCCCATTGTCTCTGCAATATGACCGAGCGTGTCTGTTCCCGCATCCCCGAAACGTGCTGCATCCTTTGCGCCGCCAATTCCACAGGAATCAATTACAATTGTAAAAACTCTACGATACTTTTTTGCTTCCATGATCTTCACACCCCATTTTCTGTTATCCATGCTGTTCCAATTATGGTCAATTTCTCTTCAAATCCAGATGTTTTTTGTTTCTGGCTTATTTCTCCCGGTCTGCCCTGATCAGTCTGCGGATTGCCTCCACACCGACCGTCACTGCTGCCTCCGTGTCATGAACGATCGGATTATCCATGCCGAGGGCATTGCGCTCCTGATTTCCCATGACAAGAAAATCAGAACCACAGCGGACTTTCAGATGCGCAGCCACAATAAACAACGCCGCTGATTCCATCTCAGACGCCTTGCAGCCCAGACGTTTCCATGCCTCCCACTTATTCAAAAGTTCATAGCTTACCGGCATGCGCTCCGGCTCATGCTGTCCGTAAAATGCATCTTTGCACTGGACTACTCCGGTATGATAAGTAAACCCCAGTTCCTTTGCTGCCGCAACAAGTGCATTTGCCACCTCAAGATCTGCCACTGCCGGATACTCGATCGGTGCATATTCCCTGCTGGTTCCTTCCATGCGGACTGCTCCGGTAGCGATCACAATATCACCGCCCTTGACGTCCAGATCGATTCCGCCACATGTTCCAACACGCACAAATGTATCTGCACCGCACTGCACCAGTTCCTCCATCGCAATTGATGCGGACGGTCCGCCAATCCCGGTGGATGTCACGCTGACCTTCTCACCTTCCAGATAGCCTGTGTAAGTGACAAACTCCCTGCTGTCTGCCACAAGTTTTGCATCCTCAAAATGTTTTGCAATCTTCTCACACCGCTTCGGATCTCCCGGCAGGATCACATAACGCCCCACATCCCCCGGTCTGATCTGTAAATGATACTGTAACCCAGCTTCTCCTGAATAGTTCTGCATACCTTCCCCACACCTTTCTTTTTATCGGTCGTTTTCCATTCTCCAACTGATACATCTCTGGAGATATTCTACATACTCCGGATTTTTGCACATACCTTTTCCCGGTGTATCAGAAATCTTTGCAACATCCATTCCGTTACATTTTGTTGTCTTCATGACAATATTTAAAGCAGGAACATCTGTATCGTTGGAAATATAAGTTCCAATTCCAAATGCAAACTTCACTCTGCCTGCAAAATAAGACGCAATCTTATCTGCGCGCTCAAAATCAAGGCTGTCACTAAATAACAGTGTTTTCGTTTTCGGATCGATTCCAAGGCTCTCGTAGTGGCGGATCATTTTCTCTCCCCACTCAAATGGATCTCCGCTGTCATGACGCACACCGGAAAACAGTGTGGCATAAGTCAACTGGAAATCTCTTAAGAAACAATCTGTCGTAATGGCATCTGTCAAGGCTGTTCCATTTAAAATACCGTATTCTTTTACCCACGAATCCAAGGCATACCAGTTCGAATATGCCGGGTTGTGCTTGTGATTTCCCTGTCCGACACACATGATCCATTCATGCGCCATTGTTCCTACCGGCGTAATACCATATTTTTTTGCAAGATAAACATTTGATGTTCCTACGAATGTAGATCCCGGATAGTGATCGTCATTTAACTTTTTTACTGCCAGCTCCTGTGCCTCAGCAGAAAGTCGTCTTCTGAGACCAAATTCGCTGAACAGTCCAAGGTTATAAGTTCCGTGAAGCAACGCGATTTTTTCATCTAAACGTCTTTCAAAGCTTGCCATTAATTCGTCATAGTTATATGCCATGCGGAAATAAACTTCATTCACAATCGCAAGCGTCGGAATCTCATACATGGATGTGTTGAGCCATGTTCCAAATGTCTCAATGGTCAGTCCGCACTTCGCATCCTCCGTGATCTCAAAATCCGCATATCTCGGCTGCCACAATCTCAAGAAATCAACATAGCTTCCCTTCATCCATTTGATCTTATGAAGGTATTCGAGTTCCTCCTCCGTAAAACGAAGTCCGCAGTATGACTTGATCTGCTCCTTGATTTCCTCGACCATTTCATGTGTGAAATGCACATCTGTGTTTCTGCATTTGAAAGACCACGTTGTCTTATAATCAGAAAACTGATGATAAATACACTGTCCCATGGAAAACTTATACATATCTGTCTCTAATAAACTTGTGATAATTGGTTCTAATAACATTTTTTTCTCCTCTATTTCGAGTAATGATTACTTCTATACATCAATCCAATTTTTTCGTGAAACGCCAATGCGCTTTTTTACTATATTATAACTATGTGGCGGTTTTTACAACAATTTTGTGGAAATGGAAAAGAGACCTCTGGGGTGAAGTCTCTTTTAACTATGATCTTATTTTTGTTTTCTGAGAACATAAACCGCAGATTCAAAAGTTCTGCTGCCGTCATGCTTTGTATAACTCGAATCATGGTCATAAACCATTCCAAGCTTTTGCAGCACCTTCGCACTTCCTATATTCTCTTTTGCACATTCTCCCATAAAATTAGATGTGCCATGCTCTTTTTCTATGTAATCCATGAGTGCCTGTGTTGCTTCTGTTGCACAGTTTTTTCCCCAGTCATCATACCGAATGGAATAGGACATTTCCCACGCATTATGCTCCGGCTCATAGACAGCCCCGATAATGCCGACTGCGTGACCGTCTTCTTTCTGGCGAACGATCATAACATAGTTCGTCCTCGAATTCGGATCTTTCCTGCGCGAAAAATTCATGATATCTTCCGGCTTTTTTACCGGATTTCCGAGAAGATAGGTATACACCCGCTCATCCATAGTCCACTCCGCCATTTCTCTGTAGTCATACGGCATGACTCTGCGCATCACGAAGCGTTTTGATTCGACTGTTTCTTCCTTTAAGTTGATCCAGTACCTCTGCTCGATCTCTCCGTCTTCCTCAATCTCGGATTCAAGCACGCCGCCGTTATTCATGATTGATTTTGCTGAACCGATATTTTCCTTATTACAAGTCATCAGTACTTTATTGATTCCAAGCTTTTTACACTCCTTTAGCGCCAGCGCTATCATTGCAGTCGCATACCCTTTTTTCCGCTCACTCGGACGGATTCCGTCTCCGATATGTCCTCCTGTCAGGTAAATGTTTTCATTCAAATAGTGGCGGATGTTCACGGCACCGACAATTCGGTTCCTATCTACATCCAGACAGAAAAAAGTCGAATCCGGAACATATCCGTTTTTTTCTTCTTTGCACTCCAGATTTTCCAAGTAGTAATCAAAATCTTCAATGTCATTCTTAAAGATTGCCCACGGAGAACGATCTGTGCGGTTTACTTCCTGATCGTCTTTCCACTCTTTAATCATCTCTGTTAATTCGTCTTGGTATTCGTAGGATGCTTTTATCAGTTTTAGGTTCATATCGGGGTGTCCTCCTTAAAAAGCAGCAGGTCTATTATAACCTGCTGCCCTTGAAATACATAATTTCTCTATTTATTTCTGTAATTGCTCCATGATCATCTTTCTCTCATCACCTTGGATTCCCAGTGCATTGAGTGCCTGATCTACTGACCATCTCATATCTTGCATTAGATTTTTTACTGAAACAATCTTTTTCCTTTACCACATATTCTTTTGCGTATTCCTTTGCATGTTCTTTGCATATTTCTTTGCAAAGTTTTCTACAATCTTCTCTAAAACTATTTTTCACAAAGACAACTACTAATCAATTTTTCCAGCATATCGTTGCTGGCATTTGCCGATCTGACACTGGCGGCTATCATCTCTTCTTTTGAAACATCGGTAAAATCAATTTCAAATCTACCATTGTTCAAGCATAACTGCTCAATGTATATTCTCTGAGTCCTTCCATTACCTTCTCTAAACGGATGGATCATATTAATCTCACCCGGGTAATAGGCTAGTCTCTCGCTCATTTCTTCCTTATCGGTTATGTCAGCTAAGAAATTTTCCTTTTTAAGCTTACGATACAAATCGTCAAACTGGCTTTCGATAAACTGCACCAAACAGAAAACGGTTCCTTTAGAAATATCAACCGTTCTCGTCTTGCCCGCCCAAGAATATACATCACTGAATAAATGCTTATGTATAGAACAAAGATGCTTAAAAGAGAAATCTCCAGTAACGCCTTGACCTACAAGTTCTGCCTGACGTACTGCTGAATAGTCTCTTTCAGCCTCATGCAATGTATCTAAATCTCTTATATCCAATTTATTCTTTAATACATTTGTTCCCGGATAACAGTACTTAGCATCCTGTGCATCCTCATAGAAATAATCATACTCTTGATCCTTCAACCTGCTTCTTGGATACTCTGTATTTCTTATTTAATTCTGTAATTGCATCTGCTGCAGAAACTTTCTTGGTTAAAACATTTCTTACTCTTTGACGACATTCTGCATCAAATGGCATGCTTTCCATTTTAAAACTGGATTCAATACTGCTTACTCTTCTATCAACTGTCATACGCGTATCCTTTCTCCTTTCTCTTTCGCAGAAAGGTATTTGTTCTTCTATAGTATACCACAAAACGCTACATCTATACTACAAATTTCCGTATTATGAAGAGCGAACATATTCATACATCTACGACCTGGAAAATGTAGAACTTAAGATAATACGACTCATCCGCAGCCCACAAAATCGGGTGATCCGGTGCCTGTGTACGGAATTCCACCTGACGGAGTCTCTTATGCGTTGCCTTTGCAGCCTCTTTCACAGTCTTTGCGAGAAGATCCTGCGTCATAAAATGAGAGCAGGAACAGGTGGCAAGATACCCGCCATCTTTCACTAACTTTAAGCCCTTCATGTTAATCTCACGATAACCTTTGATTGCATTTTTTGTCGCCTCGCGGGATTTGGTGAAGGCTGGCGGGTCTAAGATGACCACGTCATATTTTTCTCCTGCCTGCGCAAGTTTTGGAAGCTCATCCAAAACATTTGCACACCGGAAATGAACGGTATCTTCCAAATGGTTTAATCTGGCATTTGCCTGTGCCTGACTGACCGCATATTCCGAAATGTCAAGTCCTGTGACTTCTGCTGCCCCCGCAATTCCTGCGTTTAAGGCAAACGTACCCATATGCGTGAAGCAGTCGAGTACTTTTTTCCCCTTGCAGATGCGCTGCATGGCAAGGCGGTTGTATTTCTGATCGAGGAAAAATCCGGTTTTCTGTCCGTTTACGACATCCACCATATAGTGTACGCCATTTTCCACGATCTCAACATTGGTGTCAAACTCCTCACCGATAAATCCTTTTACCTTTGCAAGTCCCTCTTTTGTACGCTCGTTGGCGTCGCTTCGCTCATACACTCCGCGGATTTTGATACCGTCTTCTGCCAGAATCTCTTTTAAAAAGTTCACGATCTTTTCCTTGAACTGTTCCATTCCAAGTGCCAGACATTCCACGACAAGTACATCCTCATATTTATCGATCACTAGACCCGGCAAAAAATCAGCCTCACCAAAAATAATACGGCAGGAAGAAGTATCTACTGTTGTCTTGCGGTATTCCCACGCATTTTTCACGCGCATTGTAAGGAACGCATCATCAATTTCCAGCTCTGGTTTTCGTGTCATCATGCGCACTCGAATCTTGGAATTCTGGTTGATAAAACCTTTTCCCATTGGGTATCCGTCAAAATCGTGCACCGTCACGACCTCGCCGTTTTTGAATCTTCCCGTGATTGTATCTATCTCATTGTCAAAAATCCACGCACCGCCCGCTTTGATGGTACGTCCTTCGCCTTTTTTCAATGTCACGATTGCACTCATGCTCTATTCTCCTCTACATTTGTAATTGTCTATGTAATTTCTTATTTATATTTCTGCTCTATCGGCATATTTTAACATGGTTCTTCTTTGTTCACAAGATTGGAACGCTTTTATTTCTTGCAAAATATTTTCAAACGAATCATAATGATATTATGATGCAAGGCAGCAGTTGCACAGCAACGAAGCCTTCAAATATCGTGTAGAAAATAAAAGTGAGGCACTTATGATAAAGATCAGTTTATGCATGATTGTGAAAAATGAAGCAGAGGTTCTGGCAAGATGTCTGGATTCTGTCTGTGACCTAATGGATGAGATTATTATTGTAGACACCGGTTCCACCGACGATACGAAGGCGGTCGCCGCAAGATATACGGATCAGGTTTATAATTTTACATGGACCAACGATTTTTCTGCTGCGAGAAATTTTTCTTTTTCGCTGGCAAATATGGACTATGTTTATGCGCCGGATGCGGACGAAGTATTAGACGAGGAAAACCGGCAAAAATTTTTCCAGTTAAAGGAGGCTCTCCTGCCGGAAATCGAGATCGTACAGATGAAATACCGCACCGTCTCTGATTTTAACACCGTTTTAAATGCAAAAACAGAATACCGTCCAAAATTGTTCAAACGTCTCCGCACATTTGAATGGATCGATCCCATTCACGAGACGATCCGCCTGACACCCGTTGTCTATGACAGCGATATTGAGATTCTGCACATGCCGCAATCCATGCACCACAAACGCGATTTTTCCATTTTTCTGGACGCATTTGCAAAAGAAGGTATGTTTTCTTCAAAGCTGCGCAGCATGTATGCAAAAGAATTATTTAAGACAGGCGATGAAAAAGATTTTTCAGAAGCGCTTCCGATTTTCCGGCAGATTTACGATACAAGCACAGACACCGATGCACAGAAAGAAGCAGCCTGTGTGCTCGCACGTGCCTACCGGATTGCCGGAGATACGAACCACTTTTTCCAAATGACACTGCGTGATATGCTCTCAACGCCATGCGCAGAGATCTGTCTGGAGCTTGGAATGTATTTTGAAACCGCAAAAGATTACGAGGAAGCCGCCCTCTGGTATTATAATGCCGCCCACGAGACATCCAGCATTTTAGATGTGCACACAAGCGGCGATCTGCCACTTGAGGGATTGATCCGCTGTTACGAGACCATGATTGCCGCTTTGCCGGAAGATGATCCGTTTACCGTGCTCACTGCAAACCGGTATGAGGATGCTATTTACGACGCCAAAGAGGCTCTTGCGAATTGGGAGATGCCGGAGGAATTATAATATTTACCGCTCTAACAGGTACGATCCGAACAGAGCGGTAAAGTATTACCTTCTCACTCCAATCTGCCGCAGCGTCCATTTGTCGCAAGCAGGGAACATGGCTGATCTAACGTGATCGTGCCGCCCTCCACGGTTGTGACAACGCCGCCAGCTTCCTCTACGATCAATGCGCCCGCAGCATAGTCCCACGGACTTAACCGCAGTTCAAAGTAAAGTTCTGCCCTGCCCGCCGCTATGCTGCACAGGTCGATTGCTGCCGAACCGCTTCTTCGGATATCCAGCACTTTCTTAAAATATGCATATGCCATTTGAAAGGATTTTTTACTCAATTCCTCATAGTATGGCGCTGTGCCAAATAAGACAACGCCTTCCGAAAGCGGATTTCTGGAAACATGGATTGGTTTTCCATTCAAAAATGCCCCTTTTCCGCGCTCCGCTGTAAACATTTCGTCGAGGTATGGATTGTATACAACACCAATGTATTTTTCTCCGTCTTTTGTCAGTCCGACAGAGATTGCGCTCACATGATAGTCTTTGATAAAATTCGTTGTCCCGTCAATCGGGTCCACAATAAATGCAAACCCTTTTTTAATCGACGCATGAATGTCATCTTCTTCCCCCACAAACACTGCCTCCGGAAGTATCTCAAAAAGTTTTTCCTGAATGGTCTCCTGCACTTTTTTATCGTAGGTTGTGACAAAATTAGCGTGCCCTTCTTTTGCTTCCACCATGTCTGCTGTCCGCACTGCATCTAACATGATTTTTCCACAGTCGCGCACTGCATCTGCTATTTTTTCCACAAGTGTGCGGTTTAATTTGGATAACACCTGCGTCTCACGCTCCAGCCACGGGATTTCCGGTGCAAATGTGATACTCTCTTTCACATCCTGCTGCATCTGCGCAATATAGGATTTCTGTAAAAAGTCGTGCATCTTCTTCTGCTCTCTTTTTAATAAGGAAAGATTGCTCTGATATGCCTCCTCCACTGTCACAAATGTGCCGCTAAATCCAAGTTTTTCCTCATAATCGTCTAACACTCCCGGTGCTTTTTTGTCACTCATAAGCCAGCACTCGTAATAGCATGACTTCATCTGAAAATAGTTTTCCGGATCCTCGGTATCAATATTTTGTTCAAATGTTTCCCCGATTTTCACCCCGATATGGATATCCGTGTATCCTGTCTCCTCTGTGATCTCCCGAAGCAGCGTCTCTTTTTCTGTCTCGCCCTTCTCCATGCCGCCACCCGGGAATTTGTAATCACCGCAGTTGGTCTGTACCATAAGGATTTTATTCTGATAATGGATCACGCCGCGGACTGCGGTTCTTTGATTGATATGTACCGGTGTTTGCGGCAGCTCGTCCGTGATAAACTGTAATTGAAACTGCATATTAATGTCCCCCTTCTGTAAACGCATGTGTTTTGTCTCTATAAAAAAGCTTAAATGTATTTGTATAAAAAATCAAGATGCCTCGTCTTAAGCCCTTGTAAAACATCTCATAAAGTGTTAAAATGTTAATTGATAATTTTTTAACAAACATTGCCTGTGTTTTTTATTTGACTGAGAACGAAACACAGCATACGTTTCATTCCAAATTTAGGGGAGGTATTTACAATGGATTACTCACAGGAATACAAACAGAAACTTGTTTCCGCCGATGAAGCTGTAAAATTAATCAAATCCGGTGACTGGGTTGATTATGGATGGTGCAATGGTACGGTTGACGTTTTGGATCAGGCACTGGCAAAACGTACCGATGAACTTAAAAATGTAAATTTACGCGGTGGTATTTTATTAAAACCGCTTGCTGTTTTTGCCCGCGAGGACGCTGGTGAACATTTCACATGGAACTCCTGGCATATGTCCGGTATCGAACGAAAACTGATCGCCCGCGGATGTGCTTACTATTCTCCGATCCGCTACTCCGAACTGCCTCGTTATTACCGTGAATCCTCATGTCCGGACGATGTTGCAATGATCATGGTTGCGCCGATGGATAAACACGGTTACTTCAACTTCGGACCAAACGCATCCCATCTCGGTGCAATGTGTGAGACTGCCAAACATGTCATCGTGGAAGTCAACGAAAATATGCCACGCTGCCTCGGCGGTACAGAATGCGGCATCCATATTTCCGATGTCACATATATTGTAGAAGGAAACAATGCTCCGATCGGCGAGCTCGGTGCAGGCGGTCCTGCCACCGATGTTGATAAAAAAGTTGCCCGGCTTATCGTAGACCAGATTCCAAACGGTGCCTGCTTACAGCTCGGTATCGGAGGCATGCCAAACGCTGTCGGTTCCCTGATCGCAGAATCTGACTTAAAAGATCTTGGTGTCCACACTGAAATGTATGTAGACGCTTTTGTTGATATTGCAAGAGCAGGAAAGATCAACGGTTCCAAGAAAAACATCGACCGTTTCCGCCAGGTTTACGGTTTTGGTGCCGGAACAAAGAAAATGTATGATTACCTTGATGAAAACCCAGAGCTTATGAGTGCTCCGGTAAGCTACACCAACGATATCCGTTCCATCGCAGCTCTGGATAATTTTATTTCCATTAACAACTGCGTGGATATCGACCTTTTCGGACAGATCAGTTCTGAATCCTCCGGTATTAAGCAGATCAGTGGTGCCGGCGGACAGCTTGACTTTGTTTTAGGTGCTTATCTGTCAAATGGTGGTAAGAGCTTTATCTGCTGCTCCTCTACATTTGTCGACAAACAGGGTGTTATGCACTCCCGCATCCGCCCGACTTTAGCAGAAGGTTCCATTGTTACCGATACACGTGCCAACACACATTATGTTGTAACCGAGTATGGTATGGTAAATCTGAAGGGACTTTCCTCCTGGCAGAAAGCTGAGGCATTGATCTCTGTTGCTCATCCTGATTTCCGTGATGAACTGATCGCTGAAGCTGAGAAAATGCATATCTGGAGACGCTCCAATAAATAGGTAAACTGGTTATTAAAGAGAAAAACCGTACAACCGAAATATGATGTTCCTGCTCGCAAAGCTCACAAAGGAAATCATATTTCGGTTGTACGGTTTTCTTTTATCTACACTGTGTTCGACTTATAAATGAACGCTTGTCTCTGTCCTGCTTTACATTATGAATGAAGCCACAAAATCTGCCTGTAATATCTTAAACGATTTCCGTTTACAACGTCCCCGCCATGCGTTCGCGGATCGCTACCCCTGTCGGAGTTCCGGCAAGCCCTCCTTTTCCGGTTTCTCGGATATCCTCGCTCATGCTGCGTCCAATTGCACGCATTGCATCGATCACTTCATCCGGAGGAATTTTACTTGTGATTCCAGCCATGACCATATCCGCAGAAGTCAGCGCATTGACCGCTCCCATGACGTTACGCTTTACACATGGAACCTCTACAAGTCCAGCCACAGGATCACAGGCAAGTCCTAACAGATTTTTCAGTGCCAGTGCGGCTGCATGAGAAACCTGCACTGCGTCTCCTCCCATAAGATATGCAACGCCCCCGGCTGCCATTGCGGACGCCGAGCCAATCTCAGCCTGACAACCTCCGGCTGCCCCGGCGAGAAACGCCCTGTTTGCGATCACGCCTCCGATTCCCGCTGCCACGTAAAGCGCTTCCACCATTTTTTCTTCCGTAAAATGTTTTTCTTCCTCAAGTGTAAGGAAAACTGCCGGAACCACTCCACACGAGCCAGCGGTTGGTGCTGCTACGATTCGCTTCATACAGGCATTGGATTCTCCGGTCTTTAGGGATTTTTCCATTACTTTTCCAATGAATCTGCCACAGAGCAAAGTTCCTGCTTCTCTTGCAGCGTGCATTTTCTCTCCGTCTGTTCCGACTAATCCGCTCGCAGATTTTAATGTTCCATCGTAATTCTCATCCGCCTCACGCATTGCCTGATACATTCCACGCATCTGCGCAAATGCCTCTTTTTCACTGATTCCCTGTTCTCTGCAGTCATCCTCCTGCACGACTTTCCAGAACGGTTTTCCTTCTTTTTTCGCCACTTCACATATTTCTTCCAAGGATTTATACATGATTCTTCTCCTGATTTTTACAAATTTTGTCACATTTACACAACATTCATAACATAAATCTGAGTTTCGCAAATACAAGAAATTTATTTACAGCAAACTCAGATAGGTTACTTTTAAAATTCCTTCCATCCGTTCTAACCACTTGAGTGCATCTGCCGGAATTTCCTGATCGCACTCGATGACCATAACTGCATTTCCACCGCGGCTTGCACGGTACAACTGCATCGTTGCGATGTTGACCGATTTATGGGCAAGCATGGATGTCACCTCTGTAACATGCCCCGGCTGGTCAATATTATGCACGATCAGTGTTGGATAGTCACCGCTGAAATTTGCTGTAAGACCGTCAATCTCACAGATTTCAATACGACCGCCTCCGATGGATGCCGCGATTACCTCCAGCGTTCTTCCTGATTCGCCTGTAAGTTCCAGTTTGACAGAGTTTGGATGCACATCCCCAAGATCGATTCCGGACAGTGTGAACTGCAATCCCTCACGCTCTGCGATCCCAAAACTGTGCGGAATCGCCGGGTCATCCACCTGCATTCCCAGAAGCCCTGCCACAACCGCCTTATCCGTTCCATGCCCTTTTCCTGTTGCCAGAAATGATCCGTGAAAATAGATATCTGCCCTTACCACTTTTTCTGCAAGCAGCTTATGACAGACTCGTCCGATTTTTACTGCTCCCGCTGTATGGGAGCTGGACGGTCCAACCATGACCGGTCCAATAATATCTAATAAATTCATAATCCTAGTTATCTCCTTATTTTGCGAAGCAAAAAACAGGGTATACCAAATCTGATATACCCCTTCGTATAGTTTTTGTTGATGAAACATTTTTATTCTAATGTAAAAATTATATCTGCTTTATACCGGAAATGCAAGCGTTACTGCTCAGCCTGAGTAACACATTTGCCTATTGATTCTGTCAAAAATAAATGTCATAATATAATCTATACTGTAATAGGATAAACGTACGGAATCATTACCTTATAATATAGAAGTGATAAAAGCAGACTCTGTTCTGCCGGACACACCACTTCAGGGGAGAAGATGAAATGCAGATAAAATGTGAATACTGTGGTTCCATGATTGAAGAAACCGCAGATAAATGTCCATTTTGCGGGGCAACAAACAATGCAGTCAAACGAACCGCCGATAAAACACCAAAAACAATCGCCGAATTACAGCAGTGGTATCAGGACAGACACCTGCCGCCGTATGAGACAACAAGATTTTTTATTGGCATCAATTATAAGAAACCAAAAGCATTTGGTATTTATCAGGATGGCGACCAGTTCATTGTATACAAAAACAAGGCAAACGGCGAACGTGCCATCCGCTATCAGGGCACGGATGAAGCTTATGCTGTCAATGAACTTTATCTGAAATTAAAATCTGAGATTTTAAATCAGAAGGCAAATAACCAGACAAGAAAGCAACAGCAGACACTCACGCGGGAGCAGAAGAAAGAAAAGCGAAAAAACATACTCATCACTTTTGCAATCTTTTTTGCCGGCTTTGTAGGGCTGATCTCCATTGCCATTATCGATATGCTTGCCAAAGGATTCGGAGCTTCCCTGTTCTGGTCCATTTTTCTTGCAATCGGACTGACAATCGCAAGTTTAATTCTGGCAGGTAAATTTGGTGGCCGTGTTCCTCTCCTGCAAAAATTTCATGATAACGTAATTGGGGAAAAGTCGTCCGGTCGCGCATTTTTACTGACCTATGCTGTCATTTATGTTGTTTCTTTTTGCTTATTATTTGTACCTCTCCATGCATATTATGGTGTCAGTTATTATCGGTATAACGATACGATTTACGCCAACACACGCTATAGCTGGTATGAATACGAAGACTACGTTTACAGCGGTGACTATGAAAAAGTAAGCAAATCCTCGATTCCGGACGATGTTTTAGCCAACAAGGCAGACTATCAGTTTGATTATAATGATGAAAACCAGTGGACTTCCTCTTTTACGGAATTTGAAGACAGCAATTATTACGACGAGCATTATACTTCCGATTCTGATTCCGACAGCAGTTATGACTGGGATTCCGGCGACAGCTGGGACTCTGGAACGACGGACTGGGACAGCGACTGGTAAGCTTTTAAATACAAAGGAGTACATATGGAACATACACATATCGCCGAAGATGGTACTGTTTATACACATGCGCATGAGGAAGCGCACGAACACGGTCACTCTCATTCGCACCCTCATCACCATGAAAACACAAAGGCAGTTTTAAACCGGATGAACCGTGCGATCGGGCATATGGAGGCTGTGAAAACGATGATTGAGGACGGGCGCGACTGCAGCGAGGTTTTGATCCAGATTGCAGCCGTCCGGTCGGCAATTAACAATATTGGTAAAATTATTTTAGAGGATCATATCAATCACTGCCTGATCGATGCCATTGAAACAGGCGACGAGCAGGTTTTAAAGGATTTAAACGAGGCTATTAACAAGTTTGTGAAATAGCCTCCGGTGCTATATATTCTCATTTAGTCATAGTTTGTTCATTTTTTATTCATATTTTATAGAAAATCTTGAAATCTTCCTTCTTTTTTATTTATCTTTCCAATTGTTTTTTTCTCTCAGAAGCGATATATTCTTTTAGTATCAAAAATAATTTTTTTACTGTAATTTTACATGTGTTTTACTTGGACAATAAAAGAGCTTTTTAAAACTCTTTTTCATTGCAGATTACCATAACTGCTGATAGATGTAACGCACCTGTATTTTTTTTGCAAAAGCAATTGCAAAAAGCTCAGATGCAGACAGGAAAAAGCAATTTTTGTATTTTCCAGTGCCAACAAGGAGGGTATATGAAACAGAAATTTAAACCAGTCAAAGAAAAAATGAATAAATTATTCCAGAAATTTGCACCGGTAAAGGAAAAAGTACAGCTTCTCCTTTCCAAATTACCAAAGAAAAAACCGCACAGCGAAAAGTATTATAAGAGAATCGCATTTTTCAATAAATATTCTCTTATTCTCCACTTTATTTTAGCATGCCTTATTACTTTTACCGTAGAAGTGATCTCCAGAAGAGACTTTTTCTCTGCTGTTTCCTTCGTAGGCAATCATACCTGGGCATACCTTTACAATGCCTTTATTGTATTTGCTTCCTTATCGATTGTTTACCTGTTTAAGACAAGAGCACAGCTTCGTGTTCTGATCACCGGACTCTGGATTTTCCTTGGAACAGTCAACGGAATCATTCTTTCTAACCGTGTAACACCATTCAGCTACACTGATTTTAAAATGCTTCCAGATTTGTTTGCAATGCAGAACACAAATTATTTTACCGCGGAAGAGGCAACGATCGTTGTTGCTGTTGTTGCTTCCTTTATCGCCTTTTTGGTTCTCTTCTTTATTAAAGGACCAAAATATCAGGGAAAACGTCACGTTGTACTTTCCCCGCTTGCAATTGTTGCATTGTTAGTTGTCGGTATCCCGATCACAACACAGGCTGCACAGAACTCCAATATTATTGCTTCTTATTTTGCAAATATTGCACAGGGTTACTCTGATTATGGATTTGTTTATGGTTTCTCTACAAGCGTTGTCGGTCGTGGAATGAATAAACCGGATGATTACTCCAAAGAAACAATTGACGCAATTGAAACTTTAGTAGACTCCTCTAAGGAAGAAACAACGGTTTCCGCTGATAGCGAGCCAAATATTATTTGTATTTTGCTGGAATCCTTTATCGATCCATATGATGTAAATTTCCTTCAGATGTCAGAAGATCCGATTCCAACATTCCACAGTTTAGAGCAGAACTTCACCACCGGTTATCTTACCGTACCTGTTGTCGGAGCTGGAACTGCCAATACAGAATTTGAAGTTTTAACCGGTATGAGCATGCAGTACTTTGGTACCGGCGAGTATCCTTACAAAACAATTTTAAAACAGTCTGACTGCCCAAGCGTTGAAAGTATTGCATCTGACCTTTCCTCTATTGGTTACGGCACACATGTAGTACATAACAACACTGCTACTTTCTACAGCAGAAACAATGCGTTTTCAAAAATGGGATTTGATACATTTACAAGTAAAGAGTTAATGAACATTACCGAGTACACACCAAGCGGAAGCTGGCCAACTGATAAAGTTCTTGTAAATGAGACTGTAAAAGCTATGGATGCAACCGAAAATCAGTCCGACTTTGTATACACGATCACGGTTGGTTCCCACGGCGATTACCCTGCTGAAAAGATTATTGAGAACCCGGAGATCACTGTAACCGGAGCTGCCGATGAAGCCGCCAATAATCAGTGGGAATATTATGTAAACATGATCCACAACACAGATAACTTTATTGCAAACCTCATTGATGCAGTCAACCGCCGCGGTGAGGATACCATTATTGTTATGTTTGGCGACCATCTTCCTACGATGGGTCTTGAAGATTCCGATATGAAATCCGGTGATATTTTCAAGACAAAATATGCAACCTGGAATAACTTCGGTCTTCCAAAACAGGACGCAGACCTCACAGCTTATCAGTTGTTAGCACATGTTACCGATCAGGTGGGTATCCATGAAGGAACCATGTTTACTTACACCCAGACACAGGCAGATTCCTCCACTTACCAGAATGGTCTTGATAACCTTCAGTATGACCTGCTTTATGGTGAGAGATACGCTTACAATGGCGAAGACTTATATCCGGCAACTGACCTTGTAATGGACGTTGAGGATGTGAATGTAACATCTGTCCGCAAGAATGTATTGAATAATACCTTAGCGGTTTACGGTTCCAACTTTACAAAGAATGCCAAGATTTTTATAAATGGAGAGAAGGTTCCTACCACTTACCTTACCTCTGGAATCCTGACAACTTCTCTGGATAATGTTTCCGATGGCGATGTGATTTCCGTAAGTATCACAGGTTCCCAGGGAATTATCTTACGTGCAAGCACGGATGAAGTTGTTTATGAAGATCCTGATGTGATCACAACTGAAACCGAAGAACCTACCGAGGTAAACGAGACAGAGTCCTCCGAAACGGAAAACTCTGAAACCGCAAATTCTGAGACTACAAACACTCAGGAAAATAATTAATCATAGAAAGAATCCCGGATGTATGAAAATCTACATCCGGGATTTTCTTATTGCAAATGAATCACTTTACGCACAATCGCTCTCTGCTCCAGTTCTTCCCTGAAATCTGTGTCCGTTTTCTTCTTACTCATCCTTCTTTCATCTATGACATAAATATACAAATCCGTTGCGATTTCTTTGGTTGAAACCTTAAAGACGCCTTTCGTTTCATCATAGAATCCCTGCATGGTGAGTTCTTCTGTACTGTCTTCGTCCCCATATACAAGCACATCATAATTAAAATTGTCTCTGTATATATCCGGGTGAGTGGTTTTAATCGTCGTAATAATTGGTGTTACAATCACTTCATCTATAGAATAGCCTTCGTTCCATTCATTTACTTCGTACATGGCAACATCTTCTTTGTTGACCTGTATCGGGATTGAAAATTTCCACTCTCCCCATATGGAAACACTTTGATTTTTTACATTTTCTGCAATAAGTGTTACATTATAAATATAGATTTCCAATTGGAACTGATCTGGAAATTCTTTTCCCGAAAGATCAAAATACTGTGATCCGACAAATGTATTTTCATCTACGAATTTTCCATCTACTCCGGCTGTTCCCCACTCCTTTAATGAATATAGCTTGTCATTTGATTTGATTTTTTCAATTTCTTCATATCCTATCTGATTCTTTGCAATTTCATAATCACTATACTCTGTAAATTTTTTTTCACTCTCTATCCTATAGGAAACAAATAGATTTTCTCCGTCACAATAAGCTTCTGTCATTGATATCGTAATTCCATGATTTCTGACCTTCTCGTCTATACTGGTGGCATACTGCTCATATTCTCCCTGAAAATCAAGTACATCCTGAATATAGGAAAATACACCTCCGATAATCGGCATATTTTCTGCCATTGCTGGGTTTGAAACAGTGACAACTCCAATTAGAATTACCAGACAGGATATTGCTGACCATGCGCATTTTTTTCGAAATCGAATTTTCTGTGCAGTTTTTTCGGCACACACTATTGATTGATGTGTTTTCTCATTCAAATCTTCCGGCACTGATATCCGGCTCATTTCATCATGAATCTTCAAAGTAATCCTCCTTTAATATTTTCTTTAAAACAGCTCTTGCTCTTGATAAATTGGTTTTCACTGTATTCTCCGGTGTCATCTGCTTTTTTGCAATTTCCTCCACAGACATTTCCAAAAAATATTTTTGAATGATGACATCTTTATATTTTGGGGACAGTCGGTTTACTGCGTTCATTAAATCAAGTTTTTCCTCAACATGTTCAGAATGTGAAGCCTCATAAAATGCTTCCTCGTATTCCACAGTTTTTTTGTTCTGTTTTATATAACGAACCGCTTTATTCATAATGATTCTGGTCATCCATGTTGAAAACAGCTCCGGATTTCTCAGTGTCTTTATTTTCAGATATCCTTGATATACACTGTCCTGAACAATTTCTACGGCTGCGTCCTCATTCCTTACATATAAAAATGCAATTTTATAAAAGTATGGGTTATACTGATGAATCAACTCACCATATGCATGACTATCTCCATGAATTGCTTTATAAACTAAAGAGTACTCTTCTTTTTTCATCTTTCACCCACCTTTTATATATTAGATACACAACCCGGGGATGAGGTTTCAAAAACTTTTTTGTATAATGTAAAAACACCAGATCCATTTAAACAAAAATAGATCTGGTGTTTTTCATGTTATCTATAGCTTTTTTCTCGGCATTTCAGAAGAAAATCCGGGGATTATCACTTTACAGCTTTTATATGTAAGAATGATCGATTTTCGTCACCACGTAATAGTTATCACCAAAATGCTCATGCACAGACTCGAGCACTTCTGTGAGCAGTTCCTCATCCGTCAAGCGGAATCCAAATGGCGCAAGAATGTCAAAAATGAGGTTCGTATGCGTCCCGCCACTGACCATACGGAAATCGTGAATGGACAAATCTTCATCAATTGCCTTGATCAGAGATACCATCGCTGCTTTCGTCTCACTCACATGCTCGTCCGAAGTCACGACCGGATCCATGTGGATCGTTGCCTCACAGCCAAGTGTCTCGCGCAGTTCATTCTCAATATTGTCTATCACATCATGCAGTTCCATAATATTTCCCTCTGCCGGAACTTCTGCATGCAATGAAATCATCTGTCTGCCCGGACCGTAATCGTGAACGATCAGATCATGCATTCCGCATACTTCCGGATGTGACATTACGATCTCATCTATTTTTTCTACAAATTCATGTGCCGGTGGCTGTCCAAGCAATGGATTTAATGTCTCTCTGGCAGCGTCAAAACCTGCATAGCCGACTAATAAGCCCACAACCAGACCGCAGTAGCCATCAATTTTAATTCCCGTAAAATGGGTAAATACGGATGCCAGAAGCACGACTGTTGTTGCCACAGTATCACTCAGGCTGTCTGTAGCCACTGCGCGCATTGCTGCGGAATCTATTTTTTTCCCGATAGAGCGGTTGTAATATGCCATATAGAGCTTTACAAGAATGGATGCGATCAGGATCACTGCCACAAGAAGCGTGAACTCTGTCTCCTCCGGATGCATGATTTTTCCGATGGAGTCACGGACGAGTTCGTAACCCATCAAAAGGATTGCCGCAGCCACAACCAGGCCTGAAACATACTCAATCCTTCCATGACCAAATGGGTGCTCGGTGTCCGGTTTTGCCCCTGCGAGTTTGAAGCCAAGCAGTGTCACAATGGAAGATCCCGCGTCCGAAAGGTTGTTAAAGGCATCCGCCGTGATCGCAATGGAATTGCTTAAGGTTCCTGCAAGAAATTTTCCGATAAAGAGCACTACATTAAAAAATATTCCAACCACACCACATAACATTCCATAAGATTCACGCTGTTTTATCTTGTCTTCGGAATCTTTGATGAAAATTTTTGCCAGTAATGTTACCATGTATTATCTCCCCTTTGTTATAATGATTATTCCAATTTTCCCATATGCCCAAATGGCCAGTAGGTAAATAATGCTTTTCCTAAAATCTTCTCTTTCGCCACATAGGTATTCTGCCAGTATCTGGCATCCCAGGAGTCATTCCGGTTATCCCCCATCATAAAGTAGCAGCCTTCCGGCACTTCAAATGTATAAGGTCCTGTAGCAACTGTCCATTCCTCTTTCAGATAATCCTCCTCCAGTGGCTCTGCTGCACCATTGATATAGATTTTTCCGTTCTCAATGTTAATGGTATCCCCCGGAAGTCCGATCACCCGCTTGACGTATATCTCATTCTCATCATCCGGATACCGGAATACCACAATGTCTCCCCTCTGCGGATCTCCAAATACATATGCCAGCCGGTTTCCGATAAACCGATCTCCCGGCATAATGGTATTCTCCATAGAACCGGTAGGCACATCCGCATTGATGATCAGAAAGTTTTTGATTAGAAGTGCTGCCACTAACGCAATTGCAAACGGGATCACCCAGCTCATAATCTCTTTAAAAATAGAGTTATGCTCCTCATCTTCCCCACGTTTTTTCTGTGTCTGTACGTCTTCGGCAGACTTTCCTGCTTCCTGCTCTATTGGATCATTAAAATCTTCTACGTGAAATTCTTCCATTCTGTTTTTATCCTCAATCTGTCTTAGTTTATAATCATCTGTAACGATTCAGTACTTTCACAATTATTTTCAAATTTGCTGAATAGATATATTTTATCATAACTGCACCAAAATAGAAACTAAAAAAGACTGCCGGCAGTTTTACTTTTACATAAATCTGCCTGACAGTCCCAACGTTCCTGACATTTCCGCTTAAGGAAGTGATTAATATTCTTCCTCTTCGCCTTCTTCTTTCTCTGAAATATCGTTTACCGGTTTTTCCAGTCCCTCGATTGTGATGTGATTCTTCTCTGCATAATCCCATAATGCTGCGTGAATTGCTTCCTCTGCTAAAAGGCTGCAGTGAACTTTTACTGGTGGAAGTCCGTCTAATGCTTCCATAACAGCTTTGTTGGTTACTTCCAATGCCTGCTGTACTGTTTTTCCTTTTACAAGCTCTGTTGCCATACTGCTTGTTGCAACGGCTGCGCCACAGCCGAATGTTTTAAATTTGACATCCTGAATGATTCCATTGTCATCAATATCAAGATACATTCTCATGATGTCTCCGCACTTTGCATTACCAACAGTACCAACACCACTTGGGTTTTCGATCTCTCCAACGTTTCTTGGATGATTAAAATGATCCATTACTTTTTCACTATACATAATATTTATCCTGCTTTCTATAAATTATAACCTGTTATTATATGTTCTGTCCTTCTGCTTTGAATTTCCATCTTTTATGAATATTCTGCTGACAGGCAGATTATTTGTTCTGTTTCTTTACGAAGTCCTCGTATAATGGAGACATGCTTCTTAAGCGCTCGATGATCTTTTTCAGTTCATCTACCACAAAGTCGATCTCTTCTACTGTGTTCTTCTCAGACAGAGTCAGACGGAGAGAACCGTGTGCGATCTCGTGAGGAAGTCCGATTGCGAGCAGTACATGGGAAGGATCTAAAGATCCGGAAGTACATGCAGAACCGCTGGATGCGCAAACGCCTGCCTGATCTAATAAGATCAACATGGATTCGCCTTCAATATAACGGAAGCATACATTCACGTTGTTTGGAAGACGGTCATGTCTGTCACCATTCAATCTCACATACGGGATTTCAGCTAAGATACGGTCGATAAGGTGATCTCTTAAGCTGATTTCTTTTGCACTTCTCTCTGCCATTGTGTTCTTAGCGATCTCGGCTGCTTTTCCGATACCAACGATACCCGGCACATTCAAAGTTCCTGCTCTACGCTTTCTCTCCTGCGCACCGCCGTGGATGAAGGAAAGAATCTTGACACCTTTTCTGATATACAGGACACCGATTCCCTTTGGTCCGTTGATCTTGTGACCACTGGCACTTAGCATATCGATATTCATCTCATCTACATCAATCGGAATATGTCCAAACGCCTGAACCGCATCTGTGTGGAATAATACTCCATGCTCATGTGCGATACGACCAATCTCTTTGATTGGCTGGATTGTTCCGATCTCATTATTTGCTGCCATAATGGAGATTAAGATAGTATCCGGCCGGATTGCTGCCTCTAACTCGTCCAGTTTTACTTTACCATTTTCATCAACATTCACATATGTGATCTCGAAACCTTTTTTCTCAAGGTAAGCACAGGTGTGAAGGATAGCGTGATGTTCAATTGTGCTTGTGATGATGTGTTTTCCTTTGGAAGCATAAGCGTCTGCAGTTGCCTTTAACGCCCAGTTATCAGACTCGCTTCCACCGCCTGTAAAATAAATCTCATCTGTCTTCGCATTGATCAGTTCTGCCACGGAAGTTCTTGCTTTATCAACTGCCTTTTTGCTCTCAGATGCAAAACTGTAAATTGCAGATGGATTGCTGTATACTTCTGAAAAATATGGAAGCATCTCCTGTAACACTTCCGGATATACCTGCGTTGTTGCCGCATTATCTAAGTAAATCAGTTTACTCATATCTTTGTACCTCTTTCTATCTCTGTATTAGTTTGTAATTGATACTAGACTCGAATTTCAGTTCAAAGCTGAATCCTTTTTCTATACGAATGGTCTTACACTCACTGTATATTTCCTAGTTATTTGATATGATATAAGTATTATAACTCATTATTTCCCCTTGTCAAGGTAGGAATTGTTTTCTTTTCTGTACATGTGCCATTATTGTTTCCCCTCAGATTTTCCGGCTATGGCTGCATATGAAAACGAAATCTGTTATGATAATTCTTCCAGTTCACTGAACATTTTCATCAGTTCTTTTTCCCCGTAATCGTCGAAGTTGACGGTGATCATCATGTCATCTTCCTTCACAATGAAACCTGTGCCGTATTTCGGATGACGAACCCGGTGGGGCTGTTCTGGCACAGGATTCTCTGATTTATTTTCTTCCCGTGCCGCCATGATCTCACGCTTTAAGTCCTGTAAATGCGTCGCAGAAGCTTTTTCATCCTTTGCCGAACCCTCGATCAGTTTTCCAGGTATCATGCGAAGGAAACGGCTTGGTCCCGGTGTCGCCCGGTACTGCCCCGGATTGGTATAATAGGAAAGTTCCAGATGATTTTTTGCTCTGGTGATTCCAACAAAAAAGAGACGCTGCTCCTCTTCTTCCTCCTCAAAACTTTTCGTCTGGAGCGGAATGAGCCCATAATTGACACCTGTGATAAATACATGGGAAAACTCCAGTCCTTTGGACGCATGAAGTGTCATTAATTTTACCGTGTCTTCCTCATTATGTATCTCTTTTTCCAAAATATTCTTTGCAGATTTTTTTATGGAAACCTCAAATGGAATCCCTTCTTTTTCAAAAACACGCTCAAAGATCTCGGACTGATTCTGCAGACGATAAAAAATGGCGATCTCCCGGTATGGGATTCCAGATGCATGAAGTTCCCTGATTCTGCCCGCAAGGTAATCTGCCTCCTGAAAAGGATCATACATATTCCGGATCTGGATTTTTTCTCCGCTCTCTGTGCCGCCCTGCAGCGTTCCTCCCTGCTGCATAAAACAACGTGCAACCGCAAGAATCTCACTGCTGGAACGGTAATTGACCGGAAGCGTCAGTTCCGTTGCCTGATACTTTGTCTTTAACTGATAAAAAATATGAAAGGCACTTCCGCGCCAGCTATAGATCACCTGATTTGGATCACCGACCGCAAAAAAACCAGTTTCCGGTTTTTTCAGACAGTCAATGAGTTCCAACTGTTTTTCATCACTGTCCTGCACTTCGTCGACTATGATCCATGTGATTTTTTCTCCATTGGCATTCTGAAGCGTCAGTAATTTGCATGTATTTTCTAACAGTTCGTCAAACGTCATTTTGTCCTGACGCTTTTTTTCTTCTTTCAGTAATATTTTCAGTGTGTCGATATCGTCCTGATATTTGCTGTTTTTCTGTTCTAACCGTTTTTTCAAACGGTTCTTATATTTGATTTTCAGTTGATGCTCTGTGATCAGCTGCTCTGCCAGTTCCAGTTCTTCGTCCGGGTCCATTACCTGAAACTTTTTTGTGTAACCAAGCGTTTCCACCGGAAGCATTGTCTTTAACATCGTAAAGCACACACTGTGGAACGTTCCAAATCCCCAGAGCTGCTCCTCCGGGATATCCGGTTCTAATGCCAGCAGCCGTTCCTTGATCTCATCTGCCGCTTTATTGGTAAATGTCAGCACAACCATCTGCTCATACGGAATCTTTTTCTCATAATGCAGATACATAACTTTCGTGATGAGAACGGTTGTCTTGCCACTCCCAACATTGGCATTCACGAGACAGGCGCTGCTCTCGTCTGTCACTGCTGCTTTCTGATATTCATTTAAACGATCTAGCTGCTCTGTATAATTCAATGTTGCTCCTTATCTTTCTTGCATTTTTTGTATTCAATCTTATAGATTTCCAATCCGCAGTCCGATTAATTTTTCAATTCCAATCCGATTGTTTTTCTATTTTCAATTCGATAGATTTTTATCATCTTCCGCCTCTATAGCCGTACTTCAGCAGATCTACTTTACCATCCACCACTTCAATCCCGTCTGCTTTTAACAGTTCTTCCTGCACATGTTCCCCGCCAAAGGCAAATGCCCCTGCAAGTTCCCCCTTGGAATTGACCACACGGTAACACGGGATATGCTCCGGGTCTGGGTTATGATGTAAGGCATTGCCGACAGCTCTTGACATTCTCGGATTTCCGGCAAGTTCTGCCACTTTTCCATAAGTAGCTACTTTTCCACGCGGGATCGTTTTCACTGCTTCATAGATGCGCTTCGTCGGACTGTCCGTGATCAGATCATAGCTTTCTGCGATCATTTGCTTTATCTCTTTCTCCGGGATCGTTCCGTCTAAAATGATCGTGTTCCAGTGTTCCTTATTCTGATGATACCCCGGAATCACAGACGCATAGGTGTCACGCCAGAAGTCTCTCCACTCCGGGCGAACTTTCACGTTCAGATTGATATAGCCGTCCTTTTCATATGTCCATAAAAATGCCTTTTTGCTTCCGCGCACACGGACTAACTGCCAGTTTGGATCATGAAAAGGTGTTTCTGTGTATGTGTCTGGAAATGATAAGCCATAATTTAATGCTTCTTCTCTTGTTTTCATAATTATCCCCATTTGATTTTCTCAATGTTTCCTTTGTAAAACATATTTTCTCTGGATTCCTGTCTGATTGGCTCTATTTTCCCAGTTTTTATTAAATAGGTCAGGTTCTGTTTCGAACACTGTAACATTTCGCACGCTTCTTCCGTATCCACAATATTTTTATTTACAAAAGAATAAAAATCCTGCGCTGAAATTTTAATTTCTGTTCCTTTTTCAATCAGAATCCTTTTGTCTACCTCAATAGAATCATTAAAAGTAATACTGTATCCCCCAACTCCAACTTCCACAGTATTCAAAACTCTTTCATTCTTTAATACACTGTCTATTTTTCCGTTTTCCATAGCAACTTTTCTTAAATCAACCCGCATTACCATATCATTTTTGAAAAGACAGATAATATCATGTTTTCCAGATACAAAACATTCTTCCACATTATCTTCACTTCTTGTGCGGATTTCTTCCGGGATTTCGTCATACGTGATCTCTTTTATATAACAACTGTCCTGTGAGCATTCTCCTTTGGATAACGCCAGTAATTTCATCTCATTATATTCTGTCATTTTGTGGTTTTTCAATATGGAACCAATATTTTGTCTGCCACTTGGAATTACTCTTTCCCGTACCCAGAGAGCACTGATATCTTTTGGGATTGTAAAAATACCTTTTTTCACAAAAAACGAAAAAAGTAACGGTGAATCCCACTCGTCTAACTCAGAACTCAATTCAATAATAAAAGCACTTTCTTTTTCATAGTATAGTAAATACCCAATTGGTGTTTTATTCTCTCTTTCTTTATCCCATATTGCAAAGACTTTCATAATAACGCCACCTCGTATCTATCATTTCCCATATTTTATCCATATGCTCTGCTGATAATGTATTCTGTAAATCTTTAAAAATAATGTCCCTATCATTTTCCGTCAGACGATTTTTAAAAATAGATGCTTTATTTTGTATTAAGTTTAAATTTTCTAACGTCGATCTGCTGCCGATAAAATTCTGGCATGGCTTATCTTCCATGATGTCAAATTTTTTTATCTGTTCCTCACTATAACAGGAACATAACAATGAAAGTCCATGATCAAAAAGAGGGGCAATTCTTAAAGAACGTTTTCGTGCATTCCGAAGTACTTCAATATTCGCTCCATGCCGGTCTCTGTTTAATATCAGGAAATCAACAGCAAGCATTGTATCTATATACTCCTGCCATCCATTTTTCACGCAAAAATCATAATGCGAGGTTCCCGGTTTCGCATTAATCTGATAGTAATTGTCCAATGCAGCCTTTGTTTCGCCTCTTTCCTTAAAATCTTCTGAAGCACATACCCAGGTTTCATATATCTGATGATCGATCTCTATTTTTGCATGTATGAGCTGATATTCCAAATGTTCTATCCCCAGTATGGTAAGTAGTCTGTCTACAATTATTTCGTTGATGCACTCATGCCCGATAATTCCCTTTTCACTGTCAAAATTGGAAAGCTTATAATATATTTTTTTCCCGTCTGATTTCGATTGGGACTTTAAAAACGTTCCTGCTGTACCGCTTGAATTTCTTACATGCGACCAGTTCAGATAGGTCAGATCCTGCAGGTCAGTAATCACTTTATTTTGCATATCGTGCATCCTCCTTGTTTCTCTTATTATATGTTTTTATTTGATGTACGTCAAACATTTTATATAATTTAGGTGCTAAATCGGGCTTTTGGCACCCAAATCTTCATAGCCAAATAAGACCATCTGAAAAATTTCAGACGGTCCTATTATCCAAAATAATCAACTGATTTTTATTTTTTTCTTGGGAGAAAATAGATGTTTCAGTATGATTTTCTAATAATTAATTTACTGAACTGTTATAACAGTTTTCATTCTTTTTTTATAATTTCTGACAAGCATTACTTCCCAGAATATAAGCAATACACCTACAATTATATCAATTACAATCATAAATTTCATCCACGCCGCAAGAGTTATAGATGTTTCACTTGCATACGCATTGCTATTTACAACTGTGTACATCATATTTTTGCATGCATTTCTCATATAGATTACCGCACTTGGATTTGTCGTATCTGACACAAAGTTCGTTCCTACATCGAATGTTGACAAACAGCAGGAACCTCCTGTTGCAATCACCTGATCTGCATTCATATTGAATGCTCCAGCAAAATAATCTGTTTCTATAAAGCCTTTGAATCCCCACTCATCACGAAGTAGTGTTGTCTGTAATTGATAATTTCCTCCTGCCCAGACATTTCCAATATAGTTAAAGGAAGACATTACTGCTGCTGCATTTCCTTCTTTTACGCAGATTTCAAATGGTTTTAAATATAATTCACGCATTGACTGCTCGTTTGCCCATGTACAGATCATAACCCAACGGTTTGTTTCCTGTTCATTCATAGCAAAATGTTTAATGTATGCATATACACCGTTGTCCGCTGCTCCCTTTACTGCCTGTGCTGATACTTTTCCAGATAATACAGGATCCTCTGATGGATATTCGTAAGTACGACCACCAAATGCACTACGGTGTAAATTCATAGATGGAGCATACCATCCGGAACATCCTAATTCTGTTGCCATCTTACCCATATCATAGCCATATGTATATGCAAGTTCATCATTCCATGTACATGCAATCATTACATTTGATGGGAAACCGACAGAACCTGCTCCGGTAAAGTTATTACTTACAGCAGATGGTCCATCACAATCTACTGTCGCAACTTTCCCTACACTTGCTGCTGCAGCAGTCTGAAATCCTGCATGAGCGATCATATCCTGCATTTCATCAATCGTTAACTGATCTAATAATGTCTCCCAACGTTCATCCTCATAATCTGCACCCCGGAGTTCTGCTAATGTGAGCCCATTATTGGCTCCTGTTACCGGCATTTTTGCTCCTTCAATTTCGGGCATTTCATAATTAGCAGTTACAATAAATCCTTCTTTTAAATCTTCCGGCATTGAATAACTTTCCGGTGCTGATGTTGCTTTTTCATAATTTGCAAATCCGTCCGTTCTTGATAAATACTCTAAATGTCCATCTGCATAATCAAACTGATTCACTGCCGCTGTCTGGTCAGTAGTTCTTGCATTGTTCTCATCATAAACAATATCCTGATCCACTGTATAAGTAACAAAATCGATTATATTATGTGAATCACTGTTAATACTGATCACATAGTCTCCCTGTTCCAGTACATAACATCCGTGATTTTTATAATCATAAGACGCCATATCTTCTGCTGAAAATGTTAATGTAATATTTGTGCTTTCGCCCGGTTCAATAACATCTGTTTTGTCATATGTAATGAGATTTGCAGAAGCCTTTTCAATTCCTCCATTTGTATACGGTGGATTGTAATAAACTTCTACGACATCTTTTCCTGCAACATCACCTGTATTCACCACTTTTACATTTAAAGTGATATTTCCCTGATCCATGGAAGAGGATTCAATCTCTTGTGTAAAACTCGTATAACTTAATCCATATCCAAATGGATACTGTACGGTATCCTCATAGTTAATGAGTCCCTCTTGTGCTGCTGTTTCATAAAAGCGATATCCAACATAAATTCCTTCTACATAATTAACAAATGTAGGCATTGCACCACCAACATAAGGATCACTTTCATCGATTTTAAATTCCTGCATATTATCATATTTAAAATCACCGAAGTTATTCCATGTTGGTGTTTTTGTAAGATCATATACAAATGTATCAGATGTTTTTCCAGATGGATTGACAGATCCGTTTAAAATCGTACCAAGTCCATCAAATCCTGTCTGTCCTGCACCTTGACACCATAACACACCCTTAATCTGAGGATAATCATTGATAAATCCTAACTCAAAAGTAGAAAGACCATTATAGACTACTACTACATTATCAAAATTGTCACAAACCATATCAATCATATCTTTTTCTGTCTGACTTAATTCCAGATAATGTTCACCTGCAGAAAAATCGGCATACTCCGATGAATTATTTGTGTACTGTGCTGCTGTCATATCTGTTGGCAGATCACTTCCTTCACCACCCCAGCGTGCAATCACTACAACTGCAGTATCTGAGAACTCTTTTGCATTGTCTAACACTTCGTTGGAATAATCAGAAACTGGTAATTCCGGCAGACTCCAGTCGCTTCCATAAGAAGCTCTCTCTGCTCCAAGATTTGTATATAAATCAGTTAGTTCTGTGTTTACCTCATATCCGGCATCTTCTAATCCTTCTAACAATGTTACCTTATCATACAAATCATTTAAAGCACCTGCTCCAGAACCACCATAAATCGGATTTGTACTCGCCCATCCAAACACATTCAATTTCTGCGTATTTTTCAGTGGCAGGATACCGTTATTTTTCAAAAGCACAATACCTTCCTCTGCAATTGTCTGACAATCTGCGTTTGACCGCTTTGTTGTCTCCTCACTTACTGTCTGTGTCTTTTGCACAGCAAGATTTAGCAATGTTGACAAGGGTCCTGCACACGCCATATTGACAATGACAATAACTGCCAGTATCATTGCAATTCCCACATTTCCTCTGATTAATTTTTTTAATGATGTCTCTTTTTTTCTGCAGATAACCATGACAACTATTCCGATAATTATCACTGCTGCAATTGCTATAAGATATGCTTTGCACATATTCAATACGCTGACAACATCACTCCAGTTTAATGAAATCATAACCTTTCTTCTCCTTCCTTTTTTCGGTAGGTTTATATTAACACTTATTTTTCATTTTTTTCCTGTCTGGTACGAATTGCACGCTCAGAGTACCAATTGCAGTTTTCGTTCATTTCTATTTATGTTAAAATAAGTTCAGAGATTTAGATTCATCTTAAACGGAGGAAGTGTAATGTATCAGGCTGCAATTGTTGAAGATGACGCAACCATTTTAAAAGATACGATGATTAAAGAGTTTGAAAAAAGAGATACCACAGTAGCTTTCGATTCTTTTACATCCGGCTATCGCTTTCTTGAAATGTACAAAGCTCACTATCATTATGATGTTATTTTTCTTGATATAGAAATGCCTGAGATTAATGGTATTGATGTCTGTAAAAAAATCCGGGAATTTTCTTCTGATTCGCTTGTAGTTTTTATTTCAAACAAAGAAGAATTAGTTTTTCAGACCTTTGAAGTACAGCCGTTTCGTTTTATCCGTAAAGAAGCCTTTGAAAATACTGTCACGTCCCTTGTCAGTTCCATTATTGGCAAATGGAAACAAAATAAAGGAACTCTCCTGCAGCTTCAGGAAACAGGTTCCAATGATATTTATTCTTTTTCTATCCAGCATATTCTATACATTGAAGCACAACGTAAAGATTGCCTGATTGTAACTACAGAGGGAACCTGTACGTTTCGCTGTAAACTAATGGAATTGGAAAAAAAACTTACTGCTTTTCGCTTTATTAAAATTCATCGGAGTTATCTGGTAAACTATATGCACATTTTTCGGATTGGAAAATCTTCCGTCATATTGACAGATGGCAGTGAACTTCCGATCAGCCGTGGCAAAACCGAAGAAGTAAAGCAGCTTTTTCTTCAATACAGTACAATTTACTAATAATTAATGGAAGAGGGAATTTTTATGGGGAATTTTATTTACCAATTATATTTTACATTTCAGGGGAGTATTATTTTTGCATTTATCTCATACCTTTTATATACTTTATGTAAACCAAAAAGTTCAGTTTCATGCCAACTGTATGTTCTGTTTTGTACTGTAGGTTTCTTTGCTTTTGAAAAAACAACTGATTGGTTTATCACAGATTTTCTGCACAAAAATTCTCCTTACTGCATCTTTCTTATTTGTTTTGCAGCTGCATCCATAATCTCTTCTTTTACTTTTTTAGAATCATCATCCTTCAATAAAATAACCTACATCTTATTCTTTCTAACCTTTGTACAATTATATAAGATTGTACTCTCACCATTATATGAGCTTGAAAATGTACTTAGCCAGAACACCTATGCCCTTATTGACTTTATCAGCGGAAATATCTTTTTTCTCCTTCTCTGGCTGCTCTGTATATTTTTCCGCAAAGTCCAGATTGCGCCTATGACATCTGGAATGCCAAAAAAGATTTTCCTTATCTTATATTTTCCCATAAGCATTCTGCTTACCACTTTAATTACTTCAAATGCTCCGCGGCTGTGGACAAAATTTGCTCCTATCCTCGCAGCAATTATTATTACAAACCTTCCTATCATTTACTATTTCTTTGCAGGAATCATCAGTTCATACGAACAAGAAAAACTTTTAAATACTGCCCTGCAGGAAACGAAAACCCAGCTTTCCCATTATCGTTATTCTATTGTCTTACAGGATGAGATTCGCAAAGAACGCCATGAATTAAAGAACAAATATTTTTATATTCAGACATTGGTACATGAGAAAAAATTCGACCAGTTAGAAGATTATCTGAATACCTCAATTGGTGAAAAGTTATCCTCCTTAGATGAAATTCATACAGGAAATACATTAATGGATTATATTCTAAATCAGAAAATACAGACTTGCAGAAAACACAACATAAAAGTTTTCAGTGAAATATTAATTCCAGAAAATTTAAGTATCTCCGAGGACTCTCTGTGTACTATTTTACTTAATCTGTTAGATAATGCAATAACTGCCAGTTTAAAAGAAACGGATGCAGATATTCATATCAGCATCCGTTGTATACAAAATTATCTTGTATGTAAAATTCAAAATAAGTGCAGTTTTAATGTTTTGGAGCAAAATCCGAATTTTAATACAACCAAAAATGACACCTCTCACCATGGGTTTGGTATAAAAATCATCCGTGAAACAGTAGAAAAAAATAATGGTATATTGAATTTTAATTATGAAAACAACTACTTCACTGCCACTGTCATGCTAGAACTTTGACTCATATCTCCTCTGCATCTTCTCCATTGCCTCCCCGTCCGGTTCCTTTGCATCCTCAGATAACGCCACCTGAATCTGGAAAACAGCCGGTACATCTGCATAATAACTGATGATATTGGCAAGGCTTTTCCGGTTTTCAGGCTCCATTACCCAGTCTGCGTAAAAAGAGCTGGCTAATTTTAAAATAAGCATCCGGTCCCTTATCTCCACCGACGGAACTGTCTGTAAAAAAGCTGCAAAACTCTCTCCGTTTTCACTGATTTTTTTGCAAAATTCCTGCCACTGCTCCTCTAATTTTTCAAAAGAAAACTCTTTTCTGCGGAAGGTGGACGGTGCATACTCTGCCACTTTTACATCTATCGGAACATCCCAGTGTTCAAGCAGATTTTCTAAGCCAAAAAGTACCATTTGCTTGTCAAGTCTGTGATCACCCACACAGGCTGCGCAGCCGTCTTTGCAGCCACATCCTTTTACAAGCTTCACTGCATTATGGATGATATCGTCCATTTTGTCATATATTTTTTCAGAAAAACCAAGTCCACCAACATATTTATCGTAAAAATAAATATCCACATCCGAACTGGTGTCAAATGCAAGCTCCAGCGCATTGTTTGAA
This sequence comes from uncultured Roseburia sp., assembly GCA_900542495.1. Classification (GTDB taxonomy): domain Bacteria; phylum Bacillota; class Clostridia; order Lachnospirales; family Lachnospiraceae; genus Roseburia. The sequence goes on from UQNW01000007.1 coordinate 82,949, forward strand.
GTCACAACACCAATGTCCTCCTGCTCTGTCATCGTCACCATTCTGGCTGCATTTTTCAGGGCAAAACAGACACCCTCATAATAATTGCTGCGTACCTGTTTTGTATTCTCGTTCACCTGAATCAGCCCACGGTAAACCTTCACTACATTCTCCGGCACGCGCATCCAGGTACTCTCCGTGTCATAATCCTTGGAAAGTGCTTTCGGAAGCTGCTCATATCCGAGATTCTGGTGGTTGTGGAACTGCATTTTCTTAAACATGTAAACATAGTCACTGACATTGACATCTCCAAAATGAAGTTCCGTGCGGGCCAGCGGTTTGTTCTTACTCTCGTGGATAATCTTCACATTCGCTTCCCCTGCTGCGACTGTGTAATAATTTCCATTAAAAGGTACTGCATAAGCAGTTCTGCTTTCAAGATCAAGCTTTGTTACCTGATAAGCCACCCCGTCATGCATATAGACCGCACCGTCATGAAGTTCGCGGAACGCCTGGCTTTCATCCATTTCTGTAATCTCTTTGCCACTGTCTTTATGTAAAAGTTTGTAACGTTTTTCATCAATATTGCGCATGGAAAAATCACCTGCCGGAAATTCTCCGCCAGACCATGCAAATTTGCCATTGTAACTGGAAAATTCCTCTGCCCGGAGCAATACCGGGATTGCTTCTCCAAGATCCGGGAACAAAGAAATATCATCTAACGTCAGCGGTATCTCTGCCGCCGCTGCCCGGATATGCGCCAGTTCAATGATCAGATTATTCTTATCGATCACTGCATTTTCGCTGCTGCCCTCAAACAGCCAGTCCGGTTCTAACGCAATATACTGATCAAATGGCTGGTTATCCAGAATCAGGTAATTGCTGCTCTTTTTTCCACTTCTTCCTGCGCGCCCTGTCTGCTGCCAAAACGATGCTCTGGTACCGGGATAGCCGACTAAAACGGTGGTACTGATTTTTCCAATATCAATTCCAAGCTCCAACGCGTTCGTGGAGACAAGTCCCATCAGTTCTCCGGAGATCATCTGATTTTCAATCTGTTTTCGCTCGACCGGTGTGTAACCGCCACGGTAGCCGGACACTTCTTCTGCCTTATGCGTTCCAAGGAATCCCTCTGCCTCTAGATGATCACGTGTCTCCTTTAAAACGATTTCGACATTTTTTCTTGATTTTGTAAAAGCAATGAAGTTCTTCCCCTCATCCATAAGTTCCGGCAAAAGTTCTGCCGCCACTGTCGTAATACGCACCTGACCATAATAATTATCGTCCTTGCCCATAATCTTTGGCGGCTGGATCAGATAATATCCACGCTCTGCCGAAGGCGAGCCGTCTTTATCCACAAGTTCAAACTGCTTTCCACAGATTTCGGTTGCAAGCTCCACAGGATTTGCGATCGTTGCCGAACTGCACAAAAACTGCGGATTGGAATGATAATACCGGCATACCCGCGAAAGTCTGCGGAACACATTTGCCAGATGCGAGCCAAACGCTCCGCGATAGGTGTGCAGCTCATCAATCACAATGTATTTTAAATTGGAAAAAATAAAATCAAACCCATACTTGCTATGATTTGGCAGAAACGCTCCATTTACCATTTCCGGGTTTGTCAATATGATGTTGGCACTCTGCCGGATTCTCGTTCGCTCTGCGACCAGCGTATCTCCGTCGTATACACCCGCTGCAATGCGGTCTTTTCCAAAATATTCCAGATAAGGCTTGATCGCACGATACTGATCTGCCGCCAGCGCCTTAGTCGGATAGATAAAAATAGCTCTCGTCTGCGGATTTTTTAAAATATCCTGCAAAACCGGGAGCAGAAAGCTTAACGTCTTGCCACTTGCTGTCGAGGTAGTGATGACGACATTCTTTCCGGAAGTGACTTTTTCAAACATTTCTACCTGATGACAGTATAACTTCTCAATCCCATGTTCTTTCAGATAATCCCCAAGCTCCGGCAGAAGATTTTCCGGGAAATCGTCGTACACTGCCGGGTGCGCAGGAATTGTTTTTTCATATATAATACAGTCTTTGATATCCATAACATATCCTTTTCTACCGTTTTAAAATCCTTAGCATAATTATCATATTGCCAAACGATAATTATCTTTTCTAAATGTTATCACATTTAGGAAGTGTAAGCAAACATTTGTTCTTTCATAATGCACTGAACAAACTCCCCAACCCTGCCGATATATAAATTATAAATTATAAATATGTACAGGCGCATTTATTTTCAAACAGGTCATTATATCAAACTGTGCCTGGTACATCATGTCGTCAGTTTTATTTCACGGAGGAAATAAAGATGAACTTAACCGTTAACAATTATTTGTCCGGAACGATGAATGGATTCTCCAATGCTACTGTCAACACCAAAAGCACCGGAGCTTCCACTGTCAGTTCCTTTTGCACAGGGAAGTCGCAAACAAAAAAAAGTTTAAACTACAATGCAAAGCAATTATCTTCTCAGATTCTGCGCGCCACAAAATCGCGGACTGCTTCTGCGGCGCTTTACAAAGCCAAAAGCACGGTCAATAATCTACAACGCTGTCTTAAAACTGGAGAATATGATGACAGCGAAGTTGAGATTGCCCTCGCCCACGCAAAAAGAATGGTCAAATGCGCCCAGTCCAAGGTATCGAATCTGAAACAGGAAGAAAGTTTGCAGCGGAAATACGAACGTGAAAAATCAGCAAAAGAATTACAGCAGAAATCAGAAGTAAAACGTCGCGTTCATCAGAAAGAAAACGACCTGAAACAAAAAATGGCTGCCGAGGAGATTCAGCAGGTGCAGAAAGAGAAATCCAGACATCAGGAGATTATCCGAAAACGCCGTATGCACCGCAACGAAGAACGCGACAAGATCAACGAAGCCGACATGAAATATCTGGAAAATACCATGGATTATAAGCATGGCGACAGTTCCACTGCAAACGGCGCTGTCGCTATTGACCTTTCCTACGTTGGTCTGCAGATGAGTGAACTGCAGCAAATGGAAGCCCAGATGAATGCTGAACTAAACGCTTCCGCAGATATGAGCACCACAGATGCCACTGCCTGTGACAGCACCGCTTCTGCCGCACCCACTCCTTCTGCCGGAATCGTCAATTCTGGAAGTGTGGTTTAATGCTGATTTAACCACTTTCCCCTCCATGTATATAAGATCATTAAAACCGTACCAAGCGCCCACGAAACCGGATAGATCATAAAAATTCCGTCAATCGTCGTAAAGAATGGCAGAATAAACTGAATCCACACGATACGGAACAAACATAAAGATACCAGCAGCACGACCATTGGCGGAATCGTCTTTCCGGTTCCCCGGACCACTCCGGCAAGTCCATGCAGAATACTGAGCAAAAAGTAGAACGGACAGAAATACCGCATTGCTGCTTTTCCAACTGCCACAACCGCGTCATCCGCAGTAAACATTCTCATCAACGGATCTGCAAATGTCAACAGCAGGATTGAGAAAAATAAAATATTTTTTGTAATGCTTCCTTCTGTCATTAATGTTGTCTTGTTATTCATTATGTAAACTTCCTTCGTTCTTCTGTCATTCAAATATTGATCCATTTCGCTTACTTGAAGCGGAGATTTGAATTGCTGTGTTTCAAAATATTCTAATTATACTCTTTCAAGGGAAATAGTAAAGTACCTGCATCTGGCTCCGTAATCTCTCCGTTAGAAAGCCTGATAACCCTGTCACAGAAATTGCTTACGAGTGCCACATCATGAGAGATAAAAAGCAGTGCCATATGTTCCTCTTTCTGCACCTGCTTTAAAAGCTCCACAATTTCTTTCTGCACCGACACATCCAGCGCACTTGTCGCCTCATCGCAGATCAAAAGTTTCGGATGCCTTAGCAGTGCTCTTGCGATGCAGACTCTCTGACACTCGCCGCCGCTTAGTTGATCTGGATATTTAAAACTGTATTCCCGCGGAAGATGTACACGCTCCAATATTTTTTCACACCGTTCTTTCCGCTCTGTCTTCGGTAATTTTTCATAATAACGCAGAGCGTCCTCCAGATTTTGCCCGATCGTCATCTTAGGGTTTAAAGATGTTTTCGGGTTCTGAAAAATCATCTGCATATCTTTTCTCGCGTCTTTTGGAACTTTCTTTCCGACAATCAGTTTTCCTTCAAAATATGCACTTCCCTCTGTTGCAGGCAGCATACCGGTCAGGATTCTGGCTATCGTACTTTTTCCGCTCCCGCTCTCACCGATCAGCCCCAGGCACTCTCCCGGCATAATCTCAAAGCTGACATTCTGCACCGCATAGCTGTCTTTTGCATTTCCATGAAATTGTTTTTTCAAATGCTCTGCCCGAAGCAGCGCTCCCTCTCCTTTGTTTGTTCCGGCTTCCTGCATCTTCGGGATTGCATCGATCAGCTTCTTTGTGTAAGCCTCCTTCGGGTGATGCAGTATTTCTTCCGGCGAACCGGCTTCAATGATTCTGCCCTGATACATAACGCCAATCTCGTCTGCAAGTCTGCAGGCAACATCCATATTGTGCGTGACGAGCAGTATGGAAAGCCCTGTTTCTTCCCGCAGGGCAAGCAGCGTCTCAATCACCATATCCTGTGCTGCCACATCCAGCGCACTTGTCGGCTCGTCTGCTAAAAGCAGATCGGGATGATTCATGATTGCAAGCGCAATGGCAACGCGCTGGCACATACCGCCGCTTAATTCAAACGGATAGGATTTCAGGATACGTTTTGGGTTCTCAAAACGAAGCTTTCCAAGAAGTGCTTCTGCCTCTGTCAAAATTTCTTTCTTCCTTCTGTCCGAACTGAGGACTGACATTTTTTGCTGCCCTGATTCTGTTTTTACCTTTCCACATTCTAGAAATTGTTTTTCAATTTTCGATAATGGGCTTAGCGACTGCTCCGGATTCTGGAAAATATATCCGATCCTGCTTCCATGGATACTGCCCCATTCTTTTTCGGACAGATGCGCGAGATTCTGCTCTTTTAATTTAATTTCCCCGGAAACAATTTTGCCCTCGTTCTTCAGCAGTCCGCCTATTGTTCTAAGCAATGTCGTCTTACCGGAACCGCTTTCCCCGACGATCACATATATTTTTCCGTCAGAAAGGGAAAAGCTGACATCATCCACTGCCAGCTTTTCCCCATATGTTACTTTCAGATGATCTACGATCAGATTCTCTCCCATATTACACACTTCCGTTTTTCTGTTTTGTGTTTTTCTATTTTGTATTCTGCTGATTTTATCTTCTTAAGGTTCTGATTTGTCCGTATTTGACGATCTTTTTTCAGTCCGAAGCCATGTGCCTTAGTCAACCTTCAGTGTATTCGTCACAAGATAATACTCCGTCGGGTTGATCTGCACACCTTTTACTTTGTTCGAATACACGAAAATAAGCTGCTGGTCTGCCACAAACGCAAAAGCATTATCATCTAATACCTGCTGGGATAATTCTTTCGTAAGGGAATCCACTTTGTCCGTATCGGCTGTCACCCCGATCTCTGCTGCAAGTGCATCCACTTTGTCGTTGGAATATCCACCATAATTGTTGCTTGCTCCGGTTGTGAACAGCATGTTTATGAAATAGGAAGGCGTTCCGATTGGAGCCATTGCGTAATTTAAAATTGCAATGTCATAATCGCCTGCTGCGAGGGAATCATCCAGCACATCCATTGTCTCAATCGAAAGGTCAATTCCGATCTGTGAAAGCTCTGCCTGCAGCATATCCGCAAGCTGGATACAGTTATTATTGTAGCTATAGGTAAGAATCTTAAAGGACAGATTCACACCATTTTTGTCAAGAATCCCGTCGCCGTCTGTGTCCTCGTAACCAGCTTCTTTTAAAAGTTCTTTTGCTTTTTCCGGACTGTAGGAGTCCACTGTGAGATTTAATCCGTCTGTTCCGCCAAACGTCAGATTTTCCGGATAAATTCCATAACAAGGTGTGGCAAATCCCTGATAGACAACCTCAGCAAATCCTTCTCTGTCAATACAGAAATTAATTGCCTGACGCACTGCGACGTCATCAAGCCCTTCTGTTTTCAGGTTAAAATTCAAAAAGTTCGCTCTTGTTGTTGTGACTGTATCCGTTGTATATAAGGATGTGTCTGTGAACTTGGCTGCTCCGTTTGCAGTTTCCTGCGCGATCAGATCAATCTCGCCGTTTGCAAGTGCCATATCGAGCGCATCCTGGTCATCAATAATTTTTAATTCTATGGTATCCACTTCCGGTTCACCGCCCCAGTAGTTCTCATTTGCACGCATTTTCACATCGGTCATTGCAGTAAATGAAGTCGCAATATAAGGTCCTGTGCAGGAAACACCAAGTTCTGCATCCGGCTCCTCTGTGGCATCATAGATACCAAGCAGCGGATCACACAGATCATTTAAAAGTGTAGGATTCGGTTCCGGTGTCACAATTGTAAACTGCATCCCGTCTGCTTCCATGGATGCGATCTTTAAAGTGGAATCTGCTCTTTCATTCATTTCGTAAGTACGCTCAAAGCATGCCTTCACAGCTTCGGCATCCACTGTTTTTCCATTGGAAAAAGTCACTCCGTCACGGATCGTAAACACCCAGGTATTTTCGTCCGGTGTCTCCACGTTTTCCGCGATCCAAGGCTGTGGAACAATATTTTCATCCAGACGGTATAAATTTTCACTGATTCCATAAATCGACATGATCCAGCCGTCCCAGTTATACGCCACATCCAGACTCTCCGCACCGAAAAATCCGGTTGTTGCACCCAAAATAAGATCTGCACAGTCACCTGCAACATTCTGTGTAGTCTGCCCTTCTGCCTCTGTTCCTGTCACGCCCGTCTGGCTGCCAGTATTCGTATCGCCGCAGCCCATTGCAAGGGTTGCAAACATACATATTGTCATTATTACGCTTACTATTTTCTTTTTCATTTAAATATTCTCCTATGCTTAAATTACCTATATTTTGTTAATTCTTCACAATCCTTACAACCTAAATAGAAGTTTTACATTTATCTACCTATGTTTTTTTTATTCATAAAATCACTCAGTCTGTCTCCAAACAACTGAAACCCGGTCACCACTACAAACAGTGCGATTCCGTTAAAAACAATGATCCACGGTGCCTTCTGCAGATAATCTCTTGCTTCGCTCATAACAGCACCCCACTCTGCGGTAGGTCTTGCTGCGCCGAGTCCCAGAAACGAAAGTCCTGCCATACTCAAAATGACACTTCCTATATCCATGGCGGCCGTGACCACCATGTTTCCCATAATATTCGGCAAAATATACGCAGATATCATCCGGTGCAGTGGTACACCATTCATTTTTGCCGCATACATATAATTTTCTTTTTTCATGGATACCACGAGGCTTCTTGCCAGTCTCGCATATGTCGTCCAGTACACCGCGCTTAAGGCGATCACGCCATTCCACAGACCAACACCTAAGACCCCTGCTATCGCAATGGAAAGCACAAACGCCGGAAATGCCTGAAACACAAGCGTGATTTTCATCAAAACCTCATCCAAAATCCCGCCGGAAAATCCTGCCAGAATCCCGATCAGCGTTCCAACCAGAAAGACAATCCCAACGATCATAAACGCTGTATATATAGACGTTCTGCTTCCTGCAATAATGCGGCAGAACACACACCGCCCAAGATTGTCCGTGCCAAATAAATATTCCCTGCATGGCGCCAGAAACGCACTTTTCATATTGACTGCATAGGGATCATGCCGGATCAGATACGGTCCGATCAGCGGGATAATAAGCAGCACTGCAAGAAACCATATGCTTGCCCTAAATTTTACGTCCAGTTTTTTCATCGTACCTTCTTTTCCCTTCTGACCCTTGGATCTAATAGCTGGCACAAAAGTTCCACTGCTGTGTTGATCAGCAGATATATCAGTGCCATCCACACGACATACGCCTGAATGACCGGATAATCTCTCGCGCCAATTGACGTTACTGCAAGTCTTCCTACGCCCGGCCACGAAAAAATTGTTTCCACAATGGCAGAGCCGCCAAGCAGCGTGCCAAAAGACATTCCAAGCAGTGTAATGATCGGAAGCATACAGTTTTTCAGCACATGGCAGAAAAGAATCCTGTTTTTCGCAATGCCTCTGGATTTTAAACCGATCACATATTCTTTTTCCAGCTCTCCAAGCACGATTCCGCGTATCTGCCGGATATACCACGCCGAGAGTGTCAGTGCAAGCACAAGTGAAGGCATGATGATTCCTTTCACACTGACCGAACCGATCACCGGCAAAAGTTTTAGTTTCATGGATAATCCGTACATCAACATGAGTGCTAAGAAAAAAGAGGGGATAGATGCCAGCAGATACGTGGCAAAACGCACTGCATTATCAAACCACCTGTCCTGATATTTTGCACATAAGACGCCAATCGGAAAAGAGAGTAACATCGTCAATGCAAGTGCTGTTACCGTCAAAAGAAGTGTCGCCGGAATCGTTTTATAAAGTTCCTCAGTTACCGGTTTTCCTGTCTTGTAAGAATCCCCCAGATTTCCATGAAAAAAGGAGTTAAACCACCTTCCATACTGCACCAGAAACGGATCATTTAAGCCAAGTTCCTCTCTTTTTAATTCCAGTGCCTCCTCCGAAACACGCATACCGGATTTTTTTAATGCCACTGTTGCCGGATCCCCCGGTGAATGATAAACCAGCAAAAAGGAGAGAAACGTAATTCCAATGATCAGAATCATTGCTTTTCCTATGACAAGTAACAATTTTTTTATCATGTGTTCTCCCTATTTTACCGCGCGGATCATAAAAAGCGGTGTCGATGCAAAATTGATTTTTTCTACATCATCCCAGACCTTTTTCCATACCTCACGATCCGCCTGTACTTCTTCGAATCCGGCTTCCCGGATCATCCGCATGTCTTCTGCCGGACGTTCACAACTGCTTAGTTCCAGCTTTCTGGCAATCTCCTCCATTTTATACGCTTCATCATATTCATTGAAATCAAAAACCTCAGCGTCCTTGACATTTTTCCGGTCTTCTTCGTATGCATCCTGCAGGCTGTCATCAAAGAGATAGTTGTACCACCCTGCATCAAAATTTAAAAGGATACCACCCTTTTTCAGCACACGGTACCATTCCTCGTATGCCCTCTTTGGTTCTTCCAGATTCCATGTCAGATTTCTCGTCACGATCACATCCATAGACGCATCCTGCATTTTCTCAAGGTTCTGTACATCGCCCCGCATCCATTCGATCTTAGAAACATGCTCTCCGGCATTTTGCATGGCGTGGATCAACATTTCCTGCGTGTAGTCCACTGCTGTCACCGCATAGCCTCTTTTCGCAAGTCCGATTGCAAAAAATCCCGGACCGGTCCCCATGTCTGCAATTTTTATATTTTTTTCTTCCGGAATCTGGGACAATATGACATTCATCCAGTTGATCTCATTGATATGATCCAATTCCCCGCAGACAACCTCCGAATAGCTCTCTGCCCGGCGGCTCCAGTATGATTCCACTTCGTTTAACATCTTTTGTATCCTGCTTTATCGTTCATTGTTCTATTTCCACTTTTTTTGCATGTGCAAAAGAAAGCGGATTTATCAGTCTTGTACTAATCTAACATGGAACGACGCTGGATGTAAGCCTGTGGGGGGGATATTTTTGCAGTCTTTTTATACTCAGAAAAAACCACTGGTTTAAGTAATGCCAAAACCGGTGGTTTTTGAAAAGGCTTGCATTGTTCATCTGTAAGTTCCCCCGCGATAAATGAATTAATAATCTGAAACATACGATATTGCCTGTTTATAACTTTCCCCTGTATAAAATCCCTGCCCAAAGTCATTGTTTTCTCTGCCATGATGAACATCTATTTCTCCATTAATTTCATTTTTTGCTCCATGAAACAATAACTTTTCTTTTGTGCCCAGATCTTCCTTCCAAAGCATTTCTTTTAATTTATTTATCTTTATTTTTCTCTTATATGCATAGGAATATGCACTTTCCAAAAGCTTATTCGACGGTTCCGTTTCTCCTAATTCGTTTCTCGAAATTGTTACCTGCTGCACGCCTATCTGCTCTGCCAACTCACTTTGCGAAAGATCTAATATTTCCCGAATAGCTTTCAAATCTTCTGAAAATTTATAATTCATATGAATCACCCATCAAGCTTATTTATATCATATTACTTAAATAAGTTTGAAATGCTATTTGTATCACAATGATCGTCCTAAACTCATCACTGGCAGAGATATTTTTCGCAAACGTTTGTTAGAAATATACGCACAAAGCCAGCGCAGACTATAACAATAATCTGCACCAGCTCTTTTATTTTCTACTATTCTTCTTTTTCTTTCAAATTTTTTCTATAAGCTCGGATTGTCATTACTTCCCAAAGTATAAGTAATATTATAATTACTACATCTGCTGTAACAATACCCTTTACCCAGCCTGGTGTCTTAAAGTTACGATCATCCATTGCATTAGAAGCTCCACCAACTTTTACAGAAATTTCAAATGGTTTCAGGTAAATCTCTCTCATCGCCTGCTCATTTGTCCATGTGCAAAGTGCATTTTTTCGGAAGCCTTCTGAATCATTTAAAGCAAAATGCTTAATATAGCAATGGATTCCGTATTCTTTTGCACCTGCAACTTCTGATGCTCCCATATATCCAGAAAACACACCATCTTCTGAATAATATTCAAAGTTTCGACCAGAGAAAGGTGTTCTGTGAATATTCATTGCTGGTCCATGCCATCCACAAACATTCATATCCTGTCACTGCTGTCCCATAGATTCGCCTCGCTCTTTAATTCAAACTGAAAGAAGTTTATACTTCCTTCTCCTTCATACTTAAAATAAAGTGCTGCATTTCCATGTATTTCTGACAACTCTGTGTTAAAATACTGCCATTTTTGCGAAGAAACACTGATTGGAATATGAACGCTTTCTTTGAAATCAGCAGTGTTCGACACAAGCATTTCTCCATTCCCGTTTCCATTTAAACAAATGCCAATCTCCGTCTGATCTGTAATCTCAAAATACTTAAATCCAGCCACAGCCCCGTCTCTCATATTCGCAATATACTGTCTGGCTGTTGCATCGCCATCCTTCTTATCCTGCGTAATGTAAGGATGTTCTTTTAGCAGTTTTCCTGGATTTCCAACGTCATATCTTCCGGCTCCGTCTTTTGACCACAGATTGCAGGCGATCCTTGCTTCATACACGCCCTCTCCCTTCAATGGTCCGTCATTCAAGCCACAGCTTGTCATCTCTGCCTGAAGGAAATCTCCATTTTCATCACAGACTAATTTTTCTGCACAGGTCTGTCTGGAATAGGAATTCCGGTTTGTCTGCCTGTGATAAAAAATATAGTACTGATCTTTTAACCGAAGCATACCTCCATGATTGTTTCCAATGTAATTCTTTGCATCTTTTTCCGTCATGCCTTTTGCCGGGAAAATATCAGCGTTACTGATCAGTGTTCCCTTGTATACAAAGCCTTCTGTCGGTGAATCACTCACTGCGTAGCAAAGTTCATGATTGTGCCTGGAAGAATAGACAAAATAATATTTTCCATCATATTTCCGAATGGAACTGGCCTCAAAAAATTCATGATCCGCAAAAGCTCCCTCTCCTTTTTTCGGAAATAACAGCTTCTCCGGTGTCTTGATCGTCACCATATCTTTTTCCAGTTCCAGCACATATCCACCTTCATTTTTCAGCTTATGAAACCCGGTTGCGCCTGCCGGAACCGGTGTGTAGAATCCGGAATACAGATATACGCTTCCGTCATCATCCACTAACACTCCGGGATCAAACGGAAACGAATCTCCCTTTTTTCTTCCCCAGACGGTGCCGTCCTTGTAGTGCACATGTCCGTAAAATTCATATGGTCCTGCCGGTGCGACGCTCACTGCAACGCCCATAATTCCCATAAAATCAAATGCATAGTAAAGATAATATCTTCCGTCACATCCCACTGCGACATCCGGCGCAAACAATAACCGAAGTCCCAATTTATTTTTCGGGTCCTGATTCTTCCGATAGATCACACCTTCATACCGCCAGTCTGACAAGTCATCCACCGGTGCAGAATAGCAGACATAGTCATTTGCACAAAATATTGGAAAATTGAATCTGTCATGAGATCCGTACACATATACTCTGTCTCCGAACACATACGGCTCGCCGTCCGGTATATATTCCTGTTGTGGCAGATATGGATTGAACGCCTGTTTTTTCACTTTTTGCTCTCCTTGTCTTTTAAATCGAATATAGCATATCATATTCTTGTTTTTGGAATCATCTTTTTCATAAAATGCAGATTTTATGACATATTTGTATCTTTATAGGAATATTGTAATTTCCTGTAGAGAAAAAAATCTTCGCAATATTCAAGTTTTGAATACTGCGAAGATTTTGGGGTATAAAAACTATATATTATTATGCTATCCACTCTTTTACAACATTGATATCTTCTTCTACTGCCTGCGCAATCTGTTCTATCGGCATTCCCATTTTTATAAGATTCTTTGCCTTTTTTCGCTTTCCCTCATTCTCTCCTTCATTTCGACCACGTTCTTCTCTTGCATCTAATTTTGCATTAATTATCTCATCTAACTCTTCACGCATCGCTGCTCCGCTAAAATCTGCGGAAAGTCTCATCATCTGCAAAATAACCCGTCAATGTGCTGCCGTTTGTCATATAAAAATCAAGCTGGCTGATGCTGTCCCAGATCACTGCGCCTTCCATATCCTGATCATCCGCTGTAAATGTACAGTCAGAACCATTGGCACCCTCTGCTTCCACGTTCAGATCCCATGCATATAACGTTCCGTCTGTCGTGAGCACTGCCGCTCCTACTCCATAAAAGCTGGAATTATCCCCTCCGGTACTGTCAGAAGATATGCGGGTAACGGTTATATTTTTCAAGCTAGCAGTTGCGCCGTTTGAAACGAGGATTGCATTTTCATCCGTTCCGGTGGACGAATAGCTTTCTCCATCCACCTCGGTATCTTCTGTGTATTCAGTCGCTGCATCGTAACTGTCAACCCCGGAAGCGCTGTCGCCCGGCTGACCGTCTCCCATGCCATTACCCATTCCCTGAGTCACTACAATTTCTGTAATCTCACCATTTACATCTGATGACGTACCACCGCATACTCATCATCATTCTGGTAGTAGGGACACTCTTTATAATGTCCCTGCATGATACGTGCAGCATCATCCTCATCCATATCTACCTCACAGTAGTAACATTCGTCGTCATCATCATAAACGTTATATACACAGCTATCACAATTTGCCATTTTTGTATTCCTTTCTTTCTTGATAATTGTAAAACCAGCTCCGGCAAAAGTATACCATAACCAATGTATTGACACAATTTTACTTCTGTTTTAGGATAACAACAGTACTGATTCCTAATAAAAAAACTAAAGCAAACAATACAAAGGAGTTTTTATGAGCCAGAATTTACCAAATGATCCGGTCATGCTCTTAAGCTACGTCAATACGCAATTAAGGGATTTTTTCCCAACTTTGGATGCATTTTGTGACAGCTTTGAGTTAGACCGCACCACACTTGAAACAAAATTAAAATCCATTGATTATGAGTATGATGCCACAGCCAATCAATTTATCTAATTGTTCTGCTGACAAACTCAGGTTCTAAACCGCTCATTCTCATAATTTATACACCTTCTTCATTTAATATTGCCCGGATTGCCTTATAATTCTGGCAATATTTTTCCACATATCCCCAGAAGATTTTATTATGACTTGCTTCTAAAATATGACACATTTCATGGATCACCACATACTCCAGACACTCTGGTCCTTTCTCATAGAGCGCCAGATTGACATTGACATGATGTGTTTTCACATTGCAGGAGCCCCAGCGCGTTTTCATCTGCCGGATCGTCACACCGGATACCTTTACATGCATGATCGGCTCATATTTTTGAATTAATTTTTCCACTGCTGCTTTCAACAGGACCTTTCTCCGGCGTATTTCAGCTTCGCTTAGTGCTGGCTTTTCGTCCTGCTGCCTCTTTATCTGCTTATACTTTTCCTGATACTCTCTGATCCACGGCATACGCTCCTCTGCAAATCTGCGGATGCGAAGATCACTCATCTGATACGGCGCAGAGATCATAACCCTGCCGTCCTCTTTTTTGATGCGCAGATACATATTTTTTATCCGTTTTTTGGTCACGGTAATAACAATGCCGTCTAATACGATCTGATATGTTTTTTCTTTCATGTCCGATTTATGTTTCCTTCTGCTCTGAATTATTATGAATATCTCTCGATAATCTCGCCAAGATAATCCCGGTATTGTTCCACCACCCGCTCCGGAGCTTCTATTTTCACGATATTTCCCAAGCCAGTGATCCAGCCGAAAAACTGGCGGCTCACCGCTACATTCACTCTCGCCTGGATCGTGTTCTCATCAATTTTTCTCATCGCAACATCTTTTCCAAACCGGTCGATCATCACGCCTGTTAAAGAACGGTCGCATCGCAGTGTGACGGTCTCCTCTTTTCCTGCAAACATTCCAAATGTTTTTTTCGAGTAAGCTGCAATATCAAAATGCTGGAACTGTTCTTTTCCTTCTCTTTTCTCCACAGAAAGTTCGATTTTTAACATTTTATCCACGCGATAATGCTTGATGATCCCCGCCTCGCTGTCGTAGGCGATCAGATAATAATTTTCATCATCCCACGTCAAAAGCCACGGACTCACCTCATATACTTTTCCATTCCGGCGGAGTTGCATTTCCTTATTCACATCCCACTCAAAATACTGAAACTGTATTTTCACGTTCTCCGCGATCGCATTGTAAATGATGTCGACATTATAATAGATGTTTTCATTGACCGTCTTATTCCGGTTTGTCACAGCTACCTGTCTGTGTAACTGACCCGCTTCATATTTACTGCAAAGTGTTTCCAGCTTTCCGATCAGATCTCTTGATTTTTTTGTTGTGATAAATTTGGAGGATTGCACCGCATCTACCAACAATTTCAGTTCTGCCAGTTCAAACCGGCGGCTCACTAACGTGTACCCGCCCGATTTCCCCGGATTTTTTACAATATCCATTCCATAGTCGATCAGAAGGTCAATATCTGTGTAAATACTTTTCCGTTCCGCAGTAATGCCCTGCAATGCAAGATAATCAATGATCTCCTGCGTGGTCACTGCATGCTCCGCGTCTGTTTTCTCCGTCAGGCACTGCATGATATATAGAAGTTTTAATTTCTGTTTTTCCGATTTTGCCATGTGATTCACCCCATTTTTGGCTTTCCTGTTCTTATTATAGTTGATTTTATCTGCTGACACTATATTATTTTTTGAAATTTTCCGTTGCACTTTTTTCATCTCATGTTATAATGTAATTAAGTTAATAACTTACCGAGAGACATGAGCAAGGTAATAGGACGATGAAAGTCGTCTTGTTTCTTTGCTCTTTTTTTGTTTACTTTGTAAAACAAGGGAGGCTAAATCCTCTGCTCACCAGAGGGTTCGCATTTTCCTACGGAAAACAAGGAGGATTATTATGATTTATGATGTAGCAATTATTGGCGCCGGGGTTGTCGGCAGTGCAATTGCAAGAGAACTTTCCAGATATCAGGTAAATGCCTGCGTGATTGAGCGTGAAGAAGATGTGTGCAACGGCACTTCCAAAGCGAACAGCGCCATTATCCACGGTGGTTTTGACGCAACACCAGGTACGCTCAAGGCAAAATTAAATGTCAGAGGTAACTTTTTAATGGATGAACTTGCAAGGGATCTCGACATTCCTTTTAAACGAAATGGTTCTCTCGTAGTTTGTACCAAAGACCAGGATCGAAGCGGTCTGGAAAAACTTTTAGAAAAAGGAAAAGCCAACGGTGTGCCGGATCTTCGCATTATTGAGCGTGAGGAGCTGATCGCAATGGAGCCAAATTTGAGTGATGATGTGACCTGTGCTCTTTTTGCTCCTACCGGCGGAATCGTCTGCCCATTCCATATGACAATGGCGTTTGCGGAAAATGCCTGCACCAATGGTGTAAAATTTTTCTTAAACACACAGGTTGATACCATTGAAAAATGCAATGATTTTTACCGGATTTCCACAGTTCACACGGATACAAAAGAGCCGGAAATTTTTGAAGCCAAAGTAGTGATCAATGCCGCCGGCGTTTACGCTGATGTTTTAAATAACATGGTCAGCAAGAAAAAACTTCACATCACTGCCCGGAAAGGTGAGTACTGTCTGTTAGACAAAGACGCCGGAACCCACGTTTCACACACCATTTTCCAGCTTCCTTCCAAAATGGGAAAAGGTGTCCTCGTCACCCCGACGGTTCACGGAAATCTGTTAGTCGGACCAACCGCCGTTGATGTGAGCGACAAAGAAGCGATAAATACGACTGCTGCCGGACTTGATTCTCTGTCTGCAACCGCAGCAAGAAGTGTAAAAAATATTCCAATGCGTCAGGTCATCACCTCTTTTGCCGGACTTCGTGCACACGAGGACGGAGACGACTTTGTGATCGGAGAAGCCGAAGATGCCAAAGGATTCATCAATGTTGCGGGAATTGAATCTCCTGGTCTTTCTTCTGCACCTGCTATCGCTGAAATGGTCGCTGATATTGTAAAAACAATTCTCCCATTAGAGAAAAATCCGGATTTCGTCGGAACCCGAAAAGGAATCCTGCGCCCGGATACCCTCTCACCGGAAGAACGAAATAAACTCATCAAAGAGCATCCGGAATACGGCAATATCATCTGCCGTTGTGAGATGATCACCGAAGGCGAGATTATGGACGCCATTCACCGCCCATTAGGCGCCCGCTCCTTAGACGGAGTAAAACGCCGTACCAGAGCCGGTATGGGACGCTGTCAGGCAGGTTTCTGCTCTCCACGAACCATGGAGATCTTAGAGCGTGAAGTTCCAATGAGTATGTTTGACATTACCAAAAACGGTGTTGGTTCCAATATTGTAGTCGGATATAATAAGGAGGTTTAATCATGAATACATATGATTTAGTTATCGTTGGTGGCGGTCCTGCCGGACTTGCTGCTGCTGCAAGCGCAAAAGATCACGGTATTGACAGTATTTTAATTATTGAACGCGACAAAGAACTCGGTGGAATTTTAAATCAGTGTATCCACAATGGATTTGGTCTCCACACCTTCAAGGAAGAGCTGACCGGACCGGAGTATGCCTCCCGTTTTATCGACATGGTCTTAGAACGCGGCATTGAGTACAAGTTAAACACCATGGTCATGGATATTTCTTCCGACAAAAAAATAACCGCCATGAACCGCGAAGACGGTATGTTTGAAGTTCAGGCAAAAGCAGTCATCCTCGCCATGGGCTGCCGTGAACGTTCCAGAGGTGCCTTAAATATCCCTGGCTACCGCCCTGCCGGAATTTACTCTGCCGGTACCGCACAGCGCCTTGTCAATATGGAAGGCTATATGCCGGGAAAAGAAGTTGTCATCCTAGGCTCCGGTGATATCGGTCTTATCATGGCACGCCGTATGACCTTAGAGGGTGCAAAAGTCAAAGTTGTTGCTGAATTAATGCCATATTCCGGTGGACTAAAACGTAATATCGTACAGTGTCTGAATGATTTTGACATTCCATTAAAATTAAGCCACACCGTCGTTGATATTGAAGGTAAAAACCGTGTCGAGGCAGTTACAATCGCTGAAGTTGGTCCTGACCGCAAACCAATCCCGGGCACAGAAGAACGCTATACCTGTGATACACTGCTGCTCTCCTGTGGCCTGATTCCGGAAAACGAACTTAGTAAAAGTGCCGGTGTTGCCTTAAACCCGGTAACTTCTGGTCCAATTGTAAATGACAGTTTAGAGACAAACATCGAGGGAATCTTTGCCTGCGGTAATGTGCTTCACGTTCATGATCTGGTAGATTATGTTTCCCAGGAAGCATCTGCCGCCGGAAAAAATGCAGCAAATTATATTAAAAATGGTGAAGAAAAAGATGCAAAAATTGTTGAGATACTTCCGGTCGATGGTGTCCGTTACACTGTTCCAAAATACATCCGCCCGACAGAAATGGATGACACCTTAACCGTTCGTTTCCGTGTTGGTGCTGTTTATAAAAACTGCGCCATTGCCACCTATTTTGACGACCAGCTCATTTCCAAACGCAAACGCCCGGTCATGGCTCCCGGTGAAATGGAACAGGTCATCTTAGACAAGAAAAAACTGGGCGAATATCCTGATTTAAGTAAAATTACAATCAAAATTGAGGAGGCGTAATTATGAGCGAAACAACTCGTGAACTTACCTGTATTGGATGTCCGCTCGGATGTTCCATTACTGTTACAATGAACGGCACCGATGTCGTATCCGTTACCGGAAACACCTGTCCGAGAGGCGATGCTTACGCCAGAAAAGAAGTTACAAATCCAACACGTATCGTGACCTCCACCGTCCGCGTGCAGGGTGGCGTATCACCAATGGTCAATGTCAAAACAGCCAGCGACATTCCAAAATCCAAGATTTTTGACTGCGCCAATGCACTGCGTGATGTTGTTATCACCGCTCCTGTGAAAATTGGGGATGTCGTGCTTTCTGATGTTGCCGGAACCGGCGTTGATGTTGTTGCCGCAAAAAATATTGCTGCAAAGTAAACCGGAGTTTCACTAGCGTAGTGTCGCAGATTCTGCAGTGCTTTTATAGGTTGTGAAGGGCAGATATAAGCGTCCTCTCACAAGTCATGATTTTATAGGTTTATGAAAAGAAAAAACGGTATAAACGAAATATTATGTTTCTGTTCGCTGGACATTCCGATAGGCTTCTAAACAACAATCTTGAGAAGCAGTGGCTTCCCAAGATTATTAGAATCCTATCTCCATAGCTCACAAAGAAAATAATATTTGTTCATACCGTTTTTCTTTCATTTACGCTATGAATAACTTGTGAGAGGACGCTTATACATGCCTACTTTACGCTTTGAAATATTGCTGTATAATTATAGATAGATAAAAACGAAATGGAGTAATTTCTTATGAAAAAAGAATTCAAAGAAGCAATTGAAGATTCCCCGATCATCGCAGCCATTAAGGATGATGACGGTTTGAAGAAATGTCTCACAAGTGAAAGCCGCGTCATTTTTATCCTGTATGGAGACATCTGCAATATTCCAGATATTGTAGAAACGGTAAAATCTTCCGGGAAAATCGCAATGGTTCATATTGACCTGATCACCGGGCTTAGTTCCAAGGAGATTGCTGTTGATTTTATAAAAAAATATACACAGGCAGACGGAATCATCACCACAAAACCCGCTCTGATCAAGCGTGCCAAAGAATTAGGTCTGTATACAATCCTTCGCCTTTTTGTGATTGATTCTATGGCTTATGCGAATATTGAGCACCAGCTTCGTACCGCCAAGCCTGATCTGATCGAAGTATTGCCAGCCCTTATGCCAAAAGTACTTGCAAAAATCTGCAAATTATCCACTGTTCCGGTCATTGCTGGCGGTCTGGTTTCTGACAAAGAGGATGTCATGTCACTTCTTCAGGCTGGAGTTGTCAGTATTTCTTCTACAAATGAAAAGATATGGTTTTTGTAGATTTTTCCCACAATGAAAAAACAGCCCTTTCGGACTGTTTTTTCGAGGAGTTTAGTTATGAAAATGTTAATCTATATAAAGGAAAATTGGCATTTTTAGTAAGCATGAACTTTCGATGCTTACATCATCAACAAGTGCTTGTCTGTTGTTCTCTTGTTGATAGTATTAATATACAAAATAAATGTGTACGAATTATGTCGGTTTTCGAAAACATTTCTAAAATTCTAAAAAAATTATTTTATAATTCGTTAATATTTTATTGGTTTCTGTTTCGAATATTTCTCTTAAAAACGTTCTAAATTGTATGCACTTATCTGTATAATCTTATTCTGCCCTATATTCTTCTTTTTATACACAACAACGCAAACTTTATAAAAATTGCCTTGGCTCTGAATCGTTACACATGTTCTAACAGATACCGGCTTAACCGAATCATTGCCTCATCCCCGGTGCTGTTATAAAACTGTACGGTTCCCGGCTGTACGGAATCCGTCACAAGTCCGTACTCTTTTAGTTTGTGAAGCGTCTCACGGGCTGTTCCTGCGCCGCCGTCAAAAACTGCTACATTAGAACCAAGTACTTTCTGAATGGTTTCCCTCACCAGCGGATAATGGGTACAGCCAAGCACGACCGCATCCACTTTTTTTGCCAAATGCGGTGCAAACAGGTTTTGCAGATACTGTTCTAATGCCTCTCCGGAAAGTTCCCCACGCTCTACAAATTCTACAAGTCCCGGACATGGCAGTGAAATGATCTCTGCCTGATTCTGAAACTTTTGCATCAGGTCATAAAATTTTTTTTCACGCAGAGTCATAGGCGTTGCCATTACAAGGACTCTCGGATTTTCTCTTACGGATACCGCAGGTTTTAATGCCGGTTCGATTCCAATGACCGGAATCTCTTTCTGATATTTCTCCCTTAAAATATGAATGGCTGCACTTGTGGCTGTGTTGCATGCAACCACCAGCGCTTTCACATTTTGTTTCATCAGATACTCTGCGTCAGATAACGTAAGGCTTCGAACCTCCTCTAAAGTCTTTGTTCCGTAAGGGGCATTTTTTGAATCCCCATAAAATATAAAGTTTTCATTTGGCATCAATGCCACCAATTCCCGGAGCACACTGATTCCGCCAACGCCGGAATCAAATACACCGATTGGTCTCTGCATTTCATCCATGTTATTATTTCCTGCTTTCTTCTATTTTTCCAATATGCAGCATCTTACTCTGCCCAGACCGCCCTGCTTCCTTTATCTGTGCGGTTTACCACAAGTTTCCGGTCAATCTGTTCTTTTAACTCCGTCACATGGGAAATGATGCCGACCATGCGGCTGTCTCCGGCGAGGTTGTTCAGCACCTCGATTGCCTGCTGCCTTGACCGGGCATCCAGCGAGCCAAAACCTTCATCAATAAACATCATATCCGGGTGGATTGCCCCAGCGCTTCGTTCCACAATATCTGAAAGTCCCAGTGCCATTGCAAGCGCCGCCAGAAACGATTCCCCACCGGACAGCGTTTTCACATCCCGCTCGCTGTCTGTCACAAGGCTGTAAACAGAAAGGTCGAGTCCTTCATTCGTCTTTCTTCCTGTGTTCGCCTCTTCTTTTAACTTAAGGATAAACTGATGATTGCTCATCGTCAAGAGCCGCTTGTTCGCCTCATGGATAATCTGTTTAAAATACTGTCTCTGGATATATGTCTCAAAATCAATCTTGGCAGAGCCGGAAAGCCGTCCATTTGCCGTTTTTGACAGACTTTTGATCACCTGATCTTCGTTTTCTAACTGCCTTCCTCTTTCCAGATAAACAGCACTGTTCTGCAGCACAGACTTGTCATTCTCATAAGCAGTGTGAAGATCGATATATCTTTTTTCTGCCTCTTTTAACGTCTGCTTTTCTGCCTTTAACTGCTCCTTTAGCTCAGTCGTATCTGTAAAAGTTTTTCCGCTGACCTGTTTTTCCAAAAGCTTCTGCTCACTCTGCTGTTTTAGGCATTGTGTCTCGTACTCTTTTTCTTCCCGCTCTAATCTCAGTCTGCTGCGCTCCGGCAGGATTGCAAGATGATAGGCTTCCTCCGAGGCAAAACCGGATTTTTCCAGAATTTTTTGATATTCTTTCTCCGATTTTGCTGCTTCTTTCTGCGTTGATTTTTCGTTATCTTCCTCGGACAGTTTTTGTCCTTTTAATGTATTGATTGCTTCTGACAGTTCCGTTACCTTCTGCCGTTTCTTTTCCATTTCACGCTCTGAAGCTTCGATCTTCTTCTGCATTGCGTCATACTGCTTTTTTGCCTCAGCAAGAGAAGGATACACAAGTTCGCCCTGAATCTTTTCTGCTGCCTTCTGCAGATTGGTGTATGTCTGTTCCGCTTCTTTTAGCTGCTGTTTTGCAATGGTCTGTGCAAGAAGCAGATCTGCCTCCCCTTTTTCTACCTGCTGCGCAAGTTCCTGCTGTTTTGCCTTTTCTGATTCAAACGCAGTATGCGCCGTGTCACGTTTTTCCTCCGCTGTCGTCCTCGCCTTTTTCGCCTGCTCTACCTCCTGCTCCGTTACCGCGTGGTCAGAGAGCTTCGCCGGGTTTGGATGAATGAGCGAACCACAAACCGGACAAGGGCAGTCCGCTTTCAGATTTTGTGCGAGTATTCCAGCCTGCTCCGTCAAAAAGATCTCATACATCTGCTCGTAATGCTTTGCAGCCTCCACCGCAGAAACGGAAGTTTTCTCCCACTTTTCCTTTGCCTTACATACGGCTGCTTCCTGCTGCTTTTGCTGCTCTTTTAACGCTGCGGTCTCCGCCTCTTTCTGCGCACAGGTCTGTTTACCGTTCTCTTTTAATTCTTCCCATGCAGATTTTGCCTGCTGTGCTTCCTGCAATGCATTTTGAAGTATCTCATACGACGGGAACGACTGCTCTAAGGTGAGCATTTTTTTCTGGGTATCCGATGTCTCTTTTTTCTGCTGCTCCTCTGCCTCCTGCAATTTCATCCGGAGTGTTTCTAACTTCTCCTGATCGCGAAGTAGTGTCTCTTCCATTCTGGCAATTGCCTGTGCCGACTGTCTGAGCGCCTGCTCCTGTCTGAGCTTCTGCTGCTCAACTGCCAGCACTTTGTCTGCCTTCAACGCATCCTCAATCTGCTGTTTGCGGTCTTTGGATTCCGTCTGTCTGGCTTCTAACTCTTTTCCCCTCTGGCAGATTTGTTCCAAGGAAACAAAAAGTTTGTTCACCTCGTCATACTTTGTGATTTTTTTATTGACTTCCTCCACATTCGCCCTGCGCAGATTCTGCTCTTTCTGCGCCTCTTTTACAAGTTCCTTCAGGCGTTCCACAAGTTCTTCCAGTGGCAGTTCTTCCTCCTCAAAAGGCGTGATGATCCTGCTTTTTTCCTGCTCAAGTGCCCTCTGGTTTTCCTGAATACGCTCGTCCATTTCCGACGATTTTCTCCGCAGGTTCTCCTGAATTTTCCAATAGATATCAGTTTTAAATAATCTGGAAAAAATCATTTTCCGCTCATCTGACTTTGTATACAAAAGCTTTAAAAAATCGCCCTGTGCGATCATGACGATCTGCGAAAACTGATCCGCAGTAAGTCCTAAAATCTCCACGATCTTGGCATCCGTGGCATTTTTCTTTTCCGGAAAAACCGTGCCGTCCGGCATGGTAAGCTCCACACTGTGCGCCACTTTCTGCTCTTTCACTTTTCCATTTTTCAATGTTTTGGAAATCTTATAATCCGGGTTTCTGCGCACCCGGTAAGTCTGTCCCCGATAGGAAAATTCCAGTTCCACATACGTTTCCGTCTCCGGCAGCGCATACTGGCTTCGCATCATATTTCCATTTCGCTCGCCACCGCTTGTCTGATTATAAAGCGCATAGGTGATCGCGTCAAAAATGGTTGTTTTTCCTGCCCCGGTGTCTCCGGTGATCAGAAAGATTCCCTGCTGCTGCCCGGTAAAATCGATCACATTTTCCCCTGCATAGGAACCAAACGCCGACATGGTAAGCTTCAAAGGCTTCATTCTGTCACCTCCTTCTCTCCATTGATCACAGTGCGGATCATGCTGTCCTCGTCCTCTGTCATTGCCCGCCCGTTCATCTCCTGAAAAAAGCTGACAAATGCGTCATAGGGATCTAAGCTCTCCACTTCCTCCTCAGAAAACTCTAAGATTTTTCTTGTCCGCTCATTGTCTATTTTAATTTCTAAAATGTGATCGTAAATCTGTTCTAGCTTTTCTTTTGGCTGGTAAGCTTCCACCTCGTCGGTCAGTGTGATGCTCACATAATCATGAGAGTTTTCTTCTGTTGCAGCTGCTAAGATCTCCTCTAAATGTCCGGTCATTTTGCGCACCCTGCGCATTGGCGTAAGCGGCAGTTCTGTGATCTGCGGCTCGCTTCCTTTTTCCAAAAGTTCCACCATAGTCACTGTCTTTTCGTCGGAAGCCTCACTTACCGAATACTGTAATGGTGTTCCGCAGTAACGGTTCTGCCTACGCCCCATTTTCTGTTTTCTGTGAATGTGTCCGAGCGCTGCATAATCAAACACTCCAAGCACTGCGCTATCCACATTTTCAATGCCGCCCACCATGCGGATCTCGGAATCGGAAGTTTCCGGTTCTTTTCCTGCGGCGGTGTAAAACTGGTGGCTTACGATAATGTTTCTCTTTGTGGTATCAAGGTTCTCCCGTTCTATGACAAGCCGCACTGCGTCATCATAAGTCGTGACATCCTCCGCGCCCAGATTCCGCACATAGGAAGGCTTCACAAAAGGCAGCAGATAGATGCAGGCCTCGCCATATGAATCCGAAAGGCACACCTTTTTCAGATGTTCCTCAGGCGTGACCGGCGGCATGCCTGCGATCATCACCCTGTGCTTTGCCAGAATGTTGCTCGCAAAATCAATTCGTTTCGCACTGTCGTGGTTTCCGGCAATGATACACACGGTCACTTCCGGTTTCAGATTATTCAATGCGGTGAGAAACTCATCAAAAACAGATACCGCCTCTGCTGACGGCACCGGCGTATCGTAAATGTCACCGGCAATCAGAATTGCATCCGGCTTTTCACGCTCTGCCAATGCTGCAATTTTTTTTAAAATATCCCGCTGCTCGGCGATCATATTATAATGATGTAACTGCTTTCCAATATGCAGGTCTGACAAATGAAAAAACTTCATGCGCGCTCCCTCTTTTCTATATGATGTATGATTGTCGATTACGAACCTTAAATTCAGGTCGTTGGAATATATAAAAAGCCACAACAGACAAACATTTTTCGGTCGTCTGCTATGGCAGTCTGTTATTTTAAAAATCCGTTGATGATTTGCTCCTCGGCTTCTTTTTCCGTAAGTCCAAGTGTCATAAGTTTGATTAACTGCTCACCTGCAATCTTGCCTATGGCTGCCTCATGAATGAGATTCGCATCAATATTATTCGCGGTAAGCTGCGGGCTTGCTGTCACACAGCCATGATCCATAATAATAGCGTCACATTCACTGTGTCCCGCACAGGCAGCGTTTCCATTCATAATGGAGAAAAACTCCTGTTTAGATTCGCCCTTTGCGACAGAACGTGAAACCAGATTGCAGCTACAGTCTTTACCATTCATATCAATTGCAAAATCTGTTTTGGCATACTGTTTTCCGTGCGTCATGATCTTCTCATGCACTTCTAAAGAAGCTCCGTCCGCAAGATCGCCCTTAGTGATACGGACTGTCGAATCGATTCCCTTGATCTGGGTTGTCTCCATTTCCATATGGGCGCCTTCTTTTAAATGCACAATGGTCTGTGGATTCATAATGTTCTCACCATTTCCGTCGCCTTCGCCATAATGACGCTCAATGTATTTTACTTTTGCATTTTTCTCTAAATAAAAGGTATGGATTCCCTCATGCTTTGAAGTGTCGACTCCGCAGTTGTGGATTCCGCATCCTGCAACGATTGTGACATCTGCGCCCTCGCCAATATAAAAGTCATTGTATACACATTCCTGAAATCCACTTTCACTTAAGACAACCGGAATATGAACGCTCTCATTGACCGTTCCCGGTTTGATGATGATGTCGATTCCGTCCTTGTCCTCTTTTGAGACAATATCAATATTGGCAGTGGTGTTTCGTGCCGCTTTTTTCCCATTGGCGCGGATATTGTATGCTCCCTCCGGAATCTCATGCAGTCCAGCCACCTGCTCTAATAAATTTTTCTGTACTAAATCCATGTTTCTTCCTCATTTTCCTGCTGCCTGTTTACAGCTTCCATTCTTTAAAAACATTTTATTACAAATGTAATTCGTTGTTATGATATAACTTATGCTTTATCGATCAGAGTCTGACAAGTCTGTGCCGTGTTCAAAAGTTCCGGCAGCACTTCCTCTTTTGTTCCGACCTTGCGCACCTGTCCGTCTGCGATCACAATAATCTTGTCCGCAATGTCAAGAATACGCTCCTGATGAGAAATGATCAGGATTGTTCCGTTGATCTCGTCTCTCATTTTTTCAAACACTTTGATCAGGCTGTTAAAACTCCAAAGGTCGATTCCTGCCTCCGGCTCATCAAAAATGGAAAGTTTTGTTCCTCTCGCTGTGATCATAGCGATCTCGATACGCTTCAACTCACCACCGGAAAGGCTTCCGTTGATCTCACGGTCAATGTATTCTCTTGCGCAAAGACCTACCTCTGATAAAATATCACAGATCTCATTGACACTCATCTCCTTGCCGGCTGCGATCGTAATAAGATCTTTTACCGTCAGTCCCTTGAAATGAACCGGCTGCTGAAATGCGAAACTGATTCCTTTTTTTGCACGCTCTGTGATATCCAGATCCGTGATGTCCTCTCCGTCTAACAGGATCTGTCCGCTTGTCGGCCGGATAATTCCTGCGATCATCTTGGCAAGTGTTGATTTTCCGCCGCCGTTTGGTCCGGTGATCGCCACGAAATGATCGTCGATCGTAACACTGACATTTTTCAAAATCTCTTTATTCTCGTTATTATCATCTACTTCATAGGTGATGTTTTTTAACTCTAACATAATTCCTCCACTGCGCAGCTATACGCCACAGTATTTTTTGCAAAGTAATCTGCGATTACTTTATCACGCTTCTCGGATATTTTACCATAATGGCATCCAACATATCCTCGTCAGGCTCAAATTCGTATCTTGTAATTCCATTCTCGCCCTTGCAGACAGCTTCATAAACCTTTGCATCTGCATCGCCGGATGCAATATTCTTATAGGCAACCGATTTATCGTTTTCATATTTGTAAATGCTGCGGTCCCCTTTCGGTGCGATCGTCAGTACATCTTCCATACTAAGATAGGCAATTTTCTTTCTCTTGCATTTGTTCTTGATCTTTGCAAACTTTAAATCCCCATCATAATATGTATATTCGTATTCCACTTCACTGCGAAATGCGAACAGATACCAGATTACTCCAAATAAAATGGTTGGCACCAGAAAAATAATCGGTGTCACAAACATACAGCAAACTAAACTAAGACAAGTCAGCGCAAAGAAAATGATCATCCCTGCTTTATGTCCACTGGTAGTTTTTTTCGGAACAATAACTAATTTTTCCTGCATAATAAATTTCCTCCAAACCAAAGCTTTGAACGGTCACTGCTATACTTCGTTTCAGTGACCCGTAACATTCATTATATATGATTTTTTTTGTCTATACAACTTCATTTTTATCATGTAAAATAAGTTTATAAAAATTTTCGCATTTTTTCGTTTAGGAGGAACTCAAATGATCACATATCAGTATACCCAAAAAGACTGGGAAACATTCCGCGAAGGGATCAGGCGCGAATGGGCGCTCACAAACGGCATTGGCGGATACGCCGGAAGCTCCCTGATCGGCGCGCACAGCCGCACGCATCAGGGCTATCTTATTGCAAGCCTTCATGCGCCGATCGAACGCTATCTCGTTTTTTCCAAGATCAATGAAGCTGTCGTGGCAAATGGCAAAAAAATATCCTTCGAAACCTCACAGCATCTCACTTCCGGGAAAACCGCCTATACAGAGGGTCAGAAATATCTTACCGATTTTTCTTACGACGGAAGCGTGCACTACCGCTATCAGGCAGACGATTTTTCTTTTCAGAAACATATCACTTTGAAAAGAAAGGAAAATGTCTGTGCCGTCGCTTATGAGCTGAACGCCGGAAACAGTGACTGTACTTTTACCCTGACTCCGCTTTTTAACTACCGCGAGCACAGCGAGAGCAGCACCCCTGACACACTGCATTTTGACACATTTGCGGAGAAAAACACATTTTATCTTGTCCCGGAAAAAAATAAGGACATTGCCATTCGTTTTCAGGTGAGTGAGGGAACTTTCTCGAAGCGCGAAATGGTTTTCGATACGGATATGCAGCTACAGATCGAGGTAGACCTGGAGACCGCCGGACTTGACAGCCATTACTGCCCGGTTGATCTTACCGTCACCGTTCCCGCAAACACCACGAAACGGCTTTCTGTCTTATGCAGTATCGGTGTTGTTACGGAACGCCCTGACAATATTTCCTCTGAGGAAGCCTTTGCTATTTTAGAGGAAAATGCTGCTTACCACGAAAACCTTTTTAAAAATGCCGGATATCAGGATTCCTTTGCGAATCAGCTTGTCCTCGCCAGCGACCAGTTTCTGACTTACCGCGAATCCACGAAAATGATGACGGTTCTCGCCGGACTTCCGTGGTTTACCGACTGGGGCAGGGACACTATGATTGCTTTTACCGGGCTGACGCTGTGCACGAAGCGTTTTAAAGAAGCGGAAGAAATCCTTCTGACTTTTGCAAAATACATTCATCACGGGATCGTACCGAATATGTTCCCGGATGACAATATGCCGCCACTTTACAATACCGTGGACGCCTCCCTCTGGTATTTTTACGCAGTATATCAGTACCTGAATTACAATCCGTGCAAGGAGGCTGAATCTTTTGTAAAAGAACAGATTTTTCCTCATTTAAAAGAGATCATCGCTGCTTATGAAAACGGCACTGACTTTAGCATTTATATGGAAGATGACGGACTGATCCATGCCGGCAGCGGCTTAGACCAGATTACGTGGATGGACGTCCGCGTCGGCGACTGGGTTGCAACGCCGCGTCACGGAAAACCGGTAGAGATCAATGCACTCTGGTATAACGCCTTAAAAATTATGGAATCTCTTTGTGAAAAATTTGGCGAAGATGCTTCTGCTTATGAAAGCCGCGCCGCACAGGTAAAAGATTCTTTCAACCAGAAATTCTGGGATGCCTCCCACCAGTGTCTTTTCGACGTTGTAGACGGTGACGAGCCGGATGACCACATCCGACCAAACCAGATTTATGCGGTATCCCTTCCATTTTCCCTGCTCTCTGAGGATCAGGAGAAAGCGGTCGTCTCCCTTGTGGAAAAAGAATTGTTTGTTGGCTGCGGACTGCGCTCCCTCTCCCCTGATCACCCGGATTATCACGGAATTTACTGCGGTGCGCTCGCAAAAAGAGATGCCGCTTATCACCAGGGAACCGCCTGGGGATTTTTGCTCGGAGGATTTTTCAGTGCCTATATGAAGGTGAACCACTATTCTGCCGAGGCTGCTGCAAAT
This sequence comes from uncultured Roseburia sp., assembly GCA_900542495.1. Taxonomy (GTDB): domain Bacteria; phylum Bacillota; class Clostridia; order Lachnospirales; family Lachnospiraceae; genus Roseburia. The sequence goes on from UQNW01000007.1 coordinate 112,094, forward strand.
GCACTTTCTATGTTAGAGCCTGTTCGAAAACACCTCACGGACTCCGGCTGTATCGGTTCTATCTCCGAGATTTTTGACGGAAATGCACCTCATAATCCTCGCGGCTGCTATGCACAGGCATGGAGTGTCGGCGAGGTGCTGCGCTGCTACTGCGAAGATATTCTGCCGTATTTGTAAAAGTAATGGAGACTATTTAGACAGTACCTGGGCACTCCGCTGCTCAGGTACATGCTAATATAATTCAGGTGCGAACATACTCCTTTACTTTTCTGCAAATTGTCTTTTCGCAAATTTCATTTTTTTCTTGACAATAAAGGTTCGTTCCTTTAAAATAAACTTTGTTGTGAGCAACAAGCCCAGTTAGCTCAGTTGGTAGAGCAAAGGACTGAAAATCCTTGTGTCTCTGGTTCGATTCCGGAACTGGGCATTATGCGGGTGTAGTTCAATGGTAGAACACCAGCCTTCCAAGCTGGATACGTGGGTTCGATTCCCATCACCCGCTTTTTTTGTTGCTTATTTTCAATCTATGATGGTGATGTGAATCGAACCTGCGGTTCGGTCTCCGCTCCGCTTCGGTCGATGCTAAGCAGGTGCCACTGGCACCTAGCACCCCATCACCCGCTTTTTTCTTTTTATGAGGAAACCTTGAAAAATCAATGGTTTCCTTATTTTTTTGCTATCGTAATTTTTCACAAAAAAACAAGTGTGAAAAATCACACTTGCGTAGGTTAGCTACAATATTTATTTTGTATTTTCCATATTATTCAAAGCGTATTCTATGCATTGAATGACTACTTTTTAGTTTAAAACATAATGAAAGAAATCAACAGCATTATCTTTGTTGTCTGTCGCATAAGCAATGCCGAGATAGACCGTTCCGGTATAATAGCCATTGTCCGAAAGCCATTGGTTGTCGGTAAGCTTCAGACCACACGGAAGCGTTTCGCCTGTTTCGGAATCTGTGGCATAGATGATTGCATCCTGATATAGCGCCAATTCAGCCTCTGTCAGAAAATCAGTAAGCGGCATCATGCTTCCGGCATCCGCGTATTGCTGGAACACAAATTCCGGTGCAAAAAGTATGTCAGCTCCACCAACAGAAAGTTTTAATGTCAGCTTCTGGTCACTGTAATAATTCGTGGAATAGTTGTCATCCTCAGAAAAAGTGATAGAGGTATCCACCGAAATTTCTTCTTTATCTGTAAATTTCTCCTGCTGGAAAAACTCATCCGTGGAAGAAATACTTTCTTCATAAGGATTGAGAGTATTAACCATTACAATGTCTAAGGCACTTTCTTTATAAGTAGCATAATGCACGATCATTGAAATCACAAATGCCACAAGACAAATGGCAACAATGATATGCCAGCGGTAATAATCCCAGATATATTGAACCTTTGCTTTTTTCGAAAGATCTTTGAACGCTGTTTTCTTCTCCATGTAAAAACCTCCATTATTTGGGCGCTTTTTATTAACGCGATAGTTATAGGATAACATAGAAAGAAGACGGTTGAAAGGGAAAAAGTATGAAGCTTATCTAAAATAGTGCTGATTTTCTTTTAAAAACGACATTATTTTTATGGAGAAAATTAGTTGGTAGTCAGCCTGAGGCATAAGCCACCTCGCCAAAACGGAATAAAAAAGTAAAAAAATATCCAAAACTTTTTTACACCGCATAGCAATCATACCGGATTGCTTTTCCTTTCAGCTCATAGGTTGGATTTTTACCTGCAAGAAACGGACTTTTCAGCGGGCGTTTTACAATAATCTTGGAAGGCTTTACCTGAATCGCCGCCTCAAATAATTCGACCTCATCCGAGCACGGCGGCTCAAGTTTCTGGATCAATTGCAGTTTTTTATTGATGAGTCCAGACTTTTGTCTGCCAGGAAACATCGGATCAAGATAGATCAGATCTACCGCATCCACGCGGGTTTTTAACTCCTCCACACTGTTTCCTTCGACCAGCTTCATACGGGCTGCGATCTCTTTTAACTGCGGATGTTTTTTTGCACGGCGCAGGGCGTCTTTTAATAATACCGCCACTACCGGATTCTGTTCATACAATGTCATATCATATCCATAGGCGGCAAGTAAAAAAGCATCCTCACCCATTCCGGCAGTCGCATCAATTCCTTTCAAATCTGTCTCTGTTGTCTTCGCTGCACGCACAAGCATTTCATGCGCAAGTCTGCCGTCACTTACCCGGTGGAGCATGCCTTCAAAATCTCCCTGATAAGTCAGTCCGTACCCGGTCAGCGAAACGCCTTTTGCATCAAATAGAACGGTCAGATTCTCTCCCGGCTTATCTAATATTGGCACACCTGTCCGCTTTGCAAAGGACTCTGCCATATCTCTCTGTCCGCCCTTTCCGATGCAGACAACTATCTTGTCACTCATTTATCTTCTCCAATTTCATTTTATAATTTTTCTATGCCATTTCCACCCTGTAATTCTCTGCCTGTGAGTGAAACAGCTTGTAATATAGGCTGTCAGTCTTTTTCATCAGGTTCTCGTGGGTGTCAAAATCTGCAACCGTTCCACCGTCGATGATCAAAATGCGGTCACAGAATACCGCGGAGGACATCCGGTGGGAAATGTAAATGGCTGTCTTATCTTCCACAAGGCTGTTGAATTTTTCATAAATCTCTGCCTCTGCAATCGGATCTAAGGCACTTGCAGGCTCGTCAAGAATCACAAGTGAAGCCTCCTTATAGAGTGCTCTTGCAATTGCAACCTTCTGTCCTTCACCACCGGACATCTCGATTCCGTCTTCCTCATACTCTTTTCCAAAACGGCTGTTGATTCCGTCTTTTAAATTGTCAATTTTTTCACGAAGTCCTACCTCATCGATCAGTCGGTTAATTTTTTCCGTATCTACATTTTTTTCCTGACAGGAGATATTTTCTGCTATCGTGAAGTTAAAAAGTCTGTAATCCTGAAATACTGCGGAAATTGCCTTCATATAGGACATATAATCATAGTCATAAATATTTTTTCCATTAATCCTGATCTCGCCGCTGTCAGCCTTATACATCCGGCAGATCAGCTTCACCAGCGTCGATTTTCCTGCACCATTCAAACCGACGATTGAGATTCTTTCTCCTTTTTGAATCGAGAACGTAATATTTTTTAATACCGCTTTCTCTGCTTTCGGATAAGTAAATGTGACATTGGAAAATTCTATTGTCTCCACCGGACCGGCAAATTTCTCTTTTCCGCTCTCGACTGTCTCCTCCTTCAATTTCATAAATTCCAGATATGGATCTAAGAAAGACAATACCTGCAGCATCTCTACGACCGCAGTTCCAAATTCTACAACCGAAGTGGAAAAATTAACTGCCGCAGATACATACATGGTCAGTGAACCGATAGAAATTCTGCTTCCAAAACGGTCTGACAAAGTGCGCAGTCCCACATACACATAGCAGACTGCAGCGATCGCATCGTTGACCACATTAATTCCACCCATAACCCTTCCCTCTTTTTTATACATCTCATCAAACAGGTCACAGGTTTCATCTGTAAATTCTGCGGTCTTTTTTATGATCATATCCTGCATCTGATATAAACGAATGTCTTTCTGATACTGTTTATCCGCTCCAAGATTTAAATAATAATTGAATTTGCGGTTGATCGGTATGACGCTCTCCGTCACCTTAACAAGCATATCGGACATTCCTTTATACAAAATCAAAATAACAGTGATCCCCGCCACAAGCACCAGAATCATGACCGGTCCCAATGTAACGATAATTGCTAAAAGCCCGATCAGTGTCACTGCTCCGGAGAAAACTTTCGATACGCAGGTTACAATGTTTGCGATCGCATTCTGGTTGTCAACAGCAAATACTGCCCGCTCTTTTAAGTCCAGATAATACGGATCTTCCAGATAAGAATATTCCAGATTCATAATTTTCTCTGCCATGCGCTCTGTCATTCTGCGCCGCATTGCCTCTTTTTTCACTTCTGTCAGACGCTTATACAGCTTTTCTAGCCAGGTCATTCCCACATTATTTGCAATGATAAGTGCTCCAAAAAGCAGGATCATCTGTATCTCTTTTGCTCCAAGCAGCTCATCGATCAAAAATTTAGGCAGAATAATATTCAGCCAAAGCTTTGCCGCAGTCGTCACAGATTGCAGAACCAATATCACAATATAATCGGGTGACACCTGCCACGCCAGCTTTAAAAAACTTGTTAATTTTTTCATTTTCTCACGCTCTCTAAAATAAAGTTATTTATCCTGCCATGCTGGAATTTTCCTGATAATATTTTCCCTGCACGGTAAACATATGATAATATTCCCCTTTTTTGTTCATCAGTTCCTCGTGTGTTCCATATTCTTTCAGTCCGTCTCTGTCGAACAGAGCAATTTTGTCACAGAACTTCGTGCTGGCAAGACGATGTGAAATATAAACGGCAGTCTTTCCTTTTACCATATTGCCAAAGCTCTCATAGATTTCTGCCTCCGCAAGCGCATCCAGTGCCGCTGTCGGCTCGTCCATAATGACCATCGGGGCATCCTTGTACAGTCCGCGGGCAATCGACAGTTTTTGTCTCTCTCCACCGGAAAAATCTGTTCCATTCTCGTCAACTATCTTTAACATCATCTGGTCTAAGCCTTTTGAAAAGCCTTTTACCTTGTTCCATAGTCCAACCTTTTCCAATGCTTCCTGTACCCTCGCATCATCCACGTTTTTGTCTGTTCCAGCCACATTTTCACGAATTGGAACTGCAAGCACATTGACATCCTGAAAAACTGCGGAATAAAGACTATATAAATCTTCTTTTCTGAATTTTGTGCTGTCTGTTCCATTGATGTAGATATGCCCTGCCGTTGGCTCGTAAAGACCTGTCATCAGCTTCACCAGCGTTGTTTTTCCTGCGCCGTTCACGCCGACAATCGCAAGCCTTTCTCCTTTATGTATCGTAAAATTCAGATCCTTGTATACAAAGACTTCGCTGCCCGGATATTTGAAATCAACATGGTCAAATACAATTTCCAAAGTATCTGTGATCGCAATTTTTTCCTTATCTGTATCGGTAAGCTGCTCGTCCATCAGCCGGAAGGCATCGCCTACATACTGTCCCTCATTTTGCAGAAAAGCGGTATCCTCACCAAGCTTTAACATAGAGGAAAGCAGCGTTGTGATGAGGGAAATGTACATGGTAAAACTGCTGATCGGCATGCCATGCAGTGTCTGATAAATTAAAATTCCATACATCAGAAGATTGGTGATAAGCAGTGTTGCGATTCCTGCCAGACTGAGCAAATATTCATGTCGTTCCAGTTTTTTTACAAGTGTCACAAGTGTATCAATCTCTGCCTCATAGTTTTTCAAAATACGATCTCTGAAATTGTAGATCCTGATATCTTTTCCAAACGTAAAATCATGTGTTGTCCTGTAATAATAATTGATTTTCCGGTTCTGCTTTGCCAGCTCCTCTTTTCTCGCATAACGGTAGTTGTGGTTTTGTCTCGAAACCCACATTGTGACAAACACATGAGCAATCAGCGCCACGAGGATCACAGGACTTAAACCAGCCGCTAAAATGACCATTCCGAGAATTGTCACAACATTTGCCGGGATTTTATACAAATGGTTCAGCATTCCCTCTATGCCTTCCTGATTGTTGTTGCAGGAATTCATCGCACACTCATTTTTTTCCCAGAAGGAAGCGTCTTCCACGTACTTATAATCCATTTTCATGGTTTTTGCGTTAATGTCTCCTATGTAGTGGATACGCATACGCATGTTTCTGGATTCGATGATGTGCTGCAGACGGCTCATTGCATAGCCGAGCACACCCGCAATGCAAAGATAAATACACATGGCTGCGATGAGCTGCTGTGCTGCTGCCGTGTTCTCCTGCTCCAGAATACCGATTGCGATTTTCGGAAGGAACACCGCCAGAAACGGATAGATTCCCGCCACGGCCGTGTATACAAGAATACGCGGAAGCTGCTTTTTATCACGCTCAAATAAGTTTGTCATCAACCGGCGGATGACCGGAAGGACTTTATACGTTTGTTCATTCATCATAAATACCCATGCCTTTCTGTAACTTCCTATATACTATCGAACCTTTTTTCATAAGTAAACACATTTTCTGTAAGCGGTAAAAATAAAATGGTAAGTGGTCGGATATTTCCTGCAAACAAAAAAACTGCCGTTTTTGTGATTCACAATTCCAAAAACGACAGTTTCTCATTATTTATAACAATCCAACCGTATCCGCTGTGACAATGGTAACAAATCTTCTAATCCAACAGCATCTCAACACATCCATACATACCAGCGTCATTACCAAGTCCTGCCAATGCAAACTTAGTATCACGGCATGCCATGAAGGATGTCTCAACAAAATGTTTTTTGATATTATCTAATAAGATGTCTCCTGCTTTGGAAACGCCACCGCCGATCACGATGATCTCCGGATTGACAACGCAGGCGATATTGGAAAGTGTGGAGCCTAAGATCTCACATACTTCATCTACCAGTCCGATTGCAATTGCATCTCCTGCTTTTGCTGCATCAAATACATCTTTTGCTGTAAGGTTGGCAATCTCACGGATTGTTGTCTCCTCTGAGGATTTTGCAAGCTTTCTCTTTGCAAGACGAACGATTCCTGTTGCAGATGTGTACTGCTCTAAGCATCCGTACTGTCCACAGTTACAAGCTTCGATCTCATCATTGTTCACAGTGATATGTCCGATCTCTCCACCGGCTCCGTTAAATCCTGCAACCACTTTTCCGTCAACGATAATTCCACCGCCGACTCCGGTTCCAAGTGTGACCATGATAACATCCTTTGAGCCTTTGGCTCCGCCCTGCCACATCTCACCTAAAGCTGCAACGTTCGCGTCATTACCGACTTCGATCTTAAGTCCGGTAAGGTTGCCTAACTCCTCTGCAACGTTTACCACGCCCCAGCCGAGGTTTACACAGCGGTGTACCACACCCTGACTGTCAACAGGTCCAGGAACACCGATTCCGATTCCCTGTACCTCATCTTTGCTGATTGCTTCCTGCGCAAGCTTGTTATCTACTGCTTTTGCAACGTCAGAAAGGATCGACTCACCGTTATTCTCTGTGTTGGTCTTGATCTCCCATTTGTCTAACAGTGTTCCGTTGGTGTCAAAGAATCCAATCTTGCAGGTAGTTCCCCCAATGTCAACTCCAAATGCGTATTTCTTCATGATTTTTCTCCCTAATCCATATATTTTTGCGTCTATGAAGCCTTCATAGTTCCGCTCACATTACCCTTATGATAACGTTTCCAATTTTATCTGTCAATTGTATTCTATGGCAATTTTGGCTTGAAAATGAGGATTCTTACTCCTGCTTCTCATTCTCTGTCAACACAGGATTTATTTCTGGCTGCTGGATTGTTTCATCCTCTGGATTCTGCTGTGGTGTGTTGTCGCTGTTTGAATTTTCAGCATCTTCCGGCTGTTGAGGTTGGTTGTCCTCCTGTTCCGGCTGCTGGAGTTCGTTTTCTCCCGGCTGTTCACTTTCATTGTCCTGCGAAAGCGAGTTTTCATCTTCCTGCTGCTGGAGCAGATCATCCGAAATTTTGGCATATGGTAAAAAGTCGAGTGGCTCCAATCCTTCGTGCGCTTTGTTCATAAACGACTGCCAGATTTTTCCCGGATAAGTGTTACCCATTAATTCCTGTAATTTTCTTGGCATATCATAGCCAACCCAGACACTCGTAGTATAATACCGGGTATAGCCGACAAACCAGCCGTCCTTATGATCATTCGTTGTTCCGGTCTTGCCGGCGCATGGCATATCACCAAGTCCCAAACCTTTTCCTGTTCCAGTTGTGATAACTCCCTTTAACACATCCGTCATCATACGCGCTGCATTTTTCTTATATATAAGTGTCGACTCCTCATCTTCCTGATATAAAACTTCACCATCGCCATTTAAAATTTTCACAATGCAGGTCGGTGTCCGGTAATATCCGTCATTCTCGATTGTCGCAAAGCCAGACGCCATTTCTAATGCGGAAACTCCGTTCGTAAAACCGCCTAGTGCAGTCGCTAATCGGTAATCAGATGGGCTGATCTTGGAAAAATTCATCTCTTTTAAGTACGCCAATCCTTTATCCGGCGTGATCTGGTCATATAACTTCCATGCGATCGTATTGACCGATTTTTCCACCGCAGTGCGGACGGTGATCTCCCCAAGATATGTGCCATTCGCATTCTTCGGTCCGTTCTCGATCGGTTCATCAACTACAATTGTATCCGGTGTATAATTCTGCTCAAAACCCGGTGTATACACGGTCAGCGGTTTTATCGCACTACCCGGCTGCCGGAAACTCTGATAAGCGCGGTTTAACGTATAGCCCGGAAAATCCTGACTGCGCCCACCTACGATTGCGCGCACATAACCATTATCGTTATCGATACAGACTGCGGAAGCCTGTAATTCATAAACACCCTCCTCATTTACACTGGTATAACCGGATAACGTATCATCCACCGACTGCTGCAATTCCTCCTGCAACGACAGATCAATCGAGGTGTAAATCCGGTAGCCACCGGTATAAAGCTTTTTCTGACATTCATTATAAAGGGAATTGTAGGTGTCCTCATACGCCTGCTGTTCCTCATCCGTCTTAAAATCCTCATGAAAAACAAATCCCTGCTGCAGCATCAACGCTCTTGTTGCGCAGTAGTATGTGTATGTCTCAACATAATCATTTTTCGCAAGCGCCTGCGGACGGTTTAATGTAATCTGTTCTGTGACCGCCTGTGCATAGTCCATCTGCGAGATTTTACCGTCATCTAACATATTTTTTAAAATACGGTCACGTCTCGCTACCGCGTTGTCTTTATTTGTCACCGGATCATAAAGTGTCGGGTTATTCGGAATTGCACACAAAAAAGCAATCTGGGACAGAGAGAGATTTTGCACATCACTGTCAAAGTAACCTCTCGCCGCAGATTGAATCCCATAGTATCCGTTTCCAAAATAAATGTTATTCAAATAAAACTCTAATATCTCGTTCTTGGAATATTTCTTTTCGAGTTCCGTTGCGATATACATCTCTTCCACTTTTCGCTGCCATGTTTTTTCCTGTGACAGAAAAATATTCCGGGCCAGCTGCATGGTGATCGTACTTCCACCCTGTTTGACTTCACCATTTTGTACCATTGCCTTCACTGCACGGAGCAGTGCGCGGTAATCAATTCCATGGTGTCTGAAAAACTTTTTATCCTCGATACTGACGATTGCTGTCACTGCATCCACCGGCATCTCCTCAATGGAAACATAGTAAGAGTCTTTTTCCCCTTTTAATGTGGAAATGACGCTGCCGTCTGCCGCATAGACAATGCTCGTCTGATTTGTTTTAAAGGTATTTTCATCCGACTGCCGGACAAGGCGCGCTGCCTCCTGCTTTAATGCATCGACTTCTTTTCCGTAGCCACCGTAAAAATAGTAGGCTGCTGCTCCGAGCACAAGCACAAGGAGCACAAGCTGTATGCGGAAAAAATGCCAGAACAGGCGATGTTTTTTCTTTCTTTTTGTTTTTGACATCATGCACTCCTTTCCGGCTCTGTGTTTCTGTCCGTGGCTGGCACCACAATTGTGCCTTACCACAGAACGATTCTGTTATTAATCTTTCCAGATTTCTCCACGGATATGCATGATGTATCCTTTAAAAATTCAGGTCAATCTCGATTCCTTTCAGATCTTCATTGACCAGATTCTTCTCTTTGAGGATTTTCTGGATATTTTTCTGTGCCTCGTCCATTTTGCTTAAGTTCTGTTTCTGCATGGAAACATCCTGCTCAAGTTCATCTGCGCTCTGCTGCCCCTCAAGGATCTCCTCCTGATTTTTCCGCTTTTCTTTCGCCTCTTTGACCTGCTCGTCCTGCTCTTCTTTCTTGTCTGCCGCTTCCTCCGCCTTCTCTTTTTCTTCCTCGATCTTGTCATCGACATTGTTTTTGCCTTCCTCGATCAACATTCCAAGGATTTCTTTGTTGGCAGAATCCATGATCTCGTCTGCGGCATCCGAAGCTTTTTCCATGTCTCTTGATTTTAACTGCTCTAACGTGGCATCCGAAATAGACGCCGTCAGCGCATTCACTTCATACTGTTTGCGCTCTGCCTCGACACTGACCTGACCTTTCATGCTGTTTAAACGCAAAACCTTTTTCTGATATTCCGTCAGCGGCGCATTCTGTAATTCCTTTAATCTTGCAATCTCCTCATCTGAAAATTCATCATAAGAAGAACCGTTTATGTTATTCTGATACTTTTCTAAAAGCTCTAAATCTTTCTGCTCCTTGGAATCATCCGATACCCCATACTCATCCTGCAAAGACTTTTTCGTATTCTCAATGTCTTTCATCTTTGCCCACATATCGTTCATCTCCGATACCTTGCTCTGCTTCAACCCCTGCATATCCTCAATGTCTTTTGCAGATTGATTATCCCACTTCCATGCATCACTGACTACTTTTAACGCCTGTTTTTTCGCGTTGTTTCTGCGCGCTTCGATCTGGCTTTGTATATTATTCTTCTGCACAATTCCACCCGCATTGACCGACTTTACAATATTCTGGCGCCCGTTTTTCTCTGCGGATTTCTGCGTTGCCGCCTGCTCTGCACCATTCTGGTTCGCTCTGATTGCAATTGACATAAGCTCGCTCCCCCTGTAAAAGATTATGTTAGATAATTGCGAAACTCTAATTTATGTTATGAACGCTGTGAAAATGTAACAAAATTTTCGAAGACACGCTTTCGCTACATGTCGCTGGTAACGGTACTAAGAAGCCAGTCATAACCTAAGGTCATTCCTGCCTTCTAAGTACCGACCGCTCCCTAGTGTCTTCTCAAGCTTTTGTCACATTTCCACAACTCCTCTTACACTTTCTATGAGTTTCGCAATTGCCTATAAAATCATTTGTATAGTGTAAATATCGGAGAATTTTGTCTATTTCTTTAATTCAATCGATAATTGTGAAACTTAAAGAAAACGAAAATTTTGTCACATTTTCACAGCATTCACAACGAAAATCTAAGTTTCACAATTATCTACTCCAATTTCTATAAACAGATCAAATGATAATCTATGTTCATTTTCGATAACAGTTCCGCTTCCCTCGTCTGACATGTGAAAATAAATATTTGATTTTCGAATCCAGAAAGCGAGCGCAGCGTCTGCTCCAACCGCTCGTCGTCATACATTGCAAATGCTTCGTCTAACAGGATTGGCAGTGGTTCTTCCCTCGTCACAACTTTTCCAACTGCAATGCGCAGCGCAAGGTAAATCTGTTCTAACGTTCCACGGCTTAACAACTGCGGTCTGACCTCTTTTCCCTCCGTAAGAATCTGCAATTGTCCCTGTTCATCGAGCCTTACACTGTCATAAGCTCCTGCGGTAAATAAGGACACATATCTGGAAATCTCCGCATTCAGTTCATCCTGCATATCCTCATAAAAAGATTGGGAAATCCTTGTGATTTCCTGCGCCGCAAGCTCCAATGCCTGAATGTCCTGCTCCCTTTCCCGCTCTGCCGCACTACAAACACTTTTATTTGCTAATTCCTCTTCCAGATTAAAGAGCCGGTTTTCTTTTTCCTGCAAAGACTCCTTCCACTCGGCTAACATGCGGTCTGCCAACTGCCTGTCCTGCTGTATCTGCGCGTCAGCGGTTTCCTGATTGTTAAGTTCTTGCAGTCGTTCCGACTGTGTTGATAAGTTCCGGCTTATTGCGTGATATTTATTTTTTTCATATTGCCGGATTGCAAAAAATAATGCCAGCACAACAGCTACAGTCTCCCAAATCCAGAAAATTGTTGGAGTTATGTAAACTTTCAAAAATAATAACACAATTGCAATAATAACGATAATCCCTGCTGCAAGATAACCGGATTTTTCTGAGAAATCCGAATTTGTTTTCTTTGTCTTGCCATCTTTTTGCGCAATATCCTCTTGTGTGTCTGGATGTATCTCAGACTGGTTATCTGCCATCGCACTGTTTTTCTCTGGTTCCATCGGATTCTTTGTGTTCCCGGAAGCTTCATACTTTGCTATCGAAGCACGTATTTCTTCACATTCGCGCTCTAAGAGATTTTTCTTAAGTTTCAGTGTCTCAAGTTCTGCTTCGCGCTCCTCTGTGGCTTTTTTCTGTTCCTGCTGCAGTTCACGCCGTCTCGCTGCAAGGGAAGCTGCTGCCTCCGTAACCGTCACGCCACTGTCAGAACCGTCCGAAGCCTTTGTCAGGTATTCCGCAAGAATTTTTATCATCTGATTTCCGGTTGCGGCTCCCGCCTGCGTGATATCGTAGGTACTGGCATAACTGTCTTTGCTGACACCACCCAAAAGCATGGTCAGATCCCCAAAACCGACCGACAGTTCCTCCCCATCCAGCTCATTCCTCAGATAATCGGTTTTCTCTTTGGAATAGAAATTGCGTTCCAGATAAAACTTCTGCTGTCCAACCGTAAACTTTAGTGCACCCGTATAAAACGATGGTGCATGCCACGGTTCATACTGACTGTAGGCATCTGTGACAGAACTCCTGCCCCTTCCTTTTTCCATGCCAAAAAGCATCGCACATAAAAAGCTGTGCAATGTCGATTTTCCCGCCTCATTTTTTCCATATATGACATTCATCCCCGGTTCAAAGGATATGTTTTTGTTCTGTAGCTTTCCAAACTGAAAAATGTCTGCTTCCTTTATCTGCATATCTCATGCCCCAACAATGCGCTAACGCCGTATTCCAATGCTTTCGCTGCAACCGGATCCTGCCTTTTTTTCTGCATGGCTGCAATATAAGCTCCCAACAGGGAATTTTCATGTTCAGCCAGCAGTTTATCATAGTCATAATCCGGTCGAAGCTGCTCTGTCACATCCACGATCCGTTCCAGATTCGACAATTTATTAAGATCGAATATCACGTCCGGATCTTTGTATCCCTGTAAACAAATCCGAAAATACTGATAAGCCGGACGTTCTGCCAACAGTTCTTTTATCTGCTGCGTGACATCATATCCGGTCGTCCCCGGCGTCACCTCCACCGCTTCGTGGCAGTACTCACACTTTCGCACCGGATAAAAAGATACCTCACAATACGTTTTGCCGATGTCTCCTATCCAGTATCCGTGCGCACCGGTATCATTACAGTCTGTCGGCTCCAGTGCGCCCGCCATGACCGCCCTGCCCTGCACAAGCTGCCCACCTTTGTGAATGTGTCCCGCTGCCATATAATCAAATCCATGCCGCAGAATCTTTTCCACCGAAAAAGGAATATGCCGCTCATCGCCTCCATGTGCGAGCAGAATATTAATTCTGTCCGTATTTTTCGGAAAAACTTCATCGTACAAAGCCTGCCGGATCTCACGATGCCAATAGCTCAGACCATAAACCGTCGTATTCTGCTCCGGGAAATCAAAACACATTACTTCCTCGCGCGGGAAGAAACAGACATTTTCCGGCCACTCACATGTCCTGTAAAAAGAATTTTGCTGTATGTAATCGTGGTTTCCTGCCATAAGAAGCACTTTCGTCTGCGGTATGCGTGCAAACAGACCACAGACTTCCTTCAATTCTCTTTTCAATGGCTGTTTGTGAAAAAGATCACCTGAAATCAGCAAAAAATCCGGGGATTCTTCTGCCGCAATCTCGATCATTTCTGCAAAAGAATCCCAGATATCCTGTGCTCTTTTTTCACTCCATGCTTTGCCTGCATCCGGTTTTACACCGAGATGCACGTCTGAAATATGCATAAACTTCATGCTTTGTCCTCATTTTCCGTAATCATTCCAGCGGCTTCTATTGTTCCATCTGTTTTCCCAGGAAACCAGCTGCTGCGATCGCAAGCTTGCTCTCCGTCTCTGTCATTCTGGATTTCTCGTCTTTTTCATATAAAATAACGGCTCCGATCGCATCCCCCTCACAGATGATCGTGCTGAGCGCCTGCTGTCCGAATTCTCCGGCATCATCTAATGTCACCTTGACAAACTCCGCATCATTTCTGCTTGCGAGAAAATTTTTCCGTTCGCTGATGGCGTCTTCCAGCTGTTTGCTGATCGGCTTGCCCTCATATTCTTTCTTGCCGGTACCGGATGCCGTCACAACATGGTCGCAGTCCGTGATCAATACCAGATGTCCGGTTGTCTGCGCCAGACTTTCCGCATACTCTCCCGCAAACTGGCTCAGCTCCCCGATTGGCGAATACTTTTTCAGAATGATCTCGCCCTCCCGGTCGGTAAATATTTCCAAAGGATCGCCCTCCCGGATCCTTAAGGTTCTCCGAATTTCTTTCGGAACTACAATTCTTCCCAGATCATCTATTCTGCGTACAATCCCTGTGGCTTTCATTTAATATTTTTCCTCCAATGCTGTTATTTCACTTTGGAGTTATTATGTGGAAAAATCAGAGAATTATTCTTTTCTCTGTCTAAAATTCCTGTGTACATCATACCCTATTTTTTCTAAAATGAATATTAAAAATTTGTAAAACATCTTGATTATATAGGATATATCCTATATAATATATAAAAAATATGAAAGAAGGAATTATATGCCCGTCATTGCACGTTTCTTTGGAATAACAATAAAAATGTACCTGCGCCAAAAAGAACACAATCCGCCACATATCCATGCAATTTACGGTGATTATTCAGGACTATTTTCAATTGAAAGCGGTGAAATGTATGAAGGCGATATTCCTTCCAAAGAACAAAAATTAATCAAACTATTTATTTCAAATTATAGAGAAAAGCTGTATGATATGTGGGAAACACAAAACTTTACATCATTAAAATTCGAAGGAGGTGCATCCTATGGCTCACAGAGTGCAAAGTGTATCGATGATTGATCAGAATATTCTTCAGGCAATTTTTATAGGTGGTGAAGTAATTCAATATGACCTGCGGAAAATGCTTTCCATTCTTCCACAATTTCAGGAAATTATCAATGATCCATCCCTCGCATCGAAAGTTCATGCAGATACCGGCGGCTATGGTGTGTCCTGGAGTGATGATCTGGACTTAGATTCTGAAACGATCTGGGAAGATGGTGTATTTATTCGTATTGAATCTGTTGACCCATCCCTCGCACTTGCTTCCAGCCTTGCAAGAGCAAGAGAATATGCCATGCTGACACAAAAACAACTCTCCGAAAAAACGGGAATCTATCAGAGCGATATCAGCAAACTGGAACGTGGTAACGCCAATCCATCCATTTTGACCTTAAAACGTCTGGCAGATGCAATGGATATGACTTTAAAAATCGAATTTGTACCAAAAAAATGAAGAGACTATCACAGCCTCTTCATTTCTTTTCAAATCATCTTTTCTCTATTAGCCAAAATCAATATTTTTTCATTTTTTGCTAATAGATTTCTTCTGCTTACTTTTTTGTATCATAATCATCGAGAAAATGATGTTTTACGCCGTCCTTTTTATAGGCAACAACCGTTTCCAGATTCACATTTTCCACACTCTTGAAAATATTGCCTTCCACGTACTGGTTGACTTCTTTTAATTTTTTGATCAGTTCCTTGATCTCCACACGTTTCGAACGATTTTCCTCGTTATTGCAGGTGGTACAGGTGTCTGTAAACTTGCATGCACACTGGATAAAATGAAGTCCATTATAGTCACGCCATGCCTTGATATCGTCCTCACGCACAAGATAAAGCGGACGGATCAGTTCCATTCCCTCAAAATTGGTGCTGTGAAGTTTTGGCATCATCGTCTGGATCTGTGCTCCGTAAAGCATACCCATGAGGATCGTCTCGATCACATCATCATAATGATGTCCGAGTGCGATTTTATTGCATCCAAGCTCCTGTGCAAAATGATATAAATGTCCGCGTCTCATCCGCGCACACAGGTAGCACGGTGATTTTTCAATATTGTATACAGAATCAAAAATATCCGATTCAAAAATTGTGATCGGAATATTGAGTTTTCTGGCGTTTTCCTCGATCACTTTTCGGTTTGCCGGACTGTATCCCGGATCCATGACCAGAAACTTCACCTCAAAATCGAATTTGTTGTGAATTTTTAATTCCTGAAAAAGCTTTGCCATAAGCATGGAATCTTTTCCACCGGAAATACAGACCGCAATGCGGTCACCCGGTTTGACAAGCTCATACTGATTTATTGCTTTTGTGAATTTGCACCAGATGCTCTTACGGAACTTTTTACGGATGGAAAGTTCCACATCCTTGCAGATGTCTACCTCTTCCTCCTGCTTCATCGCATCCAGAAGCCATGCAATATATCCGCCTTCCAGACTTACCGCATCCATTCCTTTCTCTTCCAGTCCTTCGGCAACTTCCACGCTGAAACGTCCACGGCTGCAGCAGATCACTAATTTTTTTGAAAAATCAATGTTCTCATTTCCTTCGATGGAATCTGCCGGTGTCGCTACCGCTCCCGGAATCGCTCCGTGGGCGACCTCGTTCTCGTCCCGGATATCAATAATCTGATAAGTGTTTTTATCAAGTTTTTTTAATTCTTCTATTGTAATGCCCATGCTATGACCTTTCTCTATGATTTTCCTTACAATTATCAAGTTTTCTTTCGGTAAAATATTACCTTCTTTGTGGGGTTCCGTCAATGTTTTGTGAACAAAAAACTGCTGCACCACACGATTTTACGTCGTCACGGCACAGCAGTCTGTGTTTAGTTTATTCTGTTATTCCATCTTCTACAACAAGGCTGTCCTCTATTGATTCAGCCTCTTTTGATGATATTCATTATCCGGTGTCCAGCAGTTAACACGTCCTATAAATGATGCTGGTCTAACCGGTTTTGGCATCAACACACCTTAAAAGTGCCTTGAAAGAATAGCATATAAGGAGATGATACTCCATGTGAGCCATCATCTCCTCATAAGCACTTAACTTCGAAAAAGATGTTCAACACAACATATATTCTCTATAATGCTTGCTAGGAAATGCTAAGATTCGAATGGTTGGTTCTGTCAATCTACAATCTGATGGCAGTATCTTATCGTTTACATGGGAAGTGTAACTTTATGCTGCTTCAAAACCATATATATCTTCAATTGTTTCAAAAATCCGGTATGTTTTCATTTTTTTACATACACGAAATAATCTTTATTTTATCACCGAAGAACTTTTTTAGATTACTTTACAGAAAAATTTTTCCTCGTTCTCTTAAATATGTGATGTTTATTTTTTATAAGTATCCAGTCTATTAAGCAGTTCAAGATTCCTTTTTTCAATATCACTAAATACACTATCATCAAATTCCTCTGCTTTTACAGATGGAATATACCATAATTGTCCCATAAAATAGTTTTTCAAATTTTCATCTTTAAAAATATATCCATGACGCGCATATATCTCATTTTTAGCAAGATGTATTATCAGAGAAGGAACGCCTGAAAAACTGTCCTCATTATAGTATTCTGTGTCAGTATAGTACAATGGATTTATGTACATAGATATATCTCGTACTTCTCTATCATTTTCTAAAAAATCTAACACTTCTTCATAATAAGAACACCTATTTAAATAAACAGCTCTTTTTTCAATTTCATCTAAAATCTGATCTTCTGACCAATCAACACTGTATTGTAATAATTGTTCCTTTTGTTCGCCATCATATTCTGTACTATTTTGATTCGCTTCTTCTTTTGATAATATATATGTTCTATCTATTCCAAATCCACTTGTGTTAGATTCCCCCATCACAAAATCTTGTACACTGATTTTAATCACATTTGTTTCAAACTGAATATATAATATTCCACTATTTCCCCATCCATCATCTGAAAAAGGATAATAACACTCCCCATCTTCAATGCGGCATATAATATCTATCTCTGCAAACCGACCGCTAATTTCCTGTTGCGAATACAAATATCCGTTTAGTTCATTATCTGATGTGATTTCTACCGAAAATTCTGTACCTCCCTCATATATAATACTTTCATGAGATTTTCCTTCCTCTGACCATGTACCTATATAATTTTCATAATCACTTTGTATACTTGTCGTTTCTTCCTCTGAGAATGCTATATCTTTACTTTCAATATTTGTTTGCTTTATATATCCGCAACCTGAAAACCATATCAATCCCAATAATATAATTACTATCTTTAATTTTTCCATTATCAATAAATTCCTTTTGTATATAGTCTATCATTATGAATAAAAACTTTTTGTAAAATTACCACACCTTTGAACATCTAAATAACATATGTAGACGTTCTTTTTCTATTTCTTTCAAAGGTCAATCTACTCATACGGATAAAGCTCATCTGCGCAAATTATAGAATAATTATCTTCTAGAGCCTGTGAAAAAATCTCTGTAAATTAGGTCTTCTATGATAAAATATTAAAATCATAGGAGGCCTTTTATTATGGCAAACAGAAAAAAAGAAGTTTACAAACCAAAACCAATGACCGAAGGAAAAAGAAATCTTATCCAGGGCTGCTTCAGGAGTACGATATCCAATCTGCTGAGGATAGTCCCGGCACAGCAGTGTGTGTGTAGTTTATTCTGTTATTCCATCTTCTACAACAAGGCTGTCCTCTATGGATTCAGCCTCTTTTGACGATATTCATTATCCGGTGTCGCATCAAATCCAATTGGTAAATATTGTATGTCGATTTCATTTTGATAATCTATATCATAAAAATAATTACAGAAAATCAATTCCACATAAATAATCTGATTATTTTCTTCTCCCAGCGCATATATCAATCCATAATACGGATCAACCTCTATCGCCAAAAGACGGTACTTATCCCGAAAACCTCTCGTTCCAAAATATCCTTTATATTCTTTTGAATCATATTGCTCCAATCTCTGTATCTCTTCCTCATAACTCTTATCATCATATTCGACGACCAAATAACTTAAATACTGTGCGTCCCACGGATTATAGTAAACCATTTTATAATCCAGTACATCCATGTTATCTGTAATACTTTCTGGAAAAATGCTTTCATCCATTCCCCATTTATCAGCATATTCTTTCTTAGCATTCTTTCCAATGTACCACTGGTAATGCGTGATATCTGTATCTTTATATACTTCAGTTCTCTGGCTATCGAATGAAAGCAGTTTTACCAGACCACCCATTAATAATAATCGGATTAAAAAAACAGCTATAATAGTGGTTGTAATCATCAATATAACTTTCATTTGAACTTTGAATTTCGGTATTTTCATCTCTTCCTAAACCTTTCCACATACAAAAATACATGTTTTTCTATCAGACGCTCAGTGCAGCCTATGCAGTAGCAGCACAACAGAGTGACAAGGTTGAGTACTACTCATATTTTCTTATTTTTCCATCTTCCATATAATATTTTGCCGTGCCATATTTCACAACGTTTTCATCATGCGTTACGATCATAACTGCCACATTTCTTTTTTGCGTAATATCCACAAGTGTCTTCATGAATATTTCTGTATTTTTCCTATCCAGACTGGCAGTTGGTTCATCACACAAAATTATTTTTGTTGAATCTAATATGGATCTGACAATCGCCACTCTCTGTTGCTCTCCACCTGATAATGAGTGAATATCTCGTTTATTTATTCCCGCTAAATTCATAATAGTTAGATATTCATTCATTAATTGACATGTTTTCTCATTCACCGTTCGCTCCTTAATATAATAAGGAAGCAATATATTATCTTCAACATTCATAAATGAAAATAAATTTAAATTTTGAAAAATAATGCTAATATCATTTAAGCGTATTTTTTCTCTTTCTTTTTTTGTGCAAGCTAAAATATTTTTTTCTTCTATGTATATTTCACCCTTTAAATTGTCTAACATCCCTGAAATTGCATATAAAAATGTTGTTTTTCCGGAACCTGATGGTCCTGATATGGTAATAATCTCCGGCATCTCAAATGAGATGCTAATATTATTTAGCAACATTTTTTCTTCATCACCATCTTTGACTTTGTAACTCAGATTATTAATTCTTATTATTTCTTTCTTCATTATTTCTCCTTGTGCTACATTCCAGGATTTCTAAGTTCCTCAATAAAATTCTTTCTATCTTTTAATCTCAGAATATAAAACATTTGAACTGCTATTGATATTAGCGAAAATAACAATAATAGAACTATTTCAGAATATATTCCGCTGTACTTCACTCCAACAAAATAATACGGTGATAACATTACATACAAACATATATATGTAAATTTTTTAGTGATTGGAAGTAAAAATATACCAGAAATTATAATTGGAAAAACTGCATTCCAAATATAGATTTTAATAATTTGCAAATATGGCATTCCCATTGCCTGAAATCTCAGGATATCTTTTTCATTGCTTTTTGCAATGAACGAATAATAAATAAACAGTGAAATCACAGCACATGTTATCAGCAGATATGTGATTGCTTCCACTATCTCGGTTCCACTTACCGCTCTTTCTCTGCTCTTCCTCATAATATCTGCTTTTGTAAGTAAATTCTTATCAAAAACGCTATTTCCTTCATTGAAAAAAACTATATTATGTTCATTGCTTCCAATATGTAATGTGTCTTTCAAATAATTTATATTGACAAAGCAATTTAACTCACTAAAATCATTGGAATAATAAAGACCTGCAACAATAAAATCATACATTTTTCCTTCCATGTTTATTTTTATTGTCTTTCCAATATCACTTGGTGCTGCAAAAATCTCAGGCATTAAAATAGAATTGGCATTCTCATTAAGAACCTTGTTCAGCCCCTCCTCACTTCCTTTCACAACATTAATTTTTTCAAAATGATTTACATATAAACTATCAATTCCACTTACAAATACATTACTTCCACTTTCGGTTTTTGATTTTATTTTTAGTCCATAATATGTATCTGAATCCGATTCTCTATCATTAACTTCTATATCTTTTTTATCTAAAACATACGCATACCCTATATTTTTATCAACAATATTTTCCCCAGATACACGAACCATACGAAACAGCGAATGCAAACCAACAAAAAGTGTACAACTTAAAATCAAAAACATACATGTAATTTTTACTTTTCTAAAATAACTTTTGGACATTACGACAGACAGAAAAGCATCCTTACTTTTCATAAATTTAGTCATATAATAAAGGAGCTGATATACTCCTCTTGCAATCGGATCAAACAGAATCATACCTGCCAGAATATTACAAATCTTTGAAAGTTCCACAATCTGCCGCACTGTAGACGTCACACTGATGTATTGCATAAGAATTACCAAAATAGCTGCTATGCAAATTCTGACTAATACTCCTTTAACGTTTATTTTATTTGTTTTTATATAATCATTGCCGTTCCTGATCTTTTCTACAATATTCCCCCGGAACAATTTATATAAATTGCTTCCAATTGTATAAGAATTCAATAGTATTCCGATCAAAACACAAATAAGATATATATGAACCGGAACATATCGCTCTTCAATCTGCAAGACATTTGCAACAACAATATAAATGCTGCTTCCAATAACACATCCGATCAAAGTTGCCGATACATGAACCTGTACCAATTCTGAAACATATATCTTTACGATTTTTTTATGCGGTGTTCCCATCAATAATAATGCTTCTGTAAAGTGTTTTCTAATATTAAATAAATTTTGCAGCTGTGTTGCCAATATCCATTGAAAAAACATAACTGCAATAATTGATATCAAAATTACAGAGGACAACACGCCCTGTAACTGCTGTACGTCATTTTTGCTTAAGCTGTCATTGGTTATATCACTCAGTCCAAAAGCAAACATGGTATACAATAAAGTTGCTGTCACAGTCACCATTGAAGCAAACCAGAATTGTATTCTTTCTTTTTTTCCACTATTTTTTAATAATTTTCCAATCTTCGTTCCAAACATAAGACTATTTACCATAAATTCGAATTATCCAATCAATTATTTTAAAATGGATGTAAGGAGCATCATTGTATCCGTTTTTTTCATTATGTATTTCTCCTTCGTCTACTTCATAATACTCTAATGATTTTAAAACTTTTTTTCTTTCATTTTATCATCTGTCAAATTTACGTATCTAACTGTTAAAAATCCCCTATATTCATCATAACTGTCAGAACAAATTTTCCATCCTGCGTCTCGATTATTACATCTCCACCATATTTGTCCGCAACTTTTTGAATGGAACTTATACCATATCCGTGTCTGCGGAAATCATTTTTGGTTGAAATTAATTTTCCTGATTTGTCCTGTTTCAAACTTCCTTCATACGGATTTTTTATAACAAGAACCAATGACTGCTTTTTGATTCCCATTGCTATTTCAATATTCTTATTATTTTCGTTGCATTTTTCTGTGGCTTCTATCGCATTATCGAGCGCATTTCCTAATACTACCCCCAGATCACACTGATTTACCGGCAGTTCTTCCGGTATAAAAATTTTTAAAAGAAACTGTATTCCATTCTCTTTGGCAATCGAATATTTGGTGTTGAGCAGTGCATCTATCACCTGATTTCCACTGTCAGAAATATAATTTTCTGTATGATTATTCTCGATTATTTTGTCGATTTCACGAATAACATTTTCTTTCTCTCCATGCTCTATTTCGTTTTTTAGTACAATTAATTTATTTATCAGATCATGGCGTTCTCTGTGAAAATCTTCCATTAACTTTTTTTGTTCTTTTGTATTATTAGTCATCATATGAATTTGCTGCTCATATACCGTTTTTTCCTTTTCGAGCATAGTTTTTTCCGTAATTTTTGAATAAACCTCAAGGATAATCATATTGAACAGTAATAATATGCTGAAAACTATCATAGCAGTCACTGTATTATTTTCTGAAAAGAACACCGCTGCTGCAATGTAAATACTGCCGATTGATACAAAGAAAAAGACGATATAATATTTTACCGGAATCAGGCTGTTTTCCCTTTTCTTCCATACAAAAGACAAAATGTATGTTCCTATCAGCATGATTATTTTTGATATAATACTTCCTATCATATTAAAATCTCTTTGTTCGAGACAAAATAAATTTAAAAAGAAAAAAATAATCATTTCTACCAATGCCCATACTGCCCAAAAGAACGTAAGTAAAAATATATTATTTTTTCCAAAACCATAATAGGAAATTGCTGAAATCATGATACACAGCAACACATTTACAATCGTAGTTAAAGTTGACGCATCACCACTGTGAAACTGGACATATCCTTGAAAAATAATATATATGGACCATACACTTACAGATAATACATTCCAACGCTTCTTTTCATAAAATGTATCTAAAAATTTTCTTACTATCCAGACACTTGCGAAT
This sequence comes from uncultured Roseburia sp., assembly GCA_900542495.1. GTDB lineage: Bacteria > Bacillota > Clostridia > Lachnospirales > Lachnospiraceae > Roseburia. The sequence goes on from UQNW01000007.1 coordinate 135,367, forward strand.
GTCAAAACAGAATTTAAGATTATATTTCCCACATTACACATAGATTTCACCTCTTAACAGTCTGCCATATTCTTTACTAAATTCTTTCTGCCGGTCTTCACTAATCGGCAACACTTCTCCGTTTATCAATGTTACATTAGATTTTGATCTTGATTTGATCAAAAGATAATTGACAAGATAAGACTGATGAATCCTTAGAAATGTTACTTTTCCACTGCTAAGTCCTTTTTCTACCTCTGATAATTTTCCATTAAACACATATTTATTTCCATCTCTGACATGTATATTTATTTGTCTTGCTTTGCTTTCAAAATATAGAATCTCTTTGCACAAAACTTTGTATTCCTGACTTTTATATTTAAACGAAAAGAAATGATTTCTACTGCAAATTCTCTGGTTTGCTTCTAAAAATATCTGTACGAACGAATCCCGGTCTATCGGTTTTCTGATAAAGGAAAACACATCTAAGTGAAATAATTCCATGACGTATCTGTCATAGCTGGAAATAAAAATAATCATCACATCTTCATCTTTTTTACGAATGTTTTTCGCCGCAGTGATTCCATCTCCATTTTCCATCTGAATATCCATATATATCAGGTCAAACTTTTTCCCTGAAGATATTTCTCTTACCAGATCATTTCCACTATAGAAAACATCGGTATCTATTTTCACATTTTCCTCGTTGCCAATATTATGTAAGACACTTTCCATTTGATGTGCAATCAGATCATCATCATCGCAGATTGCGATATTTAACATTATTTTTTCCTCCAAGAACACTGTCATTTTTTCTATCTTACTATATAGATTTTGCATTCTCAATCTTCATTTTTATTTACATAAAAAAGAATCTTGCTTGCGAGATTCTCCGCCTGCGGCGGGTCGCAATATGCGACATACTTCTTATCCGCCGCAGTGCGATCCTCGCGGAGCTTTTTTATGTAATGGAAACGAAGTTTCCTATTACATAAAAAACTGCTGCACCGCCCGATTTTTCATCGTCACGGCACAGCAGTCTGTGTATTTAAATTTATTTTGTCACTCCGCCTTCTACAACAAGACTTTCCTCATAGTCACTGCCATATGTGTCTACTAAAGTAGCTTCATAATCAGCATGGAAGAACTGTTCCTCACCTAAAGTCTTAATTTCGTCATTGATCCAGTCAAGCAAGGTTGTATTTCCTTTAGAAACTGCCGGAGCAATCGTATCATTACTTCCAAGGGAAGGAATCCCTACCGTGTAACCGGTGTTCTGAAGTGCATATGCGATAACCTCGGTGTTATCGTTTACCCATGCAGCACCGCTTCCATTTTCCAGAGCATTCTTCGCAGTTGCATAGGAATCATATTTCTGTAATGGGATATCCGGGTAGTTGTCGATCATGTAAGTCTCTGCCGTTGTTCCTGAGATAACGATCATCTGGTCATTGGAATCCCAGTCATCAAGGCTCTCGATCACTTTACTGTCAGGGGATACCACACCAAGCGCCACATTCATATAAGGAAGTGCAAAGTCAACTTCCTCCGCACGCTCGTCAGTCACGGTAAAGTTTGCAAGAATGATATCCACTTTTCCTGTCTGCAAATATTCGATTCTGTTTGCCGCCTCTGTGGATACGAAGTTCACATCCACTCCAAGATCCTCGCCAAGTCTGTTTGCAAAATAAATATCGTATCCCTGATACTCACCATTTTCATCTACATATCCAAATGGATTTTTGTCGGAGAAAACGCCGATATTGATCGTACCGCTCTCTTTGATCTCATCCAAAGTACGGTAAACTTCGCTGCTTCCATTGGATGCTGTTCCCTCGTCTGCCGCACTTGCATTATTTGCGTTTGCATCACTTGTGCTGCCGCCGCATGCGGTCAGACCTGCCGTAAGTGAAAGTGTTAATACTGCTGCCAAAATCCTGTTCCATTTCTTCATAATAAATGCTCCTTCTTCTTGCTATTTCACATGAGTCTTTGCCTCATGAAATTCAAACGTATTCAAAAACTGTTTTGCGCGGTCGGTCTTTGGATGTTCGAAGAACTCTTCCGGAGTTCCCTCCTCCACGATCTTTCCGCCATTTAAAAATATCACACGGTCTGCCACTGCTTTTGCGAACTGCATCTCATGTGTGACGATCATCATTGTGCGCCCCTGGGAAGCAAGGTCTAGCATTACATCCAAAACCTCTCTTACCATCTCCGGATCCAGCGCCGCAGTCACTTCATCGAAAAGTAAAATTTCCGGGTGCATACAAAGTGCTCTCACGATTGCGACACGCTGTTTCTGTCCACCGGAAAGCTGCCTCGGATAGCTTTTCGCTTTCTCAGCAAGACCAACCCGCTCCAAAAGCGCCATTGCTTCCTTTTCGGCTTCCTCTTTTTTCCGCTTCTGTACTTTCATTGGTGCCAGTAAAATGTTGTCAAGCACCGTCAAATGCGGAAATAACTCATAGCTCTGGAATACCATTCCAATCTTCTGGCGAAGCTCTGCGATGTTTTTGTTCTTCGGATCTATTTTTTCACCATTTAATTTGATCTCGCCGCCCTGAATTGGTTCCAGAGCGTTGATACATCGAAGCATCGTACTTTTTCCACAGCCGCTCGGACCGACAAGGACGATGACCTCTCCCTGATGTACTTCCAGATTGATATCATCCAGAATCAGGTTATCATCATAACTTTTTTTCAAATGTTCTATAGATAACAATGTCTGTTCCAAGAAAGATCACCTCCATTTCCTTTCCAGATATTTTGCAAGCATACTGATTGGCCAGCATGCGATAAAATACAATAAAAATACGGTCAGATAAATTCCAAACGCTGCATTCGGGCTGGACATCCGGTTTGCCTCGATAATCTGCTGTGCCACCTTCAACACCTCGACAACACCGATCATTAAGATCAGGCTGGTCGTCTTGATCATTCGTGTGATCAGGTTGATGGACAGCGGGATCAGTCTCCTGACGGCCTGTGGAATGATAACGTAGAGATAAGTCTGCATTTTGGTAAGTCCCAGCGCCGCACTGCTCTCATACTGATGTTTTGGAATGGAGATCAGTGCCCCCCGCACAAGGTCGCTCATCTCTGCGGTGCCCCACAGGACAAACACGATGATGGACGCTGTCTCTCCCGACAAATTCCAGCCAAAAGTTCTCGTCGTACTAAAGTAAAACAGGAAAAGTAATACCAACTGCGGCATAATGCGGATAAATTCCAGATACACTCTGAAAATTGCCTTGAGCACTACATTTTTTCTTGTCATCAGCACGCCGAACAATAAACCTAACGGAATACTGATCACAACTGCGATCAGACTGATACGGAGTGCTACCCAGAGTCCCTGGAGCAGTCGCAGCATGTTGCTTCCTTTTAATAAAACCTCAAGCCCCAAATCCGGCATAACGCAGCCTCCTTTCCAGCAGACTGCCCAAAACGGAAATCGGCAATAATAGGATCAGATAGAAAACCACAAGCAGGAATAAACTCTCTGTTGTCTTGTAATAAAGACCGATCAGGTCTTTTGCAGTAAACATCAGATCCATCAGGCTGATCGCACTGAACACGCTCGTTTCCTTCAAAAGGAAAATCACATTTGCCACAAATGCCGGAACGCTGATGGACATTGCCTGTGGTAAAATGATGTACCGCATGGTCTGGTAACGGTTCATGCCAAGGCTATACGCACTCTCCGTCTGAATCGGTTCGATTGCTTCCAATCCGCTTCGAAAAGCCTCTGCCATGTAACTTCCACCTAAAAATGCAAGTCCGGCAACACCACATGCCTCCGCATTTGTCTGGATTCCGATCTTCGGAAGTCCATAGTAAATAAAGAATAACTGTACCAGCAATGGTGTATTTCTGCTGAGTTCTATGTACACCGCCACGATCTGGCGAAGTACCGGCACTTTATAATACTGGATCGTCGAACAGACAAATCCAACAATAATTGCAAAAACAATTCCGAGGAGTCCAATGCGAAGCGTCAACCAGGCGGCTTTCTCGTACATCGGTAAATATTTTAGAATAAACTCCCAGTTCAAGATGTTCCCCTCCTCTTTCAAAATTTATAGTGCTTATCATAGTTCTTTTATCCTACTATGTCAATAGGAATTATAGTATTAATTGTATTAAATAAAAAACAATATCGGAATTATATTGTAAAATGGGGATATATGGATTTCATCTTCTATGATTATTATATGAAAAGAAAAGAATTGATTACCTGAAAATAAAAAGATGGGCAGCAATATCGGATGACGATATTGCTGCCCGGTGCTTATTTCATCTCCTGAATCACACACCCGTGTTCTTTCGATTTTTCATTATAGTTAATTCCTACCAACAGGACGTCTCCCTGATAACCTTTGAGTACACTTGTATACTTTTTATCCAATATCTGATTAAGTGCTTTCTGTTCGGACTGATTCCATTTTAGTTCAACAATGAGTGCTGGTTTCTGGCTTCCTGCTTTCGGAAAGAAAAGAATATCTGCCACACCTTTTCCCGCCGGAATTTCTTCCATTTTAGAATAATAATCCATGCTGCTTAGATAAGCCATCTTAATCACACTGCGTAAAGCCTGCTCATTATTATAAAACACCGATGCAGTATCCTCATTGTGAATCTCGTTCACGATTTCAGCTACTTTTCTTCCATCTTTTTCCCAAGTTGCCTGCAATATTGAATCTGAACGTAGTACTGCCTTCATCAGTTCAGTACGATTTCCATTTTTTATTGCACGGATAAACTCTTCCCTGATTTCCACATTCGGTATAGAAACACATCGTGTGTCCTCATCATAAGCAAGATATCCGAGATGGATCAATAAAGTAAGCACATCGTCCCTGCTTTTCATAGAAGTCATATCATTCTGAAAAGATCCCGTATCCACTTCACATTTTTCGCCGCCAAGCATATCAACCACAGTATCTTTCAAGCCATCAAAATTCATGTCAATATAATTGCGAAGTGCCTCATATGTTTCCGTCTTAGTCCAATAGCTGCTATATTTATCTCTCAAAATTGATTCCATCACCGATTTCGGATTATAAACGTGAACACCTCCAACGGTATAACCATCATACCATTCCTGCATAATGATATAATCTTTGTCATATTTTTGACATAAACTTTTTACTTCCTCCGTTGTAAAACCGATATATTCCTGCAATGGTCTAGGCTCAACCATGGAATACTCATAAAAATCACTGACCGCAGATTCATGTCCGTATTTTTTTATTGGAAGAATACCCGTCATGTAAACGCCAGCAAAAAGTTGATCTGTCAGACTGCTCTTGAAAAGGGAACGGAGCAGTAAAATGTAATTATCCAGAATTTCATCTGCCCCTTTACACTCACGGAACATGGCATCCCACTCATCAATAATCAATATTAATTTGCGTCCCGTAATCTGGTTCATTTTACACAGAGAATCTACCAATCTGTGCTCCACTGCTATTTCCGGATAAGACTGTGCAAGATCATCTATAATCTCCTGCTCTATCTGGGCTACCAACATATCACTCTGCTTTAAAGTTGACAAAAACAGCGTGATATCGAGATAAATCACATCATATTGATTCAGATTCTGTTCAAATGACGCTGCTTCTGCAATCTTCAAATCTGCAAAAAGGTCTCTGGAATCACATCCCCGGCTATAATAAGCACACAGCATTTTGGTGGCAAATGACTTTCCAAACCGTCTTGGTCTGCTGACACAGATTAATTTTTGCGGTGTATTCAGACAACGATTCATAAAATCAATCAAACCAGATTTATCAACGTATTCACTATTTCTGATAGAACGAAACCCGGCATTTCCAATATTTAAATATTTTCCAATCAATTTTTGTTTCTTTTGAACAGAAGTCATATTCTCCATATCACTTTCCTTTCTAAAATCTAGTCCACCGTGGACTACTTTTCCATCTTCAACTCCGGAAACAGAATGATATCCGGCTGATTTTCCCTATGCTCTCCGATGAATTTTTCCATCCAGACCATGTCATACCAGCGGTGGAACTTATAACCGCACTGATGGAAAGTTCCGACCATCGTATAACCCAGTTTTTCATGAAACAGCACGCTGTCCTTCGTCAGATATTCATCTTCCGCCTGTGGATAAGCAATGCAGGCATTGACGTTTAAAATACCCTGCTGCTTCAAAATATTTTCCAGCTCTTCATAAAGCCTTCTGCCGATTCCACCGCGCTTCTGCTCCATATCCACATAGATAGAAGTCTCCACCGCCCAGTCATAGGCAGCCCGCTCCTTGAACGGGCTGACATAGGCATATCCAACGATTTTTTCATTTTTTTCTGCAACGAGATACGGGTATCGCTCCAATGTATGTCGGATTCTTCCACGAAATTCTTCTATGGAAGGAACGTCATATTCAAAAGTGATTGCTGTCTCTTTAATATATTTTTCGTAGATTGCAAGAATTTCCTCTGCATCTGCCTCTGTTGCAACTCGTATCGTTGTCATAGTTTCCCTGCCTCTTTTCCATTCAGTATTCCATCCGCAAAACTATATCTTTGATGTTTTTCTTCTGCTCATGCGATCACATTTCAAACGCCTGCTTAATGCTGTCGTAATGCAAGAAAATCCCCTGCTCTGCAAACTCCCTGATCTGGTCTGGTGTTGCAAACATGTAGCCATCTGTTTCCTCTGTCTGAAGATGCAGGTCTTTGTCGTCAACATCCATGACAAAACGGTAAACGTCCACAAAATAATTGTCACCCTCACCCGGATTTTCTCTCTTATAGGTAAATAAATAGCCGCCCTCAGCATTTCCTGCATCCAGTCCTGTCTCCTCTTTCACTTCCCGAAGGACTGCCTCGTAAGACTCCTCGCCAGCCTGTGCTGCGCCGCCGGATACTTCCCACCAGCCCGGTGCCCATGCCTTTGTCATGACGCGCTTTGTGATAAGAAACGTTTGATCCGGTCTTGCCACAACACCGAGCACCGTCAGATGATATTCGCCATCCTTTAAACACCAGTCGTTGCGCTTCATTGTGCGTCCTGTCGGCTTTTTATCTGCATCATAAATATCCCATAATTCCATCGTTTTCTCTCCTGTTTGTACATGCTATTTATCCCATCTTATCATTTCACCATAGGCAATGCAAACCTCATTTTCATCATTCCGGTTGACATTATTTAATCTTTTATACCAATTTTTGCTTACTTTTTATCATTTACTAATTTGTTTATAATTGCTATAATACACGTTAGCCGTGATTTTAACCAAAATCAGCTATCAAAATTTATTACTTTTTACCATAAAAATTCGAGGTTTTACAGATGAGTGAAACAAAAAAAATGACCAACGAGCGTCCTGTATACGCTTTTAACCGAAAAATTTTCTGTGAGGGAATGCGTGACGGTATTCCGATTGCTTTAGGCTATCTGGCGGTATCGTTTTCTCTTGGAATTGCCGCAAGAAATGCCGGTTTAACCGCCTTTCAGGGATTTCTTGCAAGTTTACTGAACAATGCTTCTGCCGGTGAGTACGCCGCATTTACGCTGATCGCTGCAAATGCAACCTATCTGGAAGTCGCAATTATCACACTGATCTCCAATGCACGCTATCTGCTGATGAGTTGTGCGCTCACCCAGCGTTTTGCACCCGGAACACCTTTTTTTCACCGGCTGATCATCGCCTATGATGTGACGGATGAATTGTTTGGGATCACCATTGCACGCCCCGGCTATCTGAATCCTTTCTATACGTATGGAGCGATCATGCTGGCTGCGCCCGCCTGGTCGGTCGGTACCGCACTCGGAATTATGGCTGGCAATGTATTGCCGCTTCGGGTGGTTAGCGCCCTGAGTGTCGCACTTTACGGAATGTTCCTTGCGATCATTATACCGCCTGCAAGAAAAGATAAAGTGGTCGCTGCGCTTGTCGCCATCAGCTTTGCACTTAGCTTTGCCGGTTCTTATCTCCCGGTTGTTTCTTCCATGTCAAGCGGCACAAGAACAATTATTTTAACCGTTGTGATTTCTTCTGCTGCTGCAATTTTGTTTCCAAGGAAAACGGAAGCATAATAAATATGCTTCCGTAAGTGAGGTTTTCTATGACACATAATAATTTTATTTATATCGCCGTGATGGCTCTTGTATCTTATGCCATCCGTGTTTTGCCTTTGACGCTGATCCGCAAACCGATCAAAAACCAGTTTATCCAGTCCTTTTTATATTACGTTCCATATGTGACGCTGGCTGTCATGACATTTCCTGCGATTGTCGAAGCAACACAGAGCCCTGTAGCCGGTGCCGTTGCACTCGTCGTCGGTATCCTAGCAGCATGGTTTGGTGCAAGTCTTTTTCAGGTGTCCGTTGCATGCTGCGCAGTTGTGTTTGTGATTGAGTTGTTTTTGTAAGAAATCCTACTGTCGGTAAAAAATCTGTGCCTGACCATTGCACCAGAAATAATTTTCCGTACATCCTGTAACATAATACACAATCGCACCTACATCTCTCCCTCCATGGTAAATCGCCAGTTTCGGGCAAAGTCCGCTGTCAGAACGATCGATCAGCTCCCATTCATAACATTCATCTCCATACATTTCAAGATACGGAATGTATACATAGGCTCCTTGATTTGTCAGCCGGATTGCTTCGCCCATTTCTGGATCATACCACGTTCCGGTAAAATCCTTTCCCATTGTCTCTGCAAAATCATCAAACCTGTCAAAATTTTTTACGGAAGATGCATCTGCTGTCACAGAAAAGTGGTCGAATTCCTCTTTTGTAATTGGACTGGTCTGTGAAGAATTCGCCGTGCTATTCTGGTTTTCTGTACTTTGCTGATTTTCTATACTTTCTTCATTTTGGGCTTCATTCTTCATATTTTCATCTTTCTCTAAGGTTTCTGCAAATTTTGTGAATGCCTGTGCCTGTGTCAGCTGCTCTGTTCTGTGCACCTCTGCCCTATGATACGCTCCCACAAATGATCCCAGACTCAGAAAATTCACTAAAATCCACTCCAAAATCAGGCACACGATCAAAAGTCCTTTTCTGAATTTCGCCATAGGACTGGCTTTTACCAGCATACACATAAGCACCGTGATCCAGGTAAGCATTATAACCCAGCCTAAAAAAAGAACAATTGCCGCTCCTGTAGCAAATCCATAGTTGTAATAAGTTCCTGCCGGAAGAAATTTTTCAACTTCCATATAAAGTCCTGTGCTTAAGATCAGACTTCCAAGCAGTAAAAATAAAACTGGTTTTACTGGTACTTTTTTTGCCAGATAGTAAATCCACTGCGCCATGGAATTCAATATCTCCTCCCTGTCTCCTCTTTCAAACAGATCCCCAATCTGTTCCTCCGACAGGGGTGCATTTTGCAATGGTATCACCTTATATTTTTCCAGTTCCAGTCTCCAACTGTCCTTCCCCTCAAAAAAATCCATCGCTGTACTGAAAAAATAATAAGTTTTTGCCTGTTGGTTTTCCATTCCTTTTAAAAGCAACTGAAGCTGCTCACGCGCCATTTCAGCCCGCTCCATTTTTCCACTCTTTACATCCTCTAAAAGAAACATAAAAAGATAAAATGCATTGTTTACTGCACTCATCTTCTTCCGGCTCCGGTAATTTGCCAGAAGATAATCTATTATCTCCTTTGAGTCAAAGCCTCTTTTTTTCGCTCTATATGTATCCATGTTATTTCCCCATACATAAAAACACACAGATGCTGCCATACAGGATACAGCCAGCCAGACGTATGGCATAATACCAATTTCTGCCGCTGGATTTTTTATATTTTCAAACACTGCAAGTACCACTAACCCGATCAGTATAAGCGCATCCAGAATACCATATACTGTTTTGCGCCTCTCTACTCTTTGCGCAAGCTTCGTTCCCCTGCATTTTCCCATTCTGCCGGGGCAGCATCCATTCCCATGCCTCCTGCATCCTCTACTGTGTAGCCGGAAGTGTAACCTTCGCTGGTTGTTCCTGCTGCCACTACGAGGTCAAGCTTCTCGCTCTCGTCAGAGGCTTCTGCGTATTTGCCGTCTCCGGTTGCTGTCAGAGAAATCTGATAAGTTCCTTCATCTAATGAAATTTCTTTTTCACAGCTATAGTTCATGAAAGCTCCCATCTGGGTTCCAACAAGATCATCGCCTGTGATTGTTTCTGTGGAAACAACATTTCCATCTGCATCATAGATATTTAGTGTCTGCTGATTAAGCAACTATTTGCAGTTTCCGACTCTTATATCAGTTCCAATCATGCAAAAATTGGAACTGATACAAAAAAGTGCAAAGTTTTCATCTCAGAATCCTGAACAGATTCGTTACGAATACAGATAATGCGATAGATGTCATCTGCGTTTCTATAGTGGCTGCGAAATACTTACAATTCGGTGCTCCACAGAATGGACTCTGTTATCATACATATACTGTTGCGGCTCATACAGCCTGATGATGGTAAGATATAAGTTGATGTCCTTACCTGTCATGGCGTATCCTTCACTCATGAACTGTTCCAGATACCGGAGATTCCTTTTCACATATGAAAGCTGTTTACGAAGTGCGTTCAAAATCCTTGCAATTATTATAGCAGAAAATTTGGTAAAAGTCAGTAAAATCAAGTGTTTTCAATTTGTTCAGCAGACACTAATTATGGCACCGTTTTGGCACCGCTGACCACACTTTCATTGTTATTCAGAGTCGCGACCACCCCTACAAGGGGTGGCTCGAGATGCGGGCTATAAGCCCTTGCTACTAGACAGCGTCTTAAGGCGCATCAGACTTTCTCTTCGTTCAAGTCACTATCGCACTTGACGCGTTACA